>CP152408.1:5184444-5832500 GCA_038961845.1 Xylophilus sp. GW821-FHT01B05
CGTGCTGCTGGAAGGCCACACCGGCGCCGGCGCGGCGGGTGCCGTGATCGAGGCCTTTGGCCACTTCCTGATCGGCGGCAACTTCGCGGTCGGGCTGATCGTGTTCGCGATCCTGGTGGTGATCAACTTCGTGGTGGTGACCAAGGGCGCAGAGCGCATCGCCGAGGTCTCGGCCCGCTTCACGCTGGACGCCATGCCCGGCAAGCAGATGGCGGTGGACGCCGACCTGAACGCCGGCCTGATCGACGAGGCCACGGCGCGCAAGCGCCGGGTCGAGGTGGGCGAGGAAGCCAACTTCTTCGGCGCCATGGACGGCGCCAGCAAGTTTGTGCGTGGCGACGCCATCGCCGGCATCCTGATCCTGCTGATCAACATCGTCGGCGGCTTTGCCGTGGGCGTGCTGCAGCACAACCTGTCGGCCAGCCAGGCGGCCGACAGCTACATCCTGCTGGCCGTGGGCGATGCGCTGGTGGCGCAGATCCCGGGCCTGCTGATCTCGGTGGCTGCGGCCATGGTGATCTCGCGCGTGGGCAAGGAGCAGGACGTGGGCGGCCAGATCCTGGGCCAGTTGTTCAACTCGCCCAAGGTGCTGGGGCTGACGGCCGGCATCCTGATCCTGCTGGGCCTGATCCCGGGCATGCCGCACGCGGTGTTCCTGGGCGTGGGCAGCGCCATCGCCTACATGGCCTGGCGCCTGCACAAGCGGCCGCCGCCGGCCGATCCGGCCGCCGCCGCAGCCGCTGCGGCCACCACCGCGCAGCCCGACGGCGAAGCCTCCTGGGACGACCTGCAGCCGGTCGACCTGCTGGGCCTGGAGCTGGGCTACCGCCTGATCGCGCTGGTGGACAAGAACCGCCAGGGCGACCTGCTGACCCGCATCAAGGGCGTGCGCCGCAAGTTTGCGCAAGAGGTGGGCTTTTTGCCGCCCGCCGTGCACGTGCGCGACAACCTGGAGCTGAAGCCCAGCGGCTACCGCATCACCCTGCGCGGTGTGGTCGTGGGCGAGGGCGAGGCCTTCCCCGGCATGTTCCTGGCGATCAACCCGGGCGGCATCACCACGCCGCTGATCGGCACGCCCACCACCGACCCGGCCTTTGGCCTGCCGGCGCACTGGATCGACGAGCGGCAGAAGGAAGCGGCGCAAATGGCCGGCTTTACCGTGGTTGATTCAGAAACCGTGATGGCCACCCATTTGTCACACTTGATGCAAGTGCAGGCAGCCAAGCTCTTGAGCCGCACCGAGACCCAGCAGCTCGTCGAACACGTCGCCAAGCTGGCCCCGAAACTGATCGAGGAAGTCGTTCCCAAAATGGTGCCGATCGCTGTGTTCCAAAAGGTGCTCCAGCTGCTGCTGGATGAGTCGGTGCACATCCGCGACATCCGCACCATCGTCGAGACGCTGGCCGAGCACGCCGGCAGCATCAGCGACCCGGCCGAGCTGGCGCGCCGTGTGCGCGTGGCGCTGGCGCCGGCCATCGTGCAACAGATTTACGGCCCGACCCGCGAGCTGGCGGTGATCGCCATCGAGCCCGGCCTGGAGCGCCTGCTGGTGCAGGCCCTGGGCGGCGCCGGCGGCCCGGCGCTGGACCCGGGCGTGGCCGACGTGCTCACCCGCTCTGCCGCAGAAGTGGCCCTCAAGCAGGAAGAGCTGGGCCTGCCCGCCTGCCTGCTGGTGCCCGACATCATTCGCAGCGCCATCGCTCGCCTGGTGCGGCGCGTGGCGCCCCGCCTGCAGGTGCTCGCCCACAGCGAGATCCCTGAAACCCACACTATCCGCATCGGTCCGATCCTCCGAGGTGCCTCCGCATGAACATCCAACGCTTCCACGCCGCCACCTCGCGCGAGGCCCTGGCCAAGGCCCGCGCCGCCTTTGGCGAAGGCACGCTGATCCTGTCGAACCGCCCCACCGCCAACGGCGTGGAAGTGGTCGCCACCGCCGAGGACTCGCTGGCCGCGCTGGACGACCAGCCAGCGGCCCCCGCGCCCTCGGCCTCGCCGCTGCAGAGCCGCGCCGCTGCCCAGCTGGAGTCGCCGCGCGCAAGCCCGGCACGCACCACCGCCGCCCGGCCCGCCGCGCCGCGCAACCCGGTGCAGGACGACACCGAGCAACTGGCGATGAGCACCCTCTCGTTCCAGGACTACGTGCGCGAGCGCATGCTGCGCCGCCGCCACGAGGCGCTGTCCGGCCAGGCTGAAGGCCTGCGCGCCGACGAGGCGCTGGCCGACCCAGAACCCGCGCCAGCCGCACCACAGGTACGGGCCCGCCCCGCACCGGTCGCGGCACCCGTGGTGGCCCCGATTGCCACACGCGCACCCACGCCAGTGGCGCGCCCAGCCCCGCCGGAAGCCCCACGCGCACGCGCTGCCGCCCCGGCCGCACCCTTTGGTGCCGCGCCTTCGCAAGGCATCGTGGACGAGCTGCAGTCCATGAAGGAGCTGATCGAGGAACGCTTCAACACCCTGGCCTGGCTGGGCCAGGCGCGGCAGGACCCGATCCAGTCCAATCTGATGCTCAAGCTGATCCGCGCCGGCTACTCGCCCGCGCTGGCGCGCGCCGTGCTCGAGCGCCTGCCGCAAGACGCCGACCCGGCCGAGGCCGTGCGCTGGCTGATGGATGTGCTGGAGCGCAACCTGCGCACCGACCCCGACAACCGGCCGCTGGCCGAAGAGGGCGGCATCTTCGCGCTGGTCGGCGCCACCGGCGTCGGCAAAACCACCACCGCCGCCAAGCTGGCCGCGCAGTGCGCGCGCGTGCACGGGCCGGCCAGCGTCGGCCTGATCACGCTCGACACCTACCGCATCGCGGCCCACGAACAACTGCGCGCCTACGGCCGCATGCTGGGCGTGGTGGCGCACCTGGCGCATGACCGCGCCGCGCTGCAAGACCTGCTGGGCCTGCTGGCCGGCAAGAAGATGGTGCTGATCGACACCACCGGCGTCGCCCCGCGCGACCCGCGCAAGCGCGACATGCTCGACGTGCTCGACCTGCCCGGCATCCAGCGCCTGATGGTGCTCAATGCCGGCGGCCATGGCGACACGCTGGACGACGTGGTCGCCTCGTTCAAGACCGGCGGTGCGCAGCAGGCCATCCTGTCCAAGACCGATGAAGCGGTAAAGCTCGGCCCGGCGGTCGATGCGCTGATCCGCCACCAACTGGTGCTGCGCGGCGTGGCCAACGGCCAGCGCGTGCCCGAAGACTGGGAAGAAGCCGACGCCGGCCACCTGGTGCGCGCCTCCATGCGCGCACCGGCCAAGTCCGCCTTCGACCCGAAGGCGGCCGACCTCAACTTCTTCTTTGCCCAGGCCTCGGCCGCGCCCACCGCGACCGCCGCCCGGCCGCGGAGCACCGTCCATGCTTGAAGCCCACCTCGACCAGGGCGCCGGCCTGCGGCTGCAGATGCCCCAGGCCGCGCCACGGCTGGCGGCCCTGGTGAGCCAGGGCGACCCGCTTACCGAGCTGCCGCTGCTGTGGCAGCTGTGCGCCGCGCTGCAGGCGCTGGGCTACCAGGTGGCCGTGCTCGACGCCACCGTGGCCGAGACAGCAGACGCCCCCGGCCTGGCCCAGTTGCTGGACGGCAGCATGGCCGCCGACGACGAGCTGGACCCGGGCGCCGAGCCCGCGGGCCTGGCCGTGTTCCCGGCCGCCAGCGGCCTGGCCATGCTCACCGCCGGCACCCAGGCGCCTGCGGCCGTGCATGCCTCGCGCCTGGCGCGCCTGGCCCGCGTGCTGCGCCCGCATGACCTGGCCCTGCTCTACGGCAGCGCCGAACTGCTGGCGCGCTGGACCGCGCAGTGCGGCATCGTGCCGGTGCTGCCGGCCGCGCCGCTGCAAAGCGGCGTGCTGGCGGCCTACCAATCCCTGCGCGTGCTGCACCAGGCAGGCGTCGTGCCCACGCTGGCCTCGGTCGTCACCCGCACCGGCATGGTCACCGCCGGCAGCGCCCGGGCCGCACGCGACAACCTGGCGCGCTGCGCCGCCGACTGGCTGGGCTGCCGCATCGAGGTGCTGCGCGTGCGCACCGCCACGGCCGACGGCGCGCCGGTGCCCGGCGACGTGCACCGGCTGGCGCTGCGCCTGCTGGAAGGCGCCGCCGCGCTCGCGCCGGAACCCGTCCTGGCCGTGCCCGTAACCGGCGCACACTCCGCATTCGACCGTTCTGAACAGAGCCACTGATGTACACCGCCAAAGGCCAACTCGATCGAGAGGCGATGATTCGCCAGTACGTACCCCTGGTACGGCGGCTGGCGCACCACATGATCGCCAAACTGCCGCCCAACATCGAGATCGACGATCTGATCCAGGTCGGCATGATGGGCCTGGCCGAGGCGCTGTCGCGCTACCAGGTGAGCCAGGGCGTGCAGTTCGAGACCTTTGCCACCCAGCGCATACGCGGCGCCATGATCGACGAGCTGCGCGAAGGCGACTGGATGAGCCGCGGCTCGCGCAAAAGCCAGAAGGACATCGAGCACGCAGTGCAGCGCCTGGAGCAGCGCCTGGGCCGCAGCCCGCTCGAATCCGAGATCGCCGCCGAGCTCGACATGAGCCTGCCCGACTACCAGAGCCTGCTGGCCAAGGTGCGCGGCACCCAGCTGGTCTACCTGGAAGACATGACCGCCGGCGAAGACCAGGACGGCTTCCTCGACCGCCACGTGGGCGACGCCGATGCCGACCCCATGCACCAGCTGCGCGACCAGCGCCTGCGCGAAGGCCTGGTCGCCGCCATCGAGGCCCTGCCCGAGCGCGAGAAATTCATCATGAGCATGTACTACGACGACGACATGAACCTGAAGGAAATCGCCGCCGTGCTGGGCATCACCGAGTCGCGCGTCTGCCAGTTGCACAGCCAGTCCATCGCGCGCCTGCGGGCGCGCATGCGGAGTCACTGAGCTCACCCCCAGGCTACGCACTCCGTGTCTTCGCCAACCCCCTTCCGGGGTGTCACTGGGCTCACCCCCAGGCTACGCGCTTCGCGTCTTCGCCAACCCCCTTCCGGGGGCAACACCAGCGGACTGGCAAAGCCAGATCCGCGGTGTTCTTGGCATCGGGCATGCTCTGGGCGGTGCTGATTTCGTTTTTGAATGAAAAGTGGCTTTAGCCCAGGTGCAGCCTGGGCTTCTAGCTATCTTTTTTATAATCGCCACCCGAACAAGAGGCACCGCCCTCTCCCTACCAAGACATCCGCGGAACCGGCTTCGCCGGGCCGCTGGATGTGCCCCCTGCAAGGGGGGAGGCGAAGACGCGAAGCGCGTAGCCTGGGGGTTAGCCAATAAATCTACTAGAGCCGTACGTCACGGGCTTGGGGATGCCGGGCATGAGGGCTGCCAGGCTGCGCTCGACCACGGCGGCGCGGCGGGCTAGTTGGGTGCGGTGCTGGCCCAGGGCGATGCCGGCCAGGCGCACGCGCGTCTGCAGCTCGGGGTTGGCGGCCAGCACGCCGGCGGCGCCGGGCTGGGCCAGGCAGTGGGAGAAGTCGGTGGAGGCCTCGCGCAGTGCGCTGGTGGCGGCCTCCAGGGCGTTGTGCTCACCCGTGACCAGGGCCTGGCCGACGGCGGCCAACTGGGCTTCGACCCGCGCCAATCCCTGCACAACCGCGGCCTCTGGCGAGGCAGCGGCCTGTCCTGGCGGGAGCATGGGGCGGGAGGTGTTCATGGGCTCGTCCTGGGGAGCAATCAGGATTCTGTGGCGCTGTCTTCTGCGTCGCCGCTACGGCGCAGCAGTTGCTGGGCGTTGGACAGCAGCTTGTCGGCGATGGCGCCGGCGTTGACTTTGTAGGAGCCGTCGGCGATGGCCGCACGGACCTGGGCCACCTTCTCGGCGTTGAAATCGGAGCCACCTGCGGCGGCACCGGCGATGGACGAGGACTCCATCGAGCGCGCCAGGCTGGACACCGTCACGGTGGCGGCAGGCGCTGCGGCGGTCGGAGCCGGAGCCGGGGCAGGCGCCGGGCTGGCGGCCGCGCCGGTGCGGGCGCCGGGCGGCTTGGGCAGGTCAGCTGACGGTAAGGTGTTGATCTTCATGGCATTTCTCCTGAGCCTCCCAGGACGCGAGGCAGCACAGGGATTGTTTCGGCGCAATCCCGGAGAACTTTAGCCCCGCCGCGCGTGTTTTCGCCGCCGCTGCAAAGAGTGGCGGCCACGCAACAGCACAAAAGGCCGCGGAGCAGGCCATGCCAGGACATCCGCGGAACCGGCTTTGCCGGGCCGCTGGATGTGCCCCCTTCGACGGGCTCAGGACAGGCTCCTGCAAGGGGGAAGGCGAAGACGCGAAGCGCGCAGCCTGGGGGTGTGCCATGGTCAGAGGGCAAGCTGCACCGTGCGCTCATCGAGCACGGTGCCGGACATGATCCGCCCGTTCTCCATGCGGATGCGTACCTGCTGCCCGATAAAGCCCGCCGTCATGGCCTGGCCATCGGAGGTGACCGCAAAGCCCGGGCCCTGGGCCACCACCCGTACCTGGGTGCCGGCGCCAAAGGCCTGCGGCGGACGCACCATGGACTGGCGCAGGGCCTGCCCAGGCGCCAGGTTGCGGGTGACGGTGCTGCCGATCCACTGCGCCGGGTCGGCGACCACGGGCGACATGTCCTCGGCCCAGTCGACTTCGCCTTCGACGGCGTCGCCAGCCGACAGGGTGGTGCCCGGCGCCACCGGCCCCTGCACCACCCAGGCCGGGCCAAAGGCCTTGACCGTGACCGGCAGGAAGACATTCCAGCGCACCTGGCCTTCGACGCAGCGCAGGCCGAGCCGGGACTTGCCCCACAGGCGCATGCCCGGTGGCAGATAGGGTTCCACGCGGGCGCAGGGCGCGAGCCGCAGGCGGCTGTCGAGCGCGCCCAGGCTCACTTCCATGCGCAGCGGCAGGCTGGTGCCGGCCATCTGCTGCGGCAGTTGGGCCACGGCCTCGTCCAGGAAGTGTTTGCTGGCCGAGGCCAGGTCCTGCTCGGAGCCGACCGATGCCACCGGCGCTGCCGGCGCCGCCAACGCGACCACGGTGGGCGCGGCCGCAGGCGTGGCCTGCGTCAGCGCCGCCAGTTGGGCGGCCTGCAGCGCCTGCAGTTGCGCCGGCGTATGCGCCGCCACCGCCGGGCCGGCCGCGTGCACGCCCGGGGCCATCAGCAGCAGGGCCGTGGCCAGGACAGGGAAAGAGGAAGAAACAAGGGGGATGCGCATGGCGGAGACTCCCGCAGTAACCGGAAGTTGACTATAGGTAGCCACCACCGGGCGGATGGCGCGAAGTGCGGCAGCTTCACCCCTTTCTTCGGCGCTTTGGGCTTGGGTAGCGGTTTCCATAATCGCTGCCACGTGGAGTGCCGCCTGCCGGCTGCCTTCCGCACTTTCCCAACCGAGGTGGCACCGATGCTCGACAAACTGACACAGGCTGTGGATTTCCAAGGCAAGGCCCTGGTGCTGCGTGCCGAGCGCCAGCGCACCATCGCCAGCAATATCGCCAATGCGGACACGCCGGGCTATGCCGGGCGCGACTTCCGCTTCAACGACGCGCTGCGCGACGCCACGGGTGCGGCGGCCGGCGGCAGCGCCGGCACCAGCCGCCTGCGCCTGGCCGAACCCCAATCGGGCGGCAGCGCCACCTCCACGGGCCGCACCGAGCCGGGCTTCATCCCGCTGACCACCTCGCTCGCGGGCAGCGGCCCGCGCATGGACTACACGGTGCAGACCCAGCCCAGCATGGACGGCAACAGCGTGGACATGGACCGCGAGCGCGCCGCCTTCGCCGACAACTCGGTGCGCTACGAGGCCACGCTGCGTTTCATCAACGGTTCGGCCAAGACCATTCTCTCGGCCATCCAGGGCCAGTAGGCCCGGCCACGACAGGAGCTTTCGCATGTCGATGTTCTCAATCTTCAACGTCTCCGGCAGCGCGGTCAGCGCGCAGTCGCAGCGACTCAATGTGGTGGCCAGCAACCTGGCCAACGTCGATGCCGTGGCCGGCCCCGACGGCAAGGCCTACAAGGCGCGCCAGGTGGTGTTCCAGACCGTGCCCATGGGCAGCGAGGGCTCGGCCGGTATCAAGGTCAACGCCATCACCGAGAACGACGCGCCCGGGCGCCGCGTGCTCGACCCGGCCAACCCGGCCGCCGACGAGCAGGGCTACGTCACCCATTCCAACGTGAACGCGGTGGAGGAGATGGTCAACATGATCTCGGCCTCGCGCTCCTACCAGAACAACGTCGAGGTGATGAACACCGCCAAGACGCTGCTGCTCAAGACCCTGCAGATGGGCCAGTGAGCCCCGTCCACCACTTCACCGGGAACCACCCATGAGCACCGTCACCGACGCTACCGCCGCCTCGTCCACCTATACCTATACGCCCACCACCAGCGCCACCACGAGCACGGACATGGGCGCCACGCAGGACCGGTTCCTGAAGCTGCTGGTGGCGCAGCTGACCAACCAGGACCCGATGAACCCGATGGACAACGCCCAGATGACCACGCAGATCGCACAGATCAACACGGTCACCGGCATCCAGCAGCTCAACACCACGGTCTCGGGCCTGGCGACGCAGCTGACCGCCACGCTGGGCATGCAGGCCAGCTCGCTGGTCGGGCACACGGTGGAAGGCGACGGCAACACGCTGGCGGTGGACGCCGACACCAAGCTTGGCACCGGCGCGTTCGAGCTCGATGGCGCGGCCTCCAGCGTGGTGGTCAGCATCAGCACGGCAGACGGCAAGTCGCTGGGCAGCATCAACCTGGGCACCATGGCCGCCGGCGCGCATGACTTCAGCTGGGACACGTCGTCCTACACCGGCACCGATGCGCTGAAGTTCAGCGTCGAGGCCACCAACAAGGGCGCCGCCGTGACCAGCACCACCCTGACCAAGGGCGTCGTCACCTCGGTCGGCTCGGACAGCAACGGCGCCCTGACGCTGACGCTGAACAACGGCAGCAAGGTGCCCTACAGCCAGGTCAAGTCCATCAGCTAGGCGCTGCGCGCCCAGCCCCTCCGTTTTTTCGCCACGGCAACTGTTCACCAGGAGAACCGACCATGTCATTCCAGCAAGGGCTCTCGGGCCTCAACGCCTCCAGCCGCAACCTCGACGTCATTGGCCACAACATCGCCAATGCCAATACCACCGGCATGAAGGCCTCGCGCGCCGAATTCTCGGAGCTGTATGCCGGCAACATCGGCACCGCCGGTGGTGTGTCCGCCGGCATTGGCGTGACCGTCGGCGCGGTGTCGCAGCAGTTCACCCAGGGCAACATCAGCAGCACCGGCAACAGCCTGGACGTGGCCATCAGCGGCAGCGGCTTCTTCGTCGTGAAGCAGCCTGACGGCGACACCGCCTACACCCGCGCCGGCAACTTCAAGCTGGACTCCAACGGCAACATCGTCACCAACGACGGCGCCCAGGTGCAGGGCGACATCATCGACCCGGTCACTGGCGTGGTGACCAAGGGCACCTTGCAAGTCCCCACCGGCAAGGGCATCGACGGCAAGGCCACCACCAGCGGCACGCTGGAGCTGAACCTGGACACGCGCGCGGATATCGCCGCAAACGAGACACCGCCGACGCCGACCACCACCTACGGCACCTCGCTTAACGTCTACGACGCCCAGGGCAATGCCATCCCGGTGAACCTGTACTTCGTGAAGACCGCCGCCAATGCATGGAGCGTCTACACCAAGGCCGATGCCAGCGACACGCCAACCCAGCTGACCTTCAACGCCAGCGGCCAGATCCTCACGCCCAACCCGGCCACGATGGCACTCACCGGCCTGCAGGCCGCGGGCGCCACCAGCACCCCGATCAATGTCAACTTCGACCTGAGCGGCCTGACCCAGAACGCATCGTCCTTCGCGGTGTCCAACATCGCGCAGAACGGCTACGCGCCCGGCCAGCTCACCGGCATGAGCATCGAGCCCGACGGCAAGCTGACCACCCGCTACTCCAACGGCCAGACGCAGACCGTGGGCCAGTTGACGCTGGCCAACTTCCGCAACGTGCAGGGGCTGGAGCCATCGTCCGGCAGCTACTGGAAGCAAACGGCCGCCTCGGGCGACCCCATCGTCAGCACGCCGGGCTCCGGCAACTTCGGCCAGCTGCAGTCCCAGGCACTGGAAGACTCGACGGTGGACCTGACCGCCGAGCTGGTGAACATGATGACCGCCCAGCGCGCCTACCAGGCCAATGCGCAGACCATCAAGACGCAGGACCAGGTGATGTCGACGCTAGTGAACTTGAGGTAACTATGAACCACCTCCAGGCTTGCCCATTGCGTATGACCGCCACCGCCTTTTCGAAGGGGCGACGCGTCCGTGCGCGGCACGCCTGCGCATGTGCCAGCCGGGCTGGCGTTGGGATGAAAGGCCGCCCATGGACCGCTTGATCTACACCTCGATGACCGGCGCCAGCGCTGCTGCGGCGCGGCAGACGGTGCTGGCCAACAACCTGGCGAATGCGTCGACCAATGGCTTTCGGGCCGAGCTGTCGCAGTTTCGCGCGGTGCCACTCAACGGCACCGGCACCAGCAGCCGGGTGTTTGCGCTGGAGGCCACCTCGGGCTATGACGACCGGCCGGGCTCGGTGCAGCGCACCGAGCGCAACCTGGACGCCATGGCGCAGGGCAATGCCTGGTTCGCGGTGCAGGGCCTGGACGGCACCGAGGCCTATACCAAGAATGGCGCGCTGGAGATCAACTCCCAGGGCACGCTGGTCAACAGCGTGGGCCTGACCGTGCTGTCGGACGGCGGCGCGCCGATCGACGTGCCGCAAGGCGCGCAGATTTCGCTGGGCCTGGACGGCACCGTCACCGCCAAGGTCGACGGCCAGCAGCCCAACATACTGGGCCGCGTGAAGCTGGCCACGCCAGACGCCGAGGACCCGCTGCGGCGCAGCGATGACGGCCTGTTCCGCACCCGCTCGGGCGACCCGGTGGCGCAGGACGCGCTGGCCAAGCTGCAGACCGGCGCGGTGGAAAGCTCCAACGTCAACGCCGTCGAATCCATGGTCGGCATGATCGCCGCGGCGCGCCAGTTCGAGTCGCAGATGAAGCTGATGCAGACCGCCGAGACCAACGACAGAAGCGCCAGCAAGCTGCTGGGCCAGAGCTAAGTAGCTCCCCTTTAGAAAGACCGCCATGATCAATTCACTCTGGATCTCCAAGACCGGCATGGAAGCCCAGCAAACCCAGCTGGACGTGATCTCCAACAACCTGGCCAACGTCTCGACCAACGGCTTCAAGCGCGCCACGGCGGTGTTCGAAGACCTGATGTACCAGAACCTGCGCCAGGTCGGCGCCAACAGCACCGAGCAGTCACAACTGCCCACCGGCCTGCAGTTGGGCCTGGGCGTGCGCACCGTGTCTACCGCGCGTTCCTTCGCGCAGGGCAGCCTGCAGCAGTCGGGCAATTCGCTGGACGTGGCCATCAGTGGCAATGGCTTCTTCCAGGTGACCATGCCGGACGGCACGCTGGGCTATACCCGCGACGGCTCGTTCCAGCGCAACGCCCAAGGCCAACTGGTGAATGCCACCGGCCTGCCGGTGGCCAGCGGTGTGACCATTCCGGCCAATGCGCAAAGCGTCACCATCGCCGCCGACGGCACCGTCAGCGTGCTGACCCAGGGCAATACCGCGCCGCAGCAGGTGGGCACCATTGCCCTGGCCAACTTCGTCAACCCGGCCGGCCTGGAGCCCAAGGGCCAGAACCTCTACACAGAAACTGCCGCATCCGGCCAGCCGCAGCAGGGCACGGCCGGCCTGAACGGCCTGGGCTCGGTGATGCAGGGCTATGTCGAGACCTCCAACGTCAACGTGGTGCAGGAACTGGTGACCATGATCCAGACCCAGCGCGCCTACGAGATGAACTCCAAGGCCGTGCAGACCTCCGACCAGATGCTGCAAAAGCTGGGGCAGCTGTGATGGCCGCGCGTCATGCCGCACTGCCGCTGCTGGCCGCCAGCCTGCTGCTGGCCGGCTGCGAGACCATGGCGCCCAAGGTCGACATGGCGACCACCTCGGCACCGCCGATCAACTACGCCATGCCGGCCAAGCCGCAGGTCACCGGCGGGCTGTTCCACACCAGCAGTTTTCGTCCGGCCTTCGAAGACCGGCGCGCGCGCCTGGTGGGCGACAGCCTGACCATCCTGATCGCAGAGAACGTCACGGCCAGCCAGACATCGTCGTCCACCGTGGACCGCACCAGCAGCACCGCGGCGGGCATCAGCGCCCTGCCCTTCTTTGGCGCGGCCTCGCTGGCGGCCAAGACCAACATCGGCGCCTCCACCGCGAACGCGTTCGAGGGCAAGGGCGGCACCGCCAGCGCCAATACCTTCACCGGCACCATCACCACCACGGTGGTGGAGGTACTGCCCAACGGCCACCTGCTGGTGGCGGGCGAGAAGCAGATCGGCGTGCAGCAGAACGTGGACGTGCTGCGCTTCACCGGCACGGTGGACCCGCGCGCGATCCTGCAGGGCAATGCCATCCCGTCGACCCAGGTCGCCAACGTGCGGGTGGAGTCGCGTGGCCGCGGCGCGCAGAACGAAGCCCAGACAGTAGGCTGGCTTTCCCGCTTCTTTTTCAACGTTAGCCCGTTCTGATCCTTCGCAAAATGCGTGCATGGCTGCCCTGCACTTCTCCCACGCTCCTGTTCCCGCCCGGCGGGCGCGCACTGCCGCAGCGGCGCTCCTGATACTCGCCGCGCTGGCGGCCAGCCTGCCGGCGCAGGCGCTGCGCATCAAGGAAGTGGCGAGCGTCGCGGGCGCACGCAGCAATAAATTGACCGGCTACGGCTTGGTGGTGGGCCTGGATGGCACCGGCGACCAGACCACGCAGATGCCGATCACCACCCAAAGCCTGACCAATTACCTGCAGCAGCTGGGCATCACGCTGCCGACCAGCTCGCTGTCGCAACTGCAACTGAAGAACGTGGCCGCCGTGATGGTCACGGCCGAGATGCCGGCCTTTGCCCAGCCGGGCCAGGTCATCGACATCAATGTGTCTTCGGTCGGCAATGCCAAGTCGCTCAAGGGCGGCACGCTGGTGGTGACGCCGCTGCGCGGCGTCGACGGCGAGGTCTATGCGCTGGCCCAGGGCAATCTGGTGATCGCCGGCGCCGGCGCCTCCGCTGGCGGCAGCCGGGTGCAGATCAACCACCTGAGCGCCGGCCGCATCCCCGGCGGCGCGCAGGTCGAACGCATCATTC
Organism: Xylophilus sp. GW821-FHT01B05; assembly: GCA_038961845.1. Classification (NCBI taxonomy): domain Bacteria; kingdom Pseudomonadati; phylum Pseudomonadota; class Betaproteobacteria; order Burkholderiales; genus Xylophilus; species Xylophilus sp. GW821-FHT01B05. Next base: position 5,197,613 of record CP152408.1, read on the forward strand.
CCACGCCGCTGCAAGAAGGCACGACGATCAACCTCGACCTGGACGCGACCGACTTCCAGACCGCGCGCCGCGTGGCGCAGGTGATCAACACCCGCATCGGTGCCGGCACCGCGCGCGCGCTGGATGGCCGCACGGTGCAGGTGCAGGCGCCGCTGGACCCCAATTCGCGCGTGAACTTCCTTGCCGACCTGGAAGAAATGCCGCTGGAGCTGTCCGCGCCCGCCGCCAAGGTGGTGGTGAATGCGCGCACCGGCTCGGTGGTGCTGAACCAGGCGGTCACCCTGGGCCCCTGCGCCATCGCGCATGGCAACCTGGCGATCACCATCAGCTCCACGCCCATCATCAGCCAGCCCGGCGCGTTCTCGCAGGGCCAGACGGTGGTGGCGCAAAGGAGCGACATCCAGATCAAGCAAGAGCCCGGCACGCTGCTGACCCTGCCGGCCGCGCCGCAGCTGGCCGACGTGGTGCGCGCCCTTAATTCGCTCGGCGCCACGCCGCAAGACCTGCTGGCCATCCTGCAGGCGATCAAGGCCGCAGGCGCGCTCAATGCCGAGCTGGAAGTGATCTGACGGGGCAGACCGATGGCGATCTCTTCCACCTCCTCCAGCAGCCTGCTGTCTTCGTCGGCACAGAGCGTCACGTCCAGCAACGCGCTGGCCGCAGACGCCCGCAGCCTCAATGCGCTCAAGCTGCAGGCCGGCCAGGACAGCCCGGCGGCCATCAAGGAAACCGCCAAGCAGCTTGAATCGCTGTTCATGCGCGAGCTGCTCAAGAGCATGCGCGAGGCAACGATGAAATCCGGCCTGACCGACAACGCCGGCTCGGACCTGGGCACCGACATGCTCGACCAGCAGTTCGCCGTGAAGATGTCGGGCCAACCCGGCGGGCTGTCGGAGATGATCGCGCGCCAGTTGTCGCGCCAGAGCACCAGCGCGGACGCCGATGGCGACGCCGCCAAGATGGAATTCAACGTGCCCTCGACCTTGTCGCTGGGCCGTTTTGGCAGCAGCGGCACGGCGGCTGCCAGCGCGGCATCCGCCCCCGCCACGCGCGTGCGCACCACGCAAACGCAGGCCGGCTTTGTGCAGGCGCACAGCCAGACCGCGGCCCGCGTGGCGCAGGACAGCGGCATTCCCGCCGCCTTCATGATGGGCCAGGCCGGCCACGAGACCGGCTGGGGCCGCAGCGAGATCCGCCTGAAGGACGGCAGCAACTCCTACAACCTGTTTGGCATCAAGGCTGGCTCCGGCTGGACCGGCAAGGTGGCCGAGGTCACCACCACCGAATACGTGGGCGGCCAGCCGCGCAAGGTGACGGCCAAGTTCCGCGCCTATGACAGCTACGAGGACTCGTTCCGCGACTACGCGCGCCTGATCAACGAGAGCCCGCGCTACGCCGCCGCCCGCCAGAAAACCGACTCGGCCGTGGCCTACGCCACCGAACTCAAGCGCGCCGGCTACGCCACCGACCCGGCCTATGCCTCCAAGCTGAGCCGGGCCATTCACAGCACGATGCAGCTGCAGCGCGCGCAACAAGCCCAGGGTGCCATCACCCTGGCCAATGGAAGCACAGGATGAACATCACCGCAGGACAGGCTGGCCGTAGCGCGCCTCCCGCCCACTCCCGGCAGGCGCACGCCGCGACGGGGGTATCGCCATGAGCAGCCTGCTCAACGTCGGCACGCGCGCGCTGCTGGCCAACCAGGCCGGGCTGGCAACCACCGGCAACAACATCGCCAACGTCAATACGGTCGGCTATTCCCGGCAGACCGTGGTGCTGGGCCAGGTGCAGGGCCAGAACGATGGCAGTGGCTACATCGGCAAGGGCGTGCAGGTCGTCACCGTCACGCGCCAAAGCAGCGACCTGCTGACACGCCAGAGCACCACCGCCAATTCGGTGGCGGCCGCCGACTCCATCCGCGCCACGCGCCTGTACCAGATGGAAGACCTGTTCCCCGCCGGCACGACCGGCATGGGCGCAGCGCTGACCAATCTGCTCAACTCCTTCACCAACGTTGCCAGCAACCCCTCGGACCTGAGCGCGCGCTCGGTGGCCTTGTCCAACGCCGACGAGCTGGCCAACCGCCTGCGCACCGCGTCCTCGCGGCTCGACGACCTGGCCAACGGCGTGCAGCAGGAGCTTTCCACGTCGGTCTCGGCGGTCAACCGCCTGACCTCGCAGATCGCCACGGTGAATGAGCAGATCGCGCGCGCCAAGAGCAGCGGCCATACGCCCAACGACCTGCTGGACCAGCGCGACAAGCTGATCAACGACCTGAACGGCTACGTGCAGACCTCGCAGGTGACCGCCGACGACGGCAGCACCAACATCTTCCTGGGCAGCCAGCCGCTGGTGCTGGGCAACGTGGTGACGCAGGTGTCGCTCAAGACCGACGACCCGTCCGGCACCAAGCTGGCGATCGTGCGCGACGGTGCCACCACCACGCTGGACGAGAACACCATCGGCGGCGGCAGCATCAGCGGCCTGCTGAAATTCAGCAACACCGACATGGTGGACGCGCGCAACCAGATCGGCCGCATGGCGGTCACCGTCAGCTCCCTGCTGAATGCGCAGCACCAGGTGGGCCTGGACATGGATGGCAACGCCGGCACGGCGCTGTTCAACACGCCCTCGGTCGACAACGTCTATGACGCGAACGGCCTCAAGAGCTCGGCCCTGGGCGTGACCCTGACCGATGCGTCGGCGCTGAAGGCCACCGACTACCAGCTCTACTTCGACGGCACCGGCTCGGCCGGGACCCTGGTGCGCAGCGCTGACGGCAGCAAGGAAAGCTTCACCGTCGGCGCCGGCGGGGCACTGACCTTCTCCAATGACGGCGGCATCACGACCACCACCAGCATGGACGGACTGCAGTTCACCGTCGGCACGCCGGCGCCGGCAGCCGGCAGCACGCTCACGGCCAAGCCCTTTGCCACTGCCGCAGGCGACATCAAGACCGCCATCTCCAACCCGCGCCAGCTGGCCGTGGCCAGCCCGATCGAGGCCGTGCCCGCCAGCACCAACACCGGCACGCTGTCGGTCGCCTCGATCTCGGCCACGCCCGATCTGGTGCTGCCGACCACGGCACTGACGCTGACCTTCGCCAAGGCGGTAGCACCCTCCACGCAGGACACCTACAGCTACACGGACGGGGGCGGCGCCACCGTGACCGCCAACTACACGCCCGGCGACACCATCACCATCGAGGGCCGCAGCATCATGCTCAAGGGCACGCCTGCGGCCGGCGACACGCTGACCATCGGCCCGAGCACCGCCGCCTACCGCAACACCAGCGCGGGCAACGCCACGGCCATGGCCGCACTGGCCGACGCCACGGCCTTCGACGGCGGCACGCTGTCTGACGGCTACGCCGGCATCATCGCCAACGTCGGCCTGAGCGTGCAGAACGCGCAGTACGCGTCCCAGGTGTCCACCTCCATCGCCACCAGCCTGGCCAGCGACAAGGCCTCGATCGCGGGCGTCAGCCTGGACGAGGAAGCCAGCAACCTGCTGATGTACCAGCAGGCCTACCAGGCCTCGGCCAAGATGATCCAGGTGTCGCAGAGCATCTTCGACTCGCTGATCCAGACCATGCGATGACCCCCAGGCTACGCGCTTCGCGTCTTCGCCAACCCCCTTGCAGGGGGCACATCCAGCGGCCCGGCAAAGCCGGTTCCGCGGATGTCTGCGCTTGGCCTGCTCCGCGGCCTTTGGAGCCCCTGCGGGCGATGTGCGGCTAACGCGTAGCGCCATGGACCAATTGATAGAGAGAGAGACCCAGCATGACCAATCCCTACGGCCGTATCGGCACCGCCAACGCCTTTGACAACGCCCTTCGCAATCTGTCGGCCCGCCAGAGCGCGATGGTCAACCTGCAAGGGCAGGTCAGCGCCAACCAGAACGTGCAGCGCGGCAGCGACGACCCTGCCGCCGCCGCGGCGGCCGAGCGCGCCACCACGCGCCTGTCACGCATCGATACCGAACAAAAGGCGCTGACCGCGCAGCGCGCCACCATCCAGAGCGCCGAAGGCACGCTGGGCAACGTCAACTCCGCCATCCAGGACTTCCGCGACCTGGTGATCCAGGCCGGCAACGGCAGCTATGACGCGACCTCGCGCGCCAGCATCGTGCAGCAGCTCAGCTCGCTGCGCGACCAGATCCTGTCGCTGGCCAACCAGAAGGACAGCAGCGGCCAGTCGCTGTTCGGCGGCCTGGGCAGCACGGCGGCCCCCTTCGTTGACGGCAACGTCGTTACCTACAGCGGCATCGGCGGGCAGAACGCGAGCAACGGCAACGCCATCTCGACCACCGTCGACGGCTATGCGACCTTCATGGACGTGCCCACCGGCAATGGCGTCTTCAGCATTGCGCTGCCGACCAATGCCAGCGGCACGGTGACCAACACCGGCACCGCCTGGGCCGACGCCGGCACGGTGACCAACCCCGCAGCCCTGACCGGCGCCAGCTACAGCGTCAGCTTTGCGGTGGATGCCGCCGGCAACACCACCTACAGCGTGCCCGGCAGCACCCCGCCCATCGCCAACCAAACCTATGTGTCGGGCCAGCCGATCAGCTTCGACGGTCTGTCCTTCAACGTCACGGGCACCCCCGCCAATGGCGACAGCATGAACATCGCGCCCAGCCAGAAGACCAGTATCTTCTCGGTGATGGACCAGGCGATCAGCGAGCTCAGCAAGTCCGGCGCCAATGTCGGCGCCACCACCAACGCGGTGACCCAGGCGCTGCAGCAGCTCGACAGCGGCCTGTCCCGGGTGAGCGCGAGCCGCTCCTACGCCGGCGAACTGCTCAACCGCGCCGACCGGATCAGCGACACGCAGGACGCGCGCTCGGTCCAGGTCACGGCCGACCTGTCGCTGGCCGAGGGCTCGGACACCAACAGCCAGGTCAAGCGCGTGTCGGACTTCCAGAACCAGCAGACGGTCTATTCGGCAGCGCTGGCGTCCTATGCCCAGATCCAGAAGCTGTCGCTGTTCAACTACATCAGCTGATCGTTTGTCCGGGGCCCCCGCGCCCCAGCACGCCGCTACGATGGCGTATCCCGTCACCGCTCCCGTTCCGCGCACCGCATGACCGCCACCGTCCTCGACAGCATCACCCTGGGCTACCAGCCGCTGTGGGGTCCCCGCCGCACGCTGATGGGCATCGCACTGTTCGTGCGGCCGGAAGCCGACGCCACGGTGGATGCCGCCCACCTGGTCGAGGCGCTGCAAGAGCTGCTGCCCGCCGAGGCCCCGCCCATCCTGCTGCTGGCCCAATCAGCCCCCTTGCTGGCCGGCCTGCTGGACCATGTGCAACCGGCCCCGCGCCGGCTCGCCGGCGAAGAGCCCACCTTCAGCACCCACACCTTCTTCACGCCCACGCTGGTGGTGCCTGCCACCGAGCTGGCACGCGCACCGGTGGCCGACGCAGTGCGCCGCGCCCACCGGCGCGGGCTGCAACTGGTTTGGCAGGGCGAGGCCGAGCAGCCGCCCGAGCCCGGCCTGGCCGGCTGCTTTGCGCGCCAGTGGCTCAGCGTATCGCCGGCGCTGGCCGCGCTGGCCCTGCACGACGCCCTGCGCCAGGCCAAGGCGCCGGCCGGCGTGCCCGCCACCGGCCCGCTGCCCAGCGGCCAGATCTTTGGCGGCATCGCCAGCCATGTGCTGATGGAATATTGCTTTGAGCGCTGCCGCGCCCATGCGCTGGCCGGCTGGCCGGTGGAAGACGCGGTCTACAGCCTGCGCCACGGCCCGCTGGAGCCCGACCACAAGGTGGTGCTGGCCACGCTGCAGGCGCTAGAGGCCGACCGCTCGGCCGAAACGGTGGAGCGCACGCTGTGCGACGACCCGCTGCTGGCCTACCGCTTCCTGGTCTATGCCAATTCGCCCGGCGTCGGGCTGCGCAGCGGCGTGGAGTCGGTGCGCCACGGGCTGATGATGCTGGGCACCGCCACATTGGCGCAGTGGCTGGTAGAGCAGTTGCCGCACGCCAGCCATGACTCGGTGCTGCGCCCGGTCAAGGCCGGCATGGTGATGCGCTCGCGCCTGATGGAGCGCCTGCTCGACGCCGGCAGCGAAGAAGCGCTGCGCCGCGAGATCGCCCTGTGCGGGCTGTTCTCCGACCTGGATCAACTGCTGGACCAGCCCCTGGGCAGCATCCTCACCCGCCTGCCGCTGTCCGGCCGCATCTACGACGCCACCGTGATGCACACCGGCCCCTACGCCGCCGCCCTGGCCATGGCGGTGGCGCTCGAATCCCCCGACACCGAGGCCACCCGCCGCCTGTGCGTGCGCCACGCCATGGACCGCGGCGACATCAACCGCGCCCTGCTGCGCATGCTGGGCGGGCTGCAGGCAGACGGCGCGCTGCGCTGAAACCGCGGCTGTTTATGCTCGGGGCGGTTCACCACTCACCGCCCGCACCATGAGCACAGCCCCCATCGAGATCGAAACCGGCCCGCAGCCGCGCGCCAGCATCATCATCCTGCACGGCCTGGGTGCCAGCGGCGATGACTTTGTGCCCATCGCGCATGAGCTGGACCTGGCCGCCGTGGGCCCGGTGCGCTTCGTGTTCCCGAACGCGCCGGTGCAGCCGGTCAGCATCAACGGCGGCTACGCCATGCCGGCCTGGTACGACATTTTTCCCGGCACCGGCATCGCCCGGCGCGAGGACGAACCCGGCCTGCGCCGCTCGCTGGCCACGGTCGAGGCCCTGCTGGCACACGAGAAGGCGCGCGGCATTCCGGCCAACCGCATCGTGCTGGCGGGCTTCTCGCAGGGTTGCGCCATGGCCTTGCTGGCCGGCCTGCGCCACGCCGAGGCCCTGGCCGGCATCGTCGGCCTCTCCGGCTACCTGCCGCTGGCCGCCAGCACTGCAGCCGAGCAGCACCCGGCCAACCAGGCCACCCCCATCTTCCTGGCCCACGGCCGGCACGACGGCGTGGTGCAACTGCCGCGCGCCATCGCCTCGCGCGACGCGCTCACAGCGCTGGGGCATGCGCTTGAGTGGCACGACTACCCGATGGAGCACTCGGTCTGCCCACCCGAGATCGCCGACCTGAACCACTTCCTGCTGCGGGTACTGGCCTAGGCTGCGCACAAAATTTAAGCAAAATAGGGCCTTAGCCCTTTACCCACCTGGGCTATTAGCTATAAAAAACATAGTACCAAAGGCTTTGTCGACCGGGCAATTTCCCGCCCCCGGGCGAGAAAATACCGCCGGTGTTACCGTCCGGCCCAGCAAAACATAGAACTATTGGCTATCAGCATATGGGCGAACTACAACAACGGCTGGCGGCATTGGCGCCGGCGCACCTGCGAGGCATCCGGCGAGGGATAGAGAAAGAGAGCCTGCGCGCGCGCGCCGACGGCAAGCTGGCGCTCACGCCGCACCCAGTGGCGCTGGGCGCCGCGCTCACGCACCCGCACATCACCACCGACTTCAGCGAATCGCAGGTTGAGCTCATCACCGGCGTGCATGCCGACGTGGACGCCTGCCTGGCCGAGCTGCGCGAAGTGCACCAGTTCGTCTACCAAACCTTGCAGCGCGAATGCGCCAACGTGGATGACGAGCTGCTGTGGGCCTCCAGCATGCCCTGCGGCCTGCCATCGGACGAGACCATTCCGATCGGGCGCTACGGCACCTCCAACATCGGCCGCGCCAAGAGCGTCTACCGCATGGGCCTGGGCCACCGCTACGGCCGGCGCATGCAGACCATCTCGGGCATCCACTACAACTGGTCGCTGCCGGGCGTGTCGAGCGAGCAGTACTTCGCGCTGATCCGCAACTTCCGCCGCCACGCCTTTTTGCCGCTGGTGCTGTTTGGCGCCTCGCCGGCTGTGTGCGAGAGCTTTGTCGAAGGCCGCCCGCACACGCTGGAGCGCATTGGCGACTACACCATGCACATGCCCTACGGCACCTCGCTGCGCATGGGGCGGCTGGGCTACCAGAGCGAAGCGCAGGCATCGCTATCGGTCAGCTACAACAGCCTGGAAGGCTACGGCGCCTCGCTGCAAGATGCGCTGACGCACCCCTACCCGGCCTACGAAAGCATTGGCGTGCGCAACCTGGGCGGTGAATACAACCAGCTCGCCACCACGCTGCTGCAGATCGAGAACGAGTTCTACGGCACCATCCGCCCCAAGCGCACCATCCACCCTGGCGAGCGGCCGCTGCATGCGCTGCGCGAGCGCGGCGTGGAATACGTCGAAGTGCGCCTGATGGACCTCGACCCCTTCGAGCCCCTGGGCATCAGCGCGCAGACCATGCGCCTGCTCGACGTCTTCCTGCTGCACTGCCTGCTGGCCGACAGCCCGCCCGACACGCCGGCAGAGATCGCCGAGATCGCCCACAACCAGCACCTCACCGCCGCCAGCGGCCGCCAACCCGGCCTGCTGCTGCAACGCCAGGGCCAGCAGGTGGCGCTGGTCGATTGGGCGGCGCAGATCCTGGCCGACTGCGCGCCCATTGCCGCGCAACTCGACGCCCTGCACGGCGGCCAATTGCACGCAGAGGCCGTGCGCGCCGCCCAGGCTGCCATTGCCGCGCCGCACACCCTGCCCTCGGCCCGCGTGCTGGCGGCCATGCAAGAGCAGCACGGCAACGCCTTTATCGACTTTGCCCGCACCCGCTCGCAGGCCACGCGCGCAGCGCTGCTGGCCACGCCGCTGGCGCCCGCGCGGCAGGCCGCCTTCGAGCAGATGGCGCAGGACTCGGTCGAGGCGCAAAAGCGCATCGAAGCCGCCGACACCATGCCCTTCGAGCAGTTCCGCGAGCAGTACACATCGCCCCTGCACCTGATGCCGCGCAGCAAGCAAGCCAAGGCCGTGCTGCACGTGTGACAAAGGCGCGCTGCGGCTTGCCGTAGAGTTGGGCGGTCATTTATCCACAGGACCGTCTCGCCATGGGCATTGATTTCAAAGACCGCGTCGCCATCGTCACCGGAGCCGGCGGCGGCCTGGGCCGCCAGCATGCGCTGGCCCTCGCCAAACGCGGCGCCAAAGTCGTCGTCAATGACCTGGGCGGCACGCTCAACGGCGGCGGCAGCTCGGTCACGGCGGCGCAAGCGGTGGTCGACGAGATCGTCGCCGCCGGCGGCCAGGCCATCGCCAACGGCGCCTCCGTTACCGACTTCGACGCCGTGCAGGCCATGGTGCAGCAGGCGGTAGACGCCTGGGGCCGCGTCGACATACTGGTCAACAACGCCGGCATCCTGCGCGACAAAAGCTTTGCCAAGATGGAGCTGGCCGACTTCCGCCTGGTGCTGGACGTGCACCTGATGGGCGCCGTGCACTGCAGCAAGGCCGTCTGGCCGCTGATGACCGCGCAGCAATACGGCCGCATCGTCATGACCACCTCGTCCTCCGGCCTGTACGGCAACTTCGGCCAGAGCAACTACGGCGCCGCCAAGATGGCCCTGGTCGGCCTGATGCAGACGCTCAGCATCGAAGGCGAGAAACACGGCATCCGCATCAACTGCCTGGCCCCCACCGCCGCCACCCGTATGACCGAAGGCCTGATGCCGCAGCAGGTGCTGGACGCCCTCGACCCCGCCGCCGTCGTGCCCGCCATGCTGGTGCTGGCAGCGGAAGACGCCCCCAACCGCACGGTTCTGTGCGCAGGCGCCGGCAGCTTCGAGGCCGCGCATGTCACGCTCACCCAAGGCACTTTCATCGGCACCGGCCCGGATGCGCCAGAGCGGCTGGCGGCGCAGTTGGCCAAGGTGACGGATCGGGCGGGGGAGCAGGTGCCGCTGAGCGGGGCGGCGCAGGGGACGCTGGAGGTGGGGCGGGCGTTGGCGGGGCGGTCTTGAGGCGTGGGCAGCTCAGGAATACGTGGGTGACAAATCGTCTATGTCACAGCATCGACCGCTGGCCCTGATGAAGACAATTGCCGAACTCAAACCTGGGACGGCACCGGCGGCCATGTTCCCGCCTCCCTGCGCGCCTCGAACCACCTGTGCATCGCAGCATCCTCGACCGCGTATTCGCCGCGCGCTGATTTCCACACCAGGGCCGGCATGCGCTGGCGCAGGGCTTCCAGCGCCTTCTGCGCCTGGGCCACGCTCACCACGATGCCTGCCTTTTCGCGATAGAACTTGAGTGCATCGGCGTCGTACGGACGAAAGCGCGGCCCCTGCTCCAGCATGCGCCACAGCATGGCCTGCTCGGCGGGTTTCAAGCCCAGGTAGTCGGATTCCATCTGCGCTTCGTCGTCGCGCTGGCGCTGTTGCGCGGCATGCAGCATGGCGGGCTCGAAGCGCTCCTGCAGGTCTGCCAGCGGGCTCAACACCTGGCCCAAGGCCTCCATGAAGAACTGCGGGCGGTTGCCAAAGCCTTCAAAGGCCGTCTGCAGGGCGGCGGTATCCACCGGTCGAAGGTCGGGCCGCTGGGCCTCGACCAGGTGGGCGATGTGGGCGATGAAATCAGCACCCAGGGGCGGCATGCGCTGGATCTGGGAGCCGTAGAAGGGCGACCCGTTGGTGTTGACCAGGCGCAGCAGCTTGTCGCGGTCAGAGCCCGACATCACCAGCATCAGGTGCACCTCGCCGGGCTGGTTCATCTGGTCGCGGGCCGATTTGAGGGCCGACATGGCGTTCTCGCCGGCCTCGCTGGTGAGGGCGTGCTGGGCTTCGTCAATGATCAGCGCCACCGGCTTGCCCGCGGATTCGTACAGGGCGCGCAAGGCGTCGGTCAGCGTCAGGCCATCCACCTTGCCGATCTTGCTGGTGTCGATCTGCAGCCAGCCGGCCAGGCTGACCTTCTCCAGCCCGGCCTTGCGCGCCGCCTGGGCCACGACGCCCAGGTGCGGCTGCAACGCGCGCCCAATGGCTTCGGCGATGAGGGCGCCAGGGTCGCGAGCGGTATCGGCCCACAGATCGACGTACACCACAACGATGCCCGCCTGCTCCAGCGCGGGACGCAAATCACCGCGCAGGAAGGTGGTTTTGCCGGTGCGGCGCGGCGCGGCCAGGAACAGGCCGTTGTGGGCATCGCCAAACACCGACCTGCCCTGCAAGGCCACCACCAGTTCTTTGGCCAATGCGGAACGCGAGTAGGCGATCATGATTTATCCTTCGATATCACAAAAAAGATAAATTATCTTAATTTAGATAAACTTCGATAATTCTATCGCCCATTGATGCCCTCACCCCCGCATCGCATCCCGCATCCGCTCAAACGCCCGCCAAAAAGTAGCGTCCTGCGTGTTCGCAAAATTGATGCGCATCAGCGTGCTGGGCTGGCGCGTGGCGTTGAACAGGGCACCGGGGGCCAGCAGCCAGCCGTCGTCCAGCATGCGCTGGGCCAGCACGTCGGTGTCGACACCGGTGTCGACCCAGCCAAAGACGCCCATGGGCTCGGCGACGAAGCTGCAGCCCGCCGCCTGCGCCAGCTTGACGCTGCGGCTGCGGGCCAGCTCCAGGCGGGCGCGCACGCGCTCGGCGTGGCGGCGCAGTTGGCCCTGCTCTATGCAGATGGCCAGCGCCTTCTCCAGCAATGAGGGCGTGGTGAGGGTGGCCAGCATCTTGGTGTCGAGCAGGCGCTCTACCAAGTCGGGCGGCGCGGCCAGGAAGCCGACGCGCCAGTTGGGCGCCAGGATCTTGGCAAAACCGCCGACATAGATGGTGCGGCGCAGGCCGTCGAGCGTGGTGACGCGGGTGGCGTGCTCGGGCGCGATGTGGCTGTAGGTGTCGTCTTCGACGATGTGAAAGTCGTGCTTCTGCGCCAGCTCCAGCAGCCGGTGCGCGCTGCCGGGCGCAAGGCAGTAGCTGGTCGGGTTGTGGAACACGCTGACGCTGACGAAGAGCCGCGGCGCATGCGTCTGGCAGTAGCGCGCCATCACCTCCAGGTCCGGCCCGGCGGCGCCGCGCGGCACCGGCAGCACGCGCATGCCCAAGGCGTCGAGCCGGGCAAATTCCACCGACCAGCCGGGCTCCTCCACCATCACCGGGTCGCCGGCCTTCAGCAGGGTGCGGCTGACGATGTCCAGCGCATGCGTGGCGCCCACGGTGGTGATGATCTGTGCTGGTGCGGCCTCGATGCCGATCTGCGACAGGCGCTGCGACAGCACCTCGCGCAGGCCGCTGTCGCCCAGCGGCTCGCCGTATTCCAGCGAGCTGCGCGCCCAGGCGGTACTGGCGGTGACCTTGCGCACGGCGGCCTGCAGCGCGGGCAGATCCAGCCAGTCGGGCGGCATCACGCCCGAGCCCGGCTGGGCGCGGCCCGAGGGCGAATGGAACATGCCGCGGATCAGCGCCGTGGCCTGCAGCGGCGCGTTGCGCAGCGGGCCGGCCTGCGCCGCACGCGCTTTCGCTCCTTTTTTTATAGCTTCATGCCCAGTCGCATCCTTGGCTTGAGGCCTATTTGGCAAAAAATCCCGGACAAAGAAACCGCGCTGCCGCCGCGCCTCCACCAGCCCCTGGGCCAGCAGCAGGTCGTAGGCCGCCACCACGGTGTGCGGGCTCACGCCCTGCTGGCGCGCGCATTCGCGCACCGAGGGCAGGCGCGCGCCGGGCACCAGCAAGCCGGCCCGCACGCGCTCGGCAAAGCGGTCGGCGAGTTGTTCGGTCAGGGTTTGCGTGGGGGTTCGGGTCAGCATGGGGGTAGTCTGTGCCAGTACCTTGCACAGTACAGATTCAGGATTTGTGCGACCATCTGTACTGGTTCTGTGATGGTCAAGACTTTAAAGTATTGGGCATGAACTGGCAAGAATTCACCGCGCTGCTGGTGCTGGCCACGGCGATGAGTTTTTCGCCCGGGCCCAACACCACGCTCTCCACAGCCCTGGCGGCCAACGGCGGCCTGCCGCGCGCCATGCGCTTTGTGGTGGCGGTGCCGATCGGCTGGACGCTGCTGCTGGTGCTGTGCGCCGCCGGCCTGGGCGCGCTGGTGGTGGCGGTGCCGCCGCTGCGCTTGGCGATCAAGGCGCTGGGCATTGGCTACCTGCTGTGGCTGGCCTACAAGCTCAGCGGTAGCGCCACGCTGGGCCGCGCCGACAGCGCCAAGCTCAGCATCGGCTTTGGCCAAGGCGTGATGCTGCAGTTCGTCAACATCAAGGCCTGGCTGCTGGCGCTCACGCTGGTGGCGGGCTGGATCGCGGGGCAGCCCGATGCGCTAGGCCGCTTTGCCATCGTGGCGCCGGTGATGCTGTTCTATGCCTTCGTCAGCAACTTCACCTATGCGCTGGTGGGCGCGCTGCTGCGTGAATGGCTGGCCAAAGGCGCGCGGCTGCTGTGGTTCAACCGCGCGATGGGCCTGGTGCTGGTGCTCACGGCCTGGTGGATGGTGAGCGTATGAAGCTCGACATCAAGGACGAGACGCTGGGCATGTGGCTGGGCGTGGTCGGTGTCGCGCTGTTCGCCATCACGCTGCCAATGACGCGGCTGGCCACCGGCACGCAGGCCGCGCCGCAGTTGTCGCCGTGGTTCGTCACGCTCGGGCGCGCGGCGCTGGCGGGCGTGTTGTCGGCCGTCTTCCTGCTGGCCACGCGCTCGCCACGGCCGGCGCCGCACCAATGGAAGCCGCTGGGCATCGCGGTGCTGGGCAACGTCATCGGCTTTCCGCTGCTGCTGGGCTATGCGCTGCGCGTGGTCACGGCCAGCCATGCGGCGGTGGTGACGGCCCTGCTGCCGCTGGCCACGGCTGCCGTTGCGGCCTGGGTGCTGCACCAGCGCGCGCGGCTGGGCTTCTGGCTCTGCGCCATTGCGGGCAGCTTGCTGGTGGTGCTGTTCTCGGTGCTGCGCGCGCACCAGGGCGGGCACGGCTTTGGCTTCGAATGGGCCGACCTGCTGCTGGTCGGGGCGGTGATTGCCGCGTCCTTTGGCTATATCTACGGCGCGCAGGTCACGCCTTCCTTGGGTGCCGAGCGCGTGATTTGCTGGGTCTGCGTGATGGCGCTGCCCGTCACGCTGCCGGCCACGCTGGCCATGTGGCCGCAGCAGCCCATTGCCGCGTCGGCCTGGGTCGGCTTTGTCTACGTCGGCATGTTCTCGATGTGGATCGGCTTCTTTGCCTGGTACCGCGGCCTGGCCCTGGGCGGCGCCTTGCGTGTGAGCCAGACGCAATTGCTGCAGCCGTTTCTGTCCATTCTTGTGTCGATCCCGCTGCTGGGCGAACCACTCGACGTGGTGACGCTGGGCTTTGCCATCGCCGTGGTGGCCACGGTGGTCGTTGGCAAACGGCTGTCGCAACCAGCAAGCGCCGCCGCACCGAAAATACCCGCTGGCACTGTCTGCACGGCCAGCCTGCGCAGGCCCTGACGCACAGCCTGCACCCTTTGTTCGAATCTCACCTCACCTGCCTGAAAGAAAACCACATGAACTGGAAACTCGCCGCCCGCGCCGCCAAGATGAATCCTTCGGTGCTGCGTGAAATCCTCAAGGTCACCGAACGCCCCGGCATCATCAGCCTGGCCGGCGGCCTGCCCTCGCCCAAGACCTTCCCGATCCAGGCCTTTGCTGATGCCTGCGCCGAAGTGCTGCACAACGACGGCCAGGCCGCGCTGCAATATGCCGCCAGCGAAGGCTATGCGCCGCTGCGCCAGGCCGTGGCCGACATGCTGCCGTGGGACGTCGACGCCTCCCAGGTGCTGATCACCACCGGCTCGCAGCAGGGCCTGGACCTGGTGGCCAAGGTGCTGATCGACCCGGGCAGCAAGGTGCTGGTGGAGACGCCCACCTACCTCGGCGCGCTGCAGGCCTTCGGCCCGATGGAGCCGAACCCGGTGAGCGTGGCCAGCGACGACGACGGCGTGATCGTCGATGACCTGGTCGCCAAGGCCAAGGACGCGCGCTTTGTCTACCTGCTGCCCAACTTCCAGAACCCCACCGGCCGCACCATGACTGAGGAGCGCCGCGCCGCCGTGTCGGCCGCCGCTGCCGCCGCCAACCTGCCGATCATCGAAGACAACCCCTACGGCGAGCTCTGGTTCGACGAAGCCCCGCCGCTGCCGCTGACCGCGCGCAACCCCGAAGGCTGCATCTACCTGGGCTCGTTCTCGAAGGTGCTGGCACCGGGCCTGCGCCTGGGCTTCCTGGTGGCGCCCAAGGCCATCTACCCGAAGCTGCTGCAGGCCAAGCAGGCGGTGGATCTGCACACGCCGATCTTCACGCAGCGCATGGTGTCGGCGGTAATGAAGGATGGCTTCCTGGACCGCCACGTGCCCACCATCCGCGCGCTGTACAAGCGCCAGCGCGACGCCATGATCACCGCGCTCAAGCGCGAGATGGCGGGCCTGGACGTGCAGTTCAACGCGCCCAAGGGCGGCATGTTCCTGTGGGCGCGGCTGCCCGAGGGCATAGACACCGTGACGCTGCTGCCCAAGGCCGTTGAGCGCAACGTGGCCTTCGTTCCCGGCGCGCCCTTCTACGCCGGCGAGGGCGACCCGCGCACGCTGCGCCTGTCCTTTGTGACCGCCAGCGTGGAAGAGATCGACATCGCCATCGCCGCGCTGGCGCAGACGCTGCGCGAAGAACTCGCGCTGCTGGGCGACAAGAAGCTGGCCGTCGCACAGGTCTGAAAGCACAAACCAGGAGCCTCCCGTGATCGGCCTTGCAACGCTGTCGCTCTTCCTGCTCGCGGTTCTGGCGCTGTTCCTTTCGCCCGGCCCGAACATGGCTTTCGTGCTCTCGCACGGCGTGGCGCACGGCCCGCGCGGCGGCTTTGCGGCGGCCATCGGCATCTCGGCGGCCGACCTGGTGCATACGTTGTTTGCCGCCACCGGCGTGACCGCGCTGGTGGCGGCGTGGCCACCCTCTTTCGATCTGCTGCGCTATGCGGGCGCGCTGTACCTGCTGTGGCTGGCCGCACAGGCGCTGCGCAGCAAAGGCGGCTTGCGCGTGGGTGCCGCCAGGCCCGCCGGCTTTGCACGCATCGTGCGCATGGCGCTGCTGAACAACCTGGTCAACCCGAAGGCCTTGCTGTTCTTCATGGTCTTCCTGCCGCAGTTTGTGGACCCGGCGCGTGGCAGCGTGCCGCTGCAACTGGTGCAGTTGGGCGTGCTGCTGTCCATCGCCGCGCTGGCCTTCAACACCTTGCTGGGCGCCTGCAGCGGCCAGGTCGGGCGCTGGCTGCAACGCCGCCCCGGCGCCGAGAAGTTCCAGCGCACGCTGCTGGCGCTGGTGATGATCGGCCTGGCGCTGCGCCTGCTGCTGCTTGACCGCCCATCGGCCCCCGTTTCCATGCTCTCCACACCAGGACGCTAAACATGCTCAATATCTGGGGCCGCACCAGCTCGATCAACGTCCGCAAGGTAGTGTGGTGCGCGCAAGAACTGGGCATTGACTTCCAGCGCACCGAGGCCGGTGGAAAATTTGGCGTGGTGCAAACGCCCGAATACCTCGCGCTCAACCCGAACGCGATGGTGCCCGCCATCGACGACGGCGAAGGCGCCGAGCGCGTGACGCTGTGGGAATCGAACGTGATCGTGCGCTACCTCTGCGCCAAGCATTCGCCAGGCCAGCTCTACCCAGGCGAGCTGCCCGCGCGCTTCGATGCCGAGCGCTGGATGGACTGGCAGCAGACCACGCTCAACCGCGCCAGCCGCGACGCCTTCATCCAGTGGGTGCGCACACCGCCATCGCAGCGCCAGCCGGCGCTGATCGACGCCTCTGTGCACGACAGCGAGGCGCTGTTCGCCATGCTCGACGCGCACCTCGCAAAGCGTGCCTACATCGGTGGCGAGCGCTTCACCATGGCCGACATCCCGCTGGGCTGCGAAGCGCACCGCTGGTTCGGCCTGCCGGCGGTCGAGTACCACCGGCCGACCTGGCCAAACCTGGAACGCTGGTACGCCAACCTGCTTTCCCGCCCAGCCGCACGCGGCGTGCTTGATCTGGCATTGGAATGACCCCCAGTCTTCGCGCACTTCGTGTCGCTTCGCCAACCCCCTTCAGGGGGCACGTCCTGCGGCCCGGCAAAGCCGGTTCCGCGGACGTTTGCGCATGGCCTGCTCCGCGGCCTTCAATGCCGCTCGGCCTCATGCTCTGCGGACGACATTCAGCGCCGTAGAAAACCCATATCGCTCACTGAACAGCAACGCCCACCCCCATGAAATCCCGCCCCTTCCAGCAAGTCGACGTCTTCACCGCTACGCCCTACCGGGGCAACCCGCTCGCGGTCGTGCTCGACGGCAGCGGCCTTGACGATGCCACCATGCAGCGCTTCGCGGCCTGGACCAATCTGTCGGAAACCACCTTCCTGCTGCCGCCCACGACGCCGGCCGCCGACTACCGCGTGCGCATCTTCACGCCCGGTGGCGAGCTGCCCTTTGCCGGCCACCCGACGCTGGGCAGCTGCCATGTCTGGCTGGCTGCCGGCGGCCAGCCGCGCCAGGCCGGCGAGGTGGTGCAAGAGAGCGCCGTGGGCCTGGTGCGCATACGCCGCAGCGGTACGCGCCTGGCCTTTGCCGCGCCGCCGCTGCGCCGCACCGACCCGGCCCCGGCACGGCTGGCCCAGGTGGCGCGCGCGCTCGGCCTGAAGCCGCAAGAGATCCGCGCCGCCCAGTTGCTGGACAACGGCCCGGTCTGGCTGGCGCTGCTGGTGGACAACCCGCAGACCGTGCTGGCGCTGTCGCCCGACCACGCGCGGCTGCGCGAGCTGGACGCCAAGGTCGGCGTGGTGCACCTGGATGCCAGCAAGGCCGGCATCGACCCGGCCACGCCCGCGCTGCTGGTGCGTGCCTTTGCCGCGCCCATAGGCGTGGCCGAAGACCCTGTCACCGGCAGCCTCAACGCCTCGCTTGCGCAATGGCTGATCGGCGCCGGCCTGGTGTCGGGCCGCTATGTGGCGTCGCAAGGCGAATGCCTGGGCCGCGCCGGCCGCGTCTTCATCGAGCAGGACACAGACGGCACGACCTGGGTCGGCGGTGACGTCGCGCCCTGCATCGCTGGCGCCGTATTGCTCTAGGATGAATCCCCCCAGGCTGCACGCTGCGCGCTTCGCCCCCCCCCCTTCTGCTGCGCGAAGGGGGCACCGCCAGCGGCCTGGCAGAGCCAGTTCCGCGGCGGTTCACGCATGGCCTGCTCCGCGGCCTTCTGCCTCTGTCTTCGACTCCCTGCCTAGCTATCTGATTGAATGTAAAACCGTATGAGAAAGCTCCCATGCCCACGCTGAACGACTTCCTGCTGTTCTCCGCCGCCGCCCTGGTGCTGGTGCTGACCCCCGGCCCCAACATGGTGTACTGCGTATCGCGCAGCCTGTGCCAGGGCCGCAGCGCCGGGCTGGTGTCGCTGATTGGCGTGCTGGCGGGCTTTGTCTTCCATTTGCTGGCGGCGGCCTTTGGCCTGACGGCGCTGCTGATGGCCGTGCCCATGGCCTTCGAGGTGATACGCGCTGCCGGTGCGGCCTATCTGTTGTGGATGGCCTGGCAGGCAGTACGCCCTGGCGGCACAAACCCGTTCGTGGCGCGCGCGCTGCCGCCAGAGTCGCCGGCCACGCTGGTGCGCATGGGCTTTCTGACCAATGTGCTGAACCCCAAGGTGGCGGTGTTCTACCTGTCCTTCTTCCCGCAGTTTCTGCACCCCGAGCGCGGTGACGTGCTGCAGCAAAGCCTGGCGCTGGGCCTGGTGCAGATCACCATCAGCGGCACGGTCAACGCGCTGCTGGTGCTGGGCGCGGCAAGCATTGGCGGCTTCCTGAACGGGCGCCCGAGCTGGCTGCGCGTGCAGCGCTGGCTGATGGGCGGCGTGCTGGCGGCGCTGGCGCTGCGGCTGCTGTGGACGGATCGCCGCTGACACCCCGCTCTATTATTGATAAAAAGTGCCTCTAGCCCTTACCCCACCTGGGCTATTAGCTATATATTTTATAGCTATTGCGTGACGCTCTCGGTTGCGCCCGGCCCCGCGTCCGCACCTTGCAGTGCCTCTACCTGAATGCGCAGGTGCACCACCGGCTTGAAGCCCATGTCCAGCCCAAAGCCGATACCAAAGTCACCCCGGTTGAAGCTGCCGCGCGCATCGGCACCGCAGGTTTCACGCTTGTGGACCGGGTGCTCCTTGATGCACTTGAAGCTCACGATCTGCAGCCGCACCGGCTTGGTCACGCCGTGCAGCGTCAGCTCGCCACGCAGCTCGCGCGGCATGCCGCCGGCAAAGTTGGCAAAGCTGCCACGGTAGGTGGCGGTGGGGAATTTCTCCACGTCCAGGATGGCGGCGGCGCGCACCTTTTCGTTCATGGCCTCAAGGCCAAAGTCGACAGAGGCCGTGTCGATGGCGATATCCACCGAGCCGCGCTGCGCCGCCGCATCCAGCAGCACGCTGCCGCTGGTCTTGTTGAACCGGCCGCGCCACACCGACAGGCCCATGTGGTCGACCTCGAAGCTGGGGAAGCTGTGCTCCGGGTCAAGCCCATAGCGCACCGGCGCCGCATGGGCGCCGGCCAGGGCAAGAAATGGGATCAGGGCAAGGATCTTGTGCAACGGGGCTCCGGGGCTGGGACACGAAAGGCGCCCAGTCTAGGCCCCGGGCGGGCGCCAGTTGCAACCAGCCTTTACGCGCTTACGCGGCCTGCAGCACGCCGCGCTCGATCTGGTCGCGCTCCAACGACTCGAACAGCGCCTTGAAGTTGCCCTCGCCAAAGCCGTCGCGGTAGTCGCCCTTG
Organism: Xylophilus sp. GW821-FHT01B05; assembly: GCA_038961845.1. Classification (NCBI taxonomy): domain Bacteria; kingdom Pseudomonadati; phylum Pseudomonadota; class Betaproteobacteria; order Burkholderiales; genus Xylophilus; species Xylophilus sp. GW821-FHT01B05. The sequence goes on from CP152408.1 coordinate 5,217,205, forward strand.
CGCTGGATGAACTCGAAGAAGACCGGGCCCAGCATCGGCGTGGAGAAGATCTGCAGCAGCAGGCGCGGCGTGCCACCAGCGGTGGTGCCGTCAAGCAGGATGCCGCGCGCCTGCAGCTCGGCCACGTTCTCGCCGTGGCCGGGCAGGCGCTTTTCGACCTGGGCGTAATAGACGTCATTGGGCGCCGTGGCCAGCGACACGCCGGCCAGGCCCAGTTGGTCTACCGCGCCCAGCAGGTCGTCGGTGAGAAGGGCGATGTGCTGGATGCCCTCGCCATTGAACTGCATGAGGAATTCCTCGATCTGGCCGCCACCCTGGCGCGCCTCCTCGTTGAGCGGGATGCGGATCTGGCCGTCGGGGGCGCTCATGGCCTTGGAGGTCAGGCCGGTGTATTCACCCTGAATATCGAAGTAGCGGATCTCGCGGAAGTTGAAGAACTTCTCGTAGAAGCCGGCCCAATAGGCCATGCGGCCGCGGTAGACGTTGTGCGTGAGGTGGTCCACCACGCTAAAGCCGTGGCCACGCGGTTTGCGGTCCACGCCCGGCAAAAACTCGAAGTCGATGTCGTAGATCGACTTGCCTTCCTCGAAGCGGTCGATCAGGTAGAGCGGCGCGCCGCCAATGCCCTTGATCGCCGGCAGGCGCAGCTCCATCGGGCCGGTGTGCACCTCCACCGGCTGCGCGCCCAGCTCCAGCGCGCGCTTGTAGGCCTGGTGCGAATCGCGCACCCGAAAGGCCAGGCCGCAGGCCGAGGGGCCGTGCTCGGCCGCGAAGTAGGCTGCGGGGCTGTGCGGCTCGCGGTTGACGATGAAGTTGATATCGCCCTGGCGGTACAGCGACACGTCCTTGGAGCGGTGCCGCGCCACCTCGGTAAAGCCGAGCAGCTTGAAGATCGGCTCCAGCAGGTTGGCGGTGGGCGATGCGAACTCAACGAACTCGAATCCCATCAGGCCCATCGGGTTCTCGAAAAGGTCGGCCATGTTGCTAGCTCCGGTGTGTGTGGGGTTGATCCAGAGACTGTAGAAGCGCAGCACCGCAATTTGCCTGCAAACTTCCGGCTGATACCGCCAGGACTCGCAGGATTCCAGCGAATCCAATCCGCCACCCACATATTTCGCTTCCCCGATCTCTGGCTAACGCAGCGATCCTTCACGATCGCGCCACAGCCCGTCGCCCAAGCGACCGGCCGCGCCGGGCCCGGCTCCCAGAATCGCCGCATGGGAACACTCCACCTCGTGCGCCATGCGCAAGCCTCTTTCGGCAGCGACGACTACGACCGGCTCAGCCCGCTCGGCCACCAGCAGGCGCGGCAGCTAGGCGCGTACTGGCAGGCCCGGGGCCAGACCTTCGAGGCCGCCATCACCGGCACGCTGCGGCGCCACCGCGAAACCCTGCAGGGCATCGCCGAAGGCCTGCAATGGCAGCCCACGCCGCTGGAGCTGCCCGGCCTGAATGAGTACGACGGCGATGCCGTGATCGCCACGGTGCACCCCGAGCCGCTGCCGCCCGCCATCACGCCGGAGGACTACCGGCACCACTTCCGCCTGCTGCGCGAAGGCCTGGCGCGTTGGATGGATGGCAGCGCCCAACCGGCCGGCATGCCCAGCTACCCGGACTTTGTCGCCGGCATCGTCGCCGCGCTGGACCATGTGCGCACGCAGTACAGCGGCCATGTGCTGATGGTGTCCAGCGGCGGCCCGATCTCCACCGTGGTCGGCCAGGTGCTGGGCACGCCGCCGGCCACCACCATCGAGCTGAACCTGCGCATACGCAACAGCGCGGTGAGCGAATTCGCCTTCACGCCCAAGCGGCACATGCTGGTCACCTACAACACGCTGCCGCACCTGGATGCGGCCGAGTTTCGGGACTGGCTGACCTACGCCTGAGATGCATGCAGGTGGACCGGCGACGGCGCCTCCACCAGCTCGAACTCTATGAGCGCGCCATGGGTGCGTGAGAGATCAAGCGCCGCACTGGTTTGTGCCGCATCGTCCGTGTGCAGCACCAGCGCATAAGGCCCTTCGCCGCGCACAGCCAGCCGTTGTGCCAGCGGGCTGGCGGGGCTGCCGATGGGGTCGCGCGGCGCGGTCAGTACCAGGGCACTGCCGCCGATGAAGATAACTGCCTGCCGCACACCGCTGCCCGGGAGCGCAACCGACGGCCCGACATCGCCGCCGAACAGTGCGCGGTAGCGCGCCAGCGTCGTGTCGAGGTCATGCACCGCAATGGCCAGGCTGGCCACGCCCAGGGCACCGTTGGGATGCACACGCGCGTCGCCCTCTGGCACGCGCAATGCGCGCGGCGTAAGGTCGCCACACAGAAACGGCAGATCAAGCGACGTTGGCCGCGCCGTCTGCCAGAGCAGCCGCTCGCCGTCGGGCCGCAGGCGGCCGCCGTCGAGCGGCCCCTCCAGCTGAAGGCCGCGCTGCGCAGCCCCCGTCACCGTCTCGGCGGTGCTGCGCGGCAGCAGGGCGAAGTCGATGATGCCTTCACCGTGGCGCTGCAGCAGTTGCCACCAGCGCTCTTCTGGCGCCGGCGCCTTCCAGGCGATCAGCTCGAAGTAGCTGCCGTCGGCAAACACCACGAGTGCGTTGTGGGTCGTGCGGCCGGGATGGTCACCGCCGCGCTGCACGTTGAAGCCCAGCGCGGTGTAGTCGGCAATGGCGGCATCAAGCTCATGGACGGCGATGACGATGTGATCAAGCGGTAGGGACATGGGGCTTCCTTCAGATTCATGAAGCGGTGCGGGCGGCATCGCCCCCACCAAGATAGGCGTCGCGGATGCGCGCATCGGCCAGCAGCTCGTGCGCCGGCCCACTCAGCACGATGCGACCGGTCTGCAAGACGTAGCCGTAGTGTGCGATCTGCAGGGCCAGGCTGGCGTTCTGCTCGACCATGAGGACCGAGATGCCTTGCCGGTTGATCTGCGCGATCAGCTCCAGCACCCGGTCGACATAGAGCGGCGACAAGCCCATCGTGGGCTCGTCCATGCACAGCAGCTTGGGCCGCCCCATGAGCGCGCGGGCCATGGCCACCATCTGCTGCTCGCCGCCGGAGAGCGTGCCGGCCTGGAACTCGATGCGCTCGGCCACGCGCGGGAACAGGTCCAGCATGCGGCCAAGGTCCTCGGCCACGGCCTTGCGGTCCTTACGGGCGTAGGCGCCCATCAGCAGGTTCTCGCGCACGCTCATGGCTGGGAACAGGCGGCGCGCCTCCGGCACCGAGCCGATGCCGCGGCGTATCACCTGCGGCGTGCCCAGGCCGAGCAGCGATTCACCCTCAAAGCGCAGCTCGCCCGAGCGCGGCTTGAGCAGGCCGAGCACCACCTTCATGGTGGTCGACTTGCCGCTCGCATTGCCGCCCAGCAGGCTCACGATCTGACCCGGGCGCACTTGCAGGTCCAGATCGAAATGCGCCTGCACCGGGCCATAGAAGCTGTTGATCTTGCGCAGCTCCAGCAGCGGCTGCTTGCCCGCGCCAGCGGCCGGCCCCACATTGGCTGCGGGCGCCGCGCCATCGCCCCCAGGCGGCCAGAACGAGAACCCACTGCGGGCCACCGTCGTGCTCATGCCAGCACCGCCTGCCGCTCGCCCACGTGGCGGTGGCCCAGATAGGCCTCGATCACCGCCGGGTCCTTGCGCACCGCATCGGGCAGGCCTTCAGCGATCTTGCGGCCGTCGTCCAGCACCAGCACGCGGTCTGACAGCTGCATCACCAGATCCAGCTTGTGTTCGATCAGCAGAATGCTCTGCCCGCGTGCCTTCAGCGTGCGGATGATCTCCAGCATCTCTGCCGTCTCGCTCTCGTTCATGCCGGCCGTGGGCTCGTCGAGCAGCAGCAGGCGCGGCTGCAAGGCCAGGGCGCGCGCGATCTCGACGCGGCGTCGGTTGGCGTACGACAGGCTGTAAGCCGGGTGATCGATGCGCGGCGCCAGGCGTTCGCCAAACAGCGCAATGATGGCCAAGGCCTCTTCGCGCAGCCGGGCCTCTTCACGCGTGACGGAAGGCGGCTGCACCAGGGCCAGCGCCAATTCGGCCAACGCGCCCGCGCCGGGCACGCCGCCCAGGCGCGGCTTCACCGCGCGCAGCCGCGTGTGGGCGCCCACCAGCACGTTGTCGAGCACGCTCAGGTTGGCGAACACGCGGCCATGCTGGAAGGTGCGTGCCAGGCCGCGCTGGGCCAGCTTCTGCGCCGGCCAGCCGGTGATGTCCTGGCCCTCGAAGCGCACAGTGCCGCCATCGGGCCGGTCGAGCCCGGTGACGAGGTTGAACAGCGTGGTCTTGCCCGCGCCGTTGGGGCCGATCACGCTGACCAGTTCGCCCTCGCCTATCTGCAAATCAACGGTGTTGACGGCCGTGAGCCCGCCAAAGCGGCGCGTGAGCCCGCTGACCTCAAGCAGCGACGGCATCCACGGCTTTCTGCTCGGCGCTTGCCGAATCGGCGCGGGAGTTGGTCAGCTTGACCTCGGCCCGGATGGTCTGCGGGTTGCGCAGCAGGTTCAGGATCGGGCAAGTGCGCTCAACCGCCTCAAACAGCGCGTCGATGTCAGCCCGGCTCGCGGGTGAATCGATGTGCACGGTGTAGCCGATCTGGTGCGGCCAGATCGGTGTCTGCTCATGGCCCGGCTTGCCGCCGCGCGGATCGATGATGCCGGTCACCTCGACCTCCAGGCTCTCCAGCGGCACTTGCCGCTCTGCCGCCTGGATCAAAAAGATGTGCGTAACGCAGGTGCCCAGCACGCCCAGTTGTAGCTCTGGCGAGCTGGGGCCCAGGTTGTAGCCGGCGAAATCCGGCGGGCTGTCGCTGATGATCTGGTGATCACGGATGCGCAGGCGGCGCACGCCGCTGCGGCCTTCGGCCTTGACGCTGGCCTTGAGTTGCAGGGGCTGTGCGGTGCCGGCTGCGACGGCAGCATTGCGCGCCAGCACGGCGGCGCGTTTTTCGGCGAGGTAGTCGTTGAGGTGGCTCATGGTGTTCCTTCGTTCAAACAGTGCCCAACAAACCTTGCGGGCGGAAGCGGATGAGAAGCAGAAGCGCGATGCCGTAGATCAACATGCGGTACTCGGCCGTCACGCGGAACAGCTCGGGCAGGCTCACCAGCGCTACCGCGCCCAGTAGTGCGCCGCTGATGTTTCCCAGGCCGCCCAGGATCACCATGGTCAGCGCGAGGATCGAGATCTGCGAGGTGAAGGTCTCATGGTTGATGTAGGAGTAGAGGTGCGCGGTAAAGGCCCCGCTCACACCCGCCGCGAAGCCGCCAAAGCCAAAGGCCATGGCCTTGTAGCGATCCGGGCTGACGCCGTAGGCGCGCGCCGCCACCTCGTCTTCGCGCACCGCGCGAAAGGTGCGGCCCAGGTGCGAGCGCAGCAGCCGCCACTGCAACAATGCCAGCAGCACCATGGCGCCAAACGAGGCCCAGTAGAAGGCGCTGTTGGACGATGCGTCAAACCCAAACAGCGACAGCGGCGGGATGCCCGACACGCCAATGGGCCCGCGCGTGAGGCTTTCCCAGTTGAGGATGGTGAGCGCCACGATCTCGCCAATGCCCAGCGTGGCAATCGACACATAGTGCCCGCGCAGCCGGAACGCCGGGAAGATCAGCGCAGTACCAATCAAGGAGGTGAGCAGGCCGGCGGCGATGATGCTGGTGCCCACCGGCAGATGCAGATCAAGCACCAGCAGCGCCGAGGCATAGGCGCCAATCGCCAGCAGCCCCGCATGGCCCAGCGAGATCTGCCCCACCGTGCCGGCCACCAGCGTGAGGCTGAGCGCCAGCGCGGCGTAGAGCCAGGCGTTGCTGAGCGTCTGCAGGATGTAGGGCGATGGTTCGAACAGCGGCAGCACTGCGGCGGCCGCGAACAAGGCGGCCAGCAGCCAGCGCGGCACGCGCCAGGGCTTGCTCGGCGCAATGAAGGTGCCGGTGAGCGGCTCGGGCGGCAGCGCGCGTTTGCGGCCAAACAGCCCGTTCGGCTTCCAGATCAGGATCAGCAGCAGCAGCGCGAAGGCAAACAGGTTGCGGTAGGGCGTGCCGAACAAGGCCACGCCATAGCTCTCGGTCAGCCCCAGCAGCATGCTGCCGGCGATGGCGCCCGGCACGTTTCCAACGCCACCCACCACGGTGGCGACCACGCCCTTGAGCGTGGCCTGAAAGCTCATGGCCGGGCTGATGTTGTTGTAGTACATGCCCACCAGCAGCCCCGACAGGCCGCCCAGCGCGGACGCAATGGCAAAGACGCTCTGGTTCACCCGGTTCACGTCCACGCCCATCTGCTGGGCGGCATCGCGGTCTTGCGCCGTGGCGCGCACGGCCCAGCCCAGCTTGGTGAAGCGCAAGAAGCCAAACAGCAGCGCGGCACTCACCAGGCCGGTGCCCGCGATCAGCAGGTCAAGCGCGCCAATGGTGCCGGTGCCGATCTGCAGGCGCCATGCGGGCAGTTGCGTGGGCAGCGCGCGCGGGTCCGGGCTGGCCAGCAGTTGCACCAGGATGTCGAGCACAAAGCTGATGCCGATGGTGGCCAGCAGCGGCGCGATGCGCGCCGCGCCCTGCAAGGGCCGCAGCCCCACACGCTCGATCAGCATGCCGAGCGCGCCCGAGCCGATCACCACCAGCGCGATGGTGATGGGCAGCGGCGTATGCAGGAAGGTGATCGCGCCCCAGCCGATGTAGGCCCCCACCGTGTAGACCGAGCCATGCGCGAAATTGATGAGATGCGAGACACCGAAGATCAGCGCCAGCCCGACCGCCAGCAAGGCATAGATGTTGCCAATGATCAGGCCGTTGACGGTGTAGTCAAAGAAAGAGGCGAAGCTCATTCCAGATCAGCGCGCAGCAGCCGTTTTGGTCCGGGCATCGCCCGGCACCCACTTGCCGTCCCTCACCACCAGGTCGACGCTCTTCACGCCGATCACGCGGCGGGTTTGCGGGTCGAAGTTGGCCTTGCCAAACACCACGCTGGGCACGTCCTTGATCTTGTAGAACGCATCGCGCACGGCCTTGCGGTCGCCCTGCAGGCCGGCCTGGTTGAGGGCGGCGGCGGCCAGTTGCACGGCGTCATAGGCATAGGCGTTGAAGGCGTCCGGCTCCTTGCCGTACTTGGCGCGGAAGCGCTTGACGAAGTCCTGCACCTCGGCGCGCTGCTCTTCGGGGAAGAAGGAGGTGTTGGTGTAGATGCCCTCTACCGCCGCGCCGCCCAGTTCAAGGAACTTGGGCGAGTAGACCGAGCTGCTGGCGGCAATCGGCTGCTGCAGGCCCACGCTGCGTACCTGGCCGGCGATCAGGGCGCCGTCGGGGTAGTAAGAGATCAGCACCACGCCGTCGGGCTTGGCCTCGCGCACGCGCACCAGGGTCGAGCGGAAGTCCTTCTCGTCGGGCTGATAGCCCTCGGTGATCACCACCTGCGCGCCGCGCGCCTCGGCGGCCTTCACGAAGACATCGCGGCTGGTGCGGCCCCAGTCGCTGTTCAAGAACAGCACCGCGACGCGCTTGAAGCCCAGCGTCTTCACCGCCAGCTCGGCCAGCAGCGGCTGCGCGTCGGCCTGGCTGACCGAGGGGCTCCAGATGTAGTCGCCGCCTTTGGTGAAGTCGGGGTGCGAATTGGTAAAGCCCAGCTGCACCAGGCCTGCGCGCTGGTAGATCGGGGACGCGGCCATCGACGCCGGGCTGGAGAAGTCGCCCAGTTCGATCCGGATGCGCTGGTCAGCGACGAACTTCTGCGCCAGCCCGACCGCCTGGCGCGGGTCGCTCTGGCTGTCTTCGAACACATAGGCCAGTGGCCGCCCCTGGATGCCGCCCTTGGCATTGATGTCGTCCAGGGCCAGGTCAAAGCCTGCCTTCCACTGCGCGCCGTACTGCGCGTTCTGCCCGGTCAGCGGGCCGCTGACGCCGAACCAGACGGGCTCGCCGGTCGCCGGGGCAGCAAATGAGAAGAGCGGCGCCAGCAGCGCGGTGGCGGCCAGGCGAAGGAAGGTTTGGCGGAGCAGCATGCGTGTGACCCAGGGCAACAGGAAGCCCATGAGTCTTCGCCTCGCAGGCGCAATCGGGAACGAAGAAAAACTGACTGCATTAGTCGCTTTCTACATAACACCCACCTGTTCAAGCATTGGAGCTTTCATGCGCCACCAACCCTCCACCGCGTCGGCCTTAATACAGACGAGTAGGCGAGTTGCGGGATGGGAAGACCTATACGTGAAGCCTTACAAAGGCCGCACCGGCAAGCACAGCTGACATCCGAACTCGCCAGTCCGAGGGTCGTAGCGGGTGTCGACAGGGAGGTACTCAAAGTGCGGGCGGCTATCGGCCCGCATGCCGCTGGCGGGCAGCCAGTCGCGCAGCAGTTGGGTCCAGGGCACGGAGAGGCCGGCACCGGTGCCGTAGTAGTCGGCTACGGCATAGCGCCCGCCCGGCAGGGTGGCGATGCCCACCGGGTTCTGGGCGACGAAGCTGTCAGGCACTTCCACGCAGGCGTCGTAGCGGCATTTGTCTGGGTCGGTGACGCTGGGGTCGTCATGGCCTATGCCGTAGCAGGGCGCCTGCTCCAGGCCCTGGGCCGCGCGCCAAGGCATGAAGACTTCGCGCCAGAGCCGGGCCACGCCCGCGCCATAGGGGCCGATGTGGCGCATGTAGGCGACGCGCGCAGGGGGAAGGGTGAGGACTTTCACTTGCATGGATGACTCCGGGGGTAAGGAGCCTGCATCTTTGGTGAAAGCCGGCTCTGCCGGCTGATCCGGATTGCGCATGTCCTGATCTGGATTGCTGTGTCGGCGCCGCTGGTGCATGGCCGCCAGCTCTCCGGCCCAGCGCTGCGGAGTGGCGGCGCGCCAGGCGCTCGGGGTGCAGCCGAAGCGCTGCTTGAAGGCGCGAGCAAAGGCCTCGCCCGAGCCGAACCCCACCGCCAACGCAATCTCCAGCACCGATGCAGGCACCCGTGCCTGCGCCTGGCTGGCAAGCCGCAGTGCCGCAATATCCAGCCGGCGGCGGCGCAGGTAGTCCCCCAGCGTTTCGCCCATCCAGGCCGCAAAAACCCGGTGAAAGTGAAAGGGCGAGAAATGCGCGACCTCGGCCAGGACGGACAGCTCCAGGGGCGCGTCCAGGTGCCGGTCGATGTGGTCCAGCACCCGGTTCATCCGCTGGGCGTACTCCGCAGCGTAGGCAGGTGCAGGAGAGGCTTGTGTCATGGGAGCGGCAGTTTAGGGGCGCCGGCAGGATTCCGCACAAACAGCCACAATAAGCGGCTTCCCGCCACACGCCCGGCGGCTTCATCCCGCGCCTTGCCGCTACCAATCCACGCCCCCATGTCCGCTCCCGATGGTCTTCCGACGCCCGCGCGCTACCGCGCCATGGCGGTCATCATTCTGGGCATTTCGCTCGCGGTGCTGGACGGCACCATCCTCAACCTGGCGCTGCCTGGCATTGCGCAAGACCTGCGGGCCACGCCCTCGGAGTCGATCTGGGTGGTGAACGCCTACCAGGTGGCCACGCTGGCGCTGCTGCTGCCGCTGGCCACGCTGGGCGATCTGGTGGGCTACCGGCGCATCTACCTGGGTGGGGTGTTGCTGTTCACGGCGGCTTCTTTCGGCTGCGTGTTTGCCGGCTCGCTGGAGCAACTGGTGGTGGCGCGCGCGGTGCAAGGCATGGGCTCGGCCGGCATCATGGCGGTGAACGCGGCGCTGCTGCGGTTGATCTACCCGCGCAACATGCTGGGCCGGGGCGTGGCGATCAACTCGATGGTGGTGGCGACGGCCTCGGTGGCCGGGCCGTCGGTGGCGGCGGGCATTCTGTCGGTCGCCTCGTGGCCCTGGCTGTTTGCGGTGAACGTGCCGCTGGGCCTGCTGGTGCTGGCTATGGGCTGGAAGTCATTGCCGCCCAATGCCACGGCGCGGCCCGTTGGCGCGCGCCTGTCGTGGCTGGACGTGGCGTTGAATGCGCTGATGTTCGGCCTGGTGTTTCTGGGCGCCGATGCACTGGGCACGCGTGCCGGCCAGGCGCCCGAGGCGCTGATCGGCGGCGCGGCGATGCTGGGCGCGGGCGTGCTGGTGGGCGTGGTCTATGTGCGCCGGCAACTGGCGCAGCCGCTGCCGCTGTTCCCGATCGACCTGCTGCGCATACCGGTGTTCCGGCTGTCGATGTGCACCTCGATCGGCGCCTTTGGCGCGCAGATGCTGGCCTACATCGCCCTGCCCTTCATGCTGCTGGACCACTTTGGCCGCTCGCACCTGGAGGCCGGCCTGCTGATCACCGCCTGGCCGCTGGCCATCGTGGCCACGGCGCCGGTGGCCGGCCGCCTGATCGGCCGCGTGCCGGACGGGCTGCTGGGCGGCATCGGCCTGGGCATCATGGCCTGCGGGCTGGCGCTGCTGGCGGCGCTGCCGGCGCAGCCGTCTGACCTGAACATCGTCTGGCGCATGGCGCTGTGCGGCATTGGCTTTGGGCTGTTCCAGTCGCCCAACAACCACACCATCGTGACCAGCGCGCCGGCGCACCGCTCGGGCGGCGCCAGCGGCATGCTGGGCACGGCCCGCCTGACCGGGCAGACGGCCGGCGCGGTACTGCTGGCGGTGGTGTTCAGTGCTGCGGGCGCGCACAACGCGCACGGGCCGGTGATCGCGCTGGCGCTGGCCGCCGCGTTTGCGGCCACGGCCGGCGTGTTCAGCTCGCTGCGCCTGCGCCATGCAAAGCCGCACGGGCTGGCGCCGGCCGATACGCACTGACACGTTTTGGCGGCGCTGCCCCAGAGTCGCAGCGGGTTTTTCGGGGCACAGTGGTGATCAAGCAAAGCCCCAGGCGTACCCATGACCCATCCTCTTCTCCGAACACTTCTGCGCACCGCCCTGATCGCGGCCTGCGCACAGGCTGCCATTGCCGGCGCGCAGACCACCGCACCCGCTGAATCCCCCGGGCCACTGGCCGCTGCCGGCCACGGCATTGCACGCGGGGCCGAGGCTACCGAGCATGGTGTGAAGCGCGCCGCCCACGCCACCGAACACGGCGTGAAGCGCGCGGCCGAGGCCACTGGCAACGGCCTGGAGCGCGCGGTAAGTGCCACGGGCAATGGCTTGTCACGCGCCGCAGCCGCCACCGGTCGGGGCCTGCACCGCGCCGCTGACGCCACGGGCCGTGGCCTGGAGCGGGCTGGCGAGGCGGTGCGCGGTACTACCGACTAGTCATCCGAAGAGAACCGTTCTGCCCCCAGCGCCTGCTCCAGGAACTGCAGCAAGGCCTGCACCCGTGCGCTGCGCCCCTTGCGCGTGGGCACCAGCAGCGTGACCGGCGCGCTGTCGAACTGCCAATCCGCCAGCACCCGCACCAGGCTGCCGCTGGCCACGGCGTCGGCCGCGTCCCACTCTGAGCGCAGCACCAGGCCCAGCCCCTGCTCGGCCCAGTGGCGCGCCACGCTGCCGTCGTTGGTGAGCAGCGCTGGCGCGATGCGCAGCGACTCGCGCGCGCCGGGCCGTGCGGCAGTGCCGCTTGCCAGGCGCCGGAAGTGCCACAGCGTCACATCCTCTTCGTTCTCGCGGATGCAGATGCAGGCGTGCGACGGCAGCTCGCGCGGGGTCTGCGGCGTGCCGTGCGCGCGCAGGTAGGCCGGGCTGGCGCACAGCCAGCGCTCGTTGGCCGCCAGCACACGCGCCACCCAGGATGAATCGCGCACCGTGCCTATGTGCAGCACCGCGTCCGCGTCGTGCCGGTCAGGCCAGGGGGTTTCGCGCAGGTCCAGCTGCAGTTGCAGCCCCGGGTGCAGCCGGGCGAAGCGCGCCAGCACTGGCGCCAGGCGGTCACGCCCATAGCCAAAGGGCGCGGCGATGCGCAGCGTGCCGGTCAACTGCCGGTCGTCGCGCTGCATCGATTCACGCAGGCCCTCGATCTGCGCCAGCAGCGCCGTGGCCTCAAGCGCAAAGCGCTCGCCCTCGGGCGTCAGGCTCAGCCGGCGCGCGCTGCGCGTGGCCAGCGCCAGGCCCAGGCTGGCTTCGAGCTTGCGCAGGCGCATCGACAGCGCCGGCGGCGTGACGCCCAGCAGCCGCGCCGCGGCGCTGAGCGATGGCTCGCGCAGCAGGGCTGCGGCGAGCTGCATGTCCTCGATGTTGATCATTCAGCATGGCTTAACGATTGATGTTGCGGCATTGAATCACAGCTATTGCCAGAGCACCTACAGTCACGGCATCCCATTGCCGGCCCCGCGCCCCCGACCATGCCTGCCTTGCTTGCCACCCTCGACACCCCCGCCGCCCTGATCGACCTGCCGCGCATGCAGCGCAACATCCAGCGCATGCAGCAGCGCATGGACGCGCTGGGCGTGCGCTTTCGCCCGCACGCCAAGACCAGCAAATGCACCCCTGTGGTGCAGGCGCAGATCGCCGCCGGCGCGCGCGGCATCACCGTGTCCACGCTGAAAGAAGCGGCGCAGTTCTTTGCCGATGGCATCACCGACATCGTCTACGCCGTGGGCATGGTGCAGGCCAAGCTGCCGCAGGCGCTGGCGCTGCGGCGCCAGGGCTGCGACCTGAAGATCATCACCGACAGCCTGGCCTCGGCCCAGGCGATTGCCGACTTTGGCCGCGAGCAAGGCGAGGTGTTCGAGGTCTGGATCGAGGTCGATACCGATGGCCACCGCTCTGGCATCAAGCCGGACGAGGCCGCGCTGCTGGACGTGGGCCGCGCGCTGCACGAAGGCGGCATGCGCCTGGGCGGCGTGATGACACATGCCGGCTCCAGCTACGAACTGAATACGCCCGAAGCCCTGCAGGCCATGGCCGAACAAGAGCGCGCCGGCTGCGTGCACGCGGCCGAGCGCCTGCGCGCCGCCGGCCTGCCCTGCGCGGTGGTGAGCGTGGGCTCGACGCCCACGGCGCTGTCGGCCACGCAGTTGCAGGGCGTGACCGAGGTGCGCGCCGGCGTCTACGTGTTCTTTGACCTGGTGATGCACAACGTGGGCGTCTGCAGCACCGACGATATCGCGCTGGGCGTGCTGACCACGGTGATCGGCCACCAGGCCGACAAGGGCTGGGCCATTGTCGATGCCGGCTGGATGGCCATGAGCCGCGACCGTGGCACGCAGAAGCAGCAACAAGACTACGGCTACGGCCAGGTCTGCAGCGCCGACGGCACGCTGCTGCCCGGCTACCTGCTGAGCGGCGCCAACCAGGAGCACGGCATCCTGTCGCACAGCGGCGCGCCAGATGCAGACATTGCCACGCGCTTCCCGCTGGGCACGCGGCTGCGCATATTGCCCAACCACGCCTGCGCCACCGGTGCGCAGTTCCCTGAGTACCAGGCGCTGGCCGAAGACGGCAGCGTCACCCCCTGGAGCCGCTTTCATGGCTGGTGAGACCACTGCTATCCAACCCATCAACCCTGCCGGCCTGCGCCCGCCGGGCGGCCACTACAGCCACGGCACCGTGGCCAATGGCTTTGTCTTTGTGTCGGGCCAATTGCCGATCACGCCCGAAGGCGAGAAGCTGGTCGACGCACCTTTCGAAGAACAGGCGCTGCAGGTGCTGGCCAATGTCGCCGCCGTGCTGCAGGCCGCTGGCAGCAGCATCGGCCAGTTGGTGCAGGTGCGGGTCTACCTGGACGACATCGAGAACTGGCCGGCCTTCAACACGCTGTACACGCAATGGGCCGGCGACGCGCGGCCGGCGCGCGCCATCGTGCCCACCGGGCGCCTGCACTTTGGGGTGAAGGTGGAAGTCGAGGCGACTGCGCTGGCGCCATAGCTATTAAATATATAGCTAATAGCCCAGGCCACACCTGGGCTAGAGGCATATTTAACCGATATTTTCCGAGCAGACCCCGGTCAGCGCGGCCAGTGGAACTTGCGATCGGACTCAGCGATGGGCTGGTCGTTGATGCTGGCGTAGCGGCGCTGCATCAGGCCGTTCTCGGCGAACTCCCAGTTCTCGTTTCCATGGCTGCGAAACCACTGGCCCGCGGCGTCATGCCATTCGTACTCGAAGCGCACCGCGATGCGGTTGTCCATGAACGCCCAGAGCTGCTTCTTCAAGCGGTAGTCGTTCTCGCGCTGCCACTTGCGCGTGAGGAACTCGACCACCTGCTCGCGGCCGTTGATGAAGTCGGCGCGGTTGCGCCATTCGGTGTCGGGCGTGTAGGCCAGGCTCACGCGCACGGGGTCGCGCGAATTCCAGGCGTCTTCGGCGGCCTGGATTTTCTTGGTGGCGGTCTCAAGCGTGAAGGGCGGCAGCGGCGGACGGGATTCCATGGCGGCTGCCGCGTCAGTAGCTCTTGTACGGCAGGAACTTGCCCGACAGCACCACCTTGACGCGGTCGCCCTTGGGGTCGGGCTGGCGCTCGATGTCCATGCTGAAGTCGATGGCGCTCATGATGCCGTCGCCAAACTCCTCGTGGATCAGTTCCTTGATCGTCGTGCCGTAGACGCTCACCACCTCGTACCAGCGGTAGATCAGCGGATCGGTCGGCACCGGCGTGGGCAGCGAGCCCTTGTAGGGCACGACCTTGAGCCACTTCTGCTCTTCGGGCGTCAGGCCAAAGATCTTGCCGATGACCTTGGCCTGCTTGTCGTCCAGCGTCATCTGGCCCAGGCAGGCGGCCGTGGTCCATTCCTTCGACAGGCCGACCTTCTTGGCCACGTCGGCCCACTGGATGCCCTTGGACACCTTCACGGTGATGATTTTCTCGGTGACGTCGTTGCGGTTCATGGAGGCTCCAGCAGGTTGGGGGAAGGTCATGCCACGTGGGCGGGGTCGACAAGCGGCTCGCCATCGCGCTGCAGCGCGCGCTCGATCAGGCTGGCCATGGCGTGGCATTTGCAGCGCATCTCCAACCGCATCGCCTGCGCGTCGTCGGGCGAGCAGCCGGGCAGATCGCCCAGGCGCTTGTCGATCCAGCTCACCTCCATGCGCAGCGCCAACAGCAGCTTGTCGATGTCATCGCGCGCCGGCAGCCGCGCAGCCGCATCCGCACCCGAGGGCGACGTGGCAAGAAGGGACAGTGCGGGGACCAGCATCCCCAGCTAGTAGCAATGCCCGTGCCCGCTCCCTCTCAGGGTTTTCGAGAGGTCCGGGCTGGGTGTTTATCGATGGGACCCGAGGTCCGGCGCATCAACCAAGGTGGACAACGGCAGCGCCGCCAGCTCCTGCAACAGCAGAGCCAACTGGCTGCCCGCGGCCTGCACCAGCGCCGCGCCTTTGTCGGCCGTGGCGGCGGCGGCATTGCCGGCTGCGCCCTGCGGGTTGTAGTCCTGCATCTGCCAGGCGAACTTGGCGCTGCGGCCATTGCCCAGGATGGGATAACGCGCGGCGCGGTCGGCCGAGGTGGAGGGGAAATCGCGCGCCGCCTCCATGTGCACCAGGCCTGGCCGCAGGTGCAGCATCATCGAAGTCTCGATGTCGCCCGCGTGGATGCCGAAGCGGTGCTCGTGCGGCGGAAACTGCTGCTCGACCTCAGGCGGCAGCGGCAGCGCGAACCAACTGGTGGAATACACCAGCAGCCCGCAGCGCGCGCGCAGATCACGCGCCACCAAGTCCATCGCACCGACCTGCCCGCCATGGCCGTTGAGCAGCAGCAGCCGGCGGATGCCGGTGCGCGCCACCGCCTCGCCGATCTCGGTCCAGATGCGCAGCAAGGTCTCGGCGCTGAAGCTCAGCGTGCCGGGAAAAGCCGTGTGCTCGGGGCTGAAGCCCACCGCCTGCGTGGGCAGGAACAGCACGCGCAGCGCAGCGGGCAGGTGCGGCAGCGCGGCCGTCACCACGCCGTCGATCAGCGTCGTATCCACACTCAGCGGCAGATGCGGGCCGTGCTGCTCGGTGGCCGCCACCGGCAGCACCGCCACGGTCGCATCGGCCAGGCCCTCGGCCTGCAGCCGCGCGAAGTCGGTGGTGCGCCAATCGGCCCAGTAGCGGGAGGAAGGGAAGGAGGCGGCGGCGGTCATGGGCGCCATCTTAGTAGCGGGCGTGCCGCCGGGTGAACTTCATTATTGATAGCTATAAGCCCAGGCAGCACCTGGGCTAGAGCCACTTTTTCTTTAAAAATAAAAAACACCGCAGCACTGACAGCTTCCTGAAAGCATGAAGGCGCCAGCATGGCGTCCCTTTGCAGAGCACAACGGAGACAACATGGAACGCATTTCTTCAGGCCCCTTCGGCAACTTCGCCCCCCTGGCCGCGACCACCCGGCGCGGCCTGCTCGGCACCGGCGGCGCGCTGGCGCTGGGCGGCCTGCTGCCGGGCATGGCGGCAGCCCAGTCCGACTGGCCCACCAAGTCGCTGCGCTTTGTCGTGCCTTTTGCGCCGGGCGGCAGCTCGGAGATCGTGGCGCGCTCCACCGCGGCAGAGCTGTCCAAGACCCTGGGCCAGAACGTCTACGTCGACAACAAGCCCGGCGCGGCCGGCAACATCGCCATGGCCGAAGTGGCGCGCAGCGACGACCAGCACACCCTCATCCTGGGCCACATCGGTACGCTGGCGGTCAACCCCTACATCTTCGACAAGCTGCCCTACGACGCCAACAAGGACTTCAAGCCGGTCAGCCTGCTGGCCAAGGTGCCCAGCCTGTACGTGGTGCACCCGGATGTGCCCGCCAAAAACCTGAAGGAGTTTTTGGAGTACGCACGCAAGCAGCCAGGCAAGCTGAGCTATGGCTCGGCCGGCAACGGCAGCGCCGGGCAACTGGCCTTCGAGTACCTGAAGATGACGGCCAACGTCTTCATGCTGCACGTGCCCTATCGCGGCACCGGCCCGATGCTGACCGACCTGCTGTCGGGCCGGCTCCAGGCCTCGGCCGTGGGCGCTGCTGCCATGCTGCCCTTCATCAAGTCGGGCAAGGTGCGCTGCATCGCCACCGGCTCGGCCCAGCGCCTGCCGCTGCTGCCCGACGTGCCCACCGTGGCCGAGCAAGGCTTCCCCGGTTTCGAGATGACCCAGTGGTACGGCATGCTGGCCCCGGCCAACCTGGCGCAGGCCCGCCTCGAAAAACTCGCTGTCGAAACCGCCAAGGCCGTCAAGGCGCCGGCCTCGCTGCAGCGCCTGAACGGCGACGCGGCCGAAGCCATTGGCGACACGCCGGCACAGTTCGCGCAGTTCATCGCCACCGAGCAAGCGCGCTGGAAGACGGTGATTGCGCGGGCGCAGATCAAGCCGGATTGAGGGTTGGGCGCGCGCGCCCCCTTCCTCACGCGCCATCACCCCTTTGGCAATGGCGAGCGACCGGGTTTGCTCGCGCCCGTCTTCAGTTTGGATGGTGCAGAAAAGCCTTCAAAGGCCGCCCCAGCCGTCCATTCGCCCACGGCGTACACGCGCTGGTCGCGCAGGCCCTGCACGCCCTCTGCCCAGGCCATCAGCATGCGCTTGCCCACATCGGCAAAGCCCGCATGCTCCGCCATGGCCTGCCGCACCTGCAGCCCCACCTCTGCCACCGCATCACTGATCGCCTCGACCATCTGCGCCTGCTCCTTGGGTTGAATGCCAAAGGTCGCCGCGATGAACCTCTGCAGGTTCTTGCCCGGCGCCCAGGTTTTTTTGCCCATGAACTCGATGGCAGGCGGGTGCTGCTGAAAGCCTGCATACACGCTGGTGCTCAGCATGTCGTAGGCGGGTGAAAGGTGGGCGTCGGCGCGCGAGCTGTAGAGCAGGGCCAGATTCTTGGCATGGCAATCGGCATTGCGCAGCGCATAGGTCAGCAGCAGCGTGGTGGCCAGCCGGCGGTAGGTTTCCAGACGGCGTTCACCGGGCACGTGGTCGCGCACCGCGCGCGCGATGCGCTCCCAGGTGGTGTCGTACTTGGCTGCGGGCCGCAGGCCCAGCAGCGAGCAGAAATCTTCCATGCCCCACAGCGCCTGGCCGTGCCCATCCACGTCAAAGCGATGCACCAGCAGCGCCTGCCCGTCGTCAGACACCTCGGTCTTGGCCGTCGGCATGACGCGGCTGGCCACCTGCATGCACAAGTGCTCGTTCAAGGCCACAAACGGCAGCTGCTTGCTGGAGCCCTTGATGATGTGGCGGCGGGTGATCAGGCTGGCCTTTTTGTGGGCCGCCAGCGCAGCCCCCGGCTCAGGCAGCGACTCGTTCTGCGCATCCAGAAACTTGGGCACCACGCCCGAGACGCCGCTGGTGGCGTGCTGGCGCACCAGCTCGGCAAAGGCTTCTTCCGAGTTGTCGCCGCGCAGCAGCTCGGCCACCTCGATCGGCCGGGCCGGCTCTTGCAGGTCTGCACCGGGCGCGGCCACCTGCACACGGCCCACCATGTTGCGACCGATCACCGACAGCAAGGCGATGGGGCTGGCGCCGATATGCGGGCCAAACTGCTCCTGCAAGACCTGCAGCAGATAGCCCTCGGGCAGGTTCATCTGCAGCACGGGCGGGAGCTGGTCGTCCCAGACATAGGACTCGGTGCGCACGGGCATGGTGAGCGACACGAAGTCGTCAACCGCCGCATGGGCGTGGTAAGCCAAGACGCTTTTGAAGTCACCCACCTGCTCCAGCGTGGCGACCTCGCGGCCCAGGACATGGACGGCCAGCTTCATCCGCGCCCGGGCTCCGGGTTGGGTTCTGTGGCTTGCGCGCGCTCGCGGCGCAGCTCGTCCAGATTGCCAGACTGGCCTTGCGCGGCCAGCTCCAGCTCGGCGCCCAGCACGGCCAGCACCGCCAACAGCTTGCGCGCGCCAAATTCCGCCGCCCGGCCACGCTCGAACCGCGACAGGGACTCCGCCGTGATACCAGCCAGGGCGGCGACGTCGGCCTGCTTCAGGCCCAGGCCGCGCCGCCGCGCCGCCACGGCCTGACCGACTTCCTGAAGGGTTTGCATTTGATATTTATATCAAGTATTTGCTTTTACGCGCTTATTTTTGATGCAAATATCAATTTTTTCAAGCCAAGGGCCAGCAAGCTCCCCAAACATCATGGTCACGCGCCGATAAAGCGGTCCTGCAGCGCTTCGGGGGTCCAGACGACCTTCACTCTTGGTCTGCCACGGCCGCACGGCGGGCGGCGAATGCGGCTTCGACCTCGTCATTGGAGTGGCCAACACCGGCGCGCATGGCGACGCGGCCGGCTTCTACCTTGCGGTCCAGGAACTCGTCATATTCCCGCGCCTCGCGCTGGCGCTTGATGAACTCGCGCATCAGCTCGCGCAGAACCTGCGAGGCCGGCCGGTGGGCGGCCTCGGCCTCTGCCATGAAATCGGCGCGCAATTCCGGCTCCAGCTTCATCGTGAAAACGGCTTCCTTGGACATGGCGCAACCTCCATACAACGTAAATACCAAGTATATACATCCAGACATACCGCCCCGGGAAAGCCGCGTGGCGGGCAAGCCCGGCCACCCCGTAGCATCCACCGATGCGCATCCTGCTGGCTGAAGACGAACACACCCTGGGCACCTGGCTTTGCAAGGCGCTGGAGCACGCCGGCATTCAGGTCGAGTGGGTGGACGATGGCCGGCTGGCGGACCTGGCGCTGCAGCGGCATGACCACGATGCGCTGGTGCTGGACCTGGGCCTGCCCGGGCTTGACGGCCATGCGGTGCTGGAGCGGCTGCGCGCGCGCGACCAGCGGCTGCCGGCGCTGATCCTGACGGCGCGCGATTCGCTCGACGAGCGGGTGCGCTCGCTCAATGCCGGCGCCGACGACTTCCTGGCCAAGCCCTTTGCGCTGGCCGAGCTGGAGGCACGCCTGCACGCCCTGGTGCGCCGCGCGCGCGGCAACGAGCACCCGCGCCTGGCCTGCGGCCCGCTGGCCTACGACAGTGCGCGCAAGCAGTTCACGCTGCAGGGCGAGGCGCTGGCGCTGTCCCCGCGCGAGCAAGCCGTGCTGCGCGTGCTGGTGCAACGCAGCGGCGAGCCCTTCTCCAAGCAGCAGATCCTGGAGCGCGTGTTCCCCGACGATGAAGACGTGCACCCCGAGGCGGTCGAGGTCTTTGTGCACCGCCTGCGCAAGCGCCTGGAAGGGCGCGGCGTGCGCATCACCACCTTGCGCGGCCTCGGCTATGCACTGGAGGCGACCTGAACTGGCTCCACCGCGCCAGCCTGCGCCAGCGCCTGGCCCTGCTGCTGCTGCCGGTGCTGGCGCTGCTCACCTGCGTGGAGTTGTGGATGACGCGGCACGACGCGCTGGAGGCCGCCAACGCGGCCTATGACCGCTCGCTGCTGGGCGCGCTCAAGTCCATAGACGCCAATATCTCCACCGCCTCGGGCGGGCTGTCGGTCGAGCTGCCCTACCGCATGTTCGAGTTCTTTGAGCTGACCGCGAGCGGCCAGGTGTTCTTCCGCGTCGCCACCTCTGACGGGCTGGTGGAGCTGGGCAGCGCCGACCTGCCCGCGCCACCCGGCGTGCTGACGCCCGAGGTGCCCGTGTTCTACGACGCCAGCTACTTTGGCGAGGCCGTGCGCCTGGCCGCCTACCGGCGCGAGCTGGACCGCGCCCCCGCCGGCAGCGCTGCGCGCAGCGTGCTGGTGCAGGTGGCTGAAAGCACGCGCTCGCGCCAGGAGTTCACGCGCCGCTTTGTGCAGCGCGCGGCCTTGCGTGATGCGCTGGTGCTGGCCCTGCTGCTGGTGTGCACCGTGGCCGCGCTGGCCGCAGCGCTGCGCCCGCTGGCCCGGCTGGCGCGCGAAGTCAGCGGCCGCCGCCCGGAGGACCTGACCCCGCTGGCCGACACCGACCTGCCCGCCGACGTACGGCCGCTGGTGGCCGCCGTCAACCAGCAGTTGGCGCGCACGCAAGGCCTGGTGGCGCAGCAGCGCCAGTTCTTGGACGACGCCTCGCACCAGTTGCGCACCCACCTCACCACGCTGCAGATGCAGGCCGACTACGCCCAGCGCGCGCACGACACCAGCCAGGTGCGCGCCGCGCTGGCCGCACTCGGCACCGAAATCACCCGCGCCACGCGCAGCACCCAGCAGCTGCTGGCGCTGGGCCGCAGCGACACCGCCGCCGTCGACATGGCCGCGTTGGATCTGGCCGTGCTGCTGCGCGAAGTGGCACTGGAGCTGCTGCCACGCGCACGCGCCAAACAGATCGACCTGGGCATCGACACGCCCGCGCCCAGTCTGCCCGCCATGGCCGACCAGCCACTGCTGCGTGAGGCCCTGGCCAACCTGGTCGCCAACGCCATCGCCTACACGCCCGAGGGCGGCACCATCACCCTCTTTGCCGCGGGTGACGCGGTGGGCTGGAGCGTGGGTGTCGAAGACAACGGCCCCGGCCTGAGCGAGAAAGAACGCGGCAGCCTGGGCCAGCGCTTTAGGCGCGGCGTGCGCGCCGTGGCCGGCGGCTCGGGCCTGGGGCTGGCGATTGCGCGCTCCATCGCCGAGCGGCACCACGGCGTGCTGCGCCTGGAGCCGCGCGATGCCGGCCCTGGATTGCACGCGGCGCTCTGGTGGCCACGGGGGAATGCATGAAGCGCCGCCAAACCCTGGCCAGCCTGGCCGCCCTGCTCGCGGCAAGCCACGCCAGCGCCGCCGCTGAGGACCCCAGCAACAGCGCCGCCGAATGCGTGATCCCGGCCAAGGCCGGCGGCGGCTTCGAGCTGACCTGCGGCCTGGCGCGCGACGCGCTGCAGGCCGTGCGCCCGCTGCGCCCGCCACTGGCGCAGCGCTACCTGCCGGGCGGCATCGGCGCGCTGGCCTTTGACCGCATCGCCACCGGCCGCATGGGCGGGCCGGGCACGCTGGTGGCGTTTTCCAGCGGCTCGCTGCTGAACCTGGCGCAGGGCCGCTTCGGGCCGCATCCGGCCTCAGCCGTGCGCTGGCTGGCGGCGCTGGGCACCGACTACGGCGTGATCGCGGTGCGCAGCGATTCGCCCTTCAAGCGCCTGCAGGACGTGGTCGCCGCGCTGCGGCAAGACATGGCGCGGCTCGCCTTTGGCGCCGGCGGCACCGTCGGCAGCCAGGACTGGATGAAGGCCGCGCTGATGCTGCGCGCCGCCGGGCTCGACCACAAGGCCATGCGCTTTGTCTCTTTCGAGGGCGGCGGCGAGGCATTGGCGGCGCTGCGCGGCGGCCATGTCGCCCTGTTCTCTGGTGACGTGGCCGAGGCGCGCCAGGCCATCGATGCCGGCGCCCCGCTGCGCCTGCTGGCGGTGCTGGCCGAGGCCCGCCTGCCCGGCGCGCTGGCCGGCGTACCCACCGCACGCGAGCAGGGCCTGGACCTGGTCTGGCCCACGGTGCGCGGCCTGTACCTGAGCGCCGACGTGCCCGAGCCCGCCGCGCGCGCCTGGGCCGAAGCCTTGCGCCAGGCCATGGCCGCGCCCGGCTACGCGGCGCTGCGCGAGCGCCATGGGCTCTACCCGTTCTCGCTGACCGGCGCGGCGCTGGATGACTTTGTGCAGCGCGAACTAAGCCGCTACCGGCAACTGGCCACCGAACTGGGCCTGCGCCGCTGGAAGGACTGATACGGCTTCGCCATCCAGGCGATAGCCGCATTGCCTGGCCTGGCCGCACCGTGTGCGGCTTCGCGCCTTGTTTTCACTTTGATTGCCAGGCCGTAGCGGCCAGCCCGGCGCTTCGCCCGCGGCATGCCGTTCGCCGCAAAGACCCCGCCGCGGCGCACACCGCCATCGCCTTCCTCGCACTCCCTGCTTCCTAGGGTCTTCCCGAAATCAGTCCTCAATTTATTCATAAGTGTTGACACTTTAAATAGATATGAAAACAATAAATCCATTCCAAGCCACTTGTCTGCCGCCGAATGCCCCACCTGCCCGCCTCCTCTGCACTGCAACGCTTCCGCGTTGTCGATCTCACCCAGGTACGTGCCGGCCCCACGGCCTGCCGCCAGTTGGCCGACTGGGGCGCCGATGTCGTCCAGGTGCAAATGCCCGAGCACATGCGGGGCGACGACACCCTGGGCGGGCAGGACGGCTCCGACTACCAGTACACGCACCGCAACAAGCGCTCGATCACGCTCAACCTCAAGGAAGCCGAAGGCATCGAGACGCTCAAGCGCCTGATCGCCGGCGCCGACGTGGTGGTGGAGAACTTCCGCCCCGATGTGAAATTTCGACTGGGCATCGACTACGAGTCGCTCGCGGCCGACAACCCCGGCCTGGTCTACGCCAGCATCTCCGGCTTCGGGCAGACCGGCCCGCTCGCGGCGCGGCCGGGCTTTGACCAGATCGCGCAGGGCATGGGCGGCCTGATGTCGGTTACCGGCCTGCCCGGCGACGGCCCGGTGCGCGTGGGCATCCCGATCGCCGACCTGTGCGCCGGCATCTTTGCGGCGCAGGGCATCCTGGTCGCGCTGCTGGAGCGCGAGACCTCTGGCAAGGGCCAGTGGCTGCACACCTCGCTGCTGGAGTCCATGGTCTACATGATGGATTTCCAGACCTCGCGCTACCTGATCGACGGCGAGGTCGGCACGCAGGCCGGCAACTTCCACCCGACCAGCATCCCCACCGGCGTCTACAAGGCACGCGACGGCTACCTGAACATCGCCGTGTTCGGCTCCAAGATCTGGGAGCGCTTCTGCGCCATCCTCGAAGCGCCGGAATGGATCACCGACCCGCGCTACCACGACAAGCCGGCGCGCTCGATCAACCGCGACGCGCTCAACGCCGAGATCAACCAGCGCCTGGCCGCGCACGACCGCCACCACTGGATCGAGCTGTTCAACGCCGGCGGCGTGGCCTGCGGCCTCATCAGCGACATGCGCGAAGTGTTTGCCGAGCCGCAGATCGCCCACCTGGGCATGGTCAAGGACGTGGTCTCGCCCCAGCTGGGGCCGCAACGGCTGGTCGGCCAGCCGGTGCAGCTGGAGCGCACGCCCAGCACCATCGCCCGCTCTGCCCCGCGCCGGGGCGAGCACACCGAAGAAATCCTGCTGGAGCTGGGCATTGCCCCGCAGGACCTCACCCGCATGAAAGCCATCGGAGTCTATTGATGCCCCAACCCATCCATCAACCCGCCTACGCCACCCAGACCGAACGCGTCCAGGCCTGGCTCGACGGCAGCACGCTGCACATCCGCTTCAACAACCCGGCGCGGCACAACGCGCTGTCGGTCGACATGTGGGAAGCCGTGCCGCCGCTGCTGAAAGATGCGCAGAGCGATGCGCGCGTGCGCCTGGTGGTCTTCTCCGGCGCAGGCGAAAAGGCCTTTGTCTCGGGCGCCGACATCTCGCAGTTCGAGGACATGCGCGCCGCACGCGAGGCCGTGTCCCGCTACGAGGCCATGGCCGAAGACGCGCTGATGAGCATCCACGACTTCCCCAAGCCCACGCTGGCCTGCATCCGTGGCTACTGCATAGGCGGCGGCGTCAACGTGGCCATCAGCTGCGACATGCGCATTGCCTCTGACGACTCGGTGTTTGCCATTCCCGCCGCGCGCCTGGGCCTGGGCTACCGCTACTCCGCCATGAAGAACCTGGTCGACCTGATCGGCCCCGGCGCGGCCAAGGACCTGTTCTTTACCGCGCGCCGCATCGACGCGGCAGAGGCCAAGGCGCTAGGGCTCATCACCCGCGTCAGCGCACCTGCCGCCCTGCCGCAGTTGCTGGCCGAGTACACCAGCGCCCTGGCCGACAACGCCCCGCTCACCATCGCCGCCGGCAAGGCCATCACGCGCGAAATCCTCAAGCCCTCGCCCGAGCTGGACCAGGCCCTGTGCACCGCGCTGATACGCGGCTGCTTCGAGAGCGCCGACTACACCGAGGGCCGCACTGCCTTCATGCAAAAACGCAAACCGGTCTTCACCGGCCGCTGAGCCCGCCGCCATGACCACAACAGCAAAAGACACCATGCAGTCCTACTGGATGCAGATGAGCCCCACGGCCACGCTGCTGGAGCTGCGCGACACGCCCGTGCCCCAGCCCGGGCCGCAGCAACTGCTGCTGCGCATGCATGCCGCCGCCCTCAACCGTGGCGAGTTCGTGTCGGGCCACGGCCTGCACGGCCCGGCAGGCAGCTGGAAGGCGATCGGCGGCGAAGGCGCGGGCGAGGTTGTGGCAGTGGGCGCTGAAGTCACCCGCTTCAAGCCCGGCGACCGCGTGATGGGCCGTTGCGCCGGTGCGTTTGCCGAGTACGCGCTGATGGACCTGGCCGAGGCCATGGCCGTGCCCGCCACGCTGTCCTGGGAGCAGGCCGCCAGCGTCGCACTGACCTTCCTCGTGTCCTACGACATGCTGGTGCTGCAGGGCCGCATCCAGGCCGGCGAATGGGTACTGATCAATGGCGTGTCCTCCGGCGTGGGCGTGGCCTCGCTGCAGCTGGCCAAGGTGCTGGGCGCGAAGGTCATAGGCACCTCGGGCTCGGCCGGCAAGCTGGCCCAGCTCGCGCCCCTGGGCCTGGACGTGGCCCTGCAGACCCGCGCGGCCGACTTTGCCGGCGCAGTGCTGCAGGCCACCGGCCAGCATGGCGCCGACCTGGTCATCAATACGGTGGGCGGCACCGTCTTTGCCGAAGACATCCGCGCGCTGGCCTTCGAAGGCCGGCTTGCCACCGTGGGCTATGTGGATGGCGTGGTGCACGCCGAGCTGGACCTGGCCGCGCTGCACGCCAAGCGGCTCACGCTCTTTGGCGTATCCAACAAACAGCGCAGCAAGGCGCAGCGCGCGGCCGCCGTCCCCGGCTTTGTCGCCGACGTGCTGCCGCACATCGCCGCAGGCCGCATCACGCCGCAGATAGACCGCGTGTTCGGCTTCGCCCAGCTGCGGGAGGCCAAGGCGCATATGGAGGCCGGTGGCCATGTCGGAAAGATCGTAATCACGCTGGGCTAACCCCCAGGCTTCGCGCTTCGCGTCTTCGCCACCCCCTAAAGGGGGCACATCCAGCGGACCGGCAAAGCCGGTTCCGCGGATGTCTGCGCATGGCCCGCACCGCGGCCTTTGGAGAGGTGCGGTCTGTGCCCTGCGGGTGGCGCGCAGCGCCGCCATGGATAACTGACTTCAAAACCAAGAAGGAGACAAACCCATGAAGACGAAGAAACTCATCCTGGCGCTCGGCCTGTGTGCGCTGGGCGGCGGAGCAGGGGCGCAGCCTGCGGACTACCCTAGCAAGCCGATACGGCTGCTGGTGGGCTTTGCGCCTGGCGGGGCGGCCGACTATGTGGCGCGGGCCATGAGCGATGCGCTCGGCAAGGCGCTTGGCCAGCCGGTGCTGATCGACAACCGGCCGGGCAACGGCTCCAGCATCGCAGCCGAGATGGTGGCCAAGGCGCCGCCTGACGGCTACACCCTGCTGATCGCCAGCCCCAGCAGCATCTCGGTCAACCCGGCGCTCAACCCCAAGCTGTCGTACACGGCACGTGATCTCGCGGCCGTCACCAAGATGACGACCTCGCCGCTGGTGCTGGCAGTCAACCCCGCCACCGGCATCAACTCGGTCACCGACCTGATCGCCATGGCCAAGAAGGACCCGGGCAAGCTCAACTACTCGACCTCGGGCAACGGCTCGGCGCCGCACCTGGGCGCCGCGCTGTTCAGCCAGGTCACGGGCGTGGAGATGACGCACATCCCCTACCGCGGCGGCAGCCTGGCGATCCAGTCGGTGATGGCGGGCGACACACAGCTGACCTTCGGCACCTCGCCCTCGGTGCTGCCCATGGCCACCGGCGGGCGGCTGCGCGCGCTTGCGGTCAGCACGCGCGAACGCTCGCCGCTGGTGCCGGGCCTGCCCGGCATGCGCGAAGCCGGCCTGCCGGAATACAACATCGAGTTCTGGTACGGCATGTTCGTGCCGGCCGCCACGCCGCCGGCCATCGTGCGCAAGATCTACGACGCCACCATCACGGCCATGCAGCAGCCCTCGGTCAAGGCATCGCTGGCACGCGACGGCACCGAGGTATCTATCTCGTCCTCGCCCGAGGACTTCAACCGCTTCCTGGCGGAGGACGGCAAGTTCTGGGTCAAGCTGGTTAAAAGCGCAAACGTGAAGGTGGACTAGGTACGCGGCACGGCACGATCCGCGCGTTAGCATTCGCGCCATGCCGACTCCCACTCCTCGCCCCCGCGGCGCCGGCCTGTCACAGGCCATCGTCACCGAGCTCAAGCAACTCATCTACACGGGCGAGTTCAAGCCCGGCGAGCGGCTCAATGAGGCGGCGCTGGCCCTGCGCATGGGCACCAGCCGCGGCCCGATCCGCGAGGCGATCAAGGTGCTGGCGGGCCTGGGCATCGTCACCGCCGTGGCCAACCGCGGCGTCTTCGTGCGCCAGCTCTCGCTGCGCGACATGCTGGAGATCTACGACCTGCGCGCACTCGTGTTTGGCTACGCAGCCGAACGCGCCTGCGAGCATTTCACCGAAGAGCGCAAGAAGCAGTGCGAAGACCTGCTGGACGCGATGGACGCCGCCTGCGAGGCCGAAGACGGCACGCTCTACTACGAGCTGAACCTGCAGTTCCACTCGCTGATCCTCATCATCTCGAACAACCGGCGCGCCCACCAGGCCTACGACGACTACGTGAAGGAGCTGCACCTGGTGCGGCGCAAGTACTTCAACGCCCCGGGCAATATGCGCCGCTCCAACGTAGAGCACCGCGCCATCTTCGACGCACTCGTGGCCGCCAACCGGGCGCGGGCCCGCGCCGCTGCCGAGCGCCACGTGCATGCCGGCCGGGAGCGGCTGCTGTCCAACCTGGAAGAGCCGTTGCCGCTGCCGGGCAGTTGAACGCGCAAATCCCCTTGCCCGCGCAGGGCTCGCCACGGGGCTACCATCCCCCGGCGCCAGTGGCCGGAACTTCCCGGGCCGCGGCCCGCTCCCACCCGCACCATGCCGCCAGCCCTCTTTCGCCTGCCGCGCTCTGCGCTCGGCTTCGCAAACGCTCTTCTTTTCGTAGCTACATGCCTAGGCGCAGCAACGGCTAGTGCCCAATTTCTTTCAAAAGCTGCGGTCGATGGCGCCGAAGTGGTCAGCACGCCCCATGTGCGCGCCGAGCTGGTCGCCCATGCGCCCGATGGCGTGGCGCCGGGCCGGGCCGTGTGGGCCGGGCTGCGCATCACGCACCAGCCGCACTGGCACACCTACTGGAAGAATTCCGGCGACTCCGGCCTGCCGACGCAGCTCACCTGGACGCTGCCGGCCGGCGTAAGCGCCGGCGCGGTGGACTGGCCGCTGCCGCAGAAGATCCGCATCGGCGCGCTGGCCAACTACGGCTACGAAGACACGGTGCTGCTGCCCGTGCCGCTGCAGGTGGCGCCTGACTTTCGCCCCGCCTTTGGCCAAAGCAGCATCACGCTGCAACTGCACGCCCAATGGCTGGTGTGCCGGCAGGAATGCATTCCCGAGCAGGGCGACTTCAGCCTGGCGCTGCCGGTGCACAGCGCCACCGCGCTGGATGGCGTGGACTTCGAGCAGGCGCTGGCCGCGCGGCCGGTGGCGCTGGCCGGCCCGGCCACGGCCAAGGCCGAAGGCGACAGCATGGCCATCTCGGTGCAAGGCCTGCCCGCCGCGCTGCGCGGCGCCACGCTGGAGCTGTTCCCCGAGACACAAGACGTGCTGGACCACGCCGCCAACGCCAGCCAATCCTGGAACGGCGCCAGCTGGAGCGGCAGCGTGCCGCTGTCGTCCCTGCGCACCGAAAGCCCGGCACTGCTGCCGCTGGTGCTGGCCGCGACCGGGCCGGACGGGCAACGCCATGGTTTCCGCGTAGAGGCCAAGGTCGAAGGCGGCTGGCCCGCGCCGCCCCATGCACCCGCTGCGGCCGAGCTGTCGCCTGCCCTGGCCAAAGCACTGGACGCCAACCGCGCCGCAGCCCTGCCGCCCACCATTACCGCAGCGCCGCTGCCCACCTGGTTCGCCGCCCTGGCCGCCGCCCTGCTGGGCGGGCTGATCCTGAACCTGATGCCCTGCGTGTTCCCGGTGCTGGCCGTCAAGGTAGTGGGCTTTGCGCGCCATGGCGACGACCGGCGCAGCCACCGCAGCGCGGGGCTGGCCTATAGCGCGGGCGTGGTGCTGTCCTTTGTGGCGCTGGGCGCGCTGATGCTGGCGCTGCGCGCGGCCGGCGCGCAACTGGGCTGGGGCTTTCAGCTGCAGTCACCGGCCGTGGTGGCGGCGCTGGCGGCGCTGTTCACGCTGCTGGGGCTGAACCTGGCGGGCGTGTTCGAGTTTGGCCTGCTGGCGCCCAGCGGCCTGGCCGCCAGGCAGTTGCGCCATCCCACGGCCGATGCCTTTCTGTCAGGCGTGCTGGCAGTGGCGATTGCATCGCCCTGCACCGCGCCCTTCATGGGCGCATCGCTGGGCTTGGCCGTGGGCCTGCCGGCGGCGCAGGCGCTGCCGCTGTTTGCCGTGCTGGGCCTGGGCATGGCCCTGCCCTATCTGGCCGCCAGTTGGCTGCCAGCCGTGGCGCGCGCGCTGCCGCGCCCGGGGCCGTGGATGGAGGTGTTCCGCCGGCTGATGGCCTTCCCCATGTTTGCCACCGTGGCCTGGCTGGTCTGGGTGCTGGGCCAGCAAAGCGGCATCGACGGCGCGGGCGCGCTGCTGGTGCTGCTGGTGGCGCTGGCCGCCGTGGCCTGGGCGCTGTCGCTGCGCGGGCGCACGCGCGCCGTGCTGGGCATGCTGTCGGTGCTGCTGCTGGCCGCGCTGGTTGCCGGGCTGGGGCCGCATGTCACGCGGCCGCTGCCCGAAGGCGGCCTGGCGCAGGCCAGCGCCAATGAGCGCTGGCAGCCCTGGAGCGCGCAGCGCGTGGCCGATCTCACCGCCGCCGGCCAGCCAGTGTTTGTCGACTTCACCGCCGCCTGGTGCGTGACCTGCCAGGTCAACAAGAAAACCACGCTGTCTGATGCCGGCGTGCTGGCCGCGCTGGACGGCAAGAAGGTGGCCCTGCTGCGCGCCGACTGGACGCGCCAGGACCCGGCCATCACCGCCGCGCTGCGCGCGCTGGGCCGCAGCGGCGTGCCGGTCTATGTGCTGCATGCCCCCGGCCGCGCGCCGCTGGTGCTGACCGAGCTGCTGTCGCGCGACGAGGTGAAAGCCGCGGTGGCGGCGCTGTAGCCGTTCGATTTGGAACACACACAGCCTGAGTACACCCTGACAAAACGGCTGCGCAATTCCCCGCATGGCGCGGGCCGCGGCCATGCCTATGCTTGAGCGGGTTTCCCGCTCCGGTTCTACAGAATGTCCGCACTCCACTCACCCCAACCCTCCTCCAAGGCTGCCACCGTCCTGCGCGTGACCGGCGGCAACTTCATGGAGATGTTCGACTTCTTCCTGTTTGGCTTCTACGCCACGCAGATATCGAAGGCCTTCTTCCCCGCAGGCGACGAGTTCGCCTCGCTGATGCTGACCTTCATGACCTTTGGCGCAGGCTTCCTGATGCGCCCGCTGGGCGCGATCTTTCTCGGCGCCTATGTCGACCGCGTTGGCCGGCGCAAGGGCCTGATCGTCACGCTGGCGCTGATGGCCACCGGCACGCTGCTGATCGCCTGCGTGCCCTCTTACGCCACCATCGGCCTGGCCGCGCCGCTGCTGGTGCTGATCGGGCGCCTGCTGCAGGGCTTCTCGGCCGGCGTGGAGCTGGGCGGCGTGTCGGTCTATTTGTCAGAAATGGCCACGCCGGGCCACAAGGGCTTCTACGTGAGCTGGCAGTCGGCCAGCCAGCAGGTCGCCATCGTGGTGGCAGCGGCGCTGGGCTACTGGCTCAACGTCACCTTCACCTCGCAAGAGATCGGTGATTTCTACTGGCGCGTGCCCTTCTTCGTCGGCTGCCTGATCGTGCCGGCGCTGTTCATCATCCGCCGCTCGCTGCAAGAGACGGAAGAGTTCATGGCGCGCAAGCACCGCCCCGATGTGCGCGAGATCTTCCGCTCCATGGTCAGCAACTGGGGCCTGGTCGTCGCCGGGATGCTGCTGGTGTCGATGACCACCGTGTCCTTCTACCTGATCACCGTCTACACGCCCACCTTCGGCAAGGCCGTGCTGCACCTGAGCACCACCGACGCCCTGGTCGTCACGCTGTGCGTGGCCATCTCCAACTTCATCTGGCTGCCCATCATGGGCGCGCTGTCAGACCGCGTCGGCCGCAAGCCGCTGCTGATCGTGTTCACCGTACTGACCATCCTCACCGCCTACCCGTCGCTCAAGTGGCTGGTGGGCGCGCCGAGCTTTGTGCGCATGCTCGAAGTCGAGCTGTGGCTGTCCTTCCTGTACGCCAGCTACAACGGCGCCATGGTGGTGGCCCTGACCGAGGTCATGCCGGTCAGCGTGCGCACCGCCGGCTTCTCGCTGGCCTACAGCCTGGCCACCGCGATCTTTGGCGGCTTCACGCCGGCGATTGCCACCGGCCTGATCGAGATGACCGGCGACAAGGGCGCGCCAGGGCTGTGGATGACGGCGGCCGCGATCTGCGGCCTGGTCGCCACGCTGGTCTTGTACCGGCGCAAGGCAGGCACGCCGCCCGCTACCGGGCCTCAGACGGCGGCTTGAGCAGCTCGACCAGAAAGTCGACCAAGGCGCGCACCTTCGGGTTCAGCAGCGGGTCGACCAGGAAGACGGCATGCACGCTGGCGTCCGCGCCGCCGTGCTTGGGCAGCACCCGCAGCAGCGACTTGTCCTCTAGTGCGCTGCGCACCAGCACCTCGGACAAGAACGCAATGCCGCGCCCTGCCTTGGCAAACTCAAGCACTGCGTCCCCGTTGTTGGCGCGCAGCACGCCCTTGGGTTTGATGGAAATCTCCTTGCCCTGCTCGTCGCAGAAGCGCCATTGCTCGCCATCCCGGTTCACCGTAAGGACGATGCAGCTGTGCTGCTTCAGGTCTTCCAGCGTCTTGGGTGAGCCGCGGCGCCTGAGGTAGCCCGGGCTGGCCACCAGAACCCTGCGGTTGGCGGCCAGCTTGCGCGCCCGCAGGGCCGAGTCTTCCAGCCGGCCAATGCGGACGGCCACATCCACGCCCTCGCCCGCCAGATCGACAAAGCTGTCCGTCATCAGCAGATCCACCGACAGCTTGGGGTGCCGGTCCATAAACGCGGGCAGCGCCGGCACGATGTAGCGGCGCCCGAACGCGACCGGTGCGCTGATCCGCAAGGCGCCCCGCACCTCGTCCCGCATGCGGCCCAGCGCCTGCCCGGCAACGTCGAGCCGATCGAATGCCTCGCGCGCCGCAGCGAGGTAGGTCATGCCCGCATCCGTGAGCGACATGGTGCGGGTGGTGCGCAGGAACAGCTGCACCCCAAGGGTCTGCTCCAGCAGCTTGATCTGCCGGCTGACGGCAGAGGGCGTGACCCGCAAGTCCTGCGCGGCACGCGCAAAGCTCTGGTGCGCAGCCACCCGGACAAAGGCGCGTATCAATTCCAGCGGCAGATCAGGCATTCATTCCTCCTGGGAACGAGTGTATTTCTTTCATTCTCGCGATTCAGGCGCCACCCCTGCCAAGCTCGGAGCCATGACAAAGCATGCATGCGAGGCCGCCATCACGCCGGCCCAGAGAACCCTCTTCCATGTGGATGCATTCACCCGCACGCCGTATCGCGGCAACCCTGCGGGGGTCGTGCTGAACGCGGATGGCATGTCCGACGCCGAGATGCAGGATCTGGCGCGCGAGCTCAAGCATTCCGAGACGGCTTTTGTCTGGCGCGCCGATGCGCCCGACCACGATCTGCGCATACGCTACTTCACGCCGACCACCGAGGTCCCGCTGTGCGGGCACGCCACCATTGCGGCGCACTTCGCGCGTGCCACGGCCTTGCAGCTCGATGAGCTGACGCTGCGGCAGAAAACCGGGGCCGGCATCCAGACCATTCTCATTGGCCGAAGCGCCACGGGCGCGCACCGGATCGTCATGCACCAGGGCGCACCGGTGTTTGAGGCGCCACTGGAAGGCGCGCTGCGCGAGCGCATCGTGGCAGCACTGGGGCTTGCGCCCAATGATGTGGTGGGCACGCTTCCCGTGCAGGTCGTCTCGACCGGGCACAGCAAGCTCACCATTCCGCTGATGCCAGAGGTCGACCTCGACGCGCTGCGACCCGACATGCCCGCGCTCAGCCAACTGAGCCGGGAGATCGGCTGCAACGGCTACTTCGTGTTTCAGCAGCCGGCCGGGGAAAACGCCGTCACGGATGGGCGGATGTTTGCGCCCGCGATAGGCATCCTGGAAGACCCCGTGACGGGCAACGCCAACGGGCCGCTCGGCGCCTACCTGGTGCGCCACAGGCTCATGCCGCACGACGGCCTGGCGCTGCGCTTCCAGGGGCGCCAGGGGCGCGCCTTGCGGCGGGATGGCATCGTGCACGTCGAAGTCGCCGTGGTGGATGGCGAACCCAGCGCGGTTGCCATCGCCGGGGATGCCTGCATCCTGTTCTCTGCCGTGCTGCAGGGGTAGCTGCGCGGGCCCCTGCGACAATGGAGAAATGCCTTTCGCCCCACTGCAAAACGACACATTCCTGCGTGCCTGCCGGCGCCAGGCCACTGACCACACCCCCGTCTGGCTGATGCGCCAGGCCGGCCGCTACCTGCCGGAATACCGCGCCACGCGCGCCCAGGCCGGCAGCTTCATGGGCCTGGCCACCAACACCGACTACGCCACCGAGGTCACGCTGCAGCCGCTGGAGCGCTACCCGCTGGACGCAGCCATTTTGTTCAGCGACATCCTGACCGTGCCCGACGCCATGGGCCTGGGCCTGTCCTTTCAGCTGGGCGAGGGGCCGCGCTTTGCGCACCCGGTGCGCGACGAGGCCGCCGTGGCCGCGTTGCGGGTGCCAGACATGGCCAAGCTGCAGTACGTGTTCAACGCGGTGGCCTCGATCCGCAAGGCGCTGAATGGCCGGGTGCCGCTGATCGGCTTTGCGGGCAGCCCGTGGACGCTGGCCTGCTACATGGTCGAGGGCGCGGGCTCGGACGACTACCGGCTGGTCAAGACCATGCTCTATGCCCGGCCCGACCTGATGCACCGCATGCTGGCCGTGAACGCCGACGCGGTGGCGGTCTACCTCAACGCCCAGATCGACGCCGGCGCCCAGGCGGTGATGATTTTCGACAGCTGGGGCGGCGTGCTGGCCGATGGCGCCTTCCAGGAGTTCAGCCTGGCCTACACCGCGCGCGTGCTGGCGCAGTTGAAGCGCACCGGGCCGGATGGCCAGGACGTGCCGCGCATCGTCTTCACCAAGGGCGGCGGCCTGTGGCTGCAGCAAATGGCCGGGCTCGACTGCGAGGTACTGGGCCTGGACTGGACGGTGAACCTGGCTGCCGCGCGCGCGGCCGTGGGCGGCGCCGTGGGCGGCCCGGGCAAGGCGCTGCAGGGCAATATCGACCCCAACGTGCTGTTTGCCCCGCCCGCGCGCATTGATGCCGAGGTAGCCCAAGTGCTGGAGCGCTTCGGCCCCCCGCACACCGACCGCAGCACCACCGGCCCGACCCATATCTTCAACCTGGGCCACGGCATCAGCCAGCACACGCCGCCAGAGCACGTGTCGGCCCTGGTGGAGGCGGTGCACCGCCACTCGCGCCAGCTACGCCAGCCGCGCACTTGACTTTTTGGCGCCCATCACTTTGTGCGCGCATTTGGTTATGCACAAATTTGGTGGTGCGGCAGCGCAGCAAGTGCACGCAAGCGTGCACGGCGCTATCAAAGGAATAGTGACGCTAAGTCCTTGATTCATAAGGATCTAACAAACTGCTTTTTTTGCGGGCAACTTGGCGAAAGCCTTATTCCATGCGGCCCGGGCGGTGTGGCCACAGGACTATCAACAAAGTTATCCACAGAAATCAGGCGTCCACGGTAAAGCACTTGTAAATCAATCACTTAGCTTTCTTTCTGCCAGCGCAGGCGCGCGTTTGGGCGCAGTCAAGCCTTTTTGGGCCGTTTGTCGGGATTTGCAGGGGTATTCCCGCGGGTGCAGCGGCCCCGGCGTGCGCACCGCAGTGTCTCCTTCCCTGCCAGGCCGCGCCATTGCTGGCTCTGGCCTTTGCGCCCCTCCCGCCTGCGGCCGAACCCGCCGGTGTCAAGCGAAAAATGAGCGCTCGTCCTCTTGCTTATGCACACAAAACGTGATCCAGGTGTTTTTCCGGGGAAAACACCGGGATCGCCCCCTGCAGCCCGTCGGCCATCTGTAAGTCTTTGATTCATAAGGACTCCGTCCCATGCCTTTTTTGCAGGCAAAACGCGCAAAGCCCCACGGGGCGCGGCTTTGGCACGACTCGACAGTGGCTATCAACAAAGTTATCCCCATCAGACCGGGAAAAACCCTGAGACACTCGCCCTGGACAGGGCGAAAAGGCCCGTCTGGCGCGGCTTTCCGCCTTGACGGCACCGGGTTGTACACAGCTGGGAGCGAGCGGGTGGGGCACAATGACAGTTCGCCAAGCATCTGTGGACATTCTTGCAAGTCATTGATTTAAATAACATTTAAAGGCCACTTCGGTCGCCCGGCCGGGAATTTCGGCAGCCACGGCCCACCGCACTAGCGCCCACTGCCCAAGCCTGTCAACAAACTTGTCCACAGGCGTGGCCGTAATCCAGAAACTCCTTTTCCATCAAGCCCTTGCACGCCGATCCGACAAATCCACTTCAGCTTGCGACGCCATTCCGCGTGGCCGTGCTGGTGCAGATGCCCGCACACAGCGCGGTGGCCGGGCCGCTGACCTATGCCGCCGCCAGCGCGCTGGCGCCCGGCACCCTGGTGCGGGTGCCGCTGGGCCGGCGCGAGACGCTGGGCATCGTCTGGGACAGCGCCGCCGAGGCGCTGGCGCCGCCCGGCGCCGAGCTGCGCGCCGTGACCGAGGCGCTGGACGCCCTGCCGCCGCTGGCCGCGGGCTGGCGCCGGCTGGTGGACTTTGCCGCGCGCTACTACCAGCGCTCGGCCGGCGAGGTGGCGCTGGCCGCGCTGCCGCCGCCGCTGCGCACGCTCGATGCCGTGCAACTGGCCCGGCGCCTCAAGCGCAGCGCCGGCGCAGAAGGGCCGGCGGGCATCGCATTCACTACTGAATCAATAGCACCCACCCCAGACCAGTCCTTGGCTTTGACCCGATTTGATGCAGAAACGGGCCCCTTCCTGCTATTTGGCGCCACTGGCAGCGGCAAGACCGAGGTCTACCTGCGCTGCGTGCAGACCGCGCTGCAGGCCGACCCGGCCGCCCAGGTGCTGGTGATGGTGCCGGAGATCAACCTCACGCCGCAGCTGGAAGAACGCTTCCACGCCCGCTTCCCCGCCACCGGCGACGCGCCGGCCGTGGTCTCCATGCACAGCGGCATGACGCCGCCGCAGCGCCTGCGCAGCTGGCTGGCCGCGCACACCGGGCGCGCGCGCATCGTGCTGGGCACGCGCATGGCGGTGTTTGCCTCGCTGCCGCACCTCAAGCTGATCGTGGTCGATGAAGAGCACGACCCCAGCTACAAGCAGCAGGAAGGCGCGCGCTACTCGGCGCGCGACCTGGCACTGTGGCGCGGCCATGCCGAGGGCGCCAAGGTGCTGCTGGGCTCGGCCACGCCGGCGCTGGAGAGCTGGCACGCCAGCCGCCCGGCCACGGCCGAAGACGCGGGCGGCCGCTACCAGCGGCTGGAGATGCCGCAGCGCGTGGGCGCCGGCGCCCTGCCCCGCGTGCGGCTGGTGGACATGAACCTGCTGCCGCAGAAAACCGTGTTCTCGCCGCAATTGCTGGCCGCCATTGGCGAGCGCATCGCGCGCGGCGAGCAGGCCATGGTCTTCCTCAACCGGCGCGGCTATGCGCCGGTGCTGACCTGCCACGACTGCGGCTGGAAGAGCGAATGCCCGCACTGCAGCGCCTTCAGGGTGTTCCACAAGATCGACCGCACGCTGCGCTGCCACCACTGCGGCTACACCGAGCGCGTGCCGCGCGCCTGCCCGGCCTGCGGCAACCTTGACATCGCGCCGCTGGGACGCGGCACCGAGCGCCTGGAAGAACACCTGGCCGAGCTGCTGGCCGACCTGCGCCGCCCCGACGGCGGCACGGTGCGCATCGCCCGCATCGACGCCGACACCACCAAGGCCAAGGGCGCACTGGAGGCGCAACTGGCCCAGGTGCATGCGGGCGATGTCGATGTGCTGGTCGGCACCCAGATGATCGCCAAGGGCCACGATTTCCGCCGCATCACGCTGGTGGCTGCGGTCAACCCGGATGGCTCGCTGTTCTCCAGCGACTTCCGTGCGCCCGAGCGCCTGTTTGCGCTGCTGATGCAGGCCGGCGGCCGCGCCGGCCGCGACGCCGCGCACAGCGCCAGCAGCGAGATGTGGGTGCAGACCTTCCAGCCCGCGCACCCGCTGTTTGCCGCGCTCAAGGCACATGACTACCCGGCCTTTGCCGCCGACCAGCTTAAAGAGCGCGAAGCCGCCGGCATGCCGCCCTTCGCCGCCCAGGCGCTGGTGCGCGCCGAGGCGCGCAGCCAGGACGTGGCCCAGGCCTTTCTCACCGCCGCGCGCGAGGCCGCCACCGCCGCCGGCCTGGACGCCAGCGGCGAGGTCGTCGCCTTCAGCGCCGTGCCCATGACGGTGCAGCGCGTGGCCAACGTCGAGCGCGCGCAGATGCTGCTGGAGAGCTCATCGCGCCAGGCGCTGCAGCGCTTTCTGGCCGGCTGGCAGCCCTTGCTGCACAGCACCCGTGCCGACCCGACGCACAAGGGCGTGATCCGCTGGGCGGTGGATGTGGACCCGCTGGCCGTATAAGGCGACTATCAAAATGCATAGCGCCATGCCGGCGTATACCCTGTGTTTCAGGTAGTTTTATACCTGAAGTGCAGGATACACCCCGGCATACAGCTATCTATTTAGGAGCAATTCCCGACGCCGCAAACAGCGCCACCGCCGCCGAAAAGCTCAAGAACGCCAGCGCGGTAGACACCAGGATGACGCGGGCGATGCGCCCGTTGTGCGCGCCAAAGCGCTCGGCCAGCATGGACACATTGCTGGCGCTGGGCAGGGCCGCCACCAGCACCAGGGCGGTCAGCGCCAGCGGATCAAGCGGCGCGCCCAGCAGCCGGGCAACGGCGCCGGCGGCCAGCACCAGCAACGGGTGCAGCAGCAGCTTGGCCAGCGCCAGCGGCACGTAGCTGCGCCAGGGCGCGTGCTCGGCGCGGTCCATGCCCGAGCGCGCCAGCACCGCGCCAATGGTGAACAGCGCCACCGGCGATGCGGCGTCCGACAGCAGGCCTACCGTCTGGTCCAGCGGACGCGGCAGCACAAAGCCCACGGCCGAGGCCAGCACGCCCAGCACGATGGCCCAGGGCATGGGGTTGCCGAGCATGCCGCGCAGCGCGCGCCGCACCGCCGCCGCCACGCCATGCGCGCCCGCGCCATCCAGCCGCGACAAGGCAATGCAGAGCGAGGTGGTCAGCACCATGTCGATCGCCATGGTCTGGATCGCCGGGCCGGCGGCGGCGGAGCCCAGCAGCGCGCTCAGCAGCGGCACGCCCATGAAGCCGGTGTTGGGGAAGGCCGCCACCAGCGCACCAAAGGCCGCGTCGTTCCAGTTGGTGCCGCTGCGCCGCGAGGCCAACACGGTGATCCCCACCATCAGCAGCGCGCAAGCCAGATAGACGCCGATCACGCGCGCATCCAGCAACTGGTGGATCGGCGTGCGCGCGCCAAAGCGGTAGAGCATGCAGGGCAGCGCAAAGAACAGCACGAAGCCGTTCAGGCCGGGAATAGCCGCCAGCGGCAGCATGCCGCGCCGCGTGGCCAGGTAGCCGCAGAGGATCAGCGCAAAAAAGGGAAAGGTGGTGGCAAGAACGGCAAGCACCGCCGGATTCTCGCAGGGGCCGCTATGCCGCCCTGCCGCCGCCCAGGCGCCGGCGCAGCGCAAACGCGGCCGCCAGCGCGGCGAACACCGCCACCCCAAACACCCAGCCCGAGAGCGCGCCGGCCATGGTGCCCGACAGCAGCGTGCCAATGCTGCAGCCCAGCCCGGTCATGGCGCCCCAGCCCAGCAGCACGCCGCCGGCCAGGCCGCGCGCCGCGTCGCGGCCGGTCGGCCGGCGCGGCGCCCACTGGCCGCTGGCCAGCGCCGCAGCCAGGGCGCCGGCCAGCAGCCCCGCCAGCAACACCGCATGGGGCGTGAGCCACTCAGCGCCAGGCAGGGTGGCGCAGCCGGCAAAGCCGTCCAGGCCCTCCAGCCGCTGTGGCACCCAGCCCTGCTGCGCCAGCGCGCTGCGCGTGGCGCTGCCAAGCGTGGTGGTGACGCCCAGCGGGCGCATGCGCAACACCGTCAGCACGCCGATGGCGCCCACCAGCAGGCCGCCGCTCCAGTAGGGCCAGCGCCCTTGCCACAGGCGCTGCCAGGCCTCGCCCAGCGGCGGCGGCGCGGCCCCCGCCCTGGCGGCTGCGCCCCGGAAGCCGCGCCACAGCCAGGCCGCACAGGCCGCCAGCACGCCCAGTTGCAGCAGCAGCGCGCCGCCATAGCCCAGGTGGGCCGGCAGCCAGACCACGGGCGCGTCTGCCACCGCCAGGCTGTAGAGCGGGTTCCAGCTCAAGAAGCCCAGCCCGAAACCCGCTGCCGTGCCCAGCAGCGCAAACGGCGCCACCGGCGAGCCCTCGGCCAGCCGGTACCAGTGCGCGCTGATGCACGAGCCCGACACCGCCATGCCCGCGCCAAAGGCCAGGCCCGCAGCCACCAGCACGCTGCTGACCGGGCCGATGTGGATGTCCGGCGGCAGGCGCCCCGGCGTGGGCACCGGCAGCCAGCCGCCCAGCACCACGGTGTAGCCGACCAGGCCCACCGCCAGCGCCAGCACGATGGCCAGCAAGCCGCGCGGATCGCGCTGCTCGAACCAGTCGCGCGCATGGCAGTAAAAGCAGAAGCGCGTGCGCTGCAGCACCAGGCCCAGCACGGCACCCGTCCACAACGCAAAGGCCAGCGTGCGGCCACCAGACTGCCCCTGCAGCAGCGGCGTGGCCAGCGCCAGGGCCAGCAGCAGCAAGGCGGGCAGCGCCCAACGCAGGGAGATCATCGGTACGTCCTTTTCATGCGTTCAAAAAAAAGGCCCGCACGCGGCGGGCCTCAAAGGGGAGACACATCCCCAGCATCCTCACTACCTACCTAACTAAGCACCCTCTCCTACTTGGCGGCCCACACCGTGCCGGCCGGGTTCTTCACCGGCACGCCCACGGCATTGCCGTATTCGGTCCAGGAACCGTCGTAGTTCCTGACGCTGTAACCCAAAATCTTGCTGAGCGCGAACCAGGTGTGGCTGGAGCGCTCGCCGATGCGGCAATAAGTGATGACCGGCTTGCTGCCGTCGATGCCGGCGGCGGCATAGAGCTTCTTCAGTTCTTCTGCAGACTTGAAGGTGCCGTCCTCACGCACCGCCTGGCCCCAGGACACGTTCACCGCGCCGGGGATGTGGCCGGCGCGCACGGCCAGCTCGGCCGCGCCGGGCGGGGCGAAGATCTTGCCGCTGTACTCGTCGGCCGAACGGATGTCGACCAGTTGCGCATCGCTGCGGCCCTCGGCCACGGCCAGCGCATCGACCAGGCGCGCACGCAGCGCGGTATTGGGCGGGCCGGCCTTGTAGCGGGTGGCGGTGAGCTCGGGCGCGCGGTTGTTCAGCGGGCGGTTCTCGGCCTCCCACTTCTTGCGGCCGCCGTCGAGCAGCTTGACCTCCTTCACGCCATAGATGTCGAACACCCAGGCGGCCCAGGCGGCGAACCAGTTGTTGTTGTCGCCGTACAGGATCACCGTGGTGTCGGGCGTCACCGCCGCCGTGGACAGCAGGGCCTCGAAGGCCTCCTGCCCGACGATGTCGCGGCGCACGCGGTCGTTCAGGTCGTTGTGCCAGGAAAGGTTCACGGCGCCCGGGACATGGGCGCGCTCGTACAGGCCGGGATTCACACTGACCTCGATGACGCGCACCTTGTTGTTGTCAAGATTCTGGGCGAGCCAATCAGTCGAGACCAGGGGACCGGCGGGAATCGGCGTGGCCGCAAAGGCCGCGCCCGACAGCAGCGCTGCAGCGCCCAGCGCGCAGGCGCCGGCCAGGCGGCGGATGCGGGTCGGGCGAGCGGCGGCGGGAATGTGCTGTGGCATGGAATTCCTTTCAGTTCAGGGGCCGTAAGCCCCCCGCCAACGGCAGGGGTAGCGGCACTCTAGGGTCAGCGGGTGCAAACGCGAACCAAGGAAATCGCGCCTGCTTATCCGGGGGGCAAATAAGCTGCCGCCAAGCCCCTGTTACATCTGCTGCAGGCGGCCAACACCTGCCCGCTATCATTGCCCGCGCCCCGCACACCCCCGTGCCGGGGCCCGTCGCGCTCCTGCCGTCCCTCGCTCCCCATTCCCCACCCGTTCCATGTCCGCCGGTCTGAACCTCGCCCAGCAAGAAGCCGTGAACTACCTGCACGGTCCCTGCCTGGTGCTCGCCGGTGCCGGCTCGGGCAAGACGCGGGTGATCACGCACAAGATAGGGCGCCTGATCCAGAGCGGCATGCCGCCCAAGCGCATCGCCGCCATCACCTTCACCAACAAGGCGGCGGCCGAGATGCGCGAGCGCGCCAAGGACCTGATCGGGCGCCAGGCCAAGGAAGTGGTGGTGTGCACCTTCCACGCGCTGGGCGTGCGCATGATGCGGGAAGACGGCAAGGTGCTGGGCCTGAAGCCCCAGTTCAGCATCCTGGATGCGGACGACGTCACCAGCATCCTGAAGGACGCCGCCGGCGGCACCGCCGACGCGGCCACCGCGCGCCAATGGCAGTGGGTCATCAGCAAGTGGAAGAACATGGGCCTGAACGCCGAGCAGGCCCTGGCCCTGGCGGCGGACGACAACGAACGCATCATCGCGCGCGTGATGGAGCTGTACCAAGAGCGCCTGACCGCCTACCAGAGCGTGGATTTCGACGACCTGATCGGCATGCCGCTCAAGCTGCTGTCCGACTACCCCGAGGTGCGCGCCAAGTGGCAGGCCGCGCTCGGCCATGTGCTGGTGGACGAGTACCAGGACACCAACGCCACGCAGTACGAGGTGCTCAAGCACCTGGTCGGCGAGCGCGGCCACTTCACCGCCGTGGGCGATGACGACCAGTCCATCTACGGCTGGCGCGGCGCCACGCTGGACAACCTGAAGAAGCTGCCGGTTGATTTCCCGCAGCTCAAGGTCATCAAGCTGGAGCAGAACTACCGCTCCACCAGCGCCATCCTGCGCGCCGCCAACAACGTGATCGGGCCCAACCCCAAGCTGTTTCCCAAGACCTTGTTCAGCGAGCTGGGCGAAGGCGAGCCGGTGCGCGTGGTCGATGCCGACAGCGAAGAGCACGAGGCCGAGCGCGCCGCCGCCCGCATCATGGGCCTGCGCGAGACCTCGCAGCACAAGGAGTGGCGCGACTTCGCCATCCTCTACCGCGCCAACCACCAGGCCAAGCCCTTCGAGAAGGCGCTGCGCAAGTACAACATTCCGTACAAGGTGTCGGGCGGCACCAGCTTCTTCGATCGCACCGAGATCCGCGACCTGTGCGCCTGGTTTCGGCTGTGGGTCAACAACGACGACGACCCGGCCTTTTTGCGCGCGGTCACCACGCCCAAACGCGGCATCGGCCACACCACGCTGGGCAAGCTCGGCGAGTTCGGCAGCAAGTACAAGCTGAGCCTGTTCGCCTCGCTGTTCTCGGCGTCGCTGCCCAGCATGCTGCCCGAGCGCGCCATGGACGGCCTGCTTGAGTTCGGCCGCTACATGAACGACCTGGAATACCGCGCGCGCCAGACCATGGGCGCCGAGGCCGCGCTCGCCTTCCTGATGGAATGGCTGAAAGAGATCGACTACGAGCAGCACCTGCTCGAAGGCGAAGACAGCGACAAGGTCGCCGCCGCGCGCTGGGGCAATGTGATCGATTTCTGCGAATGGATGTCGCAGCGCTGCGGTGGCCAGATCGACGATGCCTCTGGCGCCAACCCGGTGCTGGCCAGCGAGACCAAGAGCCTGATGGAAGTGGCGCAGACGATCTCGCTCTTGTCCACCATCAGCGAGCGCGAGAAAGACCAGGACATGGTCACGCTCTCTACCCTGCATGCCTCCAAGGGCCTGGAGTGGCCGCACGTGGTGCTGGTGGGCGTGACCGAGGGCATGCTGCCCTTCAAGCTCGACGACGACGGCGGCCGGCAAAAGATGGTGAGCGACGAAACCGCCCAGCGCCTGCAGGAAGAGCGCCGCCTGATGTACGTGGGCATCACCCGCGCCCAGCGCAGCCTGGCCGTGAGCTGGACGCGCCGGCGCAAGAAGGGCCGCGAGATGGTCGCCGTGCAACCCAGCCGCTTCATCGCCGAGATGGCGCTGGACAAGGAAACCACCAAAGAAGACCCGCGCGAAAAGCTGCGCGCGCTGCGCGCCGAATTTGCCAAGAAGGCTCAAGCCGGCGTAGCAGCCGCCGCTGCCAGCGAAGCCCGGACATGACCGACATGAACAAGCTACTGCATTCCCTTTTGCTGGCCTGCGCCCTGGGCGCGGCCAGCGCGCACGCGGCCGACGCGCCTGCCACTTCATCGGCCCCGGGCTGCATCGCCGCCAACAAGGTCGGCCAGGCGCAATTGGTGGGCCGCTGGGAGGTGCGC
The DNA here is from genome assembly GCA_038961845.1 of Xylophilus sp. GW821-FHT01B05. Classification (NCBI taxonomy): domain Bacteria; kingdom Pseudomonadati; phylum Pseudomonadota; class Betaproteobacteria; order Burkholderiales; genus Xylophilus; species Xylophilus sp. GW821-FHT01B05. The sequence goes on from CP152408.1 coordinate 5,260,568, forward strand.
TTTGCCGACCGCAGCGATACCGGCACCATGACGCTGGCGCCGCACCCCGACTTTGCCAATGCGGTGCGTGGCAGCGTGAGCTATGGCGACGCCACCGCCCAGGTCGCCGGCGACGCGGACGAGGGCATCGTCGCCATCGATGCATCCTCTACCGGCAAATCCATCACCGCCCTCTGGGAAGGGCAAGTCAGCGCCGGCAGTTGCGGCAGAAAGATCGAGGGAACATGGACCGACTCCGCCACCGACAGCAAGCGCGCCTTCGTGCTGCGCAAGCTAAGCCCCTGACGCACCACCGGGCCGTCGCCCTGGCCGCAGCATTGCTGCTGGCCAGCGCAGGCGCCAGCGCGCAGACGGCCAAGAAGCCGCAGCCAGTACCCAGCGCCGCCACGCCGCTGGCGCCGGTGACCGAAGGCCGCATCGCCAGCGCCACCGCCTGGCAGCAGTGCGCGGCCCTCAGCGACAGCGCCGTGCGCCTGGCCTGCTTCGACCAGTGGGCGCATGCCCAGCAAACGCTGGTCAATGCGGTGGAGTCACGCTCCAGCGCCGCCGCAGCGGCCTCGGCCAGCATCGGCAACGCAGCACCGCCCGGCGCGGCGGCTTCGGCGATCCGCGCCGACGTGGCGGCCGCCCTGGCATCGGCCCAGCCCGCGCCGGCGGCAGGGGCCACCACGGCCACGGATTCGGTCGGCATCGTCGGCGTGGGGCTGGAGCAGGGCTGCAAGGACCGGCAGTACTCCACCGTCTCGCGCTTCTGGGAGCTGGAATCGGGCAGCAGCTGCCCGACCTTCAGCTTCCGTGGCTTCCGCGCCAACGGCCTGTCGGTGGTCACCGCCAACAACGTGAACCGGCAGCCGACCTCCGGCAACCCGAACAACAGCGCCAGCACGGCGATCGACTACCAAAAGCAAGAGCTGCGGCTGCAGCTGTCGGTGCGTACCAAACTGGCCAGCGGCCTGCTGACGCCGGCCGGCTCCACGCTGCGCGACTCGCTCTGGGTGGCCTACAGCCAGCAGTCGTACTGGCAGTTCTTCAACACCGAACTTTCGCGCCCATTCCGCAGCACCGACTACGAGCCCGAGCTGATCTACGTCTACCCGACCACCGCCGCCCTGCCCTTTGGCTGGAACTGGCGCTACAGCGGCGCCGGGCTGGTGCACCAGTCCAACGGCCAGAGCGATCCGCTGTCACGCAGCTGGAACCGGGTCTACCTGATGACCGGCTTCGAGCACGGCAACGAGTACAGCGTCAACGCCCGCATCTGGAAGCGCCTGAGCGAATCAGCGCTGAACGACAACAACCCCGGCATCAGCAACTATGTCGGCCGCGGCGAGCTGCTTGCGACCTGGAACCCGGACCGCAAGAACACCTTCATGGGCACGGTGCGCAACTCGTTCGGCGGCAGCAACCGCGGCTCGGTGCGGCTGGAATGGCTGCGCTCGCTGGGCGATGGCGTGGGCAACAGCTACAGCGGCCTGCGCCTGCACACGCAGCTGTTCAGCGGCTATGGCGACAGCATCATCGACTACAACAACAAGCGCACGGTGTTCAGCGTGGGGTTCAGCATTGTGGACTTTTAGCTCGCCCCCAGGCTACGCGCTTCGCGTCTTCGCCTTCCCCCTTCCGGGGGCGACACCTGTGGACTGGCGGAGCCAGATCCACGGTGTCTTTGGCTACGGGCATGCTCTGCTCTATAGCGCGGCGCTTACCAGCGGCTGGCCTGCAAAGAATGCGGCCAGGTTGTCTTCTACGCGCTGGGCCATGGCGGCGCGGGTTTCGTGGGTGTTGCTGGCCAGATGCGGGAGCAGCACCACGTTGTCCAGGGCCAGCAGTGCCTCGGGCACCTGCGGTTCGCGCTCGAACACATCCAGCCCGGCGCCGGCGATGCGCCGGTGCACCAGTGCATCGACCAGCGCGGCCTCGTCCACCACGGTGCCGCGCGAGATGTTGATCAGGTAGCCCTTGGGGCCGAGCGCCTGCAGGACTTCGGCCGACACCAGGCCACGCGTCTCGGCGCCGCCGGCGCTGGCGATGACGAGGAAGTCCGCCCACTCGGCCAGGCCCTTCAAGGTGGGCTCGTAGGCATAGTCCACGTCCTGCAGCGGCTTGCGGTTGTGGTAGCGCACCTGCATGTCAAAGCCGCTGCTGCGGCGCGCGATGACGCGGCCGATGCGGCCCATGCCGAGGATGCCCAGGCGCTTGTGCGAGACCTGGGTGGACAGCGGGAACTGGCCCTTCAGCCAGTCGCCACGGCGCACGAAGCGATCCGCCGCGCTGGTGTTGCGCGCCACGTCCATCAGCAGCGCAAAGGCGGTGTCGGCGACGCAGTCGTTGAGCACGTCGGGCGTGTAGCCCACGGCAATGCCGCGGGCGCGCGCGGCGGCCAGGTCCAGCGTGTCCAGGCCCACGCCGAAGCTGGAGATGACCTTGAGGTCTGGCAGTGCCGCGATCAGCGCGGCATCGGCACCAAAGCGCGCCGATGTCGCCAGGCCCTGCACGCCCGCGCCGTGCGCCGCCAGAAAAGCGCTGCGCTCGGCGCCGGCCGGCGGCAGGTGCTGCACCTCGTACTGCGCAGTCAGGCGGGATTCAAGGGCGGGCAGCAAGGCGCCCTGCTGCAGAAGAACACGGTGTCGCATCGTTGAAAAGTGAAGAGTGGAAGTGGAAAACGGCAGGGCGCGATCACTCGGGCTGTATGCCCGCGTCCTTGGCAACCTTGGCCCATTTGATCATCTCGCTGCCGATGAAGTCGGCGAACTGCGGCGCCGTGCCGCCGCCCGGCTCTATGCCCGCGTCCTGCAGGCTCTTGCGCACGTCGGGCAGCTGCAGGATGCGGTTGACCTCGGCATTGAGCTTGGCCACGGTAGCCGGCGGCGTGCCGGCCGGTGCCAGCAGGCCGCCCCAGGTGCTGGTCTCAAAGCCGGGCATGCCGGCCTCTTGCATGGTCGGCACCTCGGGCAGGATGGAAGAGCGCCGCGCCGTGGTCACGGCCAGCGCGCGCAGGCGGCCGGCCTTGATCTGCGCATGGGTGGCGGCCACGGTGTCGAACATCAGCGCGGTGCGCCCGCTGATCAAATCGGGATGCGCGAGCGTGCTGCCCTTGTAGGGGATGTGCGTCATCTCCAAGCCCGCCATGGTCTTGAACAGCTCGCCCGAGAAATGCGGCGCGCCGCCGCTGCCGCTGGACGCAAACGTGAGCTGGCCCGGATTCGCCTTGCCGTAGGCGATCAGCTCTGCCACGGTCTTGAAGGGCTGCGTGGGCGAGACCACCAGCACCAGCGGCACGACATGGGTCAGCACCACGGGCGCAAAGCTCTTGACGGTGTCGAAGGGCAGCTTCTTCACCATGCTCGGGTTGATCGCATGGCTGCTGGCCACCAGCACCAGGGTGTGGCCGTCGGGCGCGCTCTTGGCAACGAAGTCAGTGCCGATGATGCCGGTGGCGCCGGTGCGGTTGTCGATCAGCACCGGCTGGCCCCAGGCCTCTGTCAGCTTGTTGCCGATCAGGCGCGCGGCAAGGTCGATGGCGCCGCCCGGCGAGGCCGGCACGACGATGGTGAGCGGCTTGCTCGGGAAGGCTGGCGCCTGCGCATGCAGCGGGCCGGCCAGCGGCAGGCTGGCCGCCAGGACAAGGGCCGCATGCAGGGCGCGGCGGCGTGTGATGGGCCGTTGGGGATTGCACATGGCAGGTCTCCGTTTTTGTAACTACTCAGCTCCTCTCACCGCTCGGGCTGAGCCTGTCGAAGCCCTGCCCGTGTGGGGCAAGCCCTTCGACAGGCTCAGGGCGAACGGGGGTGAGTAGTTACCGTTTTTTAGTCAAAAGTGGCCTTAGCCCAATACCCACCTGGGCATATAGCTATTATTTTTATAGCTTCACGCCCGGCGTACCCCCGCCTCTCAGCGCTGGGCGCGCCAGGCCGCGTAGGCGGCGCGGGTCTCGGCGTTGGGCGGATAGGTGCCGGCCAGCTTGGCGCCGGCTTCGACCTTCTCCAGGATGAAGACCTCCATCAGTTCCTGCTCGACGGCGTCGGCGGCTACTTCTGCGGCCAGGTGCTGGGGGATGACCACCACGCCCTCGTCGTCGCCCACCAGCACGTCACCCGGGTATACCGCCACGCCACCGCAGGCGATGGGCACGTTGAGGTCGATGGCATGGTGCTGCAGCAGATTCAGCGGCGCGCTGCCGCCGGCGCAGTACACGGGGAAATCCATCTCGGCGATGCGGCCGCTGTCGCGCACCGGGCCGTCAGACACCAGGCCGGCGGCACCGCGCACCTTGAGCCGCGTGGTGAGGATCTGCCCGCCGGATGCCACGCGCGTTTCACCGCGGCAATCCAGCACCAGCACGTGGCCGGGCGGCACGCTCTCGATGCCCTTGCGCTGCGGGTGATTCGGGTCATCGAAAGCGCTGAGCTGGTCCAGGTCCTCGCGCGCCGGGATGTTGCGCATGGTGAAGGCCGGCCCAACCAGGTTGCCGCCCGAGGGCGTGGTGAGGCGCGCAATGCCCTGCAGAAACACATTGCGAAAGCCGCGCTTGAACAACTGGGTGCAGAGCGTGGCGGTGCTGACCTTGCGCAGTTGCTCAAGGGTGGTGGGAGAGAGTTCGGCGGTAGCGGTCATGGGAGTTGGTGGAGGGAAGAAAAACGGGAATGGTCAGCCTGGTTCCGCGCCGGATTTGCGGACGAGTTCACCCCAGCGCGGGATTTCCTTTTGCATCAAGGCCGCCAACTGCTCGGGCGTGCCAGCCACAACATCCATGCCCAGCTGGTTGGTGAGCTTGTCGTGCACCTCGGGCTGCTGCAGGATCTTGGTGATCTCGGTTGCCAGGCGCTGCGCAATCGGCTTGGGCAGGTGCTTGGGCGCGTAGACCGCCTGCCAGGACGCCATCTCGAAGCCCGGCACGCCGGCCTCGATCATGGTCGGCAGCTGCGGCGCCAGCGCCATGCGCTTGGCGCTGGTAACGGCCAGCAGCTTCAGCTTGCCGGCCTGCACCAGCGGCAGCGCCGCGGTCATCTGGTCGAACATGAAGGTGACCTGGCCGGAGGACACATCGAGCATCGCCGGCGGCGTGCCCTTGTAGGCGATGTGGGTGAGCTTGATGCCCAGCATGTCGCCCAGCATCTCGCCGGCCAGATGGGTGGAGGTGCCGGGGCCGGAAGACGCAAAGGTGCGCTTGGCCGGGTCCTTCTTCAGCAGCGCGATCAGCTCGGCCACCGAGTTCACGCCCAGGCCCGGCGCCACCATCAGCACGTTGGGCAAGAAGGCCACCAGCGAGATCGGCTCGAAGTCCTTCACCGGGTCATAAGACAGGTTCTTGTACAGGCTGGCGTTGATCGCGTGGGTGCTGATGGTGCCGCCAAACAGCGTGTAGCCGTCGGGCTTGGCCTTGGCCACATAGGTTGCGCCCACGGCACCGGCCGCGCCGGGCTTGTTGTCGACGATGACCGGCTGGCCCAGCACCTCGCCCAGCTTCTGCGCAATGACCCGGCCGATCACGTCGGTGGAGCCGCCCGGCGTGAAGGGCACGACATAGGTGATGGCGCGCGAAGGCCAGGGCGCCTCGCCCGACTGGGCAAATACCGCTGGCGGCAGCGCCACAGCGGCCGTGGCCAGGCCAATGCGCGAAAGGGCCGTGCGCCGGGCGCGCAGGGCGGGGGAAGAGGGTGTCCGGGACATGGCATGTCTCCTGTCTTGTGTGGGGGAATCCATCGCAATGCGACAACGCTCTCAGGGGCGTCTCGGGCAGGCGTTGCACTACGGTTTCATTCAGGCTGCCGCCCTGTCCTGGCGGCAGCAGAAATCAAAATGTTAGCGCTGTCATGCCGATCTTAAAGGATTCCCGCGGCGGCCTGCATTCGGGAAAGCGCTAGCTGGAGAGCGCCGCCGGCATCAAGCGCTGGCGCGCTCGACGATGGAAAAGCCCAGGTCCAGCACCTTGTGCTCGACCTCGCGGCCCGCCGCGCGGTCCACGATGAAGCGCGCCGCCTGCCGACCGATGGCCGTGCCGTCGATGCGCACCGTGGTGATGGCCGGGTGCGCGTCGCGCGCAAAGGCCAGGTCGCCAAAGCCCATCACGCCCAGGTCGCCCGGCACCTGCAGGCCACGCGCCTGCGCCTCGATGATGACGCCGTGCGCCAGGCCGTCCGAGCTGCAGACCACCACGTCGCACGGCCGCCCCTCTGCCAGCAGTGCGGCCAGGGCCTCGCGGCCATGGCCCAGCGTGGTGGGCGCGGCCACCAGGCGCTCTTGCACGGCGCCGCCGCCCAGGCTGGCCATGCCCTGGCGAAAGCCTGCCGTGCGTTGCGCTGCGCGCTGGTCGTCGCCCGCCACCACCGCCGGATGCCGATAGCCGCGTGCGTACAGGAAACGCGCCGTCTCCAGGCCCACCTTCTGGTGCGAGAAACCCACCAGCATGTCCACCGGCGTGGGCGTGATGTCCCAGGTCTCCACCACCGGAATGCCCGAGGCCAGCAGGCGGCGCCGCCCCTCGGCCGAGCGCATGATGCCGGTCAGCACGATGCCGTCCGGGCGCCGGCCGACGATGGCGTCGATCAGCGCGTCTTCACGGGCGTTGTTGTAGCCGCTCTGCCCCAGCATCAGCTGGTAGCCCTCTTCGGCCAGGGCCTCGGTCAGCGACTGTATGGTTTCCAGGAACACCGGGCCGGCAATGGTCGGCACCAGCGCGGCCACCAGCCGGCTGCGGTTGGAGGCCAGGCCGCCAGCCAGCAGGTTGGGCACGTAGCCGGTCAGCTCGACCGCGCGGCGCACCTTCTCGCGCGCCTCTGCCGACACCATGGCCGGCGTGTTCAGCGCACGCGATACGGTGATGGCCGAGACGCCCGCCAGCCGGGAAACATCATTGAGCGTGATGCCGCCGCTGCTGCGGCGCGAGGGACGGGTAGACGCTTTCTGCTGGGGCACGGTCAGGTATCGGGCAATAGGGTTCAGGGCCGCGCCGACAGTGGCGCCCGGCCATTATCACGGCCCGTCACCATTGCACACATGGGCCGCCCATGCGCTTTCCTACAATGGCGCCCGGCTGCGCAGGTCCGGCCGTCAGTCCTCTTGAACGGACAAGAAAGACGGGTTTTGCCGCCCTTTCCCCCGCCTTCCCATGCGGGGGCACCTTCGACAATCCGCACAAGGAGATTCGAGAATGGACCTGCAATACCAGCTCAAGGCCGGCAGCTACTACCTGTACGACATGCGCGAAGCCCCCAGCTGTGCCACCGGGGAGCGCCGCTTCCGGCTCAAGACCGACACGGTCGCCATCGCCTTCGACGCCAGCACCGGCGTGCTGCACCAGCATGGCAGCCCCCTGCGCATCCAGTCCTGGGCCATCGGCGCCCGGCGCCGGCTGCGGGCCGCAGGCGCACAAGACGCGGCCAACGACATCGTCGTGGTGTCGGGCCCGCTGCCGGTGGAAGAGATCAACAACTGCCTGCACATCGCCGGCTACTGCCGCCGCATGTTCAAGCGGCTGGCCAGCGTGCCGCACGGCAAGATGCCGCGCGCCGCCAAGACCGCCTCGCGCACCGCGCATTGAGCCCGCCGGTGCGCTCTGGCCCCACTCGCCCCGGCCAGAAAAAACAGACATGAACCCATCGCCGCTCGACGCCGTCGCCCAGGCCCTGGTCCGCGCGCGCCGCGACGGCTCGGCGCCCCAGGCCGCGCCATTGCTCCATGCCCTGAACGACACCAACGCCGCCTATGCGGTGCAGCAGCGCGTGGCGCACGAGCTGGGCTGGTTTGGCACCGCGCCGCCGCAGTATTGGAAATCGGGTGGCCCGTCGCGCAACGCAGTGCTCAGCCACGCGCCACTGCCGCCAGCAGGGGTGTGTGAGAGCCCGGCCCACGGCAGCCGCTGGCCGCTCTTGCGGCCGCGCGGCATCGAGGCCGAGATCGCGCTGCGGCTGGCGTGCGATGTCAACGAGGAACTGGCCGCGCGGCTGGACGCCGACAGCGCCAGCGCGCTGGTCGACGCCATGGCCGTGTCGATAGAGATCGTGGATTCGCGCTGGCAGGAAGCGCTAGACGCGCCCGCGCTGTGCCAGATGGCCGATCAGCTGTCCCATGGCGCACTGGTGCTGGGCGCCTGGACCGCCTTTGCGCCGCGCGACTGGGGCGCGCAGGCCTGCTGCGTGCAGATAGGCACGCAGCCGCCGGTCGAGCGGCATGGCACGCACTCGCTGGGCGACCCAGCCTTTTTGCTGCCGGCGTGGCTGCGCCATGCCACGCAAGACGGCCGCAGCCTGGCCGCGGGTACGGTGGTCACCACCGGCAGTTGGGTCGGCCTGCTCCCAGTGGCCGCAGGCGAGCTGGTCACGGTCGAATTTGCCGGCATCGGGCACGCATCGGTTCAGCTGTGAATCGCAGGCCTGGTACATGAACGCATCAGGCCACCCACCTCGCCTCGCCGACCTGATGGCAGGCCTGTCCATCGCAGGCTTGCTGCTGCCCGAAGCCGTGGCCTATTCGGGCATCGCCGGGCTGCCGCCGCAGGCCGGCGTGATGGCGCTCTTCGCGGGCCTGTTGGTCTATGGCCTCTTCGGCAGCAGCCGCTTCGCGATTGTTTCTGCAACGTCATCGTCCGCCGCCGTGCTGTTTGCCGCCACCACCGCCCTCCCCGGCGTCGATGCCACGACGCGGCTGATCCTGGGCGCCGGCATCGTGCTGCTGACAGGCGTGTTCTTTGTCATCGCCGGCATTGCCAAGCTCGGGGCCGTGTCGAGCCTGATCGCCAAGCCGGTGCTGCGCGGCTTCGCGCTCGGGCTGGCGCTGACCATCGTGGTCAAGCAGTTGCCCACGGTACTGGCCGTGCAGCCGGCGCACAGCGATTTCTTCCGGCTCATCGCCGGTCTTGCCGCCGACTGGCGGCAGTGGAACCTTGCCGGTGCCGCCATGGCGCTGGTGGCGCTGCTGCTGCTGCGCAGCCTGGCCCGCTGGCGCGCGGTGCCGGCCGCGCTGCTGGTGATCGTGTGCGGCATCGCGCTCGACGTGAGCGGGCTGTGCCACGCCTGGGGCGTGGCGGCGGTCGGGCCGATCTCGCTCGACTTCTCGCACCCGCGTATGCCATCGCTTGACCGCGCCCAATGGCTGAGCCTCTGCGAACTGGCCTTTGCGATGGCATTGATCCTTTACGCCGAATCCTATGGCTCGATCCGCACCTTTGCCCTGCGCCACGGCGACAACATGTCGGCCAACCGGGACCTGCTCGCGCTGGGCGGCGCCAACCTGCTGTCCGCGCTGTTCCAGGGCATGCCGGTGGGTGCGGGCTACTCCGCCACCTCGGCCAATGAATCGGCTGGCGCGCAGAGCCGCGCGGCCGGCCTGGTGGCGGGCGCCGTGGTGCTGGTAGCCGTGCTCACGCTGCTGCCCTGGATTGCCCACACGCCCGAGCCGCTGCTGGCCGCGATCGTGATCCATGCCGTCAGCCACACCCTCAACCCCGCCGCCTTGCGCCCCTATTTCCAGTGGCGGCGCGACCGCCTGGTGGCCTTGGTGGCAGTGGCCGCGGTGCTGCTGCTGGGCGTGCTCGATGGCCTGCTCGCTGCCATTGGCGTCAGCCTGTTGTTGTTGCTGCGCGGCTTCTCGCGCACCACGGTGAGCTGGCTTGGCCGCCTGGGCCAAAGCCACGACTATGTCGACACCAGCCGCCACCCCGAAGCGGTAGTGCCCGCCGGCGTGCTGATCGCACGCCCCGAAGTGCCGCTTTTCTTTGGCAATGCGGATGCGGTGTTTGCAAGCATCCGCAGCCGGATTGCGGCAACGCCCACACTGCAGCGCATGGTGCTGAGCCTGGAAGAATCCCCCGACCTGGATGCCACCAGCATCGAAGCCCTGTGCGACTTCGCCGCCTATGTGCGCGCACGCGGCGCGCAGCTGGAACTCGCCCGCGTGAAAGACCAGGTGCGCGATCTGCTGGGCCAGGTGAACTCCCCCGACCTGCCGGCGCTGGTCTACGCGTCCTGGAGCGTGGACGACGCTATTCGGTGAACCAGTCCTTCTTTCGGCAACAGCGGTAACGAGAACTGCAGTACTTGGTGTCGACTCACCTCTGGCGAGCACCTGTGCACCACGCCAAGGTATGCCGGATGCCTGTCAACGTTCGGCCAGACATCGCGTTGTGATGCTTTCCACATCCATCGACAGGCTTGTCCATGCTCTTCACCAGACCCGGGGCCCGCATCCTTTGTGCAACGGCCTTGGCGGCCCTGCTGGCACCTCTCGCGCAGGCGGCCTCCTTTGTCCACCCCGGGGCCTTGCATACGCAGGCAGACTTCGATCGTATGAAGAGCCGGGTGGCCGAGGGCGCGCAGCCCTGGACGGCGGGCTGGAACCGCCTGCTGCAAAACAAGCACGCGTCCCTGAATTGGACGCCCCATCCGCAGGTGACGGTCTACCGCGGCAAGGATGGAACCCATGCCGAAAACTATGCTGCCCTGTACCAGGACGCTGCCGCAGCTTATGCACTGGCCTTGCGCTGGAAGATCAGCGGTGACACCGCCTATGCCGACAAGGCCGTGAGCATCCTCGACGCCTGGGCTGGCTCGTTGACCAGCATCGGTGGCAACTCCGACAAGTTCCTGGCGTCTGGCATCTATGGCTACCAGTTGGCCAATGCTGCAGAGATGATGCGCAGCTACCCGCAGTGGCCGGCGGAGCATCAGCAGCGCTTCCAGAAGATGATGCTGGACGTGTTCTACCCCATGAACCACGACTTCCTGGTGCGGCACAACGGCGCCAAGATCGACCACTACTGGGCCAACTGGGATCTGGCCAATCTGGATTCCATGCTGGCGATCGGCATCCTGACCGACCGGCACGATATCTACGACGAGGCCATCAGCTACTACAAGCACGGCAAGGGCAATGGCGCGCTGGAGCAACTGGTGTGGCAGCTCTACCCGGAAGGCCTGGGCCAGGTCCAGGAAAGCGGGCGCGACCAGGGCCACAGCATGCTCGACCTGGCCTTGGTGGGCGCCTTCTGCCAGATGGCCTGGAACCAGAACGACGACCTGTTCAGCTACCAGGACAACCGGCTGCTGCGCGGCATCGAGTACATCGCCAAGTACAACCTGGGCTATGACGTGCCCTACACGCCTTACCGCAACAGTGACGTGACACAGGACGTCATTTCCGGTGCCGGCCGCGGCGACACCCGCCCGATCTGGGAGCTGCTCTACAACCACTACGTAGTGCTGAAAGGCCTGCCCGCCCCCTACACCCGGATGTTCACGGACAAGGTGCGCCCCGAAGGCGGTGGCGGCGACTACGGCCCCAACAGCGGGGGCTATGACCAGTTGGGCTACGGGACGCTGACCTACAGCCTGAAGCCGGTGGCGGCGGCACCAGCCCAACTGCAATAGCACCAAGCTCCGTGGCCGAGGCAACAAAAAAGCGCTGCAACTTTTAAGCTGCAGCGCTTTGCTGAATATGGTGGCCTGGGTCGGAATCGAACCAACGACACGCGGATTTTCAATCCGCTGCTCTACCAACTGAGCTACCGGGCCTGAGCCTTAAAGTATAACACGAGCTTTTCGGCTTTTTCAAAAATAGGTCTCAACCGGCCGAACGCCTGCCGCGGCTCAGGTCCACGCCCAATTGGCGCAGCTTGCGGTACAGGTGCGTGCGTTCCAGGCCGGTCTTTTCCGCCACGCGCGTCATGGAGCCGCCCTCTTGCGCCAGGTGGAACTCGAAGTACGCCTTCTCGAAGCCATCGCGCGCTTCGCGCAGGGGACGGTCCAGATCAAAAGTCTGGCGATTGCGTGCGGTCGATTCAGGCGCTGCAACCCCGGCCGCAGCCCCGTCACCGCTTGCCGCAACAGGCAGCGACAGCGCGACCGCAGGCGAAGGCGCTGCCGGCGTGGCCGCCGCCTTGCGGCTTTCTCCGCGCGACAGGCCCTGCTCCACGGCCTTGAGCAGCTTCTGCAGGGTGATGGGTTTTTCCAGGAAGGCGTGGGCGCCGATGCGCGTGGCTTCGACGGCGGTGTCGATGGTGGCGTGCCCACTCATCATGATCACCGGCATGGACAGCGTGCCAGCGGCTGCCCACTCCTTGAGCAGCGACACGCCGTCGGTATCCGGCATCCAGATGTCCAGCAGTACCAGGTCGTAGGGCCCGAGGTTGCGGGCCGCACGCGCCTGCGCCGCGTTTTCGGCGAGTTCGACGGTGTGGCCTTCGTCGTTGAGGATCTCCGAGAGCAAATCCCGAATACCCAGCTCATCGTCGACCACCAAGATATTTGCCATAGCGGAATGCGCGTGGACCGTGTCAGAGGTGCTTTGTAAGTAAATGCCCGCCAGCCGGCTAACCGGCGGCAGACGAGGCGAGCGGCAATGATAGCGACACTTGCGCCCCGACTGTCTCGCCATCTTCCACACGGTTGGCGATGTCGATGCGCGCTCGGTGCTCATCGGCGATCTTGCGCACTACGGCAAGCCCGAGTCCGGTGCCTTTGGACTTGGTCGTGACATAGGGCTCGAAGGCACGCTTGAGGATGCTTTCAGCAAAGCCGGTGCCGCTGTCGACCACGGTCAACCGCACGCGTCCGGAGGTTTCGCTGAAGCGGGTGCGGATCAGGACCGGCGGTACCGGGTCGCGTCGCGCGGCCTCGGTGGCATCCTGTGCGTTCTGCACCAGGTTGTGCACGATCTGGCGCAGTTGCTGGGCATCGCCGCGCACCGGCGGGCAGCGTGGGTCGAACTCGCCGCGCACCGGCACCCCGCCGGCGTCGTCGTGTTCGTAGAGGTGCAGCACGTCAGCGATCAACGCATTCAGGTCTACCGGCTTCAGCTCGGCAGCCGGCAGGCGCGCATAGTCGCGGAACTCGTTGACCAGGCGCTTCATGGCATCGACCTGCTCGACGATGGTTCGCACCGACTTGGTCAATATGGCCTGCTCCGGGGCGCCGAGCTTGCCGTCGAGCTTCATCTGCAGCCGCTCGGCCGAGAGCTGGATCGGCGTTAGCGGGTTCTTGATCTCGTGCGCCAGTCGGCGCGCGACCTCGCCCCAGGCCTGGGCGCGCTGGGCCGAGACGATTTCGGAGATGTCGTCGAACACCAGCAGCCGGGCGGCGCCCGGCAGTTCCGCGCCGCGCGCAACGACGGTGGTGACGTCCTGCTGCGGGCCGGAGGCGCCCGCATGCAATTCGAAGGAGTGCTGCCAGTGGTCTATCCCATGCTGCTCCTGCTCGCCCAGGAAGGTGTCGAACTGCGCCTGCACGCCGCGGCCAAACTCCTCCAGGCCGGTGATCTCGGCCAGCAGCCGCCCCTCCGAAGCCGCCAATGGCGCGCGCAGCACCCGGGTGGCGCCAGGGTTGGAGGACAGGATGCGGCCACCGCCATCCAGCACGATGACGCCTGCGGTCAGGTTGTCGAGGATGGTCTGCAGATTCGCACGCGCCGTGTTGACCTGCAGCATGCTCTTGTCGACGGCGGCGCGCGCGTCGGCCAACTGCTGCGTCATGTCTGCGAAGGCGCGGGTCAGGCCGCCGAGTTCGTCCTTGCCTTGCAGCACGGCCTTGGGACTCAGGTCGCCGGCGGCGACCTCACGCACCCCTTCGGCCAACACCAGCAACGGCCGCGCCAACTGGTTGCCAAGGAGGATCGCGAGCAACACCGCCCCGAAGACCGCAAGGAACAGGCTCAGGGTGAGCGTGCCGATGTACATGCGCCGCAGGCCTTCACGTGCCAGCGCACGCTCCTGGTACTCACGATTGGCCTCCTGCACGGCCACGGCGTTGGCGACCAAGGTGGGTGGCAGCGGCAGGGTGGTCTGCAGATAGCGCGTATCGGTGGCCAGCTCCATCCCGCTGCCAGACACCAGCACGGTGGCGCGCACGCGCGCGCCCGAGATGTCGGCATTGGGCGAAAGATCATCCAACCCTTCGATCTGGGCGACGGCGCGCTGGCTGCGCACCGTGCGCAGCAACTGCGTGCTGGGCCGCTCCGGATTCAGCTGGAAGCGCGACTGGCCAGCGCTGGCGATCAAATGCCCCTGGGCGTTCCACAGCACCACGTCGCTGGCACCGAGCTGGTCGCGGATGCGCTCCAGCGTCAGGCCGGCCGCGGCGTCGGGCAGGTTGGCTAGCTGGGCACCAGCGGCGCGCGTCTTCGATGCCAGGTCGTTGGCCAGTGCATCGAGCGTGGCCCGCCCCAGGCTCAGGCCTGCGTCCAGCGCGCCTTCGACCTTGACGTCGAACCAGCTTTCGATGGAGCGCGAGACGAACTGGTAGGACACGGTATAGATCAGCATGCCCGGCAGAAAGCCCAGGATGGCAAAGATGATGGCCAGCTTCATCAGCAGCCGGCTGCCGAAGCGGCCACGGCGCAGCCGGCCATACAGGCGCACCGCGATCCAGGCGATGACGGCAAGCAGCAGCACGGCCACGACCACGTTCACCCCGAACAGGCGGCTGTAGTTGCGCTCGTAAAGCGCGCGGTTGTTGGTGGCCTGGGTCAGCAGGAACATCAACACCAGGCCAATCGAGACCATGGTCGCCGCACCGATGCCCACCGCCCAGCGCACGGCGCGCGAGCGCAGCAGCGAGTAGCGGTCTTTAGACGCTTTCACCGCCCGCCGTCCTGGTCGAGGCGCAGCTTGCGCTCAGCCGACAGGCTCCAGTCGGACTGGCCGATCACCCCCATCTGCAAGGGGCGCGGCAGTTGCGAGGTGTCCAGCCGGAAGCGGAAGTCCACGCTGTAGCGGCCATCGGCATCGATGTCGACCAGGTCGGCAACGCGCCAACGCGCAATGCGCCGTATCGAGGCCATGGCATCGGCCAACTCATCGAAATTCTGGCTCAGCGCCACGCCCAGACCGGCATTGCCGATGGGCGTGGGCGAGACGATCAAGCGCCAGCGCCGCGTCAACGGCTGGTAGGCCAAGCGCAGGTAGCGCTCCGCATGGGCCATGCGTTCGTCACGCCAGTACCAGCGATCGCGCATGACGTCAGCCTCGACGGCGAAGAACAGCGGAATGCCTTTGTAGAGGGCATCCTCCACCAGCGGCGGCAACTCGAAACCCAACATGGCCGACAGATACAGGCCATCGTCATCGCGCTCGATCCGCAACTGCGGCACGTCCACCCCATGCGCGCCAGCGGGCGCCATCCAGATGCCGCACCACGCCAGCAGCAGCCCGCACAGCAGGCGCGCAAGCCAGCCGCAGGGCTCAGGCCGCACGCTTTTGCAACAGGGCGTAGAAGAAGCCGTCGTGATCACTTGGAAGATTGTCCGGGACGTGATGCAGCTGCGCCCCGTTACGGGGCAGCAAATGACCAGGAGATGGCAGCAAAACCGCATCCCTGTTGTGCGCAAGAAACGCTTCTATCTGGTGCTCGCCCTCGGCACGGAAGACCGAGCAGGTGCAATACAGCAGCCGCCCACCAGCCGCCAGCAGCGGCCAGAGGGTGGTCAGCAGCCCGGCCTGGACGATGGCAAGCTGCTCCACGTCGCTCTCGCGGCGCAGCCAGCGCACGTCGGGGTGGCGACGCACGATGCCCGATGCGGTGCAGGGCGCGTCCAGCAGGATGGCATCAAAAAGCTGGCTGCCGCAATGTTGCGGCCACCACTGGGCCGGCTCCTGCGCATCCGCAACCAGCACCTGTGCCTGCAGGTCGAGCCGCTTCAGGTTCTCGTGGATGCGCTCGCAGCGCCGGCCATCGATGTCCAGCGCGGTCAGTTGCATGGGTGAGGCGGCCCCGGCGAATTCGCGCAGGTGGGCCGTCTTGCCACCGGGCGCGGCGCAGGCGTCCAGCACCCGCAAAGGTCGTGACAGGTCCATGCCCTGCAGCAACAGCGGCGCAGCCAGTTGCGCTCCGCCGTCCTGCACCGACATCAGGCCCTGGGTAAAGCCCGGGATTTGCTCGACCGGCAGCGCGCGCTGCAGCATGATGCCCCAGTCGCCAACGGCCTCCGCTTCCAAATCAATAGCATCAAGCCCTTGCAGGACAAGGGCTACAGTCGTTTTTTCCTTATTAACCCGCAACACCATCGGCGCATGGGAGTTATTGGTGCGCAAGATGTCCTGCCACTGGCGTGGGTGGTCGCGCTTGAGCCGGTCTATCCACCAGCGCGGGTGGTTCCACAGAGCCAGTGGCTCCTGGGACGTGGCCGCCACCAGCGCATCGCGCTCCCGCAGGAAGCGCCGCAGGCAGGCATTGATGAAGCCCGACTGGGCACGCATGGCCGGCGAGCGTTTGGCCGCCTCTACCGCCTGGTCCACCAGGGTGAAGGGCTCGTAGGGTGCATCCGATTCGCGCCAGGCCAGCGCCAGCGCCGTGCATAACAAGGCGTCAGGCAGCGGCGGCGGGGTGCGCGGGGCCAGCTTGCGGCGCAAGGCTTCAGCCTGGCCCAACCAGCGCAGCACATGGAACACCAGCGCCCGCACGCCCGGGCGCAGCACGTCGGGCACCTGCAGCAGCGCGGCCGTCGCCGACTGGCCGCTGCGGATCGCCACCAGCGTCTGGGCCGTCGACTGCAATTGCTGCCACAGCGAAATATCCCCCGGGAAGACCGGGGAGGAAACCGCAGGGGCGGAGGCACGCAAGGGGGCGCGCTCGGAGGAAGACGTCATAGGGGTCGCGCAGGTATGAAACGGAAGATCCACGCCAGCAGTACGGCGGGGAACGCTCCGATGGCCGTGTTGTAGCGCTCCACGGCAAGGTTGAATTGATCGCATGCCAGCTGGACCTGCGTGTCCTGCTGGTCCCAGAGTACATGAACGCCCCCGGCCTGCACGCTGCTGGCAAAGGCTGGCGAATCCTGCAGCAAACGAAGCCACGCCGAGCGCAGCACTTCGCGTGCCGCGCCCAACGCCGCCAAGGCCCCCAGGTCCAGCGGCCGGACGCGGGTCGCAGCCAGCGAGGCGCCCAGTTGCAGCGCTGCCGCGTGGACCCCGGCCCACAGCGCCTGCGCCGTAGCGGGCACGGCACCGTCAACTGGCGCGGCATCACCGGCTGGAGAATCGGCGGGCCAGGGCACCGCGGGTGACTCGGCCAGCGCTATCCAGCGCTGCATTTGGACATCAACCGTGGTGAAGGCCTGCAGCACCGCACCGCGCAGGCGCACCAGCCGGTTGTGCGCCCCGACAGCCCAGGACAGCAGAACCGCGGGCACCATCCACCACCACAGACTTGGAAACATGGGGGAGAGTATCGCCAAAAGATGCACCCAGGAATAACAAAAACGCCCCAGGCCCGCTGGGGCGGGCATGGGGCGCGGTCACAGCCACACAGGGCCGGCCGGAGGGCCCGGGCTTAGTCGGCCGAGGCCGCTCCTTCGCTGGTCTCGGCCGTATCGGTCGAAGCGTCACCCGCATGCGCGGCAGCCAGCTCGGCTTCTTCCGACTCGGTGATGGCGCGGCGTTCGGCCTCGTCCATCTGGTCCTTGGCCTTGCGCGCCTGGTGGTAGGCCATGCCGGTACCTGCGGGAATCAGGCGACCGACGATGACGTTTTCCTTCAGGCCACGCAGCTCGTCGCGCTTGCCCATGATGGCCGCTTCGGTCAGCACGCGCGTGGTTTCCTGGAAGGACGCGGCAGAGATGAACGAGTCGGTCGACAGCGATGCCTTGGTAATACCCAGCAGCAGGTTGCTGTAGGTAGCCGGCACCTTGTCTTCACCACGCAGACGGTCGTTGGTGTTGAGCATTTCCGAACGCTCGACCTGTTCGCCGCCTATGTAGCCGGAATCGCCCGGCGCTTCGACCACGACACGGCGCAGCATCTGGCGCACGATCACTTCGATGTGCTTGTCGTTGATCTTCACGCCTTGGAGGCGGTAGACGTCCTGCACTTCGTCGACGATGTAGCGCGACAGCTCTTCGATGCCCAGCAGACGCAGGATGTCCTGCGGATCGGCCGGGCCGTCCACCACGGACTCGCCCTTGTTCACCACTTGGCCTTCGTGCACCAGGATGTTCTTTTCCTTGGGGATCAGTTCATCCCAGACCTTGCCGTCCGGATCGGTGATCTGCAAGCGCACCTTGCCCTTGGTTTCCTTGCCGAACGACACGGTACCGGTCATTTCGGCCAGCATGCCCTTGTCCTTGGGCGAACGGGCTTCGAACAGCTCGGCCACACGCGGCAGACCGCCGGTAATGTCGCGGGTCTTCTGGCCTTCGACCGGGATACGGGCCAGCACTTCGCCTGGGCCCACGTCCTGGCCATCGCGCACCTGGATCAGTGCACCGACCTGGAAGCCGATGGTCACCGAGTGGTCAGTACCAGGGATCTTGACTTCCTGGCCCTGCGCGTCGATCAGCTTGACCTGTGGACGCACCACCTTGGCCGAGCCGCGACGCTTCGGATCGATCACGACCAGGGTCGACAGACCGGTCACATCGTCCACCTGCTTGGCAACCGTCAGGCCTTCTTCGACGTTCTCGAACTTCACCTGGCCGGCGAATTCCGTGATGATCGGGCGGGTCAGCGGGTCCCAGTTGGCAAGAATGACGCCAGCCTTGATGGTCTGGTCAGCCTTGACGGCCAGCGTGGCGCCGTACGGCACCTTGTGGCGTTCACGCTCGCGGCCATGCTCGTCATGGATGACGATCTCGCCGGAACGTGCAATCACCACCAGGTCGCCCTTGGTGTTGCTCACGTAGCGCATCGTGGCGTTGAAGCCGATGATGCCGTTGGACTTGGCCTCGACGCTCGACGCTACCGCCGCGCGCGACGCCGCGCCACCGATGTGGAAGGTACGCATGGTCAGCTGCGTGCCGGGCTCACCGATCGACTGCGCAGCGATCACACCCACGGCCTCGCCGAGGTTGATCTGGCCACCGCGACCCAAGTCACGGCCATAGCACTTGGCGCAGATGCCGTAGCGGGTTTCGCAGGTCAGCGCCGTGCGAACCTTGACTTCATCGACGCCGGCTGCTTCCAGCTCGTCGATCAGGTCTTCTTCCAGCAGCGTGCCGGCCGGTGCCAGCACCGAACGGTTTTCCGGGTGCAGCACATCGTCCGCTGCGGTGCGGCCGAGGATACGGTCGCGCAGCGATTCAATGACTTCACCGCCTTCGACGATGGCGCGCATCAGCGAGCCCTGGTGCGTACCGCAATCGTCTTCGGTCACCACCAGATCCTGCGTCACGTCCACCAGACGACGCGTCAGGTAACCGGAGTTGGCCGTCTTCAGTGCCGTATCGGCCAGACCCTTACGGGCACCGTGGGTGGAGATGAAGTACTCCAACACGTTCAGGCCTTCGCGGAAGTTCGCGGTAATGGGCGTCTCGATGATCGAGCCGTCCGGCTTGGCCATCAGGCCCCGCATACCTGCCACCTGACGGATCTGGGCAGCGGAACCCCGCGCGCCCGAGTCGGCCATCATGTAGATGGAGTTGAAGGACTCCTGCTCCACTTCCTTGCCGTGGCGGTCGATGGTCTTCTGCTTGGACAGCTGGGCCATCATCACCTTGGACACTTCGTCGCCGGCCTTGCCCCAGATATCCACCACCTTGTTGTAGCGTTCGCCCGCGGTCACGAGACCGGAAGCGTACTGCTGGGCGATTTCCTTCACCTCGCCCTCGGCGCGCTCGATGATGCTGGCCTTCTCAGGCGGCACCAGCATGTCGTCGATGGCGATGGAGATACCGGCCTTGGTCGCCAGGCGGAAACCGTTCTGCAGCAGCTTGTCGGCGAAGACCACCGTCTCCTTCAGACCGCACTTGCGGAACGAGACGTTGATGAGCTTGGAGATTTCCTTCTTCTTCAGCGCCTTGTTGATGTTGGAGAACGGCAGGCCCTTGGGCAGGATCTCCGACAGCAGGGCACGGCCGGCCGTGGTGTCCACGAGCTTGGTCTCCGGCACGAACTCGCCGGTTTCCTTGTTCTTGGTCCACTCGGTCAGGCGCACGGCGATCTTGGCCGTCAGCTCGACTTCGCCCGCGTCGAATGCGCGCTGCACTTCGCCGGTGTCGGAGAAGACCAGGCCCTCGCCCTTGCCGTTGATGCGGTCGCGGGTCGTGTAGTACAGGCCCAGCACCACGTCTTGCGACGGCACGATGGAGGGCTCGCCCGAAGCCGGGAACAGCACGTTGTTGGAGGCCAGCATCAGCGTGCGGGCTTCCATTTGCGCTTCCACCGACAGCGGCACGTGAACGGCCATCTGGTCGCCGTCGAAGTCGGCGTTGAAGGCCGCGCAAACCAGCGGATGCAGCTGGATGGCCTTGCCTTCGATCAGGATCGGCTCGAAAGCCTGGATGCCCAAACGGTGCAGCGTAGGCGCACGGTTCAGCATCACCGGGTGTTCCTTGATCACCTCTTCCAGGATGTCCCAGACCACTGGCGTGCCGGATTCGACTTCCTTCTTGGCAGCCTTGATCGTGGTCGCAATGCCCATGGCTTCCAGGCGCGAGAAGATGAAGGGCTTGAACAATTCAAGCGCCATCAGCTTCGGCAGGCCGCACTGGTGCAGCTTGAGCGTCGGGCCCACGGTAATCACCGAACGGCCGGAGTAGTCAACCCGCTTGCCCAGCAAGTTCTGACGGAAGCGGCCGCTCTTGCCCTTGATCATGTCGGCCAGGGACTTGAGCGCGCGCTTGTTGGCGCCCGTCATGGCCTTGCCGCGGCGGCCGTTGTCCAGCAAGCTGTCCACGGCTTCTTGCAGCATCCGCTTTTCGTTGCGCGCGATGATTTCCGGAGCCTTCAGCTCCAGCAGGCGGCGCAGACGGCTGTTGCGGTTGATGACGCGGCGATACAGGTCGTTCAGGTCGGAGGTCGCGAAGCGGCCACCGTCCAGCGGCACCAGCGGACGCAGGTCCGGCGGCAGCACGGGCAGCACCTCCAGCACCATCCACTCGGGCTTGATGCCCGACTTCTTGAAGGCTTCCAGCACCTTCAGGCGCTTGGCGTTCTTCTTGACCTTGACTTCGGAGCCGGTCAGGTCGCCGCGCAAACGCTCGATCGATTGCTCGATGTCGATCGCTTCCAGCAGGTCCTTGATGCCCTCGGCGCCCATCTTGGCGATGAACTCATCGCCATACTCCTTGCGCTTGGCGTCGTAGTCGTCCTCGGACATGATGCCGAACTTCTTCAGCGGGGTCATGCCGGGGTCGGTCACCACGTAGGCTTCGAAGTACAGCACGCGTTCGATGTCGCGCAGCGTCATGTCGAGCACCAGGCCCAGACGCGACGGCAGCGACTTCAGGAACCAGATGTGCGCGCAAGGCGCAGCCAGGTCGATGTGACCCATGCGCTCGCGGCGCACCTTGGTCTGCGTGACTTCAACGCCGCACTTCTCGCAGATCACGCCGCGGTGCTTCAGGCGCTTGTACTTGCCGCACAGGCACTCGTAGTCCTTGATGGGGCCGAAGATCTTGGCGCAGAACAAGCCATCGCGTTCCGGCTTGAAGGTACGGTAGTTGATGGTCTCTGGCTTCTTGACTTCACCGAAGGACCACGAACGGATCTTTTCGGGCGATGCCATGCCGATCCGGATGGCATCGAAATGCTCGTCCGGGGTGAATTGCTTGAACAGGTCGAGTAGCGATTTCATGTGACTCTTTCCCTTTCAACTTAAGAACGTTCCAGCTCAATGTCCAGGCCCAGGGAACGGATTTCCTTGACCAGCACATTGAACGATTCCGGCATACCTGCCTCGATCGCGTGTTCGCCCTTGACGATGGATTCGTACACCTTGGTACGGCCCACCACGTCGTCGGACTTCACGGTCAGCATTTCCTGCAGCACGTAGGAAGCGCCATAGGCTTCCAGCGCCCACACTTCCATTTCCCCGAAACGCTGGCCACCGAACTGCGCCTTGCCGCCCAGCGGTTGCTGGGTCACCAGGGAGTACGGACCGGTCGAGCGTGCGTGCATCTTGTCGTCCACCAAATGGTGCAGCTTCAAGAAGTGCATGTAGCCAACCGTGGTTGGGCGCTCGAACGGCTCACCGCTGCGGCCGTCGATCAGGTAAGCCTGGGTACGGGTATCGGTCAGGCCCTTGGCCTTGGCGATATCGTCCGGATAGGCCAGCTTGAGCATGGTGCGGATGTCTTCTTCCGAAGCACCGTCGAACACCGGCGTAGCAAAGGTCGCGCCCTTGGTCAGGTTGTCCGCCATGGACAGCACGTCCTCGTCGCTGAGCTTGGCCAGATCTTCCGAACGGCCCGAGGTGTTGTAGAGCTGTTCCAGGAACTTGCGCAGTTCAGCCACCTTGGCTTCGGCTTGCAGCATGTCGCCAATGCGTTGGCCAATGCCCTTGCCAGCCCAGCCCAGATGCACTTCCAGCACCTGACCGACGTTCATCCGCGAAGGCACGCCCAGCGGGTTCAGGCAGATGTCGCACGGCGTACCGTCGGCCATGTAGGGCATGTCTTCGACCGGAACGATCTTGGACACCACACCCTTGTTACCGTGACGGCCGGCCATCTTGTCGCCAGGCTGCAGACGACGCTTGACGGCCAGGTAAACCTTGACCATCTTCAGCACGCCAGCTGGCAGCTCGTCACCTTGCGTGAGCTTCTTGCGCTTTTCTTCAAAAGCCAGGTCAAAGCTGTGGCGGGTTTGTTCCAGCGAGTTCTTGATCGACTCGAGCTGGGTCGCGACTTCGTCTTCTGCCGGGCGGATGTCGAACCAGTGGAATTTCTCCACCGACGACAGGTAGGCCTTGTCGAGCTTGGTGCCCTTGGACAGCTTGTTCGGGCCACCATTGGCAACCTTGCCGGTCAGCAGCTTCTCGATACGGTCGAAGGCGTCGGCCTCGACGATGCGCAGCTGGTCGTTCAGGTCCAGGCGGAAGCGCTTGAGTTCATCGTCGATGATCTGCTGAGCGCGCTTGTCGCGGGTGATGCCTTCACGGGTGAACACCTGCACGTCGATCACGGTGCCTTGCGAGCCCTGGTCCACACGCAGCGAGGTGTCCTTCACGTCGGAAGCCTTCTCGCCGAAGATGGCGCGCAGCAGCTTCTCTTCCGGCGTCAGCGTGGTCTCGCCCTTAGGCGTGACCTTGCCCACCAGCGTGTCGCCCGGCTGCACTTCGGCACCGACATAAATGATGCCGGATTCGTCGAGGCGGTTGAGTTGCTGCTCGGACAGGTTCGGGATGTCGCGCGTGATTTCTTCGGCACCAAGCTTGGTGTCGCGAGCCATCACCACCAGTTCCTCGATGTGGATCGAGGTGTAGCGGTCTTCGGCGACGACGCGTTCGCTGATCAGGATCGAGTCTTCGAAGTTGTAGCCGTTCCAGGGCATGAACGCGATCAGCATGTTCTGGCCGATGGCGATTTCGCCCAAGTCAGTCGATGCGCCGTCGGCGATCACATCACCCTTTTCCAGCTTGTCGCCCTTCTGGACGATGGGACGCTGGTGGATGTTGGTGTTTTGGTTGGAACGCTGATACTTGATCAGGTTGTAGATGTCCACACCGACTTCACCGGCAACCGCTTCCGCGTCATTCACGCGGATCACGATGCGGGTGGCATCGACGTAGTCCACCACGCCACCGCGGCTGGCCGTCACGACCGTGCCGGAATCGACCGCAGCAACGCGCTCGATTCCGGTGCCGACCATGGGCTTTTCGGGGCGCAGCACAGGCACGGCCTGGCGCGACATGTTGGCGCCCATCAGCGCGCGGTTCGCATCATCGTGCTCAAGGAAGGGCACCAGCGACGCGGCAACCGACACGATCTGCGCGGGCGATACGTCCATGTACTGGATGCGGTCTGCGCCAACGAGTACCGATTCGCCGCTTTCACGCGCGGACACCAGCTCGCCGGTCAGGCGGCCGTCCTTGTCGAGCACGGCATTTGCCTGCGCGATGACGTACTTGCCCTCTTCGATAGCCGACAGGTAGTCGATCTGGTCGGTGACCTTGGCGTCCACCACGCGACGGTACGGCGTTTCGATGAAGCCGTATTCGTTCAGGCGGGCGTACAGGGCCAGCGAATTGATCAGGCCGATGTTCGGGCCTTCAGGGGTTTCGATCGGGCAGACGCGGCCGTAATGGGTCACGTGCACGTCGCGCACTTCGAAGCCAGCACGTTCGCGGGTCAAACCGCCCGGGCCAAGAGCCGAGACACGGCGCTTGTGGGTGATTTCGGCCAGCGGGTTGGTCTGGTCCATGAACTGCGACAGCTGCGAGGCACCGAAGAACTCCTTGAGCGCCGCGGAAATCGGCTTGGAGTTGATCAGGTCGTGCGGCATCAGCGGCTCTTGCTCCGCTTGGCCCAGACGTTCCTTCACAGCCTTTTCGATACGGGCCAGGCCGGTGCGGTACTGGTTTTCGGCCAGTTCGCCGACGCAACGCACACGGCGGTTGCCAAGGTGGTCGATATCGTCGACTTCGCCATTGCCGTTGCGCAGGTCCACCAGGATCTTCACGACCGCGAGGATGTCCTCGTTGGTCAGCACCATCGGGCCGGTGGATTCTTCGCGGCCGATCTTGGCGTTGAACTTCATGCGGCCGACACGCGACAGATCGTAGGTGTCCGGGTTGTAGAACAGGCGCTGGAACAGAGCCTGCACTGCGTCTTCCGTTGGCGGCTCGCCAGGGCGCATCATGCGGTAGATGGCCACGCGCGCGGCGAACTCGTCCACCGTTTCATCGCTGCGCAGGGTCTGCGAGATGTAGGCGCCTTGGTCCAGCTCGTTGGTGTAGATGACCTGGAGGTCCTGCACGCCGGAGCTGCGCAGCTTCTTCAGCAGCACTTCGGTCAACTCGTCGTTGGCCTTGGCGATGATCTCGCCGGTGTCGCCGTCGACAATGTTCTTGGCTACCACGCGGCCGATCAGGAAGTCTTCCGGCACGCTGATGTGGGTGGTACCGCCCTGCTCCAGCTCGCGGGTGTGACGCGCGGTCACGCGCTTGTCCTTGGCCACAACAACCTTGCCGGACTTGTCGGTCAGGTCAAAGCGCGCAACTTCGCCACGCAGGCGCTCGGACACGAACTCCATCTGCGCGCCGCTGTCCATCAGACGGAAATTGTCGTTGACGAAGAAGTTCGCCAGGATCGATTCCGGATTCAGGCCAATCGCCTTCAGCAGGATCGTGACCGGCATCTTGCGGCGGCGGTCGACGCGGAAGTACAGGATGTCCTTCGGGTCAAACTCGAAATCCAGCCACGAGCCCCGGTAGGGAATCACGCGCGCGGAGAACAGCAGCTTGCCCGAACTGTGGGTCTTGCCCTTGTCGTGCTCAAAGAACACGCCCGGCGAACGGTGCAGCTGCGAGACGATCACGCGCTCGGTACCGTTGATGATGAACGAGCCCTTGTCCGTCATGAGCGGCACTTCGCCCATGTAGACCTCTTGCTCCTTCACTTCCTTGACCACCTTCGACTGCGAGGTGGAGGATTCACGGTCATAAATGATGAGCTGCACCTTGGCACGCACGGCCGAGGCGAAGGTCAGGCCACGCGTCTGGCACTCGCGCACATCAAACGCGGGTTTGGCCAGGTTGTACTCAACGAACTTCATCTCCACGAAGCCGTTGTGGGAGACGATCGGGAAGGCAGCGTCAAATGCGGCCTGCAAGCCTTCGACGGTACGCTTCCTCGGGCCAACATTGGCCTGCAGGAATGCGGTGTACGCGTCCTTCTGCATCTGCAGCAGGTAGGGAACTTCCAGCACGCTGTCGCGGCTGCCGAAGCTTTTGCGGATGCGCTTGCGTTCGGTGTAGGAATAGGCCATGAGATCTCCGGGCAAAGACATGAGTCCTTCGACGACTGAGGGCTTACGCCCTCCGACCTGCTGCGCGGCGCACGCGGCAGGCTTGGCGGTTGGCCACTACCAACCATGGCGGACGGCGATGCATTGCACATCGCCCGAACCAAGGCGTCTTCTGTTGTCGGGGGGTCCAGAAGACACTAGAAAACCGCATCCATGCGACTTTCTGGTGCACTCTGCGCCGCTTCCCTAGAAGCGGCAAAAGGCTGGGGGCCTTGCGGACACCCCAGCCTCGGCACAAACGTCGAATTACTTGAGTTCGACCTTGGCACCTGCTTCTTCGAGCTTCTTCTTGGCTGCGTCTGCATCAGCCTTGGAGACGCCTTCCTTGACGTTCTTCGGAGCGCCGTCGACCAGGTCCTTGGCTTCCTTGAGGCCCAGGCCGGTGATTTCGCGCACAGCCTTGATGACGGACACCTTGTTGGCGCCGGCTTCGGTCAGGACCACATTGAATTCGGTCTTTTCTTCAGCAGCCGGAGCAGCAGCGCCGCCGCCAGCAGCGGGAGCCGACATTGCAGCGGCGGACACGCCGAACTTCTCTTCGATGGCCTTGACCAGGTCGTTGAGTTCGAGGACCGTCATGCTGTCGAGCGCGGTCAGGAATGCGTCTTTATCGAATGCCATTTTCTATTTCCTAAAACAAGTTTGGTTTAAGCCGCGGCGACTTCGGGCTCGGCTGCCGGTGCAGCCTGGCCTTCGCCACGTTTTTCCGCCAGCGCGGCCAGCACACGTGCGGTCCGCGAGATCGGGGATTGCATCAAGCCCAGCAGCTGGGCCAGCAGCACTTCCTTGGAAGGGATGTTGGCCAGTTGCTTAACGCCGTTCACGTCCAGGGCTTTGCCACCGAAAGCGCCACCGCGAATCACCAGCTTGTCGTTGGTTTTCGCGAAATCGGCCACCACCTTAGCGGCGGCCACAGCGTCTTCGGAGAAGCCATAGATCAGCGGGCCGGTCATCTGGTCAGCCACCACGTCGAACGCGCTACCTGCGACAGCACGGCGTGCCAGAGTGTTCTTCAGAACACTCAGGGAAACACCCTTGCTGCGCGCATCGTTGCGCAGTTTCGTCATGTCGGCGACCGTGATGCCACGGTATTCCGCGATCACGAGCGTTTGAGCTTTAGCGGCGAGGCTGGTCACATCACTGATGACCGCTTCTTTCTCACTGCGATTAAGACTCAAGGTCTACTCCTTAAAAAGTACCTTCGGGCTTGCGCCTTCCAGCACACTCTCATTGCAGCGACCAACTGTTTCGGGAAAAATTTCCATCTGCAGCGGGATCGCCATCTGCGCTGGTCGCCGTAGCGATTAAGTGCAGCATTCCTGCACACCAGCGGTCTTGGATGGCTCAGAACCCTGCCCTGCGGCTGAGGCTCCGACCCACCACCGGGCGGTCTTTCGACCGCCCGAATTTCATGCCATCACGCCGAGATGGTCTGGGTATCGACGCGCACGCCCACACCCATCGTCGAGGACACCGCCACCTTGCGCAGGTAAACACCCTTGCTGGTTGCCGGCTTGGACTTGTTCAGGGCTTCGATCAGTGCCACCAGGTTGCCCTGCAGCTTGTCGGAGTCGAACGAGCGACGGCCGATCGTGCTGTGGATGATGCCGGCCTTGTCGACACGGTACTGCACCTGGCCAGCCTTGGCGTTCTTCACGGCCGTGGCGACATCAGGGGTCACGGTGCCAACCTTGGGGTTAGGCATCAGGCCGCGCGGGCCGAGGATCTGGCCCAGCGTACCGACGACGCGCATGGCGTCCGGGGCGGCGATCACGATGTCGAAGGGCATGTCGCCCGCCTTCACCATGGCAGCCAGGTCGTCCATACCGACGATGTCGGCGCCGGCGGCCTTGGCTTCTTCAGCCTTGGCGCCCTGGGCGAACACGGCCACGCGCGTGGTCTTGCCGGTGCCGTTGGGCAGCACAACGGCGCCACGCACGACTTGGTCAGACTTCTTCGCGTCGATGCCGAGTTGCACGGCCACGTCGATGGACTCATCGAACTTGGCGGTAGCAGCTTCCTTGACGATGGCGAGCGCATCGGCGAAAGCATACAGCTTGGTCGACTCGACCTTGCCTTGCAGGGCCTTTTGCTTCTTGGTGAGCTTGCTCATTTACAGACCCTCCACATTCACGCCCATCGAGCGGGCCGAACCTGCCAGCGTACGCACGGCAGCGTCCACGCTAGCAGCGTTCATGTCTTTCATCTTGGTCTTGGCGATCTCTTCGAGCTGTGCGCGCGTGATCTTGCCGACCTTGTCGGTGTGCGGCTTGGCCGAACCCTTGTCGAGCTTGATGGCCTTCTTGATCAAGGTCGTCGCCGGAGGCGTCTTGATGATGAAGGTGAAGCTCTTGTCCGCGAACGCGGTGATGACCACCGGCAGCGGCAGGCCCGGCTCGACACCTTGAGTCTGCGCGTTGAACGCCTTGCAGAACTCCATGATGTTGAGGCCACGTTGACCGAGCGCAGGGCCGATCGGGGGCGATGGATTAGCCTTGCCAGCTGGAACTTGCAGCTTGACAAAACCGACGATTTTTTTCGCCATGGTTTTACTCCTTGCGGGTGATAGCGCCAGACCACTGCTTGTCAGCAGGCATCTGGCTCCCCGGGGTTAAAGGGCTCTTGGGAGAACATTCGCGCCGAGCCTGAAAAGCGCGAAATACACAACTTGAACGGGAAGATCAGGTCTTCTCGACCTGGCCAAACTCCAGCTCCACCGGCGTGGCCCGACCAAAGATCGTGACCGAGACACGCACGCGGCTTTTCTCGTAATTGACCTCCTCCACCGACCCATTGAAGTCGGTGAAAGGACCTTCCTTGACACGCACCAACTCGCCGACCATGAATTCGATCTTGTGGCGGGGCTTGTCTGTGCCTTCCTGCATCTGGCTGACGATCTTCTGGACCTCCTCTTCGGAGATCGGTGCCGGCCGGTTCTTGGCACCACCCACAAAGCCCGTGACCTTGTTGGTGTGCTTGACCAAGTGCCAGGACTCGTCGTCCATCACCATCTCGACGAACACGTAGCCAGGGAAAAGACGACGTTCGGTCGTCTTGCGCTGGCCGTTCTTCATCTCGACGACTTCTTCGGTCGGCACCAGAATGCGACCAAACTTGGCCTCCATGCTGGCTCGGTTGATGCGCTCAACGATATTGCGCTCTACCGCCTTTTCCATGCCGGAATAGGCATGGACGATGTACCAGCGCAGATCCGGATTTGAAGACGCAGCAGTGAAAGCCTCTTCACCTGCAGGGTTGTCAATGGCGTCCGTCATCATTTCCTCCAGCCCAGAATCAGGTCATAGAAGACCCATTCGAGCGTCTTGTCGGTCAGCCACAAAAACAGGGCCATGACAACCACGAACGCGAACACGTAGGCAGTGATCTGGATCGCTTCCTTGCGCGTCGGCCACACCACCTTCTTGACTTCGCGCACTGCGTCGCGACCGAAACCGATCAACTGGCGACCATGCTCGGATGTCAGGAAAATGGCGACGGCTGCCGCGAGCCCCACCAACAACGTAGCCCATTGGACCAGCGCCCCCTGGCGACCCAGGAGGTAAAAGCCGGCCAGCGCGGCGAGCACAAGCGCGATGGCCAAGCCGAGCTTGGCCTTGTCCGCAGCGGTGCTGACGGTTTCAACTTGCGACGTAGCCATGCAGCCTGAATTCCTCGTGATAGAAAACGTGTCCCTAGAAGACACTGAAGCCCGTCAGGACATGACGGGCTTAGTACGCCACCTCAGGTGGCAGGGGCAGTAGGAATCGAACCTACAACCTTCGGTTTTGGAGACCGACGCTCTGCCAATTGAGCTATACCCCTTCGCAAAACGATTAGGCGATGATCTTGGCGACGACGCCCGAACCCACGGTACGGCCACCTTCGCGGATAGCGAAGCGCAGGCCTTCTTCCATGGCGATGGGGTTGATCAGCTTGACGGTGATCGACACGTTGTCGCCTGGCATGACCATTTCCTTGTCGGCCGGCAGCTCAATGGCGCCGGTGACGTCGGTGGTGCGGAAGTAGAACTGTGGACGGTAGTTGTTGAAGAAGGGCGTGTGACGGCCGCCTTCGTCCTTGCTCAGCACGTAGACTTCTGCGGTGAAGTGCGTGTGCGGCTTGATGGAGCCGGGCTTGCACAGCACTTGGCCGCGTTCGACGTCTTCACGCTTGGTGCCGCGCAGCAGCAGGCCGACGTTGTCGCCAGCTTGGCCCTGGTCGAGCAGCTTGCGGAACATTTCGACGCCGGTGCAGATGGTCTTTTGCGTGTCGCGGATGCCGACGATTTCGATTTCTTCGCCAACCTTAATGACGCCGCGCTCGACAGCGCCGGTCACGACGGTGCCGCGGCCAGAGATGGAGAAGACGTCTTCGACGGGCATCAGGAAGGCACCGTCCACTGCGCGCTCAGGCGTGGGGATGTAGGTGTCGAGGGCTTCGGCCAGCTTCATGATGGACTCTTCACCCAGCGGGCCCTTGTCGCCTTCGAGGGCGAGCTTGGCAGAGCCGTGGATGATGGGGGTGTCGTCGCCAGGGAACTCGTACTTGTCGAGCAGCTCGCGCACTTCCATTTCGACGAGTTCGAGCAGTTCGGCGTCGTCGACCATGTCGCACTTGTTCAGGAACACGATGATGTAGCCAACGCCCACTTGGCGGGCCAGCAGGATGTGTTCACGGGTCTGGGGCATCGGGCCGTCAGCGGCCGAGCACACCAGGATGGCGCCGTCCATTTGGGCAGCACCGGTGATCATGTTCTTGACGTAGTCGGCGTGACCAGGGCAGTCGACGTGTGCGTAGTGGCGGTTGGCCGTTTCGTACTCGACGTGTGCGGTGTTGATCGTGATGCCGCGGGCCTTTTCTTCGGGCGCTGCGTCGATCTGGTCGTAGGCCTTGGCTTCGCCGCCAAACTTGGCCGACAGCACGGTGGCGATCGCTGCCGTCAGCGTCGTCTTGCCGTGGTCAACGTGGCCAATCGTGCCCACGTTCACGTGGGGCTTCGTGCGGGTGAATTTACCTTTTGCCATTTTTTCGACTCCGAAAAAAAATCTACTGCGGATGACTTCTGAAAGAGGGTTCGACCCTGCAGGAGTCGAACCTCTCGAAATGTGGTGCCCTTGGCGGGAATCGGACCCGCGACCTCTCCCTTACCAAGGGAGTGCTCTACCACTGAGCCACAAGGGCAATGAAAGCTCGCAACAACGAACCTTCGGAAAACTCACAACAACCTATCGCCTACGACACCAACAAACGTCACCTGGAGCGGGAGACGGGAATCGAACCCGCGTCATTAGCTTGGAAGGCTAGGGTTCTACCATTGAACTACTCCCGCATCGGGAGCCATTCAACGCCCTCCGAAGCACGGAAAATCGTCCGCACCACATAACGTTTCGCTGGTGGAGGGGGCTGGATTCGAACCAGCGTACGCATAAGCGGGCAGATTTACAGTCTGCTGCCTTTAACCACTCGGCCACCCCTCCGGCGAACTTCGAACTATAGCAGATTTTGACAAGTCGGCGCAAGAAGGCGCGCAAAATTCGCGGAGGATCGGGCGCTGCGCCTGGCCCCTGCGCACCATAAGCGCGCCACAATGCTGCACCGCAGCAAACAGGAGCCGCCGATGAGTACCTCCCAGCCTTCTTCCCCGGCCACGGATACGGCAGACACGCCTCCTCGCCCGATCTCGATCAGCCTGGCGTTGCAGGGGGGCGGCGCACATGGCGCCTTCACCTGGGGTGTGCTGGATGCGCTGCTGCAGGATGGTCGGCTGGAGATTGACGGCATCAGCGGCACCAGCGCCGGCGCGGTGAATGCGGTGGCGGTGGCCCAGGGCTTTGCCGAGACCTTGCGTGCCCGCGGCGACGCAGAGGCGGCAGCAGCGGCGGCGCGCGAGTCGCTGGGCCGGGTCTGGCGCGGCGTGGCCGGGCTGGGCAGCCTGGGTTCGATGGCGCAGAGCATGGCGCGGCTGCTGACCGGCGGCTGGAGCACGGCGGCCATGGGCACGGGCGCCTTCAGCGGCGCGATGAGCCGCCTGATGTCGCCCTACCAGAGCAATCCGCTGGACCTGAACCCGCTGCGCAAGCTGCTGGAGGAGCAGATCGATTTCACGGCCGTTTCCCGGCTGACGACGCCGCGTGTGTTTGTGACGGCCACACATGTGCAGACCGGCCGCGCCGACGTCTTCCATGGCCGGCGGCTGACGCTGGCGGCGGTGATGGCGTCGGCCTGCCTGCCGATGGTGTTCCGCGCGGTGGAGGTGGAGGGCCAGCATTACTGGGACGGCGGTTATTCGGCCAATCCGGCGCTGGCGCCGCTGATCGACTTCTGCGACAGCCGTGACATCGTGCTGGTGCAGATCAACCCATTGCGTCGCGAGCATCTGCCGCAAACGCCGCAGGAGATCGCCGAGCGGGTGGCGGAACTGGGCTTCAACGCCAGCCTGCTGCAGCAGATGCGCAGCATCGACTTCATCAACCGGCTGATCGCCAAAGGCTCTCTGGCCGAGGGCGAGAACTACAAGGCGCTGCGATTGCACCGCATCGACGGCGGTGCGGCGATGGAGGAGTTGTCGGCCGCCAGCAAACTGTCGGCCGACCCGGCCATGCTGGAGCGGTTGTTCGAGCAGGGCCAGGAGGCGGCGCGCCAATGGCTGCGCCGGCATTTCAGCGCGCTGGGCGTGCAGAGCACGATCGATATCCGGCGCGACTATGTGGGCCGGCTGCGCACAGGGTGAAATTCAAGCAAAAAGTGGCTCTATCCCTTATCTGGCGCCGGATATTAGCTATCAAATTTGAAGTTACGACGGCTACTGCGCAGATTGCCGCTCACGCCACTCGCGCGCCTGGGAGAAATGCCCGCAGCCGATGAAGGGCAGTGGCGGCCGCAGTGCCGACAGCGGCGAGGGGTGGTTGGCGATCAGCACGCAGTGCCGCTTGCTGTCGATCAAGGCGCGCTTGCTCTGCGCGTGTGCGCCCCACAGCATGAAAACCGCCGGCCGCTCTTGCTGCGCGACCTGGCGGATGACAGCGTCGGTCAGTACCTCCCAGCCGCGGCCGGAATGGCTGGCGGGCTGGCCCTCTTCCACCGTGAGGCCGGTGTTGAGCAGCAGCACGCCGTTCTTGGCCCACTTGACCAGGCTGCCGCCGGGGTTGGGGAAAGGCGGTGGCGGTGTGCCCAGGTCGCGCTGCAGTTCCTTGAAGATGTTGCGCAGCGAAGGCGGCAGCGCCACGCCGGAGGCGACGGAAAAGGCCAGGCCCTCGGCCTGGCCGCGGCCGTGGTATGGGTCCTGGCCGAGGATGACGACGCGCACATCCTCTGGCGGCGTCAGCTCCAGCGCACGCAACGGCTGCGGCGGGAAGATGGTGGCGCCGGCAGTCAGGCGCTCATGCAAAAAATCCAGCAGGCGCATGCCCGGCGCCGAGGTGAAGAAATCTTCCACCAGCGGCTGCCAGCCCGGCGCCACGGGCCAGTTGGCGGGGTCGCAGCTTTGCAACTGATCGGCAGCCATGTAGGCCCTTTCAGCTGAACAGCTCGGCCAGCGCCTCGCCGGGCTCAGGCGCGCGCATGAAGGCTTCGCCCACCAGGAAGGCGTGCACGCCGGCCTCGCGCATGCGCTGCACGTCAGCGCGCTGGAGGATGCCGGATTCGGTCACCAGCAGGCGGTCGGCCGGCACGTCGGCCAGCATGCCGAGCGTGGTGTCCAGCGTGACCTCGAAATTGCGCAGGTTGCGGTTGTTGATGCCGACCAGCGGCGTCTTCAGCTTGAGCGCGCGTTGCAGCTCGTCGCGGTCGTGCACTTCCACCAGCACAGCCATGTCGAGGCTGCGCGCGATGGCTTCCAGATCCGCCATCTGCGCGTCGTCCAGGCAGGCGGCGATCAGCAGGATGCAGTCGGCGCCCATCACGCGCGACTCATAGACCTGGTAGGGGTCGACGATGAAATCCTTGCGCAGCACCGGCAGGTCGCAAGAGGCGCGCGCCTGCTTCAGGTAGTCCGCGCTGCCCTGGAAGAACTGCTGGTCGGTCAGCACCGACAGGCAGGCGGCGCTGACTTCGCCGTTGCCTTCGGCATAGCTCTGCGCGATGTCGGCCGGGATGAAATCGGCGCGCAGCACGCCCTTGCTGGGGCTGGCTTTTTTCACTTCGGCGATCACGGCGGCCTGGCCGGCGCTGATCTTGGCGCGTAGCGCACCGATGAAGTCGCGCGTGAGCACGCGAGTTTCGGCGTCATAGCGCACCGCATCGAGCGGGCGCTTCTTTTGCGCGGCGGCGATTTCCTCGCGTTTGACGGCGATGATTTTGTTCAGGATGTCGGACATGGTGTTGACTTCAGGCGGCAGCGGCAAGGGCGCCAGTGGCGCGGGCGAATTGTTCCAGCTTGGCGCGGGCGGCGCCACTGTCGATGGCGGCGCGGGCCTTGCCGAGCCCTTCGGTGATCGAGGCGACGACATTGGCCGCGTACAGCGCGGCGCCGGCATTGAGCGCGACGATGTCGCGCGCCGGGCCGGGCTCGCCGGCCAGCACGCCTTGCAGCAGCGCCTTCGATTGCTCGGGCGTCTCGACCTTCAGCGCGCGGTGGCTGGCCATGGGCAGGCCGAAGTCCTCGGGGTGGATCTCGTACTCGGTGATCTCGCCGTTCTTCAGTTCGCCCACCAGGGTGCCGGCGCCCAGGCTGACCTCGTCCATGCCGTCCTTGCCGTAGACCACCAGCGCATGCTCGGCGCCCAGGCGCTGCAGCGCGCGCACCTGGATGCCGACCAGATCCGGGTGGAACACGCCCATCAGGATGTTGGGCGCGCCGGCCGGGTTGGTGAGCGGGCCCAGGATGTTGAAGATGGTGCGCACGCCCAGCTCCTTGCGCACCGGCGCCACGTTCTTCATGGCCGGGTGGTGGTTGGGCGCGAACATGAAGCCTATGCCCACGTCGGCGATGCAGCGCGCAATCGCTTCGGGCGGCAGGTTGATGTCTATGCCCAGCGCCTCCAGCACGTCGGCGCTGCCGCTCTTGCTGCTGACGCTGCGCCCGCCGTGCTTGCTGACCTTGGCGCCCGCCGCCGCCGCCACGAACATGGCGCAGGTGGAGATGTTGAAGGTGTGCGAACCATCGCCACCGGTGCCGACGATGTCGACCAAATGCGCGGTGTCGGCCACCTGCACTTTGGTGGAGAACTCGCGCATCACCTGCGCGGCGGCGGTGATCTCGCCAATGGTTTCTTTCTTGACGCGCAGGCCAGTGACGATGGCGGCAGTCATCACGGGCGAGAGCTCGCCACGCATGATCATGCGCATCAGCTGCAACATCTCGTCGTGGAAGATTTCGCGGTGCTCGATGGTGCGCTGCAGCGCTTCCTGGGGCGTGATCATGGAATGAGTCTCCTCGGGGTTGTCGTTGTCAGGCTTTGTGGCTGAAGAAGGCGCGGATTGTCGCCACCGCGCGGTCGACGCCCGCAGCATCGACATCCAGGTGCGTCACGAAACGCAGCCGATAGAGCCCGGTGGCAAGAATGCCCTGGGCATTGAGGCTTGCCAGCAGCTCGGCCGAGCGCGCCTGCGCTGCGCCCTTCAGGTCGACGAAGACGATGTTGGTGTGCGGCGCCTCGACCTCCAGGCCTTCTATGCCTGTGAGCCCATTCGCCAGTCGCTGCGCCAATGCGTGGTCATCGGCCAGGCGGTCGATGTGGTGGTCGAGCGCATACGACGCCGCAGCAGCCAAAACCCCCGCCTGCCGCAGGCCGCCGCCCGCCATCTTGCGGATGCGGTGCGCGCGAGCGATGAACGCGCGCGTACCGACCAGCGCCGAGCCCACCGGCGCGCCAAGCCCCTTGCTGAAGCACACCGACACGCTGTCGAAGCACTGCGCAATGCGGCGCGCCTCGGTGCGAATGTCGCTGTGCTGGTTCAGTGCGGCCTGCGCGGTCGCGGCATTGAAGAGACGGGCGCCATCCAGGTGCCGCTGCAAGCCTTTGCCTTTTGCCAGCTCGGTCGCAGCCTGCACGTAGCTGAATGGCAGCAGCTTGCCGCCCAGCGTGTTCTCCAGCGCCAGCAACCGCGTACGCGCAAAGTGCGCGTCGTCGGGCTTGATGGCGGCCTCGATCTGCGCGAGCGGCAGCGTGCCGTCGCTCGCATGGTCGAGCGGCTGCGGCTGCACGCTGCCAAACACCGCAGCGCCACCGCCTTCCCAGCGATAGCAGTGCGCCTGCTGGCCGACGATGTACTCGTCACCCCGGCCGCAGTGCGACAGGATCGCGCAGAGATTGCTCTGCGTGCCCGTGGGCATGAACAGCGCGGCCTCGAAACCGAGCATGGCTGCGATCTTTTCCTGCAGCGCATTCACGCTGGGGTCGGTGCCAAAGACGTCGTCGCCGAGCGGCGCGGCCATCATGGCCGCGCGCATCGCGGGCGTGGGCTGGGTGACGGTATCGCTGCGCAGGTCGACGGGTCTGGTCATGGCGCCGCGCTCAATCGAGGAAATTTTGGAGCATGGCGTGGCCGTGCTCCGTCAGGATGGATTCGGGGTGGAACTGCACGCCTTCGATGCGCACATCATGCGCAAAGCCGGTGTGGCGCACGCCCATGATCTCGCCGTCTTCCGTCCACGCGGTGATGGCCAGCTCGGCCGGGCAGCTTTCGCGCTCGATCGACAGCGAGTGGTAGCGGTTGACCGTGAACTTCTCGGGCAAGCCCGCAAACACGCCTTCGCGCGTGGTCGTGATCTCGCTGGTCTTGCCGTGCATCAGTTGCTGCGCGCGCACGATCTTGCCGCCGAAGGCTGCGCCAATCGCCTGGTGGCCCAGGCACACGCCCAGGATCGGCAGCTTGCCGGCGTATGCCTGGATGGCCGCGACCGACACACCGGCCTCGGCCGGCGAGCAGGGGCCGGGCGAAATCACCAGGCGGTCGACGCCGGCGGCAATGCGCGCGGCAATGCCCTCCAGCGTGATTTCGTCGTTGCGGAAGACTTCCACCTGCGCGCCCAGTTCACCGAAGTACTGGACGATGTTGTAGGTAAAGCTGTCGTAGTTGTCGATCATCAGCAGCATGCGTTTCTCCATCTGAGGGTGCGCCTGGCGGCGGCGCGAGAAGGGTATGGCCCCGATAGGCGCGCCGGCAGGCCGGCGCGCCTATCGGGTGGGGTGGTGGCTTACTCCAGCCCTTCCTCGACCAGTTCCGCCGCACGCAGCATGGCGCGGGCCTTGGCCTCGGTTTCCTTCCATTCCAGCTCAGGAACCGAGTCGGCGACCACGCCGGCAGCGGCCTGCACGTAGAGCATCTGGTCCTTGATCAGGCCGGTGCGGATGGCAATCGCCACGTCCATGTCGCCGGCGTAGCTGATGTAGCCGCAGGCGCCGCCGTAGAGGCCGCGCTTGTTGGGCTCGAGTTGATCGATCAGCTCCATCGCATGCACCTTGGGCGCGCCGGTCAGCGTGCCGGCCGGGAAGGTGGCCTTGAGCACGTCGATGGCGGTCATGCCCTCGTTGAGCACGCCTTCGACATTGCTCACGATGTGCATCACGTGGCTGTAGCGCTCCACGGCAAAGGCCTCGGTCACCTTGACCGTGCCGGTCTTGGCGATGCGCCCGATGTCGTTGCGCGCCAGGTCGATCAGCATCACGTGCTCGGCGCGCTCCTTGGGGTCATTCACCAGCTCCACCTCGGCGGCCTTGTCGGCCTCGGGCGTGGCGCCGCGCGGGCGCGTGCCGGCCAGCGGGCGGATGGTGATCTTCTGGCCTTCGGGCGTGGATTCCTGGCGCACCAGGATCTCGGGCGAGGCGCCCACCACATGCATGCCGTCGCCGAAGTTGTAGAAGTACATGTAGGGCGAGGGGTTGAGCGAACGCAGCGCGCGGTAGAGCGACAGCGGCGCCTCGGTGTAGCGCTTCTTGATGCGCTGGCCGACCTGCACCTGCATGAAGTCGCCTGCGGCGATCAGCTCCTTGGCGCGCTCCACCGCGGCGATGTAGTCGGCCTTGGCGAATTCGCGCTCGGCCGGGTGCGCCTGCGTGGGCTTGACCACGGGCGCGCTGACCGAATACTTGAGTTGCTCCTTCAGCTCGCGCAGGCGCTTCTTGGCGTTGCCGTAGGCCTCGGGCTGGGCCGGGTCGGCGTAGACGATCAGGTAGAGCTTGCCCGACAGGTTGTCGATCACCGCCAGCTCTTCGCACTGCAGCAGCAAGATGTCGGGGCAGCCCAGGGTGTCGGGCGGGCAGCTGGCTTCGAGCTTTTTCTCGATATGGCGCACCGTGTCGTAGCCGAAGTAGCCGGCCAGGCCACCGCAGAAGCGCGGCAGGCCCGGGCGCAGCGCCACCTTGAAGCGGCGCTGGTAGGCGGCGATGAAGTCCAGCGGGTTGCCGTGATCGGTCTCCACCACCACGCCATCGCGCACCACCTCGGTCGTGGCGTCTGGGCCGAAACCGGTGGCGCGCAACAGGGTGCGTGCCGGCAGGCCGATGAAGCTGTAGCGGCCGAAGCGCTCGCCACCCACCACGGACTCCAGCAAGAAGCTGTGCTTGCCGCCGCCCTTGGCATAGGCCAGCTTCAGGTAGAGGGAGAGCGGGGTTTCGAGGTCGGCAAAGGCCTCGACCATGAGCGGGATACGGTTGTAGCCCTGGGTGCTCAGGCTCTTGAATTCAAGTTCGGTAATCACGGGCAGATGCCTCCGTCAGGCCGGCTCCCGAGAAAACGCCGCATTCACGCGGGCAAAGGGGGGGGGAGCCGTGTTCATTCAAGTCGGTCCGCCCGGCTGGGGGACCACGGGTGGCACCGGTGGTGGGGCGCGCAGCGCCCGCGGTGCCTTCAGTTGCGCACGATGACTGGCTTACGCCAGGGCCAGGCTCCCCGGTCGCTGAGACCTGCAAGGAAGGTGCGGTGAATGAACATGGGCGCGAGTGTAGCAAAGGCCCCTGGCGCGCTTGGCGCACGCTCGCAAACCCTATTGCACGGCAGCGGCCGCTCGTCAGAATGGATTTTTGTAAATAGAACGAGCGTTCTTTTTACAAAAGGAGACCTTAATGAACACCCATCCCCTCCCCCGCGCCGGGCTTGTCCCATGAAATACCGCGACCTCTCCGTTGGCACCCGCCTGGGGCTGGCCTTTGGCGCCATCCTGCTCATCACGGCCATGATTGCCGCCGTCGGCATCATGCGCATCGGCGATCTGCAGCAGGCCGGCGAGCGGCTCGCCACCCAAGAGATCGAGCAGCAGATGCTGGTGGAAGACTGGGCCTCTGACATCCGCATCAACTGGGTGCGTACCGAAGCCTCGCTCAAGGCCGTCGACCGCGGCTACATCGATCAGCTCAAGACCGACATGGACGCGACCTCGGCCGACATCGCGCGCAAGCTCAAGCGCATCGATACGCTGGTGCAAGACGATACCGGCCACGCGCTGCTGAACGCCATCAGCACGGCTCGCGGCCTCTACCGCGACCAGCGCGAAGCCATCCAGCGGATGCAGAGCGGGGGCGAGCCCGACCTGATGGCGCGGGTGGACCGCGACCTGCGGCCACTGGCCGAGCGCTACCTCAAGAGCGTGGATGTGCTGGGCGCGCACCTGGCCACGCAGGTGCGCGAGCGCCAGGCGCAGAGCAATGCCATGGCCCGCGCCAGCCGCTGGCTGCTGGGCGCCGGCACCACCGTGGCGGTGCTGCTGGGCGCCTTCCTGTCCTGGATCACGGCGCGCTCGGTCGTCGCCCCCATGCGCCACGGCGTGCGCGTGGCCGAGAGCATTGCCAAGGGCGACCTGACGATGCCGATCAAGACCCATAGCCGGGATGAAACCGGCCTCTTTCTGCGCGCCCTGGCCGGCATGCAGCAACGCCTGTCGGGCGTGGTTGGCGAAGTGCGCCAGCATGCCGAAAGCGTGGCCACCGCCAGCGCCCAGATCGCCCAGGGCAACAACGACCTGTCGGCCCGCACCGAGCAGCAGGCCAGCGCGCTGGAAGAAACGGCGGCCTCGATGGAGCAACTGGGCTCGACCGTGCGCCAGAACGCCGACAACGCGCGCCAGGCCAATCAACTGGCCTTGAATGCCTCCACCGTCGCCATCCAGGGCGGTGAAGTGGTGTCTGAGGTGGTCGACACCATGAAGGGCATCAACGACAGCTCACGCCGCATCGCCGACATCATCGGCACCATCGACGGCATCGCCTTCCAGACCAATATCCTGGCACTCAATGCCGCGGTCGAAGCCGCACGGGCTGGCGAACAAGGCCGCGGCTTTGCCGTCGTCGCCGCCGAGGTGCGCAGCCTGGCCCAGCGCAGCGCCGATGCCGCCAAAGAGATCAAGGGCCTGATCAGCGCCAGCGTAGAGCGGGTGGAACTGGGCACGGCCTTGGTCGACAAGGCTGGCGCCACCATGACCGAAGTCGTCACCGCCATCCGGCGCGTCACCGACATCATGGGCGAGATCAGCGCGGCCAGCGCCGAGCAAAGCGCCGGTGTCGGCCAGGTCAGCGAAGCCGTCACGCAGATGGACCAGGCCACGCAGCAGAACGCTGCGTTGGTGGAAGAAAGCGCTGCAGCGGCCGCCAGCCTGCGTGGGCAGGCCGAGGAGCTGGTGCGTGCCGTGGCGGTGTTTCAGCTGCAGAGCAGCGCGGCACCGGCCCACGCGGCCACCACGCCAGTGCCGTTGCGCAGCCTGGCCTCCACCCGCGCCGCAACGGCGCAACTGGCCTAGTGGTGGCGGCGATGCGATCCGCCCTCTGCGCGCTGGCCCTGGCCTGCGCGGTATTTGCACCCGCGGCCCAGGCCGCGCCGATCCAGATCGCCGGCGTGCAGGTCAGCGACACGGTGACTTCGCAGGACGCCACCCTGGTGCTCAACGGCGCGGGCGTGCGCTACAAGGCCATCTTCAAGGTCTATGTGGCGGCCCTGTACCTGCAGGACAAGGCCACGACGTCGGCCGAGGCACAGGCCATGCCCGGCCCCAAGCGCATACGCATCACCATGCTGCGCGACATCGAGGCCGGCGAGCTGGGCCGGCTGTTTGTGCGCGGGGTAGAGGACAACATGGAGCGCA
The DNA here is from genome assembly GCA_038961845.1 of Xylophilus sp. GW821-FHT01B05. Taxonomy (NCBI): domain Bacteria; kingdom Pseudomonadati; phylum Pseudomonadota; class Betaproteobacteria; order Burkholderiales; genus Xylophilus; species Xylophilus sp. GW821-FHT01B05. The sequence continues at coordinate 5,301,247 of CP152408.1, forward strand.
GCGAACTCAAACAACTGGTGCCCGGCCTGCTGCGCATGGGCCAGATCTTTGCCGACCAGAAGAAGCTCCTGGCCGGCGACAGCTTTTTGATCGACTGGCTGCCGGGCCGCGGCACGCTGATCACGGTCAAGGGCCAGCCGCAGGGCGAACCATTTGTAGAACCGGAGTTTTTCCACGCGCTGCTGGGCATATGGCTTGGGGCACAACCGGCTGACCGGGCGCTGAAAGAAGCGCTGCTCGGCCGCACCCTCTAAAGTTCAAACTGTCCGGCACAAAGCCGGCACCTCCTCCAGGCTGTCGACAAAGGCATCGGCATCCACCTGCCGCACCGGCTCGCCATGGTTGTAGCCATAGCTCACCAGCACCACCGGGCAGTGAGCAGCACGCGCGGCCTGCGCGTCGTTGGCCGAGTCGCCGACCATCAGCGTGCGCTGCGGCGTGGTGCCCAGCGCCTCGCAAGTCTTGAGCAAGGGCAGCGGATCGGGCTTCTTGCGTATGAAGCTGTCGCCGCCGTAAATGCACACAAAGAAGCCATCGAGCCCCAGCGTACGCAACAAGGTGCGCGCCAGGCCTTCGGGCTTGTTGGTGAGGCAGGCCAGGCGCAGGCCCTGTGCCTGCAAGGCCTGCAGTCCTTCGCGCACGCCGGCAAACACGGCGACATAGCGGCCGTTGATTTCTTCGTAGTGGCGCAGGTAGCGGGCCAGCGCGTCATCTGCATGTGACGCCGCCAGGCCGCAGTGCGCCAGCGCCGACTGCACCAGGTGCTCCGAACCCTTGCCCACCATGTGGGAGATCACGGCGCGCGACAGCGGCGGCCGGCCCAGGTCCTGCAGCATGCGGCCCAGCGCGGCCTCGAAATCGCCGAGCGTGTCGACCAGGGTGCCGTCCAGGTCGAGGATGGCGGCGTCCACGGAAAAGGGAACAGGAAAAGCAGGGCTCACGGCGGCAAGGATTGGGAAAAGGAAGGGTTGGCGCCCATGGACAAGGGCCTGGCGCCCCGGCGGCAGCGGGCTATTGTCGCTGCGCCCTGCGGGCCCGGGTTCCTACAGCGCACGCCTGCGGCGTCCTACCGCCTGGCCCCGGCGCCGCGCCCAAGATACAGCCATAGATAGCCTCCAAGGAGTATGGCAATGACAACCCCGCAGAACAAACTCCACAAGGACCCGATCACCCAAGCAACCGGCGCACACCCGCTCGGCACAGGCATAGGCGCCGGCGGCGGTGCGCTCACCGGAGCCGTGCTGGGCGCGGCCGGCGGGCCGGTCGGCGTGGCCATTGGTAGCGTGGTGGGTGCCGTGGTGGGAGGTTTGGCGGGCAAGGGCGCTGCCGAGGCGATCAACCCGACGGTGGAAGACGCCTACTGGCGCGCCGCCCACACGCGCGAACCCTATTACGCCGAAGACCGCAGCTTTGACGACTACCACCCAGCCTACCGGCTGGGCTATGAGGAGCGCGCGGCGCGGCGCGGGCGCTTCGACGACTTTGACGCCGAGCTCGGCAGCAGCTGGGAGCGCCGGCGCGGCGAATCACGCCTGAGCTGGGACGAGGCCCGCCCCGCCAGCCGCGCCGCCTGGGAGCGGGCAGAGCGCGTCTACCCCGCACTGCGCCACCACCTCAACGACGGCGAGTAACGATCACCCGCAGTGCGCCACTAGGCTGGCACCGCCTCCAAATTGGGCCGATCCCAGTGGCGATGCTGGCCGATCGCCAGCAGGAATTCGTGCATGGTCTCGGGCATCGACTCGGTGTGGCCATTTCCGAGCACCACGCCTGGATGTGGCGCCAGCGCTTCGCCGCTGGCACCGGCAGCGATGCCCAGGGTGCGCAGCAGCGCAATGCCTTCGCCCAGCACGCACACCGGCTTGCAGTGCTTGTAGGCCTCCAGCACGAAGTGCACCGCGTCGCCCAGGCGCGCCAGCGCTGCGGCGCTTTCCTTGCCGTCGGCCACCAGCACGGCGTCAAACACCAATGAGGGCATGCCGGCCAACGTGGCGCCGGCATCCAGCCGCCGCCCGCCTGCCGTGGCAATGGCGCCCAGCCGTGGCGCCACCAGGGTGCAGGCCACGCCGGCCTCGGTCAGCGCATGCAGTGCGGCGCGCAGCGATATGCCGTCTACCCCGTCGGTGGCCAGGATCGCGACCTTGCGCGTGGCGATGGCGGCCTTGTCGCCCGGTGCCAGGCGCGGCGCCATGCTGAGCGCGGGCGACTCCTCCAGCGGCAGCGTGATGCGCGTGCTGCGGTAGCCGGCCTGGCCGGCTGCGGCCTTGGGGTCTGGCGGCCCTATGCCCAGGGGCGCGGCCACCTTCTTGGCCAGCCTTGCGTCCACATGGGCCAGGTTGTCCACCATGCGCTGGCGCACCGCCGGCACGCCGACCTTGCCCAGCTCAAAGCGGAAGGCCTCGACGATGTGGTCTTTCTCGGCCGGGCTCATGCTGTTCCAGAACAGCGTGGCCTGGGTGAAATGGTCGTCAAAGGACGGGCTGCGGCGGCGCACCACGGGTGACTCCAGCGGCTCGGGGTAGCTTTGAAAGCCCTGCGTGCCGCCATCCACGCGAAACTCGGCGCCGGTCGGGCTGCCCAGTGAGTTCGGCTCGTAGGCGACCTGGCCGCGGTTGACCGTCTGGCGGTGCATGCCGTCGCGCTGGAAGTTGTGGAAAGGGCAGACGCCGCGGTTGATCGGCAGTTCGTGGAAGTTGGGGCCGCCCAGGCGCGACAGCTGCGTGTCGGTATAGGAGAACAGCCGTCCCTGCAGCAGCGGATCATTGGTGAAGTCGATGCCCGGCACCAGGTGGCCGGGGTGGAAGGCCACCTGCTCGGTCTCGGCAAAGAAGTTGTCCGGGTTGCGGTTGAGCACCAGCCGGCCAACGATCTGCACCGGCACCATTTCCTCGGGGATGAGTTTGGTCGGGTCCAGCAGGTCGAAGCCCAGCGACTCGGCCTTGTCCTCGGGCACCAGTTGCAGGCCCAGTTCCCATTCGGGGAAATGGCCCTGGTCTATTGCCTCCCACAGGTCGCGCCGCAAAAAGTCTGGGTCCTTGCCGGCGAGCTTTTGCGCCTCGTCCCACACCATGCCGTGCAGGCCGAGCTTGGGCTTCCAGTGGAACTTGACCAGATGCGCCTCGCCACGGCCGTTGAGCATGCGAAAGGTATGCACGCCAAAGCCTTCCATCATGCGCAGGCTGCGCGGCAGGGCGCGGTCGCTCATGGTCCACATCAGCATGTGGGTGGTCTCGGGCATGAGCGAGGCAAAGTCCCAGAAGCTGTCGTGCGCGCTGGCGGCCTGCGGCATCTCATGATGCGGCTCGGGCTTGACGGCGTGGATCAGGTCGGGGAATTTCATCGCGTCCTGGATGAAGAACACCGGCATGTTGTTGCCGACCAGGTCGTAATTGCCTTCCTGCGTGTAGAACTTGACGGCAAAGCCGCGCACGTCGCGCGCCGTGTCGGCCGAACCACGCGAGCCAGCCACAGTGGAGAAGCGCACAAACACCGGCGTGCGCGCCTCGGCGTCGTTCAGGAACTGCGCCGTGGTGTATTCCGACAGCGCCTTGTAGACCTGGAAGTAGCCATGCGCACCCGAGCCGCGCGCGTGCACCACGCGCTCGGGGATGCGCTCGTGGTCGAAGTGGGTGATCTTCTCGCGCAGGATGAAGTCCTGCAGCAATGTTGGGCCGCGTACGCCGGCCTTCAGGGAGTTGTGGTTGTCCGGGACCTGCAGGCCCTGATTGGTCGTGAGCGCTGCCGCCGGCTCGGCGGTGAAGGCCTGCATCTGCTGGGCCTTGTCGGCGGACCCATCGACAGGCCGGCTCTTGCCGCGCCCGCCGCTCTTGCTGTTGGCCATTGTGTTTACCTTCTACGCCCGCTACGCGGCCGTGCACGTGCCCGGGCCAGCCTGCCCGGAACAAGTCCGGCCAGCCGGATCTGCGCCGCGCGACGGTCAGGGTTCAGAAGTCGCAGCAGCGCTCCAGCGCATTGGCCAACGCCGCCAGCGCCAACGCGCCGACCACCCCTGCCGCACACCACACCAGCCATTCCATGCTGCACCCCGGGCGTTGCCGCGCCGGTCCTGCGCGCGGGATGCACACAGCCCACCAGGCGGCAGCGCCTCAGATTAGGCGCATGCGTGCCCGAAGTCCGTAGCCCAATGCACGGGCCTGCTGTGGGATATCACGCGGCGGGCTGTCGGTGCTGTCCGACAGGCGCCGCAGCCGACTCAGCCGAGCGCGGCACGCATGGCGTCGATCACGCCACGGTAGTCAGGCTTGCCGAAGATGGCGCTGCCCGCCACAAAGGTGTCGGCCCCGGCGGCGGCCACGCGGGCGATGTTGTCGACCTTGATGCCGCCATCCACCTCCAGGCGGATGTCCTTGCCGCTGGCGTCGATGCGCTTGCGCACCTGCTCAATCTTGCGCAGCGCCGAGTCGATGAAGCTCTGCCCACCAAAGCCCGGGTTGACGCTCATGATCAGCACCAGGTCCAGGTCCTCGATGGTCCAGTCCAGCACATCCAGCGGCGTGCCGGGGTTGAACACCAGCCCGGCCTTCAGGCCCTTGGCGCGAATGGCCTGGATGCTGCGGTGCGGATGGGCCGAGGCCTCGGGGTGGAAGCTGATCAGATCGGCGCCGGCATCGGCGAAGGCCGCGGCCAGCGCATCGACCGGCTGCACCATCAGGTGCACGTCGATCGGCACCGCCACGCCTGCCGGCGTCACGGCGTGCGGCTTGAGCGCCTGGCAAATCATGGGCCCGAAGGTCAGGTTGGGCACATAGTGGTTGTCCATCACGTCGAAGTGGATCCAGTCGGCGCCAGCGGCGACGACGTTGCGCACTTCCTCGCCCAGGCGGGCGAAATCGGCGGACAGGATGGAGGGGGCGATGCGGTAGCGGCGTTCGGTCGAGCTCATCTACGGATTGTCGCAGTTCGCTGCCTGCGCCCGCCAAACGGGCGCAGTACCATTGCCGCCATGCCGAAGTACCAGTTCACCGTCGAAGTCCAGCCACAGTACCTGCCCGAGCAGTCTGTGCCGGAGCAAGACTCCTACGGCTTCTCCTATACCGTGACCGTCGCCAATGTCGGGGACACCCCGGCGCAATTGATCGCGCGGCACTGGATCATCCGCGACGCGCGTGGCCACACCGAAGAGGTCAAGGGCCTGGGCGTGGTCGGCCACCAGCCGCTGCTGCAGCCTGGAGAATCTTTTCGTTACACCAGTGGCTGCCGCCTGCGCACGCCCAGCGGCACCATGGAAGGCAGTTACTTCTGCGTGGCCGAAGACGCCACGCGCTTTGATGCGCCGATCCCGCTGTTCGTGCTGGAGGCCGACACCGGTCCACACGGCAGCGCCGCAGGTCCGCGGGTGCTGCACTGATGCGCCGCAAGCGCGACCTCAGCGGCATCCTCGACAGACTGGACCCGGCCGCGCCGCTGGCCTTGCGCCACCTGTGGCTGATCGAGCTGACCGACTGGATCCGCGGCAAGGGCGCCACGCCGCAGGCCGCCGTCAGCCGTGTGCAGTTGCTGCTGGACGCAGTCGACGCCCGCCCCGAGATCCAGCAGCGCCTGCGCGAATGGTGGGCGGTGCTGGCGCAGTCGGTGGACGTGACCACGCTGCTGGCGGACTTCGGCTTTGCGCCGCGCAGCGCCTTTGTCAGCGAGCTGGGCGAGCGCATGCGGCGCAAGCTGCTGCCGGCCAGCCCCGAGACGCTGGACGCCTCCGAACTCTTCACCCTGGCGCTGCCGCGCGCCTTCGACGCGCAATGGATCACGGCGCTGGACGCCAGCCAGCGGCGGCGCCTGGCCACGCTGCTGTCCACCCCGGCCGTTGACAACGGCGTGGACACCACGGCCTGGCAGCATGCGCTGCTGGACGCCATCGTCTACTGCGCCGGCCAGGTGCTGTCCACCGGTTTTGCGCCAGAGCTGCGGCTGCGCATGAGCGCGGCCGCGCGCGCGGCCCAGCCCTTCCATGCGCTGCTGCACGACGTCGAGGCGCTGCGCACCGAGGTGCGGCGCCTGCCGCAGAGCGGCCCGGCGCTGGAACAAGCCGCGCAGCAACTGCGCGAGCGGCTGGACGCCTGTCGCCAAGCGGCGGCCACGGTCTATACCCACCTGGAAGAAAACGGCATCTCGGTCGGCCTGGTGTTTCGCCTGCGCCAACTGCGCGAGCGGCTGCTGCGCATCCGCGAGCTGCTGGATTGCCTGCTGTCGGCCGACCCGCCGGCTGCTGCAGCGCGGCTGCTGGCGCGGCTGGTGCTGCTGGGCGATGAGCGGCGCAGCGTGCGCGCGCTGGTCGCGGCCAATTCATCGCTGCTGGCGGCCAAGGTGGCCGAGCGCAGCGCCGAGACCGGCGAGCACTACATCGCACGCGACCGCTCTGCCTACGGCCGCATGCTGCGCCAGGCCGCCGGCGGCGGCGTGCTGACCGCCGGCACGGTGCTGGGCAAGTTCGCCATTACCGCGCTGGCGCTGTCGGCCTTCTGGACCGGCATCTGGTCCAGCCTGCTGTATGCGGCGAGCTTTGTCGCGATCCAGCTGCTGCACTGCACCCTGGCCACCAAGCAGCCGGCCATGACCGCGCCGGCACTGGCGGCGCGGGTAAAAGAGCTGGGCTCCGACGCCAGCGTCGAATCCTTCGTGGACGAGGTGACCTACCTGGTGCGCTCGCAGGTGGCCGCGGTGCTGGGCAATGTGCTGACGGTGTTCCCCGCCATGCTGGCGGTGGGCCTGTTCGCGCAGTTGCTGCTGGGGCGGCCACTGCTCTCCATGGCCGAGGCGCGCCACACGCTGGAGTCGATCACCCTGCTGGGGCCGACCTGGCTGTTCGCGGCCTTTACCGGCGTGCTGCTGTTCTCGGCCAGCATCTTCGCCGGCTGGCTGGAGAACTGGTTCGTGCTGCACCGGCTGGACTCGGCCATGCGCTTCAACCCGCGCATCACGCACTGGCTGGGCGCCGAGCGTGCCGCACGCTGGGCGCGCTTCATGCGCGAGAACGTGTCGGGCTTTGCCAGCAACATCTCGCTGGGTTTCATGCTGGGCATGATCCCGCCGCTGCTGGGCTTTGTCAGCATCGGCCTGGAGGCGCGGCACGTGACGCTGTCCACCGGGCAGATCGCGGCCGCGGCGGTCAGCTACGGCCCGGCCGTGCTGCAGCAGTCCATCTTCTGGTGGTGCCTGGCGGCGGTGCCGGTGATCGGTGCGCTCAACCTCACGGTAAGCTTCAGCTTTGCCTTTCGCCTGGCGCTGCGCGCCCACAACGTAAGCGGCGACTACCGCGCGCGCATCCGCGCCGCGATCTGGGCACGCTGCCGGCATGCGCCGCTGTCGTTTTTCCTGCCCCGTGCCGCGGACGAAGCTCCGTCGCCGCGCCGGGACCCGTCCTGAGAGCCAGCCGCTAGCCGGCGGCCCAGGGGAACTCCACTACCTTTCCGGCCGGCTGCCGTCCGCAGCCGGTCGCCACGCAAAGGAGACCGTCATCCATGGGTAACCTCGTAACCATCTGGGCCGAATGGCTGCGCCCCTCGGCCGGCCTGGTGACCGTGCAGTGGTCACTGCTGCTGGCCGTGGCCACCATTGCCGGCTACCTGGTGCAGCGCTATATCGGCCTGCCCAAGGTCGTGGGCTATTCGCTGGTCGGCGGGCTGGCGGGTTTCGCCGGCTTTACCGGCGCTGTCTGGCCGCTCAGCGGCACCGGCCTGTTCGTGCTGGAGCTGGCCATCGCGGTGGTGCTGTTCGAAGCCGGCGGCCGCATTCCGCTGCGCTGGTTCCGCCACAACCCGATGGTGCTGGCGCAGAGCATTGCCGAATCAACGCTGACCTATGTCGCCGTGAACCTGGGCCTGCAATGGCTGGGCATGCCGGCTGCGGTGGCGCACCCGCTGGCGCTGGTAGCCGTGGCCGCGTCACCCGCCGTGCTGATGCGCGTGGCGATGGACGTGCGCGCCTCCGGCCCGGTGACCGACCGCGCCATGGTGCTGGCCACGCTCAGCACGCTCTATGCGCTGTCGCTGGGCACGGTGCAGGCCGAGCTGGAGCAGCGCCAGCAGCTGCACCTGCTCGACAGCCTGCAGCCGGTGGCGCTGCTGGTGGGGCTGTCGATCATCGTTGGCGCGGCGCTGGCTTTTTCTTTGCGGCTGGCGCTGAAGGTGATGAGCCCGGCCAGCGAGAACACCTCGATCCTGCTGCTGGCGCTGATTGCGGCGGCCACCGGCATTGCCTCGCACCTGGGCGGCTCGGCGCCCATTGCCGCGCTGCTGGGCGGCATGCTGCTCAAGCAGTTCAGCCCGCGGCCCTGGGCCTGGCCGCGGCAGATGGGCACGGCTGCATCGCTGCTGACCATGATGATGTTCGTGCTGGTGTCCGTGGTGGCCGCGCAGGTCGACTGGACCATGCAGGTCGCCGGCCTGGTGCTGGCGCTGGTGGCCTTGCGCGGGCTGGCCAAGGTGATTGGCGTGGCGCTGGGCAATATCGGCAGCGGCGCCAGTTGGCGCCAGGCGCTGTGGGTGGGCTGCGCGATGTCGCCGATGTCGTCCATTGCGCTGTTGATCGCCTCGCAGTTCGCGCTGATGCAGGGCAGCACCGGCCGCATGATCGCGCAGACCGCGCTGCCGGCCATTCTGCTGATGGAGCTGCTGGGCGCGGTGATTGCCACCGTGGCGCTGCACCGCGCGGGCGAGGCCTCGCAGCCCTGGCTGCCGCAGTGGCGCGGCCGGGATAACACGGCCGCACTGCCCTCTGAAGGAGAAGAACGTGACGCTTGAACCCTTCACCCCTTCGCGCGCGCTGTCGCTTGGCGTCGAGCTGGAGCTGCAGCTGGTCAACACCCACGACTACGACCTGGCGCCCTACGCCGAGGACATGCTGCGCATGCTGGAGAAGCAGCCGCTGCCCGGCAGCGTGGTGCCGGAGATGACCTCCAGCATGATCGAGATCTCCACCGGCATCTGCCAGTCGGCGGCCGAGGTGCTGGGCGAGCTGTCCACCATCCGCGATGCCATGGTGCGCGTGGCCGACAAGCTCAACATCGCCGTGGTGGGTGGCGGCACGCACCCGTTCCAGCAGTGGCACGAGCGGCGCATCTACGACAAGCCGCGCTTCAAGGAGCTGTCGGAGCGCTACGGTTATCTGTCCAAGCAGTTCACCATCTTTGGCCAGCACGTGCACATCGGCTGCCCCGATGCCAACGCCGCGCTGCTGATGCTGCACCGCATGTCGCGCTACATCCCGCACTTCATCGCGCTGTCGGCCTCCAGCCCTTATGTGCAGGGGCAGGACACGCAGTTTGACTCGGCCCGGCTGAACTCGGTGTTTGCCTTCCCGCTGTCGGGCCGCGCGCCGTTTGCGCTGGACTGGGGCGACTTCGAGATCTTCTACGGCAAGATGACCCGCACCGGCGTGGTCAAGAGCATGAAGGACTTCTACTGGGACATCCGGCCCAAGCCCGAGTACGGCACCATCGAGATCCGCGTCTTCGACACGCCGCTGACGGTAGAGCGCGCCGCCGCGCTGGCCGGCTACGTGCAGTCGCTGGCGGCCTGGTTCCTGATGGACCAGCCCTTCATGCCCGAAGAGGACGACTACCTGGTCTACACCACCAACCGCTTCCAGGCCTGCCGCTTTGGCCTGGACGCAACCTATGTGGACCCAGGCACCGGCCAGCACATGCCGCTGCGCGACCACATCCTGCTGACCATGCACCAGATTCAGCGCCACGCCGAAGCGCAAGGCGCCGCCAACGCGCTGCACCTGCTGCGCGACAGCGTGAGCAGCGGCGAGAACGACGCCCGCTGGCTGCGCAACCGCCAGCGCAAGGAGCAGTTGCTGGCCGAAGTCACGCGGCAGGCTGCAGGCAGGTTTCGCAGCGCGACAGGCCCGCGCTAGAAAATATTGTGAGCACTCAGCTCCCTTGTGCTGCTCAGGCTGAGCGCCCTCCCTTTCAAGGCCTGGTGATCTGTTTGGTAGATCTTGTGCCGCAGGCGATGGCGGTGCATGCGCCGTGGCAAGGCGTGAAAGTGGTGCTACTTAATCAATAGCTGCAAGCCGGCGGATATCCTGCACTTCAGGTACTTTTGTACCTGAAACGAAGGATATGCACCGGCATAGCGCTATGTTTTTTGATTTCCCGCATGCGGCACGTGTTCACGATTTGCATGCAAGGCCGGCCAGAACGCCCCACCGCCACCGCGCCGGCCAGGCAGCGGCCTACCTAGTTTCGGGGATGTACAGCTTGTTGCAAGCTGGGCAGCATCGGCGGCATTGGCGTGTCCATCCCGGGCGCGCGCGCAGGACCGTCCCATGCCCGCCTTGCACCGCTTCCTCATCCCCCTGGCCCTGCTGCTGGGCCTGCACGGCGCCGCCCAGGCCGCCATCTGCCGCGTGGCCACCAGCGGCAATGCCACCGCCGACGGCAGCAACTGGGACCAGGCCACCACGCTGCAGGGCGCGCTGGGAAATGCCAACTGCGACGAGATCTGGGTCCAGCAGGGCCTGTACAAACCCACCACCGACACCAACCGCACGGTCAGCTTTGCCATCAACCGCCCGCTCAAGCTCTACGGCGGCTTCATCGGCCAGGAAACCGCGCTGGCAGAGCGCAGCGGCGATAGCAGCAGCACCACGCTCTCGGGCGACATCAGAACGGAGGGCGACAGCAGCGACAACAGCCACCACGTGCTGGTCATTGGCGGGACGGGCGCTACCGGCAACGGCAGCTACACCAGCGCCGATACCGTGGTCGATGGCTTCACGGTGACGGCGGGGCGGGCGAATGGGGGGGGCTTCAACAACTACGGAGGCGGCCTCTACTGCAATGGCCTCGGGGCGGGCAAGGTGTGCAGCCCGCTGCTGACCGGGCTGGTCTTCCAGGGCAATGCAGCCACCTTCGGCGGGGCGATCTACAACAGCGGCAACTCCGGCGGCAGCAGCAGCCCCGCCATCACCAACACCACCTTCAGCGGCAATTCAGCCAACTCCGGCGGGGCGGTCTACAACAATGGCAACTCCGGCGGTAGCAGCAGCCCCGCCATCACCAACACCACCTTCAACGGCAATTCAGCCACCTACGGCGGGGCGATCTACAACGATGGCTACTCCGGCAGCAGTAGCCCCGCCATCACCAACGCCACCTTCAGCGGCAATTCAGCCGTCACCGGTGGGGCGATTCTCAGCTATGGCGGCTCCGGCAGCAGCAGCCCCGCCATCACCAACACCACCTTCAGCGGCAATTCAGCCGCCACCGGCGGGGCGATCTACACCGCTGGCTTTGACTCGACCAGCCGCCCCAGCGTGACCCGCTCGGTGTTCTGGGGCAATACGGCTGGCAGTGACGGTGCCCAGGCGTCGACTGATGGCAACGCCCAGATCACCTTCAACAACAGCCTGATCCAAGGGGGCTGCGCCAGCGGTGGTACCGGCGGCGGCACCTGCTCCGGCCCGCTGTTGACCGCTGACCCGCTACTCGGCCCCCTGCAGAACAACGGCGGCCCCACGCCCACCATGCTGCCGGCGGCCAATAGCCCGGTCATCGATGCGGGCGGCGCCTGCACCGGTAGCGACCAGCGCGGCGTGGCCCGCCCGCAGGGCGGTGCCTGCGATCTGGGTGCGGTGGAGCGGCGACAGGGCAACTACACACTGGACGTTGCCGTGACGGGCGCAGGCAGTGTCAGCGCGGGGGCCGCGCCTGTGCCCGCTGTAGACAGCATCACCAACTGCACAGCTGCCGGTGGTGCGGCCTGCACGGCCGGCTATGCGATCGACTCCACGCCCGCAGCCAGCGTCACCTTGACCGCCACACCCGATGCGGGCCAGACGTTCTCCGGCTGGGGCGGCGCCTGTACCGGCACCGGCACCTGCACCGTGGCGATGGACCAGGCCCGCAGCGTGACGGCCGGTTTCGTGCTGAGCGATTTCAGCGGCGGCCTGCCGGGCGGGGGCACGGCCACGGCGCTGCTGGCGGGGGGCGGCGCGGGCTGCACGCTGGTGCCCGGCAACACCGGCTTTGCCAGCCCGGCCAGCACGCCGCCAGGGGTGAGCTTCCCGCAAGGGGTGTTTGCCTTTAGCGCCAGCGGCTGCACCGCCGGCAGCAGCGTGATGCTGACACTGAGCTACCCGCAGCCCCTGCCGGCCGGGGCGCAGTACTGGAAGTTTGGCCCCACGGCGGCCAATGCCACGGCGCACTGGTTTGTGCTGCCGGGCGCCACGATCAATGGCAACACCGTCACCTTCAGCATCACCGACAACGGCGATGGCGACTCTGACCCGGCCCCGGGCAGCATCACCGACCCGGGCGGTGTGGGCGTGCTGGCCGTGGCTGCTGGCGGCGTGACCGCAATCCCGGTGGATGCGCCCTGGATGCTGGGGCTGTTGACGCTGTTGCTGGGTGGGGCGGCCTGGCGTGCGAAGCGGGTGGGCTACAGGCAGGGCCAAGGGCACTCATTGATTGATAGCTGATAGCCCAGGATGCAGCTGGGTTGGCAAAAGGCACGCCTGCTTCGGTCATGAAGCGCCAGACCTCGCGGCGGTGACGCGCAGGCGCTTGAGCAGATTGAACGCCTTGCTCTGCTGGTGGCGGCCCTGTCTGTTGCGGGGCGCCCCCGAGGGCAAGACCTCCGGGGGCAGACGCTCCCCGCGCAGCAGCAACTGCTCCCACTGCGCCTCGAACCAGGCCTGGCGCTCCAGCGAAAGTGGCGAGTCTCCTTGCGCCACCTCACGCTGTGCCTGCTGCGCGACAGCGTGAGCAGCGGCGAGAACGACGCCCGCTGGCTGCGCAACCGCCAGCGCAAGGAGCAGTTGCTGGCCGAAGTCACGCGGCAGGCGGCAGGCAGCAGGCAGGTTCCGCAGCGCGACAGGCCCGCGCTAGCAAAATCTGATAGAAATATGCCTACAGCCCAGGTGCAGCCTTGGCTATTAGCTATATATTTAATAGCAATTGTGGTGCACTGAGCGCAGAAGCCAGCCGACAGCGCTAAGGCGCGCGCTGTCCCGCCCAACTGTACCTACCCCCATGGGTACAGTGAACCTACAGTGGTCCGCACCGGTGTCCCCGCGCGGCCAGGGCGGGGACGGCATGCAGAACTGGCCGTCACAAATAGCCGGAATCGGCACCACAGGAGACAAGCATGAAGACACTGATCCAACGCGCGGTCAAAGCGACCGCACTGGCCGCCGCCCTGGCGGCAGGCGCGGCCTTCGCGCAGGACATCAAGATCGGCTACAACGCCGACCAATCCGCCAGCGGCGTGGCCGAGCTGGGCATTGCCGGGCGCTGGGGCTTCGAGGCCGCCATCGAAGACATCAACAAGGCCGGCGGCATCATGGGCCGCAAGGTGGTGGGCGTGGTGCGCGACGACCTGGGCACGCCACCGAAGTCGATCCAGAACATGACCGAGCTGATCGACAACGAGAAGGTCAGCGCCGTGGTCGGCCCGGCCAACTCGGGCAACGCGCTGGCCTGGCTGCACATTCCGCAGCAGAAGAAGATCCCGGTGGTGGTGCCCATTGCCACCGGCACCGAGATCACCACGCGCTACGCCAAGGAGGCGCAGAACTACCTGTTCCGCGTCTCCATGGTGGACCGCGAACAGGTGGCGCTGCTGGGCGCCTATGCGGCCAAGTCGTCCAAGGGCCAGAAGATCGCCATCCTGGCCGACTCCACGGGCTACGGCCAGGGCGGCATCAAGGACGCCACCGACATCCTGGCGCTGCACGGCATCAAGCCGGTGGCGGTCGAAAAATACGGCCCCAAGGACACCGACATCACCTCGCAGTTGGCCAAGATCAAGGCCGCCGGTGCCGACACCGTGATCGTCTACGGCATTGCCGACGGCACGGCACAGGTGCTGCGCAGCATGGAAAAAATCAACTACATGCCGACCACGCTGGGCACCTGGGGCAACCTGAGTTCGCTGCTGCCCAAGATGGCCGGCACCAAGCTGGCCGAGCACCTGATCCTGGCCGCCTCCACCACCGAAGACACCAACGCCAAGACCAAGGCGTTGGGCGAGCGCGTGCGCAAGAACTTCCCCACGCTCACCACCTTCCCCTGCGCCGCGCAGTCGTATGACTCGGTGATGCTGATCGCCGCCGCCATGAAGCTGGCCAACAGCACCGACGGCGAGAAAGTTGCCGCCGCACTAGAGAACGTGACCGGTGTCGAAGGCGTGATCAAGACCTACAACAAGCCCTTCAGCAAGGCTTCGCATGAAGGGCTGGATGTGAGCGACTTCTACCTCGCCCGCTGGAAGGGCGATGCGCCCGGCCGCTATGAAGACGCGGTGACCAAGGCCCTGACCCCGGCTGATCTGAAGAAGTAAGCACGCGGCCAGCTGGTACGTTTTGCGTTCAACGCTGCTGAAAACCCGTTCGCCTTGAGCTTGTCGAAGGGGCCTGCCCTCAGTTCATCGAAGCGCGCCCTGGCTTCGACAAGCTCAGCCCGAACGGATTTTGTCGAATTGAACACAAGCTGATATCGGCCCAGGCGTAGTCATCACAAAGCAAGGGGCGGCCATGGGCGCAACCATTCTCCAGGCGGTGTTCAGCGGGCTCGCGCTGGGCAGCATTTATGCGCTGGTGGCGCTGGGCTTCAACATCACGCACAGCACCACCAAGACCTTCAACTTCGGCCAGGGCGAGTTCCTGGTGGGTGGCGCCTTCATCGGCGTGTCGGCCGTGCTGCTGCTGGCCGGCAAGGGCCTGGGCGGCGCGCTGCAACCGGCAGAAGTCACGCTGGCGCGCTACGGCGGCGGCCTGCTGCTGACCATGGCGCTGATGGGCCTGCTGGGCGTGCTGCTGTACTTCACGGCAGTGCGCCCCTTCATCGGCCAGGGCGGGCTGGCCTGGGTCATGAGCACCATCGGCTTCGGCATCATCATCCAGAACACCGCGCTGGCGGTCTGGGGCCCGTCGCCGCTGGTGATCCCGTCGCCGCTGGGCGACGAGGTGATCCGCATCGGTGGCGCGGGCGTGTTGCCGCAAGAGATCCTGGTGCTGTGCGCCAGCGTGGCGATCATGGTCGCGCTTGATCTGGTGATGCAGAAGACCCGCCTCGGCAAGGCGGTGCGCGCCGTGGCACACAGCGGCGCCGCGGCCACGCTGATGGGCATCAATGTCACGGCCATCGTGGTGCTGGCCTTTGTCGTCAGCTCTGGCCTGGCGGGGCTGGCGGGCCTGTTGATTGCACCTATCACCACGGCCTCGGTCTTCATGGGGCTGACGCTGGCGCTCAAGGCCTTCTCTGCCGCCATCCTGGGCGGGCTCAGCAGCCCGCGCGGCTGCATGCTGGGTGGCTTCTTGCTGGGGCTGATCGAGGCGCTGGTGGGCTTGTGGCACGCGGAGCTGCGCGAGATCAGCATCTTTCTGCTGATCATCCTGGTGCTGGTGCTCAAGCCTGAGGGGCTGCTGGGCCGGCGGATTGCGGAGAAGGTATGAGCATGCCGCGTCACGCTCATCTGGCCGGCCTGGCCATTGCCGCCGCCTTCATCGCCGCGCTGCCCCTGGCCACCGACAACGGCTTCTATCTCAAGATCGCGTTCCTGATCGGGGTCAACTACCTTGCAGCTTCCGGGTTGAATGTGCTGGTGGGCTACACCGGGCAGAAGTCGCTGGGGCATGCGGGGCTGTTTGCGGTGGGCGCGTACACCGTGGCCCTGCTTACTGCGCGCGCGGGGTGGAACCCGTGGCTGGCCTTTGTCGCCGCAGGCGTCGTGGCCGGGCTGTTTGGCGTGGTGATTGCGCTGCCGGCCCTGCGGGTGCGCGGGCCGGCGCTGGCCATGGTGACGATTGGCTTTGGCATCGTGGTGGAGAAGGTGGTGTCCGAGTGGCAAGACGTGTTCGCCGGCCAGCAGGGCATCTACGGCGTGGTACCGCCTTCTATTGGCGGCAGCGTGTTCGACATGCGGCAGTGGGTCTGGTTTGCCGGGGCGCTGGCGCTGGCGGCGCACCTGATGCTGCGCGCGCTGCTGCGCGGCAAGTACGGGCGCGCCTTCATGGCGGTGAACACCGGCGAGATCGCGGCCGAAAGCGTGGGCGTGTCGGTCTACAAGTTCAAGGTGCTGGCCTTTGTCATCAGCGCCGTCACCTGCGGACTGGCGGGCGCGCTCATCGCGCAGCAGAACCAGTACATCAACTCGGACTTCATCAACTTCAACCTGTCGATCTTCTTCCTGCTGATCGTGCTGTTTGGCGGCAGCTCGGTCTACGGGCCGCTGGTGGGCGCCATCGTGCTGACGCTGCTTGATGCCTTCCTGGCGCGCTGGCCGGATGTGCAGCACTTCACCTACGGTGCGCTGCTGCTGTTTGCGCTGTACGCCATGCGCGATGGGCTGGCTGGCGCCATTGGGCGCGCGGCCAAGGCGGTGTTTCCATCGCTGCGCCAGTCCCCTGCCCTGCCCGCCTCCGTGCCCGCCTGGCGGCTGCAGGCGCAGGAGGTGCCGGCGGCCGACCGCCCGCTGCTGGAAACGCGCCAGCTCTACAAGGCCTTTGGCGGCGTGGTGCCAACCCACAACGTGGACCTGCGCATACGCAGCGGCCACGTCCATTCGCTGATAGGGCCCAACGGCGCGGGCAAGACCACGCTGCTCAACATACTGTCGGGTGTGATCGCGCCCAGCCGCGGCGAGATCGACTTCAACGGCCGCAGCATCGTGCACATGGCGCCGCACCGCATCTGCGGCATCGGCATGGGGCGCACCTTCCAGAACCTGAAGCTGTTCGCCGACATGTCGGTGCTGGACAACGTGATGGTTGGCCTGCACACCCGCCTGCGCCAGGGCTTCTTCAGCTGCCTGCTGGGCCTGCCCGGCGCCGCGCGGGAAGAACGCGCGGCACATGACGAGGCCTTGCAGATCCTCGACTTCCTGGGCCTGCGCGACAAGGCCTACGAGACCGCCGGCAGCCTGCCCTACGGCCTACAGCGCCGGCTGGAGCTGGCGCGCGCATTGGCCACGCACCCGCGCCTGCTGCTGCTGGACGAGCCCGCCGCCGGCCTCAACCCGCAAGAAACGCGCGACCTGATCGGCGTCATTGCCCGCATCCGCGGCCTGGGCATCACGGTGCTGCTGATCGAGCACCACATGGACCTGGTGATGGCCATCTCCGACCACGTGATCGTGCTCGACTACGGCGAGAAGATTGCCGAGGGTGCGCCCGCTGAGGTGCAGCGCAACCCGCGCGTGATCGCCGCCTACCTGGGCACGGATGAAGATGACGAAGCAGCAGCAGAGGTGCACCATGGCTGATACCCCGATGCTGCAGATCGAAGGGCTGGAAGTGCGCTACGGCGCCATCGAGGCGCTCAAGGGCATATCGCTGCACGTGGCGGCCGGCGAGGTGGTGACCATCATCGGCGGCAACGGCGCGGGCAAGAGCACGCTGATGAAGGCCATCTCCGGCCTGGAGCCGGCCGCGGCCGGGCGCATCGTGTTCGAGGGCGAGGACATCACCCGCCTGCCCGGCCACCTGCGCGTGGCGCGCGGCATTGCCCAGTCGCCCGAAGGCCGGCAGGTGTTTGCCGACCAGAGCGTGCGCGACAACCTGGTGCTGGGCGCCTACCACCGCAAGGCATCGCAGGCTGAGATAGAGGCCGACATCCACGCGCAGTTCAACGCCTTCCCACGGCTGCGCGAGCGGCAGCACCAGCAGTCCGGCACGCTCTCGGGCGGTGAGCAGCAGATGCTGGCGATTGCGCGCGCGCTGATGGCCAAGCCCAAGCTGCTGTTGCTGGACGAGCCCTCGCTGGGCCTGGCGCCGCTGATCGTGAAAGAGATCTTCGGCATCATTCGCGGCCTCAAGCAGCAGGGCATCACCCTGCTGCTGGTGGAGCAAATGGCCAACCAGGCGCTGGCCGTGGCCGGCCGCGGCTACGTGCTGGAGACCGGCCGCATCACGCTGCAAGGCAGCGGGCCCGAGCTGCGGCGCGACCCAAAGGTGCGCGCCGCATACCTTGGGGAACATTAGGATGATCCCCCCAGGCTGCGCGCTGCGCGCTTCCGCCCTCCCCCCTTCTGCTGCGCGAAGGGGGGCACATCCAGCGGCCCGGCAAAGCCGGTTCCGCGGATGTCTTGGCATGGCCTGCTCCGCGGCCTTCAGTGCCCTTGCCGTTCATGCGCTGCTGGCGACACGTCGCGCCGCGAGCAACTGACATGGATATCTTCGACTACGTCATCGTCGGCAGCGGTGCGGCGGGCGCCATCCTGGCCAGCCGGCTCAGCGAAGACCCGGCCGTGAGCGTCTGCGTGCTGGAGGCCGGCCCGCGCGACTGGCATCCGTGGCTGCACCTGCCGGCGGGCTTCATCAAGGTGCTGTTCGACCCGGCCTGGACCTGGCCCTATAGCTCCGAGCCCACGGCGCAAACCGGTGGCCGCCGCATCCCGCTGCCGCAGGGCCGCACCCTGGGCGGCTCGACCTCGATCAATGGCCTGGTCTACAACCGGGGCCAGCCCGAGGACTACGACGGCTGGGCCGCGCGCGGCAACCCGGGCTGGAGCTTTGCCGAGCTGCTGCCCTACTTCCAGCGCACCGAGCGCCGCATTGGCCCCGCCGACGACACGCGCGCCGGCCGCAGCGGCCCGCTGCCCATCACCGGCTGCGACTGGCCGCACCCGCTGTGCGAGGCCTTTCTGCAAGGCGCGGGCGAGCTGGGCCTGCCGCGCAACCCCGACTACAACGGCGCGCAGCAGGCCGGCGTGGGCTACTTCCAGCGCAGCATTTACCGTGGCCGGCGCATGAGCACCGCACACTGCTTTCTGCACCCTGCGCTAAAGCGTGGCCGCAATCTGGCGGTGCGCACGCAGGCACAGGCCACGGCCATCGTGTTCGACGGCCTGCGCGCCACGGGCGTGCGCTACCGCCAGGGTGGCGCGCACGGCGCCGAGCACACGGTGCAGGCGCGGCGCGAGGTGATCGTCTGCGCCGGCGCACTGAACACGCCGCGCCTGCTGCAGCTCTCAGGCGTAGGGCCGGCCGCCCTGCTGCAGCGCCACGGCCTGCCGGTGCTGCGCGACCTGCCCGGCGTGGGCGCGCACCTGAAGGACCACTTCTCCATCCGGCTGGTGGCGCGCACCAAGGGCGTGGCCACCATCAACGAATACGCGCGCATGCCGCGCCTGGCCGGGCAGGTGGCGCGCTGGCTGCTGGGCCGGCCCAACGTGCTGGCGCTGAGCCCGTCGCTGGTGCACTGGTTCTGGCAGTCGCGCGCCGGGCTGGCCCGGCCCGATCTGCAAGGCGTGTTCACGCCCGCCAGCTACCGCGAAGGCTATGTGGGCCAGCTCGACACCTACCCCGGCATGACCTGCGGCGTGTGGCAGCACCGACCGCACAGCGCAGGCACGGTGCAGATCGCCTCGGCCGACCCGTTTGCCGCGTCGCTGGTGCAGCCCCGCTACCTGGAGCACGAAGAAGACCGCCGCGTGCTGCTGGACGGCACGCGCCTTGCCCGCCAACTGCTGCAGACGCGCACCCTGGCGCCCTATGTAGAGGCCGAATCCATGCCCGGCGTGGCCGTGCAGCGCGACGATGAGCTGCTGGACTACATCCGGCGCTACGGGGTCTCGTCCTACCACGTCAACGGCACGGCGCGCATGGGCCCGGCCAGCGACGCCGGCGCGGTGGTGGATGCCCAGCTGCGCGTGCACGGCCTGCAAGGCCTGCGCGTGGCAGACGCGTCGGTCATGCCCGACATCCCCTCTGCCAACACCTGCGCGGCCAGCATGATGATTGGCGAGAAGGCCGCAGATTTGCTACGCGCCCCATGATCGAAATCGACCTCAGCACCACCCTGGGCCAAGCGCTGTTCCGCGCCGCCGACGCCTACGGCCCGCGCCCGCTGCTGGCCGTGCCCGCCAACCCCGCGCGCGACTACGACCCGGCCGGGCGCGAGATCAGCTTTGCCGACGCTGCCCACGCCGTGCGCGGCCTGATGGCGCGCTACGCCCAGGCCGGCTACGGCCACGGCCACCGCGTGGGCCTGCTGCTGGAGAGCCGGCCCGAGCACATGCTGCACAAGCTGGCCCTCAACGCCCTGGGCGCCTGCTGCGTGCCCATCAACCCCGACTACCGCCCGCGCGAGCTGGCCTACCTGCTCGACCACGCCAAGGTCGACCTGGTGCTGCTGCTGGCCGCGCGCCTGCCCGATCTGCGGGCCGCGCTGCGCGAATGCAGCAATCGCCCGGCCATCGCCACGCTGGAAGACTTTGCGGGGCAACTGCCCGCCGCGCGCAGCGACGCACATGCCGGCGCGCCCGGCGCCGACACGCCCGCCAGCATCCTCTACACCAGCGGCACCACCGGCCGGCCCAAGGGCTGCGTGCTGTCGCACCGCTACGAGCTGGCCTCTGGCCAGGCCTATGCCACGCGCGGCGGCCTGGCCACGCTGCGCGAAGGGGCCGAGCGCATCTACAACCCGCTGCCGCTGTTCCATGTGAACGCGTCCATCCTGTCCTTTCAGTGCGCGCTGCTCACCGGCAACTGCCAGGTGCAATCCGACCGCTTCCGCCCCGCGCGCTGGTGGGCCGAGGTGCAGGCCAGCCGCGCCACCGTCGTGCACTACCTGGGCGTGATCGTGCAGATGCTCATGGCGCAGCCGCCCGCCGCGCAAGACCGCGAGCACCAGGTGCGCTTTGGTTTTGGCGCGGGCGCAGAGCCGCAGCTGCATGCCGCGTTCGAGGCGCGCTTTGGCTTCCCGCTGCTGGAGCTGTGGGGCATGACCGAGATGGTGCGCGCCCTGGTCGCCTGCCACGAGCCACGCCAGGTCGGCACCCGCGCCTTCGGCCGCGCCCTGCCCGGCGTGGAGGTGCGCGTGGCCAACGACACCGGCACCCAGGTGCCAGACGACACGCCCGGCGAGCTGCTGATCCGCCACTCTGCCGCCACCCCGCGCCAGGACTTCTTCAGCGGCTATCTGGACGACCCCGCCGCCACCGAGGCCGCCTGGCACGGCGGCTGGTTCCACACCGGCGACATCGTCACCCGCGACGCCACCGGCATGCTGCACTTCGTGGATCGGCGCAAGAACATCATCCGCCGATCAGGCGAGAACATCGCCGCCGCCGAAGTCGAAGCCGTGCTGCTCACCCACCCCTGGGTAGCACAAGCCGCCGTCATGGCCGTGCCCGACGCAGTGCGCGAGGAAGAGGTACTGGCCTGCGTGGTGCTGAGGCCCGACGCCGGCTGCGCTGCGACCTTAGAAACTGCGCAGGCGCTGTTTGCCCACTGCGATGCAGAGCTGGCGTACTACAAGGCGCCGGGCTGGCTGTACTTCACCGACAGCATCCCGACGACGGGGACGCAGAAGGTGCAGAAGCATGCGATTTTTGCGGGGGGCGTGGACCCGCGGGAGGCGGATGGGGTGCTGGATTTGCGGGGGTTGAAGAGGCGCAGGGCTTAGGGCGCATCGCGCAGCGCCTCTGCCCTGAACGCTTGCCACTCCTGCCACACGTTTTCTGGATCGACATCGCGGTATCCGCGCCGCTCGTCCATGGCGCGCTTGGCCGACATGCGAAGCATCACGCAGACGGCCTTGTCGCGTATCGCCAAGACCTCTGGCTCGGAAAGAGGTGAGCCCTTTTGCTTCTCGAGGTTCAGCAGAAGAATGCCCAGTGCGGGAATGGGCACCGGGATCAAGGGCTCGGCAGGCGCTTCCGCCTGAACCTCATTTCTGAGTGGGGCGGGAGACTTGCTGAAGAGTTTGGACAGGAGGGACATGGGGGCTTGCGCAAGCGCTAGTGTCGTGTCAAGTGTGATGTGACGGGAGTGCGCGAAGCCATCGGCGTGCAGCGCAAGGCGTAGGCCGCAGCCCAGGCTGAAGCCTGGGCAAGGACTGCAACGCGGCGATGCGCGGTGAGGGCAAGTGCACGCCGGCAGATCATGCTTGACGCGACACTAGTGTCGTGTCAAGTGTGGCAAGGGCTGCAACGCAGCGATACACGATCAGATATTGCATAGCCGCCTTGCACGCGTTTCTGGTCTTCCCCCGCAGAAGGCCAGAATTTTGACTCACGACCAAAAGAGCGTCCAAGGCATACTTTCCCGATGAATCCTTTGGCTCGCCTCGATTGGAAAGTAGTGTTCTTTGCCGTCCTCGGCTGCTACGTTCTTCCGTGGCTTGTCCTTGGCACTCTTGTCCTGGCCGTTGTTCCCAGTGAAGGCGACGCTGGGGCCATCATCGGGTGGACGGGCGTGTACCTTGGCATGACCGCGCTGATATATGTGATTGCCATGCCACTGGCGGGCGGCTATTTCACGGCGCGCTTCTGCAAGAACCGTCCTCAGCTTCACGTCTTGCTGGTCGTGGTGCTGGGCGTTTTGGTGCGCGGCCCGACCACAGGCGCCCCGCTCATCGCGTACGCCATTGCGTTCGCCGTATCGCTTGTGGTGGCTGCCTTAGGTGCATTCGTGGCGCTACGCCGAGTGCCTCGGGCCTGAGCCCTTATCAGCCCGAAACTTCTTCGCCTGCCTCCGCATACCGTCAGCAATAGGCGCCCAGATCCGCCCCGGAAAACCATCAGGCAGCTTTGCCTCGACGGCCTCCAGCGCCGCCTCAACCTGCTCCACTAACCCCTGCATCGCCTCCCACACCGCGGGCCCGCCGTTCTTCATGGCCAGGTCTTGCCAATGGCGGGCGTGGATGCCGTAGAGGTCGTAGTGCGTGTTTTTTGAGCGCAGCGCCATGGCCAGGCGCACATCACGCAGGTGCAGTTGTCCACGGGCCTTGCCCACGTAGGGCCAGACGGACAGCACGTCGTACAGGGGCGCCATGTCGTAGGCATTTCCCTGCCGCAAGAAGATCGAGAAGTTCTTGGCATGGCCGTCGGGCGCGCCCATGAGCCAGAAGGCCAGTTGGGCGAGCTGGAACGCCGCGCGGTCCGTGGCGGCGTCTGCGCTGCCGGCCAGCAACGCGAGGCCTGCGGCGATGGAGGGGCCGCCGTCGTCTTCGTACTTGAGGCGCGGGGGCAGGCCGAGTGCCTGGCAAAAGTCCTCTTGGGGGAGTCGGGCGATCCAACTGCCCTTGTCCATCCATTGCCTATCAAAGCGCTCCACTACCAGGGCGCGCTGGTCGCCAAAGCTTGCCATCTGGGTGGCGGCGATGGGCAGGCCCAGGGCTTCGATGATCTGCGCGCACAGCCATTCGTTCTCGACGGAGTCGAACATCTCCACCCGGCTGGTGTTGGCGATCACGCCAAGCGGAAGCTTGAAGATATGGGTGCTGGGCGTGGCGCCAAGGGGGCGGCACCACCGGCCGGCGACACGCACAAAGGCTGTTTTCTCTTGCGCGCCGGCCAGGGAGATGCGGAACGGCGGGGCATCGTCGCCCGGGCGCGCCCTGGGGTCGGCAGGAACGGCGAGCAGTGCGGCGGCGACCTGATCGTCGGTCAGCGGCTCGCAATCGACGCGGTTCCAGCCGTCGGGCGTTGTGCCTTGCGGCAGCAATTGCACTGCGCCGACGCAGTCGCGCCCAATGGCCTCCAGCAGGGCGAAGGCGTCCAGCGTTTTGGTCTTGAAGCGCCGGCCGATGCGCTCGCGGATGCGGTCGTTGTCGGGCAGCAGGTTGTCGAAGTAGTTCGCGACAACATCGCCCTTGATCTCCAGGCTGCGGGTGAGTGGCAGCGACAGGGACAGCGGCCGCGACTTCTCGGACTCCCGCCACGAGGCCGCATACGCAAAGCTGTGGGAGCCGCGGTTGACCTGCCAGGTGCCAACCCACTCGCCGTTCATCCATGCATTGAGTGCCGATGTCACCACGAGCCCTTCTTGGGGCGGATGACGAGCTTGGTGCCTTTGCCGATGGGCGGCGGGGCGACCGAGGGCGGCTTCGCCGGCTTGCTGGACTGGGCGACAACTACCGTCACATCAACCACGTCATCCCGCAACACCAGGGACGCGCCCAGCGCGGACAGCAGCTTCATCAACTGCTCGACGCTGACGACGCCAGGCTTGTTTTCGATCTCCGCGATGCGGGCCTGGCCAACGCCGAGCAGTTGCCCAAGGGCCGCCTGGGTCAGGCCACGCTCTTTCCGCAGCGCGCGCAGGTGCTCACGGAGCTGGCTGGGTAGTGGGATCGGGTAGTCCATGCGCGCCTTCGGTTGCACGGATCAATATACTGGTCTTGGCACGTTTTTTCAATATACGTGCTTTGGTACATGAATGCCCGATATCGGGGATAGACGATAAGCGCGGCACCCTACCCCACACCCCGCCCCAACGCCCGCCCAAACCGCGCATCCAGCACCGCATGCACGTTGTAGCGCGCCCAGGGCGATACCGCCGAGCCGTCGACGCGGAAGATGCGGCCTGGGGCCATGACGATGTTTTCGGCCATCAGGGTGCGGGCCATTTCCAGGGAGTCGGGCGCGTCGGGGAAGCGGGCCCAGAGGAACATGGATTCAGCCGGTTCCTCTGCGAATATCTCTGCGCCCAGGCTGTGGAACAGGGCACGGGCCTTGGCGGTGGCGTCGGTTACGCGCTGGCGCAGGCGCTCCAGGTGGCGCGGGTAGTTGCGCTCGCCGAGCAGGGTGTCTACGGTGCGCTCGCAGTATTCGCTGCTGCTGACGCTGACCAATATCTTCAGATCGGCCAGGTCGCTGGCCAGGTCGGGGCTGCAGGCGACAAAGCCTACGCGCAGCGCGGCCGATAGCGTCTTGGAGAAGCTGCCGATGTAGAGCGTGCGCTCCAGCTGGTCCAGCGCCGACAGGCGGGCCAGCGTGGGGGCCTTGAAGTCGGCCAGGGCGTCGTTCTCGACGATGCGCAGGTCGTGCCGCTCGGCCAGTTGCAGCACGCGGCGCGCCTTGGGCAGCGACAGGTCCGAGCCGGTGGGGTTGTGGCCGAAGGACTGGGTGAAGTACAGGCGCGGGCGCCAGGTGATGAGCAGGCGCTCCAGCGCTTCAATATCGGGCCCGTCGGGCAGGCGCGGCACGCCGATGATGTTGGCGCCGGCCAGGCGCAGCTTGCCAAACAGCGGGTAGTAGCCGGGGTCGTCGATGAGCACGGCGGCGCCAGGCGGGACGAAGTAGCGCACGATCAAATCCATGGCCTCGTTGGCGCCATGGGTGAGCAGTATCTGGCGCGGCTCGGCGCCTATGCCCAGGTCGCCGATCTTGCGCACCAGGCGCTGGCGCAGCGGCGCGTAGCCGCGTCGGTCGCCGTAGCGAAACAAGGTTCCCAAACCGCCGCGCGCGACCTTGTGGTGGATGCGGTCCAGCCGCGCGCCCGACAGCCATTCGGCCGGCGGAAAGGCGTCGCCCACGGCGAGCTGGCCGGGCTCGATATGCAACTGGGTGCGCATGAGCCAGACGATGTCCATGGCGCGGCCGAGCGAGCCGGCATCGTCGTCGCTGCGTTGGGGCGCTTCCGCCCGCGCCTTGACGAAGTAGCCGGCGCCGCGCTTGGGCTCGACCAGGCCGCGCGCCACCAGCAGCTCGAAGGCGGTGACGACGGTGTTCTTGCCGAGCGCGCGCTGGCGCACCAGCTCGCGCAGCGAGGGCAGCTTGTCGCCGGGTTTGTAGGCGCCGTCGCGGATCTGGCGCTCGATGTCGTCGGCCAGGGCAATGAAGAGCGGGGTGTTGCGCGGCGGCGGCGCGGGCAAGGAGGGGGGACGTGGCATGGAACAGGCGCGGGGCAGTGCGGCCACTGTATGCCGGCGGCGGGCGCAGCGCATCCGGGGCTGCCCTGCCGGGCGCTTTTATGGCACTACAAAATAGATAGCTATATGCCGGCGTTACACCTGAATTTCAGGCACAAAACTACCTGAAATTCAGGATATACGCCGGCTACCAGCTATTCTTTTTGAAGCCCTGCGCCAATGCGCGGCAGGACGCCGCCGGTGCGCCGCATGTAGGCGCGGTACTCGTCGCCGAAGAACTCCAGCATCATTCCCTCTTCATGGGGCACGCGCCGCCAGTACAGGACCGCGACCGCCACCACCGAAGCCCAGCCCGCGAACCAGTTGTGCAGCAGCAGCACCTGGGCGGCCGCCATGACGAAGAAGGCCGCATACATCGGGTGCCGCACATAGCGGTAAACGCCGCGGGTGACGAGCTTGTGCCCGGGGTTGAGCATGAGGGTGACCGACCAGCTCTCACCCAGGTCGGCATGCGCGCGCCAGAACAGCCAGATGCCCGCCGCCATGGCCGCCGTGCCCAGCCAGGCCGCGACCGCCGGCAGCGTGTAGTGGGCCCAGTCGAGCAGCGGCGAGAACAGCAGCAACAAGGGCAGCACGATCTGCCCGATGCCGACCAGCACCACCAGCATGCGGTCTGCCGTGTTGCTCTTGTCGACCGCCTTCTGCTGCGCGCGCAGGCGGCGCGAGAACACGCCCCGGATCGTGAGGTAGATGGCGATACCCGCGATAAAGACGATGTGGGGAATGTCGAGGTTCATCTGCAGCGCCTGCCCGTGGAAGAAAACGGAAGCCGCATGATGTCCGAATTGCGCCGCGCCCGCATCCGCCACGCGACGAAGGGTCAGCCGCGCGGGCCCAGGCGCGGCGCGGCCTTCTGCAGCTTCTGGCTCACTACACTGGTCTCACCTGATCGGGCAATGCACTTTCAAAGAGATCCTTCATGGCTGACGACGACTCGAACTCACAGGGCTCCTACCTGCCCCACATCCTGCGCCGGGGCACCGTGCTGGCCACGCTGGGCTGCGCGCTGGTCGCGGGCTGCAGCGCCGCTGGCGGCGGCGACGCGCGCTACGCAAGCTCGCCGCAGTTCAAGGACGGCGGCTTCCAGAACATGCCCAACCCCGACGCGCTGCCTTCGGCCAGCGCCTGGCGCATCTGGCCGCGCTTTCTCTTCGGCAGCAAGACGGGCACGGTGCCGGTCGATGCAATCCCGGTGCGCGCGCTGGACCGCAGTGCGCTCGATGCGCTCGACGCCACGGCCAACCACGTGGTGCGCCTGGGCCATTCATCGCACCTGCTCAAGCTGCGGGGCAAGTACTGGCTGATCGACCCGATGTTCAGCGAGCGCGCCTCGCCCGTGCAATGGGCCGGCCCCAAGCGCTTTCACCAGCCGCCGATCACGCTCGAGCAATTGCCGCCGATCGAAGGCGTGATCCTCTCGCACGACCACTACGACCACCTCGATGTGGCGACCATCCAATACCTGTCGAAGAGCGTGCAGCGCTACTTCGTGCCGCTGGGCGTGCGCTCGCGGCTGGTGGTGATGGACGTGCCGGCCGAGCGCGTGACCGAGCTTGACTGGTGGCAAGACGCCGAACACGAGGGCGTAAAGCTCACCGCCACGCCGGCGCAGCATTTCTCGGGCCGCACGCTGGCCGACCGCGACAGCACGCTGTGGGCCTCGTGGGTGCTGCAAAGCGGCGAGCAGCGCATCTTCTACAGCGGCGACTCAGGCTACTTCCCGGGCTTCAAGACGATTGGCGAGCGCTTTGGCGGCTTTGACCTGGCACTGATGGAAAACGGCGCCTACGACGCCTACTGGCCCGCCGTGCACATGACGCCCGAGCAAAGCGTGCAGGCCTTCGAGGACCTGCGCGGCAAGGTGCTGTTCTCGGTGCACAACAGCACCTTCGACCTGGCCTTCCACACCTGGCACGACCCGCTGGACCGCATCGCCGACCTGGCGCAGGCCAAGCAGATCGAGCTGGCAACGCCGGTCATTGGCGAGGTGGTGACGGTAGGCCAGGCGCGCACCAACGTGCGCTGGTGGCAAGGGCTGCGCTAGTTACCAGCCAGCTACAACGCCACCACGCATCGTCCCTAAGATAAGGTGGCCGCCACTTCCCTGAGCCCGCCATGCATCCCAAGCTGCTGTGTGCCCGTGCCCTCATCGCCCTTGGCCTGCTGCTTGCCGCAGCAGGCGCATCCGCCCAAACCACGGCCTGCACCGACACCGCCTCGGATGCCTGCTACACCGGCTTCCAGCCCGCGGGCGCTGGCGGCCAGATGCACTACTACGCATCGCAGTTGCCCGGCAGCAGCCCCACGGCCGCGCTGATCGCCATCCACGGCCACCCGCGCGATGGCAACAAGACCTTTAACGCGGCGCTGCTGGCGGTGCGGCGCGCCGATGCCACGGCGCGCACGCTGGTGGTGGCACCGGTGTTCCAGGTATCGGCCGCCGATGCGCGCAAATGCCAGACGGCCGGCGTGCCGGCGGCGCAGGATGGCGACCTGCTGTGGACCTGCGGCTCGTGGCTGGAAGGCGCCACTGCGCGCGGCAGCACGCTGACCTCGTTCGCCGCGCTGGATGCGCTGGTGGCCGAGCTGCGCCGCCAGTGGCCCAGCCTGCGCACGGTCACCATCGCCGGCTTCTCTGCCGGGGCGCAGATGGTGCAGCACTCCATCGGCTTCGCCGCCGAGCAGCCCGCAGGCGGCCCGGCCATCCGCTATGTGGTGTCAGACCCCGGCACCTGGCTCTACTTCGACCCCGTGCGGCCGCAGCCCATGCAGAACGGCGCGGCGGTGGACTGGTCGCAATGCAGCGGCGGCGCCGATGGCGTGGGCGGCTGCACGTTCACGCTGGCGGCGCCAGCAGACAACGCCTGCCCAACCCTCAACCGCTGGAAGTACGGCACCGACGCCCTGCCCGTCGCACTCGGCCGCAGCGCGGCAGACGCCCGCGCGCGCTATGCGGCGGCCGACATCCACTACCTGCAGGGCGCGCTCGACAGCAACGACGCACGCGGCACCGCCTACCGCGTGCTGGACAAATCCTGCGCCGCGCAAGCGCAAGGGCCGTACCGCCTGCAGCGCGGGCAGGCCTACGCCTGGTACGACCGCACGCTGCTGGCGCCCGACAAGCGCCGCAGCGTGACCGTGGTGCCAGGCTGCGCGCATGACGTGGCGTGCGTGTTTCCGTCGGATGCGGCGCGGGGGGCGTTGTTGGGGCCTTGAGGTCTCGCAGATTTTGGTGAAAAGTGCCTCTAGCCCAGGTTCTGCCTGGGCTTATAGCTATCTATTTCTTTGCTTCGCCAAAGAAAAGTAGGGCAAAAGAAAGGCGAGCCGGAGTCAGGGGCCCTTCGGGCTCCCCTGCGCTGCCAACGGCGCAGGCGGACAGCCGAACAGCCAACAGCCGGCCCCCACCCCAGCCCTCCCCCAGCGGGGGAGGGAGTAATGCAAAGGCCGAGCGCAGCGATGGCCCGACTGGTTGTCCCGGGTCCCCTCTGTGGCGTCGAGGAGCGCAGGAGTCGGCAGGTTGCCCGCAGCGAAGCGGAGGGACGGCGAGGACTGTTTGAGCCGCAGGCGAGTTCCGCAGCCGCCTGCCGATTCCGAGCACCGCAGAGCAGTCTGCGCAGCAGACCGCCACAGTGGGGTCGCCCTTTCTTTGGTGACTTTCTTTCGGCGACGCGAAAGAAAGTTACTCGCCCGCCGGGGCGAATTCCCGGCACCCGCCGCCCGCAAGGCAAGCAAGCCCTGGGTATCTCAAAGCCCTGGAAGGCCGGGCCTTGAGAACAGCCTCAAGCCCCCATCAACTCCACCACAGTCCTACGCAACCACGCATTCCCCGGATCCGCATGAAACCTCTCATGCCAATGCTGCTTGACCTCGTAATGCGGCAGCGCATGCGGTAGCTGCAGCATGCGGATGCGCTCGCGCGTCTGCATGACTTGGCCAAAGCGCAGCGGCACGGTGGCTATCAGCTCGGTCTCGGCGACGATGCGGGCCACGCCCAAGAAGCTGGGCACGCGCAGCACCACCTGCCGCTCGACGCCGGCGCGCGCCAGCAGCTTGTCGACGATGGCGTGGCCGGTGCCGGATGCCGTCACCAGCACATGGCTTTCGCGCGCGTAGGCGGCCTTGCTCAGGCGCGTGGCGATGCGCGGGTGGTCCAGCGCCGCCAGGCAGACAAAGTTCTGCGCAAACAGCACCTGTTGGTAGAAGCCCGCGTCCAACTGCGGCATGAAGCCCACGGCCAGATCGACCTCGCCGTCTTCCAGGCGGCGCGCGCTGTCGGTGCCGATCTTCTCGACCTCGATGCGCACCTGCGGCGCAGCGGTGCGCAGGTGGTTGAGCAGCGCGGGCAGCAGCACGATCTCGCTGATGTCGGTCATGCAGATTCGAAAGCTGCGCTCGGCCTGCGCCGGCACAAAGGCGCTGCGGCTGCTGTGCGCGGCATCCAGCTGCGCCAGCACCTCGCGCAGCGCCGGGTAGAGCGCCTGGGCGCGCGGCGTGGGCTGCATGCCGCGCGCGGTACGGCTGAACAGGCGGTCGTCGAAGTGTGCGCGCAGCTTGTTCAGCGCCGTGCTGGCCGCCGCCTGCGCCAGGCCCAGGCGCTCGGCCGCGCGCGACACGCTGGCGGTCTTGTAGACCTCGTCGAACACCGCCAGCCATTCCAGATCGAGCTTCGCCATCACCAGCCCCACTATTGAAAAATGCAATGCCAAGTATTGCACCATGCGCTTGAACGAATAGTGCAACAGCGGAAGAATGCCGGCACACCACCGCCCAGGAGACAAACCCATGGACGCCCCCACCACCGTGGCCCGTGCCGCGCGCCAGGCCTATTACGAGCGCATCCGTGCGCTGCACCTGACACCGCTCTGGGAAGAGCTGCACGCCCTGGTGCCGCGCGAGCCGGCCTCGCCCTGCGTGCCGGCGCTGTGGCGCTATGCGCAGATCAAGCCATTTCTGATGGAGTCGGCCGACCTCATCACGGCCGAAGAAGCCGTGCGCCGCGTGCTGGTGCTGGAGAACCCGGGCCTGCCAGGCCGCTCCAGCATCACGCAGTCGCTGTATGCCGGGCTGCAGCTGATCATGCCGGGCGAGGTCGCGCCCTCGCACCGCCACGTGCAGTCGGCGCTGCGCTTCATCGTCGATGGGCGCGGCGCCTACACCTCGGTGGATGGCGAGCGCACCACCATGCACCCTGGCGACTTCATCATCACGCCCTCATGGGCCTGGCACGACCATGGCAACGAAGGCCTGCACGGCGACAGCGAGCCGGTGGTCTGGCTCGACGGCCTGGACATCCCGCTGGTGCGCTTCTTCGACGCCGGCTTTGCCGAGAACGACACCACCAAATCGCAAACCATGTCGCGCCCCGAGGGCCACAGCTACGCGCGCTTTGGCCACAACATGGTGCCGGTGCGGCACACGCACCGCTCGCGCACCTCACCCATCTTCAGCTACCCCTACGCCCGCAGCCGCGAGGCGCTGGCCGCGCTGCAGCGCGCCGAGGCGCCCGACGCCTGGCAGGGCTGGAAGCTGGCCTACATCAACCCGCTGACCGGCGGCGCGCCCATGCCCACCATGGCCACCTACTTGCAGTTGCTGCCCAAGGGTTTCCAGGGCCGCAGCCATCGCGGCACCGACGGCACGATCTACAGCGTGGTCGAAGGCCACGGCACGGCCGAGATCGCCGGCCAGCGCTTTGCCTTTGCGCCGCAAGACACCTTCGTCGTGCCCTCATGGGCCCCGCTGCGGCTGGAGGCGGATGGAGACGCCGTGCTGTTCAGCTTTTCAGACCGTCCAGTTCAAGAAGCCATTGGCATCCATAGAGAGCATTTCAACTGAGCCCCACCATGTCCTTTGCCATCACCCCCATGACCATCGTCGGCCTGCCCATTGCGGGCAGCGACGATCTGTTCCCCGTGCGCCGCGTCTACTGCGTCGGCCGCAACTACGCCGCGCATGCGCGCGAGATGGGTTTCGACCCCGACCGCGAGCCGCCCTTTTTCTTCTGCAAGCCCAATGACGATGCCTCCGTGGTCGCGGTGCCGGCCGGCAGCACGGCCACCCTGCCCTACCCGCCGCTGACCCGCAACTACCACTACGAGGCCGAGCTGGTGGTGGCCATAGGCAAGGGCGGCCGCGACATTGCCGCAGCCGATGCCGCAGCCCACATCTACGGCTATGCCACCGGCCTGGACATGACCCGGCGCGACCTGCAGATTGCCGCGCGCGAAAAAGGCCGGCCCTGGGAAGTGGGCAAGGCCTTTGACTTCTCCGCGCCGGTGGGCCCCATCACGCGCCGTGCAGAAGCCAACGGCGTGAACCAAGCCAGCATCGTGCTGGAGGTAGACGGCGCCGTGCGCCAGCAGGCCACCATTGCGCACCTGATCTGGTCGGTGGACGAGGTGATCGCCAATCTCTCCACGCTGTTCACGCTGCAGCCGGGCGACCTGATCTTTACCGGCACGCCCGAAGGCGTGGGCGCGGTCACGGCCGGCCAGGCGGTCACGGTGCGCATCGACGGGCTGGCGCCACTGGCGGTGCAGATCGCATGAGCCAGCTGCAACTGCACGGCTACTTCCGCAGCTCGGCCGCCTACCGGGTGCGCATTGCCTGCAACCTGAAGGGCCTGGCCTACGACACGCTGCCGATACACCTGACCCGCGACGGCGGCGCGCAGCACAGCGCGGCCTATGCCGCGCTCAACCCAGAGAAGCTGGTGCCCACGCTGGACGATGGCGCGGCGCGGCTGACCCAGTCGCTGGCCATCCTTGAATATTTGGAAGAGCGCCAGCCGGCGCCCGCGCTGCTGCCCACCGATGCCGCCGACCGCGCCTGGGTGCGCGCCATCGCGGCGCAGATCGCCTGCGACGTGCACCCGCTCAACAACCTGCGCGTGCTCAAGTACCTGGAAGCCACGCTGGGCATCTCGGCCGAGCAGAAGCTGGCCTGGATCGCGCACTGGATCACGACCGGCTTCGAGTCACTGGAAACACGCCTGGCGCGCGATGGCCGCAGCGGCCTGTGCTGCTACGGCGACACGCCCAGCTTTGCCGACTGCTGCCTGGTGCCGCAGGTGTTCAGCGCGCGCCGCTTCAACGTGCCGCTGCAGGCCTACCCCCACATCGTGCGCATCGACGCGCACCTGGCCCAGCTCGACGCCTTTCGGCTGGCGGCGCCGGGCCTGCAACCAGACGCCGAATGAGCACCACCAGCCCCTCACAAGCCCCGGTGCTGATCGCCGGCGGCGGCATTGGCGGCATGGCCTGCGCGCTGGCGCTGGCGCGGCTGGGCCAGCCGGTGGAGCTGCTGGAGCAAAGCGCGCAGTTTGGCGAGATCGGCGCCGGCCTGCAGCTGGGCCCCAATGCCTTTGCCGCGCTCGATGCGCTGGGCGTGGGCGAGCAGGTGCGCCGCGCCGCCGTCTTCACCGAGCGCCTGCTGATGATGGACGCGGTGGACTGCCGCGAGGTCGCCTCGGTGCCGGTGGGCGAGGCCTTTCGCGCACGCTTTGGCAACCCCTACGCGGTCAGCCACCGCGCCGACCTGCACGGCGCCCTGCATGCCGCCGCCGCGGCACACCCGCTGGTGCGCATGCATACCGGCGTGCACATTGCAGCGGTGGATGTCAACGCCCACGGCGCCAGCGCCAGCACGGCCGATGGGCGGCGCTTCAGCGGCGCCGCACTGGTGGGCTGCGACGGCGTGAAGTCGGTCGTGCGCGCACGCTTGCTGGGCGATGCGCCGCGCGTGTCAGGCCATGTGGTGTACCGCGCCGTGGTGCCGGTGGCCGACATGCCCGAAGACCTGCGCATGAACGCGCCCGTGGTCTGGGCCGGCCCCGACTGCCACCTGGTGCACTACCCGTTGCGCGGCGGCGATCAGTACAACCTGGTGGTCACCTTCCACAGCCGCGAGCCCGAGGAATGGGGCGTGCGTGATGGCAGCAAGCAAGAGGTTCTTTCTTACTTCGAAGGCGTGCACGCACGGCCGCGCCAGTTGCTGGACCGCCCCACCTCCTGGCGCCGCTGGAGCACCGCCGACCGCGACCCGGTGGCGCGCTGGAGCGAAGGCTGCGCCACGCTGCTGGGCGACGCTGCCCACCCCATGATGCAGTACCTGGCGCAGGGCGCCTGCATGGCGCTGGAAGACGCGGTGACCTTGGCCGCCGCCGTGCAGGCACGCGGCTTTGACTACGCCGCTGCCTTCCAGCTCTACCAGTCGGCCCGCGTGGCCCGCGCCGCGCGCGTGGTGCTGTCGGTGCGCGAGATGGGCCGCATCTACCACGCCAAGGGCGTGGAGCGCCTGGTGCGCAACAGCCTCTGGCCGCAGCACAGCCCGCAGCGTTACTACGATGCGCTCGAATGGCTTTACGCCTGGCGGCCGGAAGCCTGCCTGGCGGACGCCGGCACCTGAGTGCACGTGCCGCGCAAGGCGCTTGCACTGCTTTCTTTCCCCGCAAAAAAACAGGAGACACACCATGACCACCCGCCGCACCCTGCTCAGCGCAGCCACTGCGCTATGCGCCGCCGCCACCACCTTTGCCGCATCGGCCCAGGCCACCGACTACCCGGCGCGCCCCGTCACCATCGTCACGCCCTTTGCCGCCGGCAGCGGGCCGGACGCGGTGCTGCGCCTGGTCACCGACCGGCTGTCCAAGCAATGGGGCCAGCGCGTGCTGATCGACAACAAGCCCGGCGGCGGCGGCTTCATTGCCATCGACACCGCGCGCCGCGCCCTGCCTGACGGCTACACGCTGCTGCAGCTCGACAGCGAGCACATCGCAGCGCTGCCGCACCTGTACAAGTCGCGCAACTTCGTCACGCTGCAGCACTTCGACCCGGTGGCATCGCTGTTTCGCACGCCCTTTCTGATCGCGGTGCCCACCGACTCTCCGTGGCAGAACGTGGCCGACCTGGTCGCCGCCGCCAAGGCCAAACCGGGGCAGATCAGCTATGGCTCCTGGGGCATAGGCAGCCCGGGCCACCTGGGCGCGCAGCAGCTCGAAGCCCTGACCGGCACGCACATGCAGCACGTGCCCTTCCGCGAGGTAAGCCAGCTCTATGCCAACGTTGGCTCGGGCGAGCTGCCCTGGGCCTTTGGCAGCATCCCGTCGAGCCAGGGCATCTACAAGGCCGGCAAGCTGCGCTACATCGCCATTGCCGCGCCGCAGCGCATCCCGCAAATGCCCAACGTGCCCACCGTGGGCGAGGCCGGCGGGCCGCAGGGGCTGGATGTCAATTCCTTCGTGTCACTGGTGGCGCCCAAGGGTCTGCCTGCGGCCGTCGCCGCCAGGATCAACGCCGACGTCGCCAAGGCCATCGCAGACCCAGAAATCCGCGCGCGCTTCGACACCTTTGCCTTCGAGCCGCTGGCCTGGTCGCCCGACGAGATCCGCCGCCAGGCCGAGATCAAGTCGCAGCTCTATGGCGACCTGGTGCGGCGCGGCAACATCAGCCTGGAGTAGCGGGCCGGCTCTGTATCCACTCTTTCACTTGCGCGTCACGGAATGTACGCAGCATGCGCGGACACCACACACAACAGGTCCGCCCCATGCATGCTCTCTTTTCCGCGCCACGCAGATCACGTGCGCCGTTCGCGCTGGCGCTAGCCGCCGGCGCTGCTGCGGCAGCCCTCGCCTCCTGCGGCGGCAGCGATTCGCTGGTGGCGACCACCGCCGACCCGCAGGTCAAGGCGGCCTGGGTCGAGATCGGTGCCAACGGCCAGACCATCGTGCGCGCAGTCACCGCCGCCAGCAGTTGCCCCAAGATCGGTATCGACGGTGTCACCGGCACCATGTCGCTGCGCGCCGCGGCCGCCACCGTGCCGCAGCGCAGCACCGCCAGCGACCCGGCCGACTCCAAGCCCTCGGCCTTCCCGGTCACCACCTGCGAGAGCCTGCCCAAGGCCGGCACCACCGAGGTCTTTGTGGCCGGCCGCAGCCTGCCGCTGCCCAAGGCGCAGCCGCAGCGCATCGCCGTGCTGGCCGACACCGGCTGCCGCATGAAGAAGGCCGACAACGCCTGGCAGGCCTGCAACGACGGCACGGCCTGGCCCTTCGCCACCATCGCCGCCACGGCGGCCGCGATGAAGCCCGATCTGGTGATGCACATCGGCGACTACCACTACCGCGAGAACACCTGCCCCACCGACATCGCCGGATGCAAGGACAGCCCCTGGGGCTATGGCTGGGACACCTGGGAGGCCGATCTGTTCAAGCCCGGCGCGCCGCTGCTGGCGGCCGCGCCCTGGCTGGTGTCGCGCGGCAACCATGAGGAATGCGCGCGCGCCGGCCAGGGCTGGGCGCGCTTCCTCGACGTGCGCGCTTTTGACCCGTCCATGAGCTGCGACAGCCCGGCCAACGACAACAACGCCAACTTCAGCGACCCGTACGCGGTGGCGCTGGGCAGCGATACCCAGGTCGTGCTGTTTGACTCGGCCAAGGCCGGCACCACCGCCTTTGGCGCCAGCGACTACAAGTTCCCGATCTACCAGGCGCAGTTCCGCAAGGTGGCGGCCATCGCCGCCGACAGCAGCAAGACCACCATCTTCGCCAACCACCACCCGATCCTGGCCTTCGCGCCCATCGCAGGCGGTGCGCCGGCGGCCGGCAACGCCGGGCTGCAGGCGGTGATGAAATCGCTCTACCCCACGGCCTACTACCCGGATGGCGTGAAGATCGCGCTGCACGGCCACGTGCATGACTTCCAGGCGCTCAACTTCAGCAGCGCGCACCCGGCCACCTTCGTCACCGGCAACGGCGGCGACAACGTGGACGTGAGCCTGCCCGACCCGTTCCCGGCCAACACCACGCCGGCACCAGGCGTGGTGCTGGACCGCATCACCCACACCAACACCTTCGGCTTCATGATGATGGAGCGCAGCGGCAGCAACTGGCTCTACAAGGCCTACACCAAGGACGGCAAGCTGCTGACCACCTGCGTGCCTGCGGGCTCCAAGATCAGTTGCGACAAGACCGGCTTCCTGGCGCCATGAAGCGCTGCGCCGCCGTGCTGCTGTCAGCCCTGGCCGCCGCCATGGCGCTGGCGCAGCCGGCGCTGGTGGGCCATGTCGGCGACACGCCGCAGTACGCGGCCATCGTCCCGGCGGCGCGGCCGCTGGCGGTGCCCGCGCCCGAGCGCGTGGCGCTGGGCCGCCAGCTGTTCCTGGACACGCGGCTGTCACAGCCGCAGGGCACCAGCTGCGCCAGTTGCCACGACCCGGCCAAGGCCTTCAGCAGCTTCAACGGCGGGCGCGACGGCGTGGCCAGCGGCAGCCTGCGCGAGCGGCTGGGCACGCGCAACCCGCCCTCGCTGACCTACGCGCGCTACCTGCCGCCGCTCTACTTCTACCAGGACGACGATGCGCAGGTGCCCGCGCCCTTCGGCGGCCTGATGCTCGACGGCCGCGCCGACACACTCGCGGCCCAGGTGCGCGAGCCCCTGCTGGCGCGCCACGAGATGAACCTGGGCACGCCGCAAGCCGCCGCCCAGCGCCTGCGCGCCAGCGGCTACGAGGCCGCGTTCGAGGCGCAGTTCGGCGCCGGCGTGCTGCGCGACCCGCAGCGCGCGCTGCAGGCCTTTGGCAGCAGCCTGGAGGCCTATCTGCAGAGCGACGAGCTGTCGCCCTTTGATTCACGCTTCGACGATCTGCTGCGCGGCAAGCCCGCCCTTACGCCGCTGGAGCTGCGCGGCCTGGCCGTGTTCCGCAGCCCGGACCAGGGCAACTGCGCCTCGTGCCACAGCGTGAGCGTCACCTCCAGCAACCCGGCGCGCTCGCTGTTCACCGACTTCGGCTACGAGGCGCTGGGCGTGCCGCGCAACCGCAAGCTGCCGGCCAACACGCGCGCCGACGCCTTCGACCTGGGCCTGTGCCGCACCGCCGAGCAGCGCCACTGGCCCGACAGCGAGGCCTGGTGCGGCTACTTCCGCACGCCCAGCCTGCGCAACGTGGCGGTGCGCAGCCGCTTCATGCACAACGGCGTGTTCGACTCGCTGCGCGACGCGGTGCGCTTCTACGCCACGCGCTCCACCAACCCGGCCGACTGGTACGGCCGCCATGCGGTGTTCGACGACCTGCCACCCGCGCTGCGCGGCAACGTCAACATCGTCTCGACCCCGCTCAACCGCCGCGCCGGCAGCACGCCGGCGATGAGCGAAGAGGACATCGATGCCGTGGTCGCCTTCCTGGGCACGCTGACCGACCAGCGCTACGCCAAGCCGCTGCCGCGCTGAGCCGCGGCGCGCGGTCAGCCCGCGGGCCGCTGCGTGTCGAACAGGGTCTTCAACTCGCGCGGCTGCGAGCGCCAGTACTGCGGCGGCGCTGCCACCTGGGCGCCGAGCTGCGCCGCTGCATGCCAGGGCCAGCGCGGGTCGTAGAGCATGGCGCGCGCCAGCGACACCATGTCGGCCTCGCCGGCCTGCAGGATCGCCTCGGCCTGCTGCGGCTCGGTGATCAGGCCCACCGCCAGCGTCGGCAGGCCGGTCTCGGCGCGGATGCGCGCCGCAAACGGCACCTGGTAGCCCGGCGCCAGCGCAATCTGCTGCTGCGGCGACAGCCCACCGCTGGACACGTCGATGAAGGCGCAGCCACGTGCCGCCAGCGCCCGGGCCAGCACCACGCTCTGCTCCAGGTCCCAGCCGCCCGCCACCCAGTCGGTGGCCGAGATGCGCACGCCCACCGGCAGCGCCTGCGGCACGGCGGCGCGCACTGCATCAAACACCTGCAGCGGAAAGCGCAGCCGGTTCTCCAGCGTGCCGCCGTAGCTGTCGGTGCGCTGGTTGGACAGCGGCGACAAGAACTGGTGCAGCAGGTAGCCGTGCGCGGCATGCAGCTCGATCGCGTCGAAGCCCAGCCGGTGGGCGCGCTGCGCGGCCTGCACGAAGGCCTGCTGCACGCGCTGCAGCCCGGCGGCATCGAGCGCCGTGGGCGCTACCGCATCCGGGGTGAAGGGCAGCGCCGAGGGCGCCACGGTCTGCCAGCCGCCGGGCGCGTCGGGCGCGATCTGCGTGCCGCCCTCCCAGGGCGCGCGGGTGGAGGCCTTGCGCCCGGCGTGCGCGAGCTGGATGGCGAGCCGGATCGGCGCATGCTGGCGCACCGCCTGCACCACGCGCGCCAGCGCCGCCTCGGTGGCATCGGAGTACAGGCCCAGATCGGCCGGCGAGATGCGGCCCTCGGGCTCGACCGCCGCCGCCTCGGTGAACAGCACGGCCGCGCCGGACAGCGCGAGATGCCCCAGGTGCAGCAAATGCCAGTCGGTGGCAGCGCCGTCCTCGGCGGAGTACTGGCACATCGGCGCGATGGCGATGCGGTTGGGCAAGGGCAACGCGCCCCAGGCGTAGGGTGTAAAGAGCAGGCTCATGGGCTGTCTTGTAGCAGAGCCCGCCCGGACGTGCTGGCCTCGGGAATAATGGCGCCGCCCCACACACACCGGCCGCACGGCGGCCATCACCATGTCCAGCATCACCCTGCGCTTTCTTGCAGAGCCCAATACCGTCAATTTCGGCGGCAAGGTCCATGGCGGCACCGTCATGAAATGGATCGACGAGGCCGGCTACGCCTGTGCCACCAGTTGGGCCAAGCGCTACTGCATCACCGTATCCGTGGGCAACATCCGCTTCCACCGGCCGATCATGATTGGCGACCTGGTCGAGGTCGAAGCCCGGCTGGCCTACACCGGCCGCACCAGCATGAACATCGCGGTGGAGGTGCGCAGCGGCGACATGAAGAGCGGCTCGATGGAGAAGACGACCGAATGCCTGATCGTCTTCGTCTCGGTCGACTCGCATGGCCGGCCTATTCCCGTTGACACCTGGAACCCCGAAACCCCGGGCGACATCGCGCTGGCCCAGCGCTCGCGCGCGCAGCTGGATGCGCTACGCGATCTTTAACTATCTTTTTTATAGCTAATAGCCCAAGCCCCGCCTGGGTTACAGCCACTTTTTCTTTAAATTTCCTGCTGCGCGGCCTGCAACAAGTCGCGCGTGCGCAGCGCCTCGCGCCGCGCCGCATCGGCAAAGTC
Source organism: Xylophilus sp. GW821-FHT01B05 (assembly GCA_038961845.1). Taxonomy (NCBI): domain Bacteria; kingdom Pseudomonadati; phylum Pseudomonadota; class Betaproteobacteria; order Burkholderiales; genus Xylophilus; species Xylophilus sp. GW821-FHT01B05. Next base: position 5,340,882 of record CP152408.1, read on the forward strand.
CGCGCCAGACGAGGCATAGAGGATGGCGCGCGACGAGCTCACCGCAATCGGCGCGTCGCTGCGCCAGCCGGCGCGCACGGTGGCGGTGGCGTCACCGCCCTGCGCGCCAATGCCCGGGATCAGAAACGGCACGGTCGGCGCCAGGGCGCGCACGCGCTCGATCTCGGCCGGATAGGTGGCGCCCACCACCAGGCCGAGCTGGCCGTTGCGGTTCCACGGCCCCTGCACCAGGCGCGCCACGTGTTCGTACAGCAGCGGCTCGCCGGGCAGGCCCGCCAGGCGCTGGTTCTGCAGGTCGTCGCCGCCCGGGTTGGAGGTGCGACACAGCAGGAAGGCGCCCTTGTCCGGGTATCGCAGATAAGGCTCGACCGAATCAAAGCCCATGAAGGGCGAGAGTGTGACGGCGTCGGCCTGGTAGCGCTCGAAGGCTTCCTTGGCGTATTGCTCGGCGGTGGAGCCGATGTCGCCACGCTTGGCATCGAGGATCACCGGCACCTCGGGCGCGATGCGCTTGAGCGTGGCGATCAGGTGCTCGAGCTGATCCTCTGCGCGGTGCGCGGCGAAGTAGGCGATCTGCGGCTTGAAGGCAATCGCCAGATCGGCCGTGGCCTCGGCGATGGCAACGCAGAAGTCGTAGATCTTGGACGGGTCGCCCTGCCAGGCGCCGGGGAAGCGGGCGGGTTCAGGGTCCAGCCCGATGCACAGCAGCGAGCCGTGGCGGCGCTCGGCGGCGCGCAGCTTGTCGATGAAAGTCATGGAGGGCGATTTTACGAAGCAGCGACCACGGCCAGCGCCTGGCACAGGTCGGCCCAGGCGCGCGCCTTGTCGGCCTGCGCGCGCAGCAGGTAGGCCGCGTCGTAGGTGGCCAGCACCGGCACGCCCTGCCAGTCATGCGCCTGGCCGCGCAGGCGGCCCAGCGGCTCGGTGGACTGCAGCAGCGACTGCGCAGGCAGGCGGCCCATGGCCAGCACCAGCGCCGGCCGGTGCTCGGCCACGGCCTGTTGCAGGCCTGCGGCCAGGGCGCTGCCATCCGGCAGCGCGGCGGCATCACGCGCCACCACGGCGCCAAACACGCGCGCACTGCGGTGCAGTTGCGCGGCGCGCAGCATGTTGTCCAGCAGCTTGCCCGCATCGCCCGCCAGCAGCTCGCCGCCCGGGCTTTCAGCCAGCACCAGCCAGGTCGGCAGGGCCGGGTCGTCCGGCAGCGGATAGAGCGCCTGCCAGGGGCCGACCTGCACCGTGGTGCCGGCACTGGGCTGGGCTGGGGCCGGCGCGGCTGCCGGTGCGCGGGCAGGCGGTGGTGGCGGGGCCGGGCGAGGCGCGGGGGCTGGCGGCGGCGGGGGTGGCGCCACCACTGGCGGCGCTGCCTCTACAGCCACAACCGGTTGAGGCAGCGGCTGCCACACGGTCACGCCCATTTCTTCCAGCATGGCGCGCTGGCGCGGGTCCAAATCAAGTCCCATGGGACAGCATCCTCAGTTATTCACCACGCAACGCGACGTCCGCGACGCACGAGGCATAAAGGCCCAAAAGGCCGCGGAGCAGGCCATGCGCAAACCGCCGCGGAACTGGCTTTGCCAGGCCGCTGGCGGTGCCCCCCTTCGCGCAGCAGAAGGGGGGTTGGCGAAGCGCGTAGCGCATAGCCTGGGGGGATGTTTCATTGGCTCCATAGGCGCAGGCTCATTACAACGGCGTCTTCGCGCTCGTTGTCCACTGCGGGGTAATAGCGCTTGCGCATGCCCACGCGCTGAAAGCCGTGCTGCTCGTACACATGCTGGGCGCGCAGGTTGCTCACCCGCACCTCCAGCCACAACCAGAGCGCGCCCTGGCCGCGCGCCCAGGTGCCCAGGCCGTCGAGCATGACCCGCGCCCAGCCCTGCTGCTGGAACGCTGGCGCCACGGTGAGGTTGAGCAGATGCACCTCGTCCACGCCCTTCATGGCGACAAAGTAGCCGAGCAGGCTCTGGCCGCCAAACAGGCACTGCGCCTGGTAGCCGGCCACCAGCGAGTCGGCAAAGTTGGCGTGCGTCCAGGGATGGGTGTAGGCGACCTGTTCGACCGGCAGCACCTGGTCGAACAGCTCCGCTGTCATGGGCTCGAAGCGGGCTTCGATCGGCTCGGGCAAGGCGCTCATGCAGGCTCACTCTGAGTTAACCACACGCGCGGCGCGTTCCGCCTCGCGCTCAAGCGTGGTCTTGGCGACCTTGTCGCGGATGTACAGCGGCAGCGCCTCGGCCGCAGGCACCAGTTGGCCGGCGGCGATCAAGGCCGGCGCCAGCCGCAGCAGGGCTTCGGCGCCGGGCTGGGCGGCCAGCGCGGGCGCGCGGGGGGCCAGGCGCTCGCCATAGGCGGCGCGGGCATTGCCGGCCAGGGTCCAGCCGGCGGGCACGCGCACGGCCTCGGGCGCCAGCACGGCCAGCTCGCCCTGCATGCGCCACTGGGCGCTGGGCGCGTCGTATTGGTAGGCGCAGGTGTAGACCTCGTCCATGCGCGCGTCCATGGCGGCGACCACCTGGGTGCAGCCGTGCTGGTGGCGCGCGTTCTCGGCCACGCTCAGCAAGGTGTCTACCGGCAGCACCGGCAGGCCGCCCGGGCGGGCGCCGTAGGCCAGGCCCTGCGCCACGGCGCAGGCGGTGCGCAGCCCGGTGAAAGAACCAGGGCCGCGGCCAAAGACGATGGCGCCCAACTGCGCAAAGCCGATGCCGGCCGCAGCCAGCAGCGCCTGCGCGGCCGGGATCAGCGTGGCCGAGGCCTGGGCGCCGCCGGCGCCGGTATGGGTACGTAGCTGCCCCTGGTGCAGCAGCGCCACCGAAAGAAGTTCGGTACTGGTGTCGAAGGCCAGCAAGGGCGCGGACGAATCGATCTGCATTGGCGGGATTATCGACGCTGGCCCGATAGACTGGCCGGCCACTGTTCCTGCACCTTGGCCCGCCGTGCCCTACCACCTGTCATCCGCCCTTCATCGCTGCATCGCTGCGGCCTGTATCACCCTTGGCCTGTGCGCCACCGCAGCGGCGCAAAGCCTGCCGCCCGAGGTCGACGCCGCGCTGGCGCGTGCCCGCATCCCGCGCGATGCCGTGGCCGTGGTGGTGGCCGAGGCCTCTGGCGGCACGCCGCGCGTGGCGCTGCGCGCCCAGGCGGCGGTCAACCCGGCTTCGGTGATGAAGCTGGTCACCACCTATGCCGGGCTTGATTTGTTGGGGCCCGCCTATCTCTGGAACACCCAGGTCTTCCTGGGCGGCCCGGTGGATGCCAACGGCACGCTGCAGGGCGACCTGACGATCCGCGGCCAGGGCGACCCGGCGCTGGTGCTGGAGCGCCTGTGGCTGCTGCTGCGCCGGGTGCAGGCGCAGGGCGTGCGCAGCATTGCCGGCGACATCGTGCTCGACCACAGCGCCTTTGCGCTGCCGGCGCACGACCCGGCCGATTTCGACGGCGAGCCGTTCCGGCCCTACAACGCCGCGCCCGATGCGCTGCTGCTCAACTTCAAGTCGGTGGTGCTGAACTTCGTGCCCGACCCGGCCGCCGGCAGCGCGCTGGTGAGCATGGAGCCGCCGCTGGCCGGCGTGCGCCTGCCGCAGCGCGTGCCGCTGGCACCTGCTGGCAGCGCTTGCGGCGATTGGCGCACGGGGCTGCAGGCCAATGTGCTCGACGCCACGCGCATTGCGTTGGCCGGCAGCTTTCCAGCGTCCTGCGGTGAAAAGGCCTGGCCCATGGCCTATGCCGACCCGCAAAGCTATGCCGAGCGCGCGGTGGAAGGCATGTGGCGCGAGCTGGGCGGGCGCATCAGCGGGCGCGTGCGCGACGGCCGCGCGCCGGCGGGCAAGGCGCCGACGCTGCAGGTGGCCTCGCCGCCGCTGGGCGAGGTGATCCGCGACATCAACAAATACAGCAACAACGTGATGGCGCAGCAGCTCTTTCTCACGCTGTCGCTGCAGGCGCGCGGCACCGGCAGCTTCGAGGGCTCGCGCGCGGTGGTCGAGCAGTGGTGGCGCGAGCGCATCAGCGCCACCGACCCGGTGCCGCTGGTGGACAACGGCGCCGGCCTGAGCCGCGAGGCGCGCATCACCGCGCTGGGCCTGGCGCACATGCTGCAGGCCGCCTGGCGCTCGCCGCAGATGCCCGAGCTGCTGGCCTCGCTGCCCATTGCCGGCATCGACGGCACGCTGCGCCGCAGCCGCGCGCGCAGCGGCAGCGCCCACCTGAAGACCGGCAGCCTGCGCGACGTCGCCGCCATGGCCGGCTTTGTGCACGGCGAAGACGGCCGGCGCTGGGTGCTGGTGGCCATCGTCAACCACCCCAACGCCGGCGCCGCCCGGCCGGCCTTCGATGCGCTGGTCGACTGGACGGCGCAGCAGCCCGAACCCGTTGCTTCCAAATAAATAGCTAATAGCCCAGGCAGGACCTGGGCTAGAGGCACTTTTTATCCAAATTTCTGCGCGTCGCCCGCCAGGCGCGCGGCGCGTCTGTTGGTGGCCGCCCACGCTAGTACTTACCCCGTAGATACGTAGGGATATCGCTGCTTACGATGGGTATCGGAAAAAAGAACGCTCGTTCTATTTTCAGAAAAAACCATTCCAACAGTACCTAGGAGATGCGGATGAACACCCTACACACGCTGGCAATCGGCAGCGCCGTCATCCTGCTGGCCGCCTGTGGCGGCGGCGGCTCGGACACCGGCGGCAGCGAAACGGTGGACAACAGCGGCGCACGCGGCTCGCTGGTCTACAACCCGCCGCTGCGGGTGACGAACCTCAGCGCCCAGCAGTTCACCGATCGCCTGAAGGGCAGCGCCTCGGGCACACAACTGCTGCAGATCGCGGGCACGCCCAAGTGCGGGGTCAACTTCCACTACATCCAGTACGGCACGGTCGGCGGCCAGGGCGAAGCCACCAACGCCAGCGGCGCGCTGATGGTGCCAACCGGCACCGATGCCGCCTGCACCGGCGCGCGCCCGATCGTGCTCTATGCCCACGGCACCACCACCGACAAGGCCTACAACATCGCCGACATCGTCGGCGCGAACAGCTCTGCGGCCAACGAGGCCTCGCTGATCGCCGCGCTGTATGCGGCGCAGGGCTTCATCGTGGTGGCGCCCAACTACGCCGGCTACGACGTCTCCAAGCTGTCCTACCACCCCTACCTCAACGGCGACCAGCAGTCCAAGGACATGATCGATTCGCTCACCGCCGCGCGCAAGGCGCTGCCGGTGCTCGGCGGCGCGAGCGACTCGGGCAAGCTGCTGATCACCGGCTATTCGCAAGGCGGCTACGTGGCGCTGGCCACGCAGCGCGCCATGCAGGCCGCCGGCCAGACGGTGACCGCGGGCGCGCCCCTGTCAGCGCCCTCGGCCATCAGCCTGCTGATGGACTACACCACGCTGGGCGCGCCGGCACTCGGCTCCACCGTGTTCGTGCCGCTGCTGTCCACCAGCTGGCAAAAGCAGTTCGGCTACGTCTACAGCAGCACCAGCGACCTGTACGAGGCGCAGTACGCCACCGGCATCGACACGCTGCTGCCCAGCACCACGCCCATGGCCACGCTGTTCTCCACCGGCAAGCTGCCGCAGACCGCGCTGTTCCCGGCCAATGCCGTGCCCGGCCCGGCGACGTCGGCCTTCGCGGTGTTCTATGGCGCCAACAACCTGCTGCGCCAAAGCTTCCTGACCGCCAGCGCGACCGACGTGCTCAGCAACGCCTGCCCCGGCAATGCGTTCCCGCCCACGGCAGCCTCGCTCTCGTCCACCACGCCGCTGGCCTGCAGCCCGACGACGGGCATGCGCAAGGCCGCAGTGGCCAACGACCTGCGCAACTTCGTGCCCAACAAGCCGGTGTTCTTCTGCGGCGGCGCCCAGGACCCGACGGTGAACTTCACCAGCACCCAGGCCACGGCCGGCTTCTTCCAGGCGCGCGGCCTGCCCGCTGCAGCGTTGACGGTGCTGGACCTGGAAGCCGCAGCCACCACCACCGACCCGTTCGCCGCGCTCAAGGCCGGCTTTGCGCAGGCCAAGGCCGCTACCGCAAGCGCCGGCGGCGCCACCGCGGTGGTGACGGCCTACCACGGCTCATTGGTGCCACCGTTCTGCAATGCGGCCGCGCGCGGCTTCTTCCAACAGGTACTGGCCGCCGGCGGCTGAGCACAGCGTCCGCCCCTCAGAGGAACAACACCATGAAACTCACTACATCCCTCGCTGCGGCCGGCCTGCTGCTGGCCTCGGGCGGCGCCGCCATGGCGCAGCAATCCGGCGCCTCGTCCTTCCTGGACTCGCTGTCCTCGCCCACGCCGTCCACCCCCTACACCGTGCGTGTGGGCTTCTCGCACTTTTCCCCGCACTCAAGCGCCACCGACGCCGTCGGCCCGCTACTGCCCGGCCCGCCCTCGGGCGTGAGCCTGCGGGTGGAGGACAAGAGCACGCTGTTCTTCTCCGTCTCCCGCGCGCTCAACGACAACCTGGAGGTGGAGCTGGCCATGGGCTACCCGCCGACCCATGACGTCCAGGCTCAGCTGTCGCCCAACCTGCCGGCGCACGTGCAGGGCTTCAACGGCCAGACCATCGCCAAGGTGCGCCAGATGGCGCCCACGCTGTTCCTGAACTACGCTTTCGGCGACGCACAAAGCCGCTGGCGGCCGTTTGTCGGGCTGGGCGTCAACTACACCAACTTCGACAAGCGCACCTCGACGGCGGCCGGCAACGCCCTGAATGGCGGCCCGACGGACATCCGGCTCAGCGACTCCTGGGGCCTGGCGGCGCAGATCGGCGTGGTGTACAAGTTCAACGAGCGCTGGTCGATCCACACCTCGCTGGCCACCGCCCGCGTGAAGACCCGCCTGACCGCCACCACCGCCGGCACAGCGCGCGAGATCGACGTCAAGTTCCGGCCCACGGTGTTCATCCTGTCGGCCGGCTACCGCTTCTGACACCACACGCCGCACGCAGCAAAAAGGCCCGCGGGACATACGTCCCGCGGGCCTTTTTCATTGAGCCGGGTGAGCCTAGAACCTTGCCGTGAAACGCGTGTAGGCGTAGGTGCCAAACAGCCGCTGGGCTGCCGGCGTGAAGTACACGTTGTCGGCAAAGATGTAGCTGTTGTAGGTAAGGTTGCTCGGGATGGTGCCGATGAGGGTGTTGGTATTGCACAGGGCCGAGTTGATCTGGCCGGTGCCGGTGCCGATGCCGGCGCCGGAATCCACCGAGGTGCAGACCACGGTCGTCGCATCCTGGAAGCTGTAGGTGCCGGGCAGGCCGGTCAGCAGGTTGTAGTAGTAGGCGCCGTCGACGTAGAGCACGTTGTTGCCCAGATCGGCGATGTTCACCAGCAGCGTGTTGTTGAACTGCAGGCTGGCCTGGCTCAGGATGTCGGTCTGGCCACGCGCGATCGCCAGCGGCGAGCGGCTCATGTCATAGGCGCCCGACACCAGCACGTACTTGGCGCCGGCCGTGAGCAGGCGCCGCACCTGCGCGGACAGGGCCTGGCCGGCGGTTGCCATGTTGGCCAGGAACTGCGCGCTGCTCAGCGTGCCGGCCGAGTAGGCGGCCAGGTTCGTGATGACGTCCGAGGTGCCGCCACTGATGACGAAGACGTCGGTGCCGCTAATGGTGCTGCCAGACGCCAGGAAGGTATCGACCTGCTGCGTCACCGTCTTGGTGCTGGTGCTGCCGGCCGCATCAGGGGTGAGCGCGATGCGCGCGTTGCCCTGTGCATAGCTGGTGCCGCCGGCCGAGGCCGTGGTCAGCGTCAGGCCGTAGCTTGCCGCGAACTGCTGCGTCCAGATATTGACGCTGCCGTCGTTGACGGTGTAGTGGCCACCGTTTTCCCCCAGATCGCTCAGGCCATCGCCAAACGCCACGATACGGGTGGGCCGGACAGCGGATTCGACGGTACTCGATCCGCAGGCGGCCAGCAGCGCCGCCGATGCGCACGCCGCCAGCAGGACAGTGCGGCGCAACCAGATTGCAGTCATTGGGAAATCTCCAGAAATGTGGCGATGAGTGTAACGAGCGCGCGGATCAGGCGACGTCAAGCCGCCGCGGCTCTTTGTAAACGGTCGTGCACGCCTTCCCAGGCGGCATCGGGGGGCGGCGTCTCGATCCAGATCAGGCGCACGCCCTGTTCGTCAAAGCCGCGCAGTACGGCAAACAGCTGCTGCGCGGCGGCCTCGGCGTCGTCGGGCATGCGGCGCAACACCACCTCGGCCGAGCGCGCCTGCAGCGGCGTGCGCGCGTAGACGGCCAGGTGTCTGGCCTCTGGGCCGAGCAGGTCCAGCCCGGTCTGCAGCGCGCGCGCGTCCATCAGCCGCACCTTGGCGCTGGGCGCGTAGTGCGCCTCCAGCGTGCCGGAGGCGCGCGGCGCCGGGCCTTGCAGCGCGGCGCCGTCCTGCGGCAGGCCGCAGACCGCTGCCACCTGCTCGCGCGTGATGGCGCCGGGGCGCAGCAGCACCGGGGCGCCACGGGTGCAGTCGACGATGGTGGATTCGATGCCGACCGCACAAGGCCCGCCATCCAGCACCGGCAGGCTGTTGCCGAACTCGGCCTGCACATGGGCTGCGGTGGTCGGGCTGACCCGGCCGAACTGGTTGGCGCTGGGCGCGGCCAGGCCCATGACACCGCGCGCCACGCAGGCCGTGAACAGCGCCTGCGCCACCGGGTGCGAGGGGCAGCGCAGCCCGACCGAGTCCTGGCCACCGGCCGCGGCCGTGGCCACGCCGGCGCGGCGCGGCAGGATCAGCGTCAGCGGCCCGGGCCAGAAGGCTTTGATCAGGCGCTCGGCAAAGTCTGGCAGCGCGCCGGCAAAGTGCGCCACGCCTTCCGGCACGGCGCCGGCAGCGCCCGGCGCCACGTGCACGATCAGCGGATGGTCGCTGGGCCGGCCCTTGGCGGCAAAGATGCGCGCCACGGCGGCGTCGCTGGAGGCATCGGCGGCCAGGCCGTAGACGGTTTCGGTCGGCAGGCCGACCAGGCCGCCAGCGGCCAGCACATCGGCGGCCTGGGCGATGGCGTCGGGGGATTGGCCGTCGAGGATCATCGATACACCCAGGCTCAAAACGGTTCCAGGCCCAGCACGGCGCAGGCCTGGAGCGCCGCCGCGCGCGCGGCGTCGGCCGTGGCAGCGGTGAAGGTCAGGTGCCCCATCTTGCGGCCGCGCGAGGCGGACTGCTTGCCGTACAGATGCAGATGCGCGCCGGGCAAGGCCAGCACCTGGTCCCAGGGCGGCGTGCGCGCTTCGGTGGCGCCGCGGGCAAACCACAGGTCGCCCAGCAAATTGAGCATCACCGCCGGGCTGTGCTGGCGCGGCGCGGCCAGCGGCAGGCCGGCCATGGTGCGCACCTGCAGCTCGAACTGCGACAGGTCGCAGGCGTCGATGCTGTAGTGGCCGCTGTTGTGCGGGCGCGGCGCGATCTCGTTGACCACCAGCCGGCCGTCCTCCAGCAGGAAGAATTCCACGCACAGCACGCCGACGTAGTTCAGGCCATCTGCTATTGATTTCGCAGCTACTAGCGCAGACTGCGCCTGGGCTAGAGGGATATTTCCTTCAAAAACCTCGGTCACCGCCAGGATGCCGTCGCGGTGCAGGTTGCGCTGCACCGGCAGGTGCACCACCGTGCCGTCGGCGCCACGCGCCACGATCACCGAGCATTCGGCCGCCAGCGGCAGCATCTGTTCCAGCACGCAGGGCGCCTGCCCCAACTGGGCCCAGCCGGCGGCCAGCGCGGCGCGGTCGGCCACGCGCACCTGACCTTTGCCGTCGTAGCCCAGGCGTGCGGTCTTCAGGATGCCGGGCAGCAGGGCGGCGTCGACTGCCGCCAGTTGCTCGGCCGTCTCTATCACCGCGTAGGGCGCGCAGGGCACGCCGCAGCGCACAAAGTGCGCCTTCTCGGCGGCGCGGTCCTGGGCGATGGCCACGGCGGCGGCGGCCGGCGCCACCGGCAGACGCTCGGCCAAGGTGGCCAGCGCGGCGGCGGGGACGTTCTCGAATTCGGTGGTGACGGCCACGCACAAATCGGCCAGCTGCGCCAAACCTTGCGGGTCGAGGTAGCCGGTTTGCACGTGGTGGTGGCTGACGCGGCCGGCCGGGCTCAGCGGGTCTGGGTCCAGCACCGCCGTGAAATAGCCCATGGACTGCGCCGCATGCACGAACATGCGGCCCAACTGGCCGCCGCCGACCACGCCCAGCGTCACTTCGGTCGACGCCGGCAACAAGGTGACAGCCGCCGTCATACCGGCAGCGCCATGGCGCGCGCGGCGGCAGTCTGCTCGGCGCGGAAAGCATCGAGCTGCGCGCGCAGCGCCGGGTTGTTCACCGCCAGCATGGCCACGGCAAACAGCGCCGCATTGGCCGCGCCGGCCGTGCCGATGGCAAAGGTAGCCACCGGGATGCCCTTGGGCATCTGCACGATGCTGTGCAGCGAATCAACGCCTTGCAGGTGCCGGCTGGCCACCGGCACGCCCAGCACCGGCACCGTGGTCTTGGCCGCCAGCATGCCCGGCAGGTGCGCCGCACCGCCAGCGCCGGCGATGATGGCCGCCAGGCCGCGCGCCGTGGCCGACTCGGCGTAGGCGAACATATCGTCCGGCATGCGGTGGGCCGAGACCACGCGCGCCTCATGGGCCACGCCGAATTGCTGGAGAATCTGGACCGCGTGCTGCATGGTGTCCCAGTCGGAGCTGGAGCCCATGACCACGCCAATGGAGAGGGATGTCATAGCTAAGGAAGGGCCTGCGCCGTCGCCGGCACCGTCCGTGGTGTGATGTGAAGCAACCTCTAATTTTACTTTTGGAACGAGTTGAGCTCCCAAGCTACCCGCCATGATCGATATCACCCTAGAAAATTTCCAGTCCGAACTGATTGACGGCTCCATGACGCAGCCGGTGCTGCTGGACATCTGGGCCGAGTGGTGCGGGCCATGCAAGCAGCTGGGCCCGGTGCTGGAAAAGCTCGAAACCGAGTACGCCGGCCGCTTCACGCTGGCCAAGCTGGACGCCGACAAGGTGCCGCAGATCTCGCAGCAGTTGTCGCAGATGTTCGGCGTGCGCAGCATCCCCTTCTGCGTGATGTTTTTGGGCGGGCAGCCGGTGGACGGCTTTGTCGGCGCCGTGCCCGAGGCGCAGATCCGTACCTTCCTCGACAAGCACGTGCCCAGCGCCGACGAGGCCGCCGCAGCCGAGGAAGAAGAGCAGGCCCAGGAGGCGCTGGCCGAGGGCGACACCAGCACCGCGCTGGAGAAGCTGCAGCACGCCGTCGCCACCGATCCGGCCAATGACGACACGCGCTTTGACTACGTCAAGCTGCTGCTGACGCTGGGCCACACCGACGATGCCAAGGTGGCGTTTGCACCGGTGATCTCCAAGGCCGCCACGGTGCGCCGCCTTGGCTCGCTGCAGCACTGGATCAACGCTATTGATTTCGCAGCGCCAGGCCAAGGTGCGGCGCCGGCTATTGCCGATTTTGATGCAAAGATCGCTGCCAACAAGCGCGACTTTGATGCGCGCTTTGGCCGCGCCCGCCTGCTGCTGGCAGAGCAGCAATGGACGGCTGCGATGGACGAGCTGCTGGAAATCCTCATGCGCGACCGCGCCTGGAGCGAAGACCTGGCGCGCAAGACCTACATCGCCATCCTGGACCTCATCGAGCCGATCAAGCCCAAGGTGGCCGACGGCCAGATCCCGCCAGATGACCCGGTGGTGGCGACCTACCGCCGCCGCCTGAGTTCGGTCGTGCTGAGCTGAGCTTTCAGGCAGCCTGTCGGGCCGCGTGGCTGCCGGCGGGCCTGCGCTCGGTGGCCAGCACACGGCCCGCGTTCAGGCTGCGGATCGGGATCGAGGTGTCCTGCGGTATGCCGCCGGACAGCTGCAGCGCCATATAGCGGCCACAGCACACGCGCAGGAACGAGGCAAAGTTATCCACAGCCCCGCGCTCGGCCAGCAACTCGTCGTGCAACTTGGCGCACAGCTGCGGCACGCTCATGCCGTCGCGCCCCGCGATCTCTTCCAGCACCTGCCAGAACAGGTTCTCCAGCCGGATGCTGGTGGCCACGCCATGCAGGCGCACCGAACGCGCACGGCATTCATAGAGCGCAGGGGCGGCGCTGATAAAGACTTGGCACATGGTTTGTCTCCGTCGGAATCCAGGGCATCTTCCGACCCGCCCCGCAGCCCGTCAAGCGCGCGAGCCCTCAGTGCGTGATGCGCGTGCCCAGCACCACTAAAAACTGCGCAATCCAATCCGGGTGCGCCGGCCAGGCCGGTGCCGACACCAGGTTGCCGTCGGTCCAGGCCTTGTCCACGGCAATGTCGGCATAGGTGCCGCCAGCCAGCTCGACTTCCGCGCGACAGGCCGGGTAGGCCGAGCAGGTGCGCCCGGCCAGCACGCCGGCACCCGCCAGCAGTTGGGCGGCGTGGCAGACGGCGGCCACCGGTTTGGCGGTGTCGAAGAAATGCCGTACCGCCGCGATGACCGCCGGGTAGGTGCGCAGGTATTCCGGGCCACGGCCGCCGGGCAGCACCAGGGCGTCGTACTGCGCAGGCTGCACGTCGGCAAACGTGGCGTTGAGCGTGAAGTTGTGGCCTGGCTTCTCGCTGTAGGTCTGCGCGCCTTCGAAATCGTGGATGGCGGTCTTGATCTGGTCGCCGGCTTTTTTGTCGGGGCAGACCGCATGCACGGTGTGGCCTACGGCCAGCAGTGCCTGGAACGGCACCATGGTTTCGTAGTCCTCGCAGTAGTCACCGCAGATCATCAGAATCTTTTTGCCGGCCATGGTTGTCTCCTGGGTAGTGGATAGAAGGGCAGCGCCATTCTTCCCACGTACCGGCCGGCGCGGGTGTTAGCCCGCTACTACATGCGCGCTCAGCCGGTGAGCCGCTCCAGCGCTTCGCGGTACTTGGCTGCCGTCTTCTCGATCACGTCCTGCGGCAGGCGCGGCGCGGGCGGGGTCTTGTCCCAGGGCTTGCCGTGCAGGCGCACGGCCTCCAGCCAGTCGCGCACGAACTGCTTGTCGTAGCTGGGCGGGTTGCTGCCGGCGGCAAAGGCGGCGTCGTAGCCTTCCACCGGCCAGTAGCGCGAGCTGTCGGGGGTGAGCACCTCGTCCATCAGCACCAGCTTGCCGTCTGCATCCAGGCCAAACTCGAACTTGGTGTCGGCAATGATCATGCCGTGCTCGCGCGCAATCGCCGCGGCGGCCTTGTAGATGGCGATGCTGGTGTCGCGGATCTGCGCGGCCAGCTCGGCACCGACGATGGCCACGACCTGCTCGTAGTTGATGTTTTCGTCATGCTCGCCCATGGCGGCCTTGGCCGCGGGCGTAAAGATCGGCTCGGGCAGCGGGCTGGCGTTCTTCAGGCCGGCGGGCAGCGGCACGCCGCACACCGATTGCGTCTGCTGGTATTCCTGCCAGCCGCTGCCGGCCAGGTAGCCGCGCACCACGGCCTCGACCGGGATCGGCTTCAGGCGCTTGACCAGCATGGAGCGGTCCTTGATCTGCGGGATTTCGGCGGCGCTCACCACGCTCTCGGGCGCGTCGCCGGTCAGGTGGTTCGGGCACAGGTGGCCGAGCTTGTCGAACCAGAACAGCGCCATCTGCGTCAGCAGCACGCCCTTGCCGGGGATGGGCTCGCCCATGATCACGTCGAAGGCGGAGAGCCGGTCGCTGGCGACCATCAGGATGCGGTCGTCGCCGACGGCGTAGTTGTCACGCACCTTGCCGCGGGCAAGCAGCGGCAGGGAGGTCAGGGCAGAGGTATGAAGGGCGAGGGGAGCGGTCATGAGAAGGATTGTCCGTCAGCGCGGCGCGCAAAGGCGCCAGGAAGGGATGCAGATCAGAAGCTGTGGCGCAGCCCCAGCACGATGAAATTGCCACCGACATTGTTCGGCGCGATCAGGCCATAGGCACCCGAGCGATGGTGCACCCGCAGCAGCAGGCCGGTATCGGGCATGTCCGCCAGGCGGGCTTCCACCTCCAGGCCGACATAGTTCTGGAAACGCGGGCGCCGGGGCGAGGTCTCGGTCGGGCCATCCTCGGCTGCGGGCCGGCCCAGCGCCAATGAAGGGCCCATGCCCGCGCCTACGCGCAGGCGCATCGGTCCAAAGTCGGCATAGCGGGAACGCACGGTATAGGCAAGGTTGACTTCCGGATTGTGCTCCGCGCCGCCGTGCTGCACCGCGATCAGGTCCAGCGCGGCCGTGGCGCCGTGCATGCCGATGGCCGCCAGGGTGCTGTCCAGCCAGTGGGGCGGAGGCGGCAGCGGCAGGCTGTAGCCGACACCAAGCAGGTAGGCATGCTTGGTGCGGACCTTGCCCGTGACCAGGTCGAAGGCCAGCGGCGGCAGGTCGTTGGCGATCATCTGGCCGCCGTAGAGTGTCCATTCGCCCTTGTCCGCCTGCCCTTGCGCTGCCGCCGGCTGCAGAGCGGCCAGGCCGGCCAGCCACAGGGCCGCTGCAAGAGACGACAAGGGGCGACGACGGTGCATGGGTGCGCGGCGTGGAAGCAGGCATTGCCGGGGCAGCACAGTCTACGGTCGGCCTCCGGGCCGCAACACTAAATAACAAGGGCCGCCTTGCGACGGCCCCGGGGCTTGGCACGGCGGCTCAGTTCACCACTTGGGCCAGCTCGCCCTTGGCGTAGCGGGCGGCCACGACCTGCAGCGTCTCGCCCTTGATCTTGGCGCCCTGGCCTTCGCAGCCGAACTCGATGTAGCGCTGCTTGCAGATCTGCTTGGCGGCCTCGCGCGCGGGCTTGAGCCATTCGCGGGCGTCGAACTTCTCGGGGTTCTCGAACAGGAACTTGCGCACCGCGCCGGTCATGGCCAGGCGGATGTCGGTGTCGATGTTGATCTTGCGCACGCCGTGCTTGATGGCTTCCTGGATTTCCTTGACGGGCACGCCGTAGGTTTCCTTCATGTCGCCGCCGTACTGGCGAATGATGGCCAGCAGCTCTTGCGGCACGGAAGACGAGCCGTGCATCACCAGGTGGGTGCTGGGAATGCGGCGGTGGATTTCCTTGATGCGGTCGATCGCCAGGATGTCGCCGGTGGGCTCGCGCGTGAACTTGTAGGCGCCGTGGCTGGTGCCGATGGCAATCGCCAGCGCGTCGATCTGGGTCTGCTTGACGAAGTCGGCGGCCTGCTCGGGGTCGGTCAGCAGCTGCTCGCGCGTCATGGTGTCGTCGGTGCCGTGGCCATCTTCCTTGTCGCCCTTCATGGTCTCAAGCGAGCCCAGGCAGCCCAGTTCGCCCTCGACCGTGACGCCCACGCGGTGCGCCAGTTGCGACACCTTGCGGGTCACGTCGACGTTGTATTCGTAGCTGGCGATGGTCTTGCCGTCGCCTTCGAGCGAGCCGTCCATCATCACCGAGCTGAAGCCCAGGTCGATCGCGCCCTGGCACACGTCCGGGTTCTGGCCGTGGTCCTGGTGCATCACCAGCGGAATGTGGGGGTAGCTCTCGACCGCAGCCTGGATCAGGTGCTTGATGAAGCCCTCGCCGGCATATTTGCGCGCGCCCGCGCTGGCCTGCAGGATCACCGGCGCACCGGTTTCCTTGGCCGCTTCCATCACCGCCTGGACCTGCTCCAGGTTGTTGACGTTGAAGGCGGGAATGCCGTAGCCGTTGGCGGCGGCGTGGTCGAGCAACTCTCGCATCGAGACTAGTGCCATGGTCGTGGTCCGGAAAGGGGGGTTGAGGGAAGCGGTGCGCGCCGCTTGGTAACGGCGCTGTAACCCGAGGATTTTAGCGAGGTGGCCACGCGCCACAGATGACAGGCGCCAATGGCGGCGTTCACAAAAGGTTCAGGCTGGGGCCCTACAGTGCGCGCCATGCTGCGCCCAGCCTCGCCTGCCCACCCATCTTCGCCCACGCCAGCGGGCCGACGCCTTGCAGGCTATACGGCCGCAGGATTGGCCCTGCTGCTGTTGTGGGATGCCTCCGGGCTGGACCTGCCGCTGGCACGCTGGTTTGGCTCGGCCCACGGCTTTGCGCTGCGCGACAACTGGCTGTTCGACCAGGCCCTGCATGGCGGCATGCGCACGCTCTCATGGTTGTTGCTGGCGCTGCTGGCACTGGCCGTCTGGCGCCCCTTTGGCGCGCTGCGCCAGGTAGACCGGCCGGCCCGGCTGCAGTTGGTGGTGACGACGCTGCTGGCCTTGCTGGCCGTGAGCCTGCTGAAATCCACCAGCCACACCAGTTGCCCCTGGGACCTGAGCATGTTCGGCGGCACGGCGCCCTACGTGTCGCACTGGACATTCGGCGTGGCCGACGGCGGCGGCGGCCGCTGCTTTCCGGCGGGCCATGCCTCTGCCGGCTTTGCTTTTATTGGCGGCTGGTTCGTGCTGCGCACGGCCGCGCCGCGTGCCGCGCGCTGGTGGCTGGCCGCCGCCCTGGGCGCCGGGCTGCTGCTGGGCCTGTCGCAGCAGATGCGCGGCGCGCACTTCATGAGCCACACTCTCTGGACCGCCTGGATCTGCTGGGCCATCGCCTGGCTGGTCGATGTGGTCAGCACCGTCCTCCGCACGCGCTTCGGCGCAGAACACCCGCCCCATGCAGTCGCCTGAAATCGCCTTGTTCCTATGGGCCAACGCCGGCCCGCAAACGCCGGCCGTGGTCATCACGCTGGCGCGCCTGGCATCCCAGGTGCTGCCGGCCTTGTCCATCGTGCTGCTGGCGCTGGCCACCGTGCGCGGCAGCCGCCGGCTGCGCGTGGCTGCCGTGCAGACCGGGCTGGCGCTGGTGCTGGGCTGGCTGGTGACGCACTGGCTGCGCGATCAGTTGCAGATACCGCGGCCGGCCGCCTTTGGCCTGGGCCGGCAGTGGATTCCGCATAGCGACGGCAACGGCTTCCCCAGCCTGCACGCCACCGGCGCGTTTGCCTTCGCGGTGGCGCTGCTGCGTGCCCAGTTGGCGCGCACGGTGGTGGTGGCCGCGTTTGCCAGCGCCTTGCTGATCACCTGGAGCCGGCTGTGCCTGGGCGTGCATTTCCCGTCTGACGTGCTGGGCGGCGCCCTGGTCGGCACGGCTGCGGCCTACACCGTGCACGCGCTCTGGAGCTGGGTCGCGGCACGGCGCGCGGCCGGCCCGGCGCCGGCGGCGGTGGCCGTGCCCATCGAGCCGCTGCAGCCGGCCGCCCCGGCGCGCTAGCAATTCGATACAACTCGTTCCAGTCCGGATGGGAACCGGTGGGCCGATGCGGTGCACCATCCTGCTTGCGGCCCGCCCGACTCGTGGCCGCCCAAAAAAGCAGGAAGGAATGGACTTGAAGTTGCGCGCGTACACCTTGGCCGTCGGCTCAGCCGTCGTGCTTGGTTTCTCCCCTGGCGTATGGGCACAGGTCACGCTCAAGCCGGACGGCCAATGGCGCTACCTCTTCTCCGCCGGCGGCAATGCCACCTCGGGCAACAGCGACACCACGGCAGTCAACGCCAGCGGCGAAGCGGCCCGCGTCACCGAAGACGACAAGCTGACGGTGCATGGCTCGCTCAACTATGGCCGGGTGGACGGCGCCAAATCGGCGCAGCGCTATGAGCTGGGCTCGCAGTACAACCGCGACATCTCGGTGAATTCCTTCAAGTTCGGCTCGGCGGACATGCTGTGGGACCGGCCTTCCAACATCGGGCACCGTTACTCCATCGCGGGCGGTTTTGGCCGCCACCTGCTCAAGGACGCTGACAACAGCCTCGACATCTCGCTCGGCCTGGGCTACACGCAGGACGCCTACGTGCTCGCCACCGAAGTGCTGGGCGAAACGCGGTCCGAATACGGCCGTACCGAGCTGGTGATGGCAGAGGAGTCGAGCCACAAGCTGAGCGACACCACCAAGCTGCGGCAGAAGGTGATCCTGTTCCCCAACCTGACCGACCGGGGTTCCTACCGCGCCTCGCTGGACACCGGCCTGTCGGTGGCGATGACGCCAAGGCTCAACCTCACGGCCGGCTTCACCTACCGCTACAACACCGACCCTGGCGTGGGGCTCAAGCGCATCGACACCGCCTTCGTCACCGGCGTGTCGCTGCGCTTCGACTAGTACCTGCAGGCCCAGCCCCATCCGCATGGGGACAAAGCTGTGGATAAGCCGTGGCTGGCCGGTGGACGGGCTGTGCGCAACAACATGGCTCACCCTGCAATGTCGATTTGGTTGCACAATGCAACCTTATGAATGCACGCACACCTGTCGTCGATTCCCTCTCCGATACCGTGGAAGCCATCCGTGTCGCCTCGCGCGCGCTGGTGCGCGAACTGGGCTTCATGGACACCACGCTGGCCGGCACGGCGCTGTCGCCCTCTGCGGTGCATGCGCTGATCGAACTGGAGCGCAGCGGTGAATGCACGGCCGGCGACCTGGGCCGGCTGCTGCGGCTGGAGAAATCCAGCGTGAGCCGCCTGCTGGCCCGCCTGGTGGCGGCCGGCAGCGTGGCGCAGCAGGCGACGCGGCCTGACGGCCGCGAGAAGTCGCTGGCCCTGACCGCGCAGGGCCGCGCGCAGGTGGAAGAAATCCACTGCTTCGCACGCAGCCAGGTGCAGTGCGCACTGGCGCATTTGCCGCCGCAGCAGCACGGCAGCGTGGTGAAGGCGCTGGCCACCTACGCCGAGGCCTTGCGCGCCAGCCAGGCCGCCGACGCACCGCCGCCGGCGCAGCCCTCGGTGGAGATACAGCGCGGCCTGCCGCCCGGCGCGCTGGGCCGCATCGTGGAAATGCATGCGCGCTACTACGCGCGCGAAAGAGGCTTTGGCCGCTTCTTCGAGGCCAAGCTGGCGCGCGAGCTGGCCGACTTCGCGGGCCGGCTGGACGACCCGCGCAATGCGCTGTGGGTGGCATTGCGCGGCGGGACGGTGGTGGGCTCGATTGCCATTGATGCCGACGACTTCGGCCCCCAGACCGCGCACCTGCGCTGGTTCATCCTGGACGACGGCCTGCGCGGCAGCGGCACCGGCCGGCGCCTGCTGGCCCGTGCCACGGCCTTCTGCGACCGCCAGGACTACCCGGCCACCGACCTCTGGACCCTGAGCGGCCTGGACGCCGCGCGCCGCCTGTACGACGACGCCGGCTTTGCGCTGGTGGAAGAAGTGCGCGCCGCGCAGTGGGGCAAGGAGACCACCGAACAGCGCTTTCGGCGGATGCGGCCCGTGCCCAGCAAAACAGATTAGCTACAAAATATATAGCTATTAGCCCAGGCGACACCTGGGCTAGAGGCATTTTTCACCAAAATTCGCAACCACCCACCTCCGTTCGCCCAGAGCCGATCGTTGGGCTTGGCAATGGGTGGCAGGGCTTCGACAAGCTCTGCCCGAACGATGTGGGGCTGAGTAGTTACAAGAATTCGCGGAAAGACCGCCTGGTCAGGTCGCTCGGCAAATTTTGAGCATATTGGTGCCGCCGGGCGCGCCCATGGGCTCGCCGCAGGTGATGGCGTAGACATCGCCGCCTTCGACGATGCCACGGCTCTTCAGGTGCTGCTCGGCGTCGGCCAGCGCGGTGTCGCGGTCCACGCTGCTGTCCATCAGCAGGGGCCGCACATTGCGGTAGAGCGCCATCTTGCGCTGCGTGGCGATCTTGGGCGTGAGCGCGTAGATCGGTATGTGGATGCGGTGCCGGCTCATCCACAGCGCGGTCGAGCCGCTGTCGGTCAGCGCCACGATGGCCTTGGCGCCCAGGTGGTGGGCGGTGAACAGCGCGCCCATGGCGATGGATTGGTCGATGCGGCCAAAGGTCTGGCCGGTGAAGTCGGCGTCGAGCTTGACGTCTTCGGCGTCTTCCGCCGCCGCGCAGATCGCGGCCATCTCGATGATGGTCTCCAACGGGTAGCGGCCGGCGGCCGTCTCGGCCGACAGCATCACGGCGTCGGTGCCATCCAGCACGGCATTGGCCACGTCGCTGACCTCGGCGCGCGTGGGCACCGGGTTGGTGATCATGCTTTCCATCATCTGGGTGGCGGTGATCACCACCTTGTCGTACTCGCGCGCCAGCTTGATCATGCGTTTCTGCAGCGCCGGCACCACGGCATTGCCGACTTCCACCGCCAGGTCGCCGCGCGCCACCATGATGCCGTCGCTGACCTTGAGGATCTCCTCCAGGTGCGGGATGGCCTCGGCACGCTCGATCTTGGCGATCAGGCCCGGCTTGTGGCGGTACTGGGCCGCGGCCACGTTGCACAGCTGGCGCGCCATTTCCATGTCGGTGGCGTTCTTGGGGAAACTCACGGCCACGTAGTCAGCCTGGAAGCTCATCGCGGTCTTGATGTCCTCCATGTCCTTGGCCGTCAACGCCGGCGCGGTCAGGCCGCCGCCCTGCTTATTGATGCCCTTGTTATTGGACAGTTCACCGCCGATTTTCACGGTAGTGAGCACCTGCTCACCCAGCACGCGATCGACCTTGAGCACGATCAGGCCGTCGTTCAGCAGCAGCATGTCGCCCGCCTTCACGTCGCGCGGCAGCTCCTTGTAGTCCAGGCCCACGCCGGCGATGTCGCCGAGCTCGGTGCGGGAGGCGTCCAGCACGAAGGGCGCGCCCTGCTCCAGCAGCACTTTGCCTTCGGCGAACTTGCCAACGCGGATCTTGGGGCCCTGCAGGTCGGCCATGATCGCCACCTCGCGGCCGGCGCGGGTGGCCGCCTCGCGCACCAGGCGCGCGCGGTCGATGTGGTCCTGCGCCGTGCCGTGGCTGAAGTTGAGCCGCACCACGTTGACGCCAGCGCGGATCATGCGCTCCAGCATGTCGGGAGCGCTGGAAGCGGGTCCGAGGGTGGCAACGATCTTGGTCGCACGGCGCTGGCGCATGGGGAGTCTCCTGGGCTTTTTCGGTATGTGCACGGAAAGTGCGAATGGCGAAAGATCATTCTCACACGCCGCCAAAACGCCCGCCGTAACCACGGTGAAACTCTCCCCCATGACAAAAGGCCGCGGAGCGGGCCAAGCGCAAACCGCCGCGGAACTGGCTTTGCCAGGCCGCTGGCGGTGCCCCCTTCAGGGGGTTGGCGAAGACGCGAAGCGCGAAGCCTGGGGGTGCAGCTGTGGCGGTGCCGCCACTCCTTTTAAGCCCCTGTCATGGGCATTCACGGGCATGCCACAGGCTCTCGCGTACCATCCCGGGTCGCAGGAGTGGTCGCTAACGGCCGGCCACCCCTCTGCTCCCACGCGGTGCCCCTGCCCGCCCAGGCCTCCGAGCAACCCTGCCGCTATGTGCTTCCCGCCATGAGTTCCAACTCCGAACGCGCCATGCCGGCGCCACTTCCCGCCTCGCTGCACGCGGGCTTCATCGCAGACGCCCCGGCGCCTGCCGCCCCCGCGCGGCCGGCCGCAGATACCGTGCTGCCCGACCCGCTGGCGCCCGACGCCCCGCTGCCGCACCGCAAGACCATCCGCTCCTGGCTGATCCCGCTGTGCCAGCGCTCTACCCTGCGCGCGCTGGCCCTGCTGGTGCTGGACTACGCCCTGCTGGTGGCGGCCATTGCCGGCGCCGTCACTTTCGAGCCGCTGTGGGCCATGCTGCTGTGCGGGCTGGTGGCGGGCTTCATCATCGGCCGCCTGTTCATCATCGGCCACGACGGCTGCCACCAGAGCCTGACCTCGCACCGCGGCCTGAACCGCTGGATCGGCCGCATCGCCTTCCTGCCCTCGCTCACGCCCTACAGCCTGTGGGACATGGGCCACAACGTGGTGCACCACGGCTTCACCAACCTGAAGGGCGTGGACTTTGTCTGGGCGCCGCTGACCCAGGACGAATACCAGAAGCTGTCGCCCGCGCGCCGCTTCATGGAGCGCCTCTACCGCAGCGGCTGGGCGCCGGGCCTGTACTACATGATCGAGATCTGGTGGAACAAGATGTTCTTCCCCGACCGCAAGGCCACCACGCACCGCCCGATCTTCACCAAGGACTGCCTGCTGGTGTCGGGCTTTGCGCTGCTGTGGATCGGCAGCCTGGTGGCGACCGCCTTCGCCACCGACCAATCCGTGCTGCGCCTGCTGCTGGCCGGCTTCGTGGTGCCGGTGATGTTCTGGTTTGCCATGATCGGCTTCGTCGTCTACGTGCACCACACGCACGTCAAGGTGTCCTGGCACGACGACCGCGCCACCTGGACCAAGGCCCAGCCCTTTGTCTCGACCACCGTGCACCTGACCTTCCCGCTGCAGATCGGCGCGCTGATGCACCACATCATGGAGCACACCGCCCACCACGTGGACATGAGCATCCCGCTCTACAAGCTAAAGGAAGCCCAGAAGCTGCTGGAGCAACTGCTGCCCGGGCGCATCGTGATCCAGCGCTTCTCCTGGAAGTGGTACTTCCAGACCGCCCGCGCCTGCAAGCTCTATGACTTCACGCGCCAGTGCTGGACCGACTTCCGCGGCCGCGCCACCAGCGAGATCCGCAAGCCGGTGGCCGCCAGCGCCTGAAGCTGCTGCGCCATCGGCCAAAAGGCCGCGCCCTGTGAGGGGCGCGGCCTTTTTGTTGCAGATGGCCTCGAGCTGCGAAAAGCCCTTGATTTTAACCAACTAGGTTAAAATCTTCCCATGGAGAAGCGAATCCCCCATTACAAGCTGGCCGAGGTCAAAACCTTGGTTGAGGCTGGCAAGGTGCGCACCACGCACGCGGCACGAGCCGGTGCAAACGAGTTGGGGCTTGCGTTCTCCGACATGCTGGACGTGGTGATGGCGCTGACGCCAGCGGATTTCTACAAGAGCATGACCACCCATGCCGATCACACGGTATGGCAGGACGTGTACCGTCCCCGCACGCAGGCGGGCGACGTGTACCTGAAGCTGACGGTCATTGGTGACGTGCTGATCGTGTCCGGTAAGAACGTATTTGCGATCTGTATGGGGATCGCGTTGAAGTGCAATCGGGATGAGTGGGTGGCCCAGTCTGCGCCGCATGGGCTCGTGCCCATGCAAGCAGATGGGGCGCTCAATCGCCCGATTTCACTCCAACCCGAAGGGCAAGTGTCTTTGCGGGCGGTCTGCGGCGTTGCGGCGCTTGTCCATAGCCCAAGCTATGGACGGCGCACCGCGCCTTGCATCCCATCCCGCAAAGACTCTTGCGCGACCCCATAGAGATCGCAAATACGTTCTCAGGAGCTATGACCATGAAATGCCCTGTGTGCGGTGCGGCGGAACTGATCCACGACACCCGCGACCTGCCCTACACCTACAAAGGTGAAACCACCGTTATTGCGGCGGTGACAGGCGACTTTTGCCCGGCCTGCGCCGAATCCATCCTGGACGCATCAGAGTCGGATCGTGTCATGCGTGAAATGCGCGCCTTCTCCAAGCAGGTGAACGCGGCCATTGTCGATCCCGGCTTCATCACCAGCGTGCGCAAGAAGCTCGACCTCGACCAGCGCGAGGCCGCTGAAATTTTTGGCGGCGGCGTCAATGCCTTCTCGCGCTACGAGAACGGCAAGACCCGGCCGCCACTGGCGCTGGTGAAGCTGCTCAAGGTGCTGGATCGCCACCCCGAGTTGTTGAACGAGGTGCGGGCGGTTTAGGGCGCCATGCGCTGGAACTCCTTTACGCGTTCTGGCATGGGTTCGCTGGATTGCTGAAGACCGCCATTGCCGCACGCTCCTTATGAAGCCTTTTGACGATCCCGAGCGCGCAGCCGTCTACCGCGCGATTTACGAACGGCGCGACATGCGCCATTTCGTGCGCGAGCCGGTCGACCCGGCATTGTTGCAACGCCTGCTCGACGCGGCGCATCACGCGCCGAGCGTTGGCTTCATGCAGCCCTGGCGCATTGCGCGCATCACCGATCCGGCTTTGCGCACGGCCTTGCACGCAGCCGTCGAATGCGAACGCCTCGCCACCGCCGACGCCCTTGGCCAGCGGCGCGAAGCGTTCATGAAGC
This sequence comes from Xylophilus sp. GW821-FHT01B05, assembly GCA_038961845.1. Classification (NCBI taxonomy): domain Bacteria; kingdom Pseudomonadati; phylum Pseudomonadota; class Betaproteobacteria; order Burkholderiales; genus Xylophilus; species Xylophilus sp. GW821-FHT01B05. Next base: position 5,364,700 of record CP152408.1, read on the forward strand.
TGAAAGTGGAAGGCCTGCTGGACTGCGGCGAGCTGCTGGTGGTGGCGCTGATGGACGGCCGCGAGCGGCACGTCTTTGGGCGCCGCACCTTGCCGGAGATGGATCTCGCGTCCGTGGCCTGCGCGATCCAGAACCTGTGGCTGGCGGCGCGAGCGGAAGGCTTGGGAATGGGCTGGGTGTCGCTATTCGACGTCGACACGGTCCGTACGCTGCTGCAGATGCCCGAGGGCGCGCGGCCGGTGGCGATCCTGTGTCTGGGCCACGTCGATCAGTTCTACAGCGAGCCGATGCTGGAAACCGAGCGCTGGGCGAGCCGCCTGCCGCTCGCCGATTGCGTGTTTGAAAACCGTTGGCCGGAGGATGGAAAAACGCCGGGATAGTGCGGGACACGCGGCACCTTCCCCCTCACACCGGCGGCGCCCCCGCCTCCTTCAGCACGCGCAGCACAAAGTGCGACTTGCTGTGGCGTATGCCGGGGATCTTGTAGAGCTTCTCGCGCAGCAGGCGCTCGTAGTCGCGGGTGTCGCGCACGGCGATGCGGATGTAGTAGTCGTAGTCGCCTGACACCAGGTAGGCCTCGCGCACCTCGGGGATGTCGGCCAGCAGGCGGCCGAAGTCGTAGAGGGTTTGGTCGGTGTGGCTCTCTAGCGTGAGCTGGACGATGACCGAGTCCTGGTAGCCGAGCTTGGCCTCGTCGATGACGATGCCCCAGCGGCGGATGACGCCGCTGGCCTCCATCTTCTTGATGCGGCTCCAGCAACTGGTGGGCGACAGGCCGACCTCGTCGCCGATGTCTTGCAAGGTGCGGCGCGAATCGGCCAGCAGGGCGCGCAGGATGGCGTGGTCGATCTTGTCCAAAGAAACTTCGTCTAAATCGCCAGTTGGCCGATGGTTTTTCATGGATGACAGCGCTTACGCCTGAAGAACAGAAGCCCATTCTGCGACATGACCGGAAGAATCAGGGCATGAGCCTGCTTGCCGCCCCACCCGATCTTTCGCCCGCCCTAGCCCCCGTGCAGGCGCCACCCACCTGCCGCAACGGCGCCGAGGCGCTGCTCGACACCCTGGTCGCCTGCGGCGTCGACACCATCTTTGGCTACCCCGGCGGCGCGGCGCTGCCGCTGTACGACGCGCTGCATGGCGAGCCGCGGCTGCGCCACATCCTGGTGCGCCACGAGCAGGCCGCCGTGCATGCGGCCGAGGGCTATGCGCGCAGCACCGGGCGCGTGGGCGTGGTGCTGGTGACCTCCGGGCCGGGCGTGGCCAACACCATCAGCGGGCTGCTGGATGCCAGCAGCGACTCGATCCCGCTGCTGTGCCTGAGCGGCCAGGTGGCCACCGCCGCGATTGGCACCGACGCCTTCCAGGAGAGCGATGCACTGGGCATGACGCGGCCGGTGACCAAGTGGAACCGCCAGTTGCGCCGCGCCGCCGACATCCCGGCCACGGTGCGACGCGCACTGCAGATCGCCGCCAGCGGCCGGCCCGGGCCGGTGCTGCTGGATTGCCCGAAGGACGTGCAGCTGGCGCCGGTGGGCACGGTGAGTGCGGCGCCCGCCACGCCACACGCCGTGCCCGCGCTGCCGGCGCCGGATGCGCTGCAGCGCGCGGCCGATCTGCTGTCTACCGCGCGGCGGCCCGTGTTGTATGGCGGCGGCGGGCTGGTCAATTCCGGCCCTGCCGCCTGCGCGGCATTTACGCGGCTGGTGCAGCGGCTGGATGCGCCCTGCACGCTCACGCTGATGGGCCTGGGCGCGTTCCCGGCATCGCAGCCGCAGTTTGTGGGGATGCTGGGCATGCACGGCACGCTGGAGGCCAACCTGGCGATGCACGAGGCCGACCTGGTGCTGTGCGTGGGCGCACGCTTTGATGACCGCGTGACCGGCCGGCTCGACCAGTTCTGCCCCGGCGCGCGGGTGGTGCATATCGACATCGATCCGGCCAGCATCCACAAGGTGGTGCGGGCCGACGTGGCGCTGCAGGGCGACTGCGGCGCGGTACTGGATGCGCTGCTGGCGCAGCCCGCGCTGGATGGCCTGGCGCCGCAGCGGCTGGCGCCCTGGTGGGCACGCATTGCCGGCTGGCGCGCCGAGCGCTGCCTGGACTTTGCGCCGCGCACCGGCAGCATCCTGCCGCAGCAGCTCATGAGCACGCTGCAGCAGGCGCTGGAGGGGCGCGATGCCATCGTCTCCACCGACGTCGGCCAGCACCAGATGTGGGCCGCGCAGTACCTGCGCTTCGAGCGCCCGGGGCGCTGGCTGACCTCGGGCGGCGCCGGCACCATGGGCTATGGCCTGCCGGCCGCGATTGGCGCGCAGGTGGCGCACCCGGGGGCGCTGGTGGTGTGCGTGAGCGGCGATGCCTCGGTGCTGATGAACATCCAGGAGCTGTCCACCGCCGTGCAGCACCGCGCGCCGATCAAGCTGGTGCTGTGCAACAACGGCTACATGGGCATGGTGCGGCAGTGGCAGGAGCTGAACCACGGCAACCGCCTGAGCCATAGCTGGAACGCCGCGCTGCCAGACTTTGTGGCGCTGGCGCGGGCCTTTGGCTGGGGCGCGCGGCGCGTGGCCAGCCCGGCAGAGCTGCCGGCGGCGCTGACCGAATGCCTGGCCTGGGACGGCCCTTTCTTCCTCGACGTGCAGGTGGCGGCGCAGGAAAACTGCTTTCCCATGATCCCGGCGGGCGCCGGGCACCACCAGGTGCTGCTGGGGGCGGGGCGCTGGTATGGCGGCGGCGCATAGGAATTTGAGCCAAACAGGCCTTTAGCCCAGGCTACACCTGGGCATTTAGCTATCAATTTGATACTTACAAAAACCCAGGCGTAAACGCTTGGCAAAGGCCAGGGACATTCAGGCCGGGTTCATCGCGGCTGCACACACTCGCGCCACTTGCTGGCGCTTTGGCGTCCCGTATATGAACCTTCAACTTTTTTCCGATCACCCGCCGGTCGCCCCGCTCGCCTACCGTGACGCGGATGCCGCGACCATCGCCAACCCCGCCGCCCCCCCCGCGCCGACCCGCGAGCGCGCTGGCGCGGTCAGCATCTCTTGCGTGGTGCCGTGCTGGAACGAGGCGCGCAGCCTGCGCCTGCTGCTGCCCGAGCTGTCGCGCGTGCTGTCGCAGTTGGCCGAGCACTGGGAGATCGTGCTGGTAGACGACGGCAGCACCGACGACACCGCGCTGCAGGCCGCGCCCTGGCTGGCGCGCGGCAATGTGCGCCTGCTGCAGTTGTCGCGCAACTTTGGCAAAGAGGCCGCACTCACGGCCGGGCTGGACGCCGCGCGTGGCGAGGTGGTGGCCATGCTCGACGCCGACATGCAGCACCCGCCCGCCCTGCTGGCCGACATGCTGGCGCACTGGCGCGCCGGTGCCGATGTGGTCTACGCCGTGCGCCGCTCGCGCGAAGACGAAGGCGCCTTCAAGCGCTGGGGTTCGCGCGTGTTCTATGCGCTGCTCAACAGCTCGCCCAAGGTGCAGGTGCCGCCCGGCGCGGGCGATTTCCGCCTGCTGGACCGCCGCGTGGTCGAGGCGCTGCGCGCCCTGCCCGAGCGCACCCGCTTCATGAAGGGGCTGTACGCCTGGGTCGGTTTTGACTCTGTCGCCCTGCCCTACATGCCCACCGAGCGCCAAGAGGGCAAAAGCCGCTTCACGCCGCTGCGCCTCTTGGGCCTGTCGATCGACGGCCTGACCGCCTTCACCACCTGGCCGCTGCGCGCGGTCAGCATCGCCGGCGCGCTGATGGCCTTGCCCGCGCTGCTCTACGGCGCCTACCTGACGCTGCAATACCTGCTCTACGGCCACCCGGTGTCGGGCTGGACCACCATCGTGGTCACGCTGATGTTCTTCTTTGGCGTGCAGATGGTGTCGCTGGGCATCGTCGGCGAGTACATCGCCCACGTGTTCGACGAGGTGAAGGGCCGCCCGCTGTATCTGCTCAAGCGTGAACAGGGGCGGGGCCTGACGCCAGACGCGCGATGAGCGCGGTACCGGCAAGCACGGTGCAAGCGCCCAGCCGCAGCCTGCTGCGCAGCGGCTGGGCCGGCACCGCCCTGGTGGTAGCCATATGGCTGGCCTGCACCGCCTGGATGCGCCCGCTGATGCTGCCCGACGAGGGCCGCTACGTGGGCGTGGCCTGGCACATGTTGCAGAGCGGCGACTGGCTGGTGCCACGGCTCGATGGCCTGCCCTTCTTCCACAAGCCGCCGCTGTTCTACTGGATCACCGGCGGCGCCATGGGCTTGTTCGGGCCCTCGGCCTGGGCCGCGCGTGCGGCGCCGCTGCTGGGCGCGCTGGCCGCCGCACTGGCGCTGTACCTGTTTGCGCGGCGCTGGGCGCCAGCCACCGCCACGCGCACGCTGCGCGTGCTGGTGACCATGCCCTTCTTCTTCGTCGCCGCGCAGTTCGCCAACCTCGACATGCTGGTGGCTGGCTGCATCACCGTGTGCGTGCTGGCCTGCGCACACGCCGCGCTGGCCGGCCCGGCGCAGGCGCGGCCGGTGCTGGCCGTGGGCTACCTGGCCGCCGCGCTGGGCGTGCTGGCCAAGGGCCTGATCGGCGCCGTGCTGCCGGGCCTGGTGCTGACCGTATGGCTGCTGGCGCTGCGCCGGCCGCGCACGCTGCTGGGCCTGTTGTGGCTGCCAGGGCTGGCGCTGTTTGCGGCCGTGGCGGCGCCCTGGTTTATCGCGATGCAGCGCGCCTTCCCCGATTTTTTCCACTACTTCTTTGTGGTGCAGCACTTCCAGCGCTTTGCCGGCAGTGATTTCAACAACGTCGCGCCCTTCTGGTTCTACCCCGCCGTGCTGCTGGCGCTGGGCCTGCCGTGGACGCCCTGGCTGGCCACGCTGGCGCGCCGCGCGTTCTGGCAAGACAGCGCGGCGCGGCCGGTGCGGCTGCTGATGCTGGTGTGGCTGGTGGCGATCGTCGGCTTCTTCTCGCTGCCGCATTCCAAGCTGGTCGGCTATGTGCTGCCGGCGCTGGCGCCGCTGGCCTTTTTGCTGGCCGATGGCGCCGGGCTGCGGCCAAACCCAAAACTGTGGCGCGGCGCAGCCGCGCTGGCCGTGGTCGCCTGCGTGGCGCCGGTGATGGCGCTGGCGCTGCAGCCGCGCGGCTCCCTGCGCGACATCGGCCAGGCGCTGGAGAAAGCCCATGCGCCGGGCGAGCCGGTGCTGTTCCTGCACCACTACTTCTACGACCTGCCCTTCTATGCGCGCCTGACCGAGCCCGTCACGGTGATCGACAGCTGGGCCGACCCGAGCGTGCCGCTGCGCGACAACTGGCGCAAGGAACTGCTCGACGCCGCGCAGTTCGCCGAGCCCAGCCGCGCCCCCGTGCTGCAAGAAGCCAGCGCCTTGCCCGCGCTGGTCTGTGCCGCGCCCAGCGCCTGGATCGTCGCCACGCGCGACGACGCCGCGCGCTACCCCTGGCTGGCCCGCGCCCGCGCCGTGGCCCAGGCCGGTGACACCACGCTGTGGCACACCACGCCGGCCGCGCTCGGCGCCTGCAGCCCATGACAAGCCGGTTGGCCGTTTGCGTCGACGACCTGGGCGCCGACACCGGCGTGCTCGACGCCGTGCTGGCCCTGGCCGATGCCGGGCGCATCAGCGCGGCCAGCTGCATGGTCGGCGGGCCGGCCTGGCGCGATGCCGCCACGGCATTGCGCGCTGGCGGCGCGCGTGGCATCGACCTGGGCCTGCATCTTGATTTCACCGGCTTCCCGCTGCCGCCCGAACAGGCCGCGCCGCTGCGCAGCGTGGTGCTGCGCGCCTATCTGAAACAGCTCGACCTGCAGCGCGTGCGCGCCCAGCTGCGCGCCCAGTTCGACGCCTTTGAAGACACGCTGGGCCGCCCGGTCGACCATGTCGACGGCCACCAGCACGTGCACCAGTTGCCCGGCATCCGCGAGGCGCTGCTGGAAGAACTGGCCCGCCGCCCCGGCCCGCGCCCCTGGCTGCGCAGCACCCGGCACGCGCCCGGCGCCGCCTTCAAGCCCCGGTTGCTGCAGGCGCTGGGCCAAGCCCCGCTGGCGCAACTGGCCAGCGCCGCCGGCTATGCGCAGAACCGGCGCCTGCTGGGTGTTTATGACTTTGGTGGTGACGCCCTGCGCTACCGCGCCCGCCTGCGCCAGTGGCTGGCCGTGGCGCAAGACGGCGACCTGCTGATGTGCCACCCCAGCGCCGGCCCGGGCGAGGCCAGCGACGCCATCCGCACGGCGCGCCAGCACGAGTACGCGGTGCTGGCCGGCGCAGACTTCGACGCCCTGCTGGCCGAAGCCGGCTGCAGCATCGTGCCGCTGCGCACCGTGCCGGCTGGGCAGCCTGTGCCTGAGTGGCAACTATCAAATAGATAGCTGCATGCCGGTGTATATTCTGTACTTCAGGTACAAAAGTATCTGAAATGCAGGTAACACGCCGGCATGAAGCTATATTTTATATAGCGCCATCTCGATTGCCCACAGCACTGCCCACAAACCAAAGGCCGCGGAGCAGGCCAAGCGCAGACATCCGCGGAACCGGCTCCGCCGGGCCGCTGGATGTGTCCCCTTGAGGGGGAAGGCGAAGACGCGAAGCGCGTAGCCTGGGGGGGGTCACCCGTTCGCTCGTTTTTCCAGAATTTCAAACGCTGGGAGCGTCTTGCCTTCCAGAATCTCCAAAAAGGCGCCGCCGCCAGTCGAGATATAGCCCACATCCTTCTCAATGCCGTACTTGGCGATGGCCGCCAGCGTGTCGCCGCCGCCGGCGATGCTGAACGCATCCGATGCCGCAATGGCGCGCGCAATGGTCTCGGTACCGTGCGAGAAAGCCTCGAACTCGAACACGCCCACCGGGCCGTTCCAGACGATGGTGCCGGCGGCCTTCAGCTGCGCGGCCAGCAGGGCGGCGGTCTCGGGGCCGATGTCCAGGATCAGGTCGTCTGCGGCCACGTCGGCGGCCTTCTTGACGGTGGCCGGTGCGTCGGCGGCGAAGCTCTTGGCCACCACCACGTCGGTGGGGATAGGCACGGCCGCGCCGCGCGCGCGCATGGCGTCGATCACGGCGCGGGCCTGGTCCAGCAGATCGGGCTCGGCCAGCGATTTGCCGATGGGCAAGCCGGCCGCCAGCATGAAGGTGTTGGCAATGCCGCCACCGACGATCAACTGATCGACCTTGTCGGCCAGCGCCTTCAGGATGGTGAGCTTGGTCGACACCTTGGAGCCCGCCACGATGGCCGCCAGCGGACGGCGTGGGTTGGCCAGGGCCTTGCTGATGGCGTCGATCTCGGCTGCCAGCAGCGGGCCGGCGCAAGCAATCTTGGCGTACTGGGCGATGCCATAGGTCGAGGCCTCGGCGCGGTGCGCGGTGCCAAAGGCGTCGTGCACAAAGATGTCGCACAGCGCGGCCAGCTTCTGCGCCAGCGCCGGGTCGTTCTTCTTCTCGCCCTTGTTCAGGCGGCAGTTCTCCAGCAGCACCACGCTGCCCGGCGCCACCTCCACGCCATCAACCCAGTGCTGCAGCAGCGGCACCGGGCGGCCCAGCAGCTCGGACAGGCGCGCGGCCACTGGCGCCAGCGAATCGGCGGGCTTGTATTCGCCCTCGGTCGGGCGGCCCAGGTGCGAGGTCACCATCACGGCCGCGCCAGCCTTCAGCGCCAGCTCGATGCAGGGCACGGAGGCGCGGATGCGCGTGTCTTCGGTAATGCGGCCGGCATCGTCCTGCGGCACGTTGAGATCGGCACGGATAAAGACCCGTTGGCCAGCGGCCTTGCCTTGGGCGCAGAGATCGGAGAAGCGCAGGACGTTCATGAACAAGCTCAGGGTTGAAAGAACCCGCAATTGTAGGAACTGCGTCACAAGCGCTTCACATTCCCTTGCATGGAGGACGCAGCCCGCATGCGGTTTACGCGCCCGTCCTACAGGCGTGCGGCGGCAGAAGGCGCTTACTGGTGCATGTCACCGATCAGACGTTCGCCCACGCATCCAACGCCGCTTACGCCCTTGTCCCATGCTGCCCCCACTTTGCCCGACCCGCCTATGGCGACGGTCCACGCCTTTCTCGTCGAAGACAACCCCCTGATCCGGGCCAATGTGTGCGCCACGCTGGCCGAGCTGGTCGGCGTGGAAACCCTGGGCTGGGCCGCGGACGAGCCCGGCGCGCGCGCCTGGCTGGCCTCGCATGCCGAATGGGACCTGGCCATCATCGACATGTTCCTGGAGCGCGGCAACGGCCTGGGCGTGCTGGAGTCACTGAGCCAGCGCGGCGCGCACCAGTACGCCGTCGTGCTCACCAACTACGCCACCGCCGACATCCGCGAACGCTGCCAGTCGCTAGGCGCCGACGCGGTGTTCGACAAGTCCCACGAGATCGACCAGTTGCTGTCTTTTTGCGAGCAACTGGCCACGGGAACCCATCCGCGCCATAGCTGAGCTACCAGCCCAGCCCCACGTGCAGCGGCAGGTACACCGCCATCCCCAGCATGATGGTGCCCAAGATGCCGCGGCGCCAGAAGTAGTAGGCGCCGGCCGCCAGCAGCGCGGGCAGGCGCGCATCGGCCAGCGTGCCGATCAGCTCGCCATCCGTCATCACCAGCTCGGGCACCAGCACCGTCGTCAGCGCCGCCAGCGGCGCATAGCGCAGGCCGCGCTTGAGCCAGTCCGGCAGCGGCCATTCGCGCTCGGGCAACATGAAGAAGCTGCGCGTCAGCAGCGTGATTGCGCCCAGGCCGACGATGGCAATGATGCTTTCCCAGACACCCATACCACTCGGTCTTTCAGGAAGAGGAACGGACGCGGGAATGGCGCGGGAAGGCTGCTTCAAGCACCAGTCCAACAGCCACCGCAGCGGCAATACCGACCAGGATGTTGAGCCTGAGCGGCAGCGCAAAGGCCGCCACCGCCGCCGTGCCCGCCACGCCAGCCGAGATCCAGGCGATGCGGTCCGACAGCATGGACAGCAGCACGCCCAGCAGCGCCAGCACACCGGCAAAGCCCAGGCCCCAGTGCATCGGCACCTCGTTGGCCAGCACCATGCCCAGGAGCGACGTGACCTGCCAGGACAGCCAGGTGGTGGTGGTCGCGCCCACGAAGTAGGGCAGTTGCTCGGGCGCCGGGCGCTGCTCGGGGAAGCGCCGCTGGAACAGCACAAACACCACGTCGCCGCTGAAGTAGCCGATCAGGCAGCGCCGCAGCCGGTCAAGATTGCCAAAGTAGTTGCGCCACATGGTGCTGAAGATGACAAAGCGCAGGTTCACGCACAGGGCCGTGAGCCACACCACCCACAGCGGCGAGCCCGCGGCCATCAGCGGTATCACCACCAGTTGCGCGCTGCCGGCATAGACCACCAGCGACATGAAGATCGCCACGCCCAGCGGCATGCCGCTTTTCACCATGGCCACGCCGGTCACCAGGCCCCAGGCGCCCACGCCCACGCTCATGCCAGAGATGTCAAACGCGCCCTGGCGAAATTCAGGCGTGCGCGCCAGCGCTGCGGCACGCCGCACCGCCAACGCCAGCGTCATGCGGCCCCCAGCACCGTCCCCGCCACCAGCGGGAAGCCGCGCAGGAAATCCGCCACCGCCAGGCGCTTGCCGCCGGCGCGCTGCAGCACGGTGGCGCGCAGCACGCCAGCGCCGCACTGGATCGCAATGCCGCTGTCGTTTACAGACAAAATACGGCCAAACCCCTTATCAGGCGCCGGCTCTTCGCTATCAATTTCGCAGCTCCAGAGCTTTACCACCTCGCCCGCGATGGTGGTGCTGGCGCCGGGAAACGGGTCAAAGGCGCGGATGCGCCGGCCAATCGCGGCGGCGTCCTGCGCCCAATCGATGGCGGCCTCGGCCTTCTCGATCTTGTGGGCATAGGTGATGCCCTCGGCCGGCTGCGGCAGCGGCTGCAGGCCGCCTTGCCGGGCCAACTCCAGCGCCTCCACCACCATGCGGCCGCCGAGCGCGGCCAGTTGGTCGTGCAGCGTGGCCGTGGTGTCGCGCGCGCCGATCGGCAGGCGCTCGATCAACAGCATGTCGCCGGTATCCAGGCCGGCGTCCATCTGCATGATGGTGACGCCGGTCTCGGCATCGCCGGCCTCGATCGCGCGGTGGATGGGCGCCGCACCGCGCCAGCGCGGCAGCAGGCTGGCGTGGATGTTCAGGCAACCCAAGCGCGGCAGATCAAGCACCCACTGCGGCAGGATCAGCCCGTAGGCCGCCACCACCATCACGTCGGCGCGCGCGTCCAGCAGCGCTTGGCGCGCGGCGGCGGCATCGTCGGGGTACTTGCCGTCCAGGCGCAGGCTGCGCGGCTGGGACACGGCCATGCCCTGCTCCAGCGCAAACTGCTTGACCGGCGAGGCCTGCAGCTTCATGCCGCGCCCGGCGGGACGGTCGGGCTGGCTCAGCACCAGCGGCACCTCGACGCCGGCGGCATGCAGCCGCTCCAGCGCCACGCGGGCAAATTCGGGGGTGCCGGCAAAGACGGCGCGCAAGCGGGGGCCGCTCACCGCGGGTACCGGTCGCGGCCAGTGACCTCGTCGGTGTAGAGAATCCTGCGCACCACGCCGCCCGGGTCCAGGTGGATATGGATCAGGCGCATGCTGTTCAGGTCATTGAAGCGATACGACCAGACCGGGCCGTCAAAGCTGGCCACGCGCTCGACCTTGACCGGCTTGCCCATCAGGCGCGTGACGTCGGCTGCCGTCCACGCATCCACCACGATGCTGTTGAAGTCGGCATAGCGCAGCGCCTGGTCGGTGCTGCGCAGGCGGCCTTCGGCGTCGAAGTCCAGGTTCCACACGGCCGAGCCGGCCGGCAGCTCAGAGTACTGCAGCCGCTCGCCGCCTTCAGGCAGCGGGTAGCGGCCGGTGGGCGCGCCCAGCTTGGCCAGCACCGCATTCAGCGGCGTGCCGGCAGGCTCGAAGGCCGGGCTGGCGCAGCCGGCCAGCACGGCCAGCGCGGCGGCAGCCAGCAGTGCGCGCGTAAAGCTCATTCCCGGTCCTCGCGCTGCTGCTTGACCAGCTTGGTGCGGATGCGGTTGCGCTTGAGCGGCGACAGGTAATCAACAAACACCTTGCCCAGCAGGTGGTCCAGCTCGTGCTGGATGCACACCGCCAGCAGGCCGTCGGCCTCCAGCGTGAAGGGCTTGCCGTCGCGGTCCAGCGCCTGCACCCGCACCTCGGCGGCGCGCTCCACGCCGTCATAGAAGCCGGGCACCGACAGGCAGCCTTCCTCGCCGCTGACGCGCTCTTCACTGGCCCAGACGATCTCGGGGTTGATGAAGACCAGCGGCGTGTCGCGGTCTTCAGAGACATCGATCACCACCAGGCGCTCGTGCGCGTCCACCTGCGTGGCCGCCAGGCCGATGCCGCTGGCGTCATACATGGTCTCCAGCATGTCGGTGATCAATTGCTGGATGCGGGCATCCACCGCCGGCACAGGCTTGGCGACCTTCTGCAGGCGTGGATCGGGATAACAAAGAATAGGAAGCAAAGCCATAGCGTCAAACGGGCGAAGATGTCGCTATTTTCCGCCACTTTGGCGTTGCGCCCGGGGACTGCCGCCAATATGCGTTGCCCTCTCAAGGCCATGCAGCGAGAATCAGTCGCTGTTTGTAACGATTTCTTGCCGGATGGGGGGAGCCTTTCCTGATGCGAAAAATGACCCGAAGCGCCGCAGTGGCGCTGGCCGCGGCGGCCCTGTGCGGCAGCCTGCCGGCCCTGGCCCAGACCTATCCCATCACGCCGGCGCAGCGCGCCACCGCGCAGCAGGTGGCGCAAGCCGGCGTGCCGGTGTCCGAGCTGGCGCCCGATGCGCCCGACACCTATGTCGTCAAGCGCGGCGACACGCTCTGGGCCATCTCCGGCCTGTACCTGCGCCAGCCCTGGCGCTGGCCCGAACTGTGGGGCATGAACCTGGAGCAGGTCCGCAACCCGCACCTGATCTATCCCGGCCAGACGCTCTACCTCGAGCGCATTGACGGCATGGCGCGGCTGCGCACCACGCGCCCCGGCTCGACCGAGCCCGAAACCCTGCGCATCAGCCCGCGCACCCGCAGCGAAAGCCTGGCCAGCAACGTCATTCCCACGCTGCAGCCGCAGTTCATCGAGCCCTTCCTGGCCGAGCCGCTGGTGCTGGAAGAAGGCGTGCTGGAAGCCGCGCCGCGCCTGGTCGGCACCTTTGGCGACCACGTCATGCTGGCGCGCGGCGACCGCGCCTATGCGCGCGGCTCGGCCAGCCAGCCGCTGCAATTGGGCGAAGGCCAGCCGCGCGACTTCCGCGTGTTCCGCGAAGCGGTGCCGCTCAAAGACCCGGCCAGCGGCGAGATCCTGGGCTACGAGGCGCAATACGTCGGCCGCGCGCGCCTGCTCAAGGGCGAGTCGGTGCAGACCGTGCTGGAGGACGGCAAGGAGCTGACCGAGATCGTGCCGGCCTCGATGGACATCACCGGCTCCAAGGAAGAAATGCGCGCCGGCGACCGCCTGCAGCCCGAGCCGCCGCGCCAGTTGGTGAACTACACGCCGCACGCGCCGCAACAAGCGTTCGAGAACGGCCGCGTGGTGTCGATCTACGGCAGCGCCGTGGCCAATGCCGCGCAGAACCAGATCGTCGCCATCAACAAGGGCACGCGCGACGGCATGGAGGTTGGCCACGTGCTGGCCATCCTCACCGAGGGCGACCGCATCGTCGACCCGACCGACGACAAGCGCACCCGCATCAAGCTGCCCGACGAGCGCAACGGCCTGCTGATGGTGTTCCGCACCTTCGACCGGGTCTCTTACGGCCTGATCCTGCAGATCCGCACCGGCGTGAAGGTGGGCGACCACCTAGTGTCGCCGCAGTAAGCGGCACACCGGGGCGCATGGAGCGCGAAGAACTCTCCGCCTGGCTGCGCCTGACGCTCAGCCCCGGCGTTGGCCTGGACACGGCGCGCCGGCTGCTCGCCGCCTTTGGCCTGCCGCAGGCGCTGTTCGACGCTTCCACCACTGCGCTGCAGCAGGTGGTCACGCCCGCACAGGCCGCCGCCTTGCGCAGCGAGCCCGAAGGCCTCGCCGCGCTGCTGGACAGCACCTGGGCCTGGCTGAACGAGCGCGACGCCACCGGCGCCGAGCGCCGTTTTGTCACCCTGGGCGACGCCGGCTACCCACCAGGCCTGCTGGCCATCGAAGACCCGCCGCTGACGCTGTACCTGCTGGGCCAGGCAAGTTTCAAGCAAAAAGTGCCTGAAACCCAGGTGGCGCCTGGGCTATTAGCTATCAATTCAGAAGCGCCCGCGCTAGCCAATGCGCAGGCGCGCGGCATCGCCATCGTCGGCACGCGCAACCCCACGCCGCAGGGCGCGCAGAACGCCCACGCCTTTGGCCGCTACTTTGCCGAAGCCGGCATGACCGTGGTCTCGGGCCTGGCGCTGGGCATAGACGCCGCCGCGCACCAGGGCGCGCTCGATGGTGCCCACGGCGACGGCTGCGCCACCATTGCCGTCGTCGGCACCGGGCTGGACCGGGTCTACCCGGCGCGCCACCGCGCGTTGGCGCACCGCATCGCCGAGCACGGCCTGCTGCTGAGCGAATACCCGCTCGGCACGCCGCCGCTGGCCAGCAACTTCCCGCGCCGCAACCGGCTGATCGCCGGCCTGACGCTGGGCACGCTGGTGGTCGAAGCCACCCAGCCCTCGGGCTCGCTCATCACCGCGCGGCAGGCGGTGGAGCAGGGCAAAGAGGTGTTCGCCATCCCCGGCTCCATCCACGCGCCGCAGTCGCGCGGCTGCCACGCGCTGATCCGCCAGGGCGCCAAGCTGGTCGAATCCGCACAAGACGTGTTGGAAGAGCTGCGCCTGCCGGGCACAGCAGCAGCGCCGGCGCAACCCGCCGAGGCCGCCACCCCGCACGCCGCCCTCCTCGACGCCCTGGGCTACGACCCCGTCGGCCTGGACGCCCTGGTAGCCCGCACCGGCATCCCTGCCGCCACGCTGCAGGCGCAGCTGCTGGACCTGGAACTCGACGGCCACGTGGCGCGGTTGCCGGGCGGCTTGTTCCAGCGCATGGCGCTGGGTTGAGGGCACTCAGCCGGCCATCTGGCCAAAACGCCCGCCGTTGAAGTCATCGATGGCCTGGTGGATCTCGGCCTCGCTGTTCATCACGAACGGGCCGTGGCCCACCACCGGCTCGTTGAGCGGTTCGCCCGACAGCCAGAGCAGCGTGGCATCGCTGTTGGCCTCGATCTCCACGCCCGCGCCAGCAGGGTCGAAGTGCACGAGCTGCCCCTCGCGCGCAACCTCCTCGCCGTTCAGCAGCACGGTGCCGCGCAGCACTACCAAGGCCAGCGTGCGGCCCGCCTTGGCCGGGAGGTGCGCGACACCGCTCTGGGCGATGCGCACGTCCCACACGTCGATCGGTGTGAAGGTGCGCGCCGGGCCGCGCTGCCCATCGAACTCGCCCGCAATCACCCGCACCCGGCCAGCGCCCTCGGGCAAGTCCACCGACGGGATCTGCGCGTCCAGCAGGGTCTGGTAGCCGGGCTCGGCCATCTTGTCCTTTGCGGGCAGGTTGACCCAGAGCTGCACCATTTCCATCGTGCCACCGCTTTCGGTGAAGGCCCGCGAATGGAACTCCTCATGCAGGATGCCGCCGCCCGCGGTCATCCACTGCACGTCGCCCGGGCCGATCAGGCCACCCGCGCCGGTGGAGTCCCGGTGCTCCACCTCGCCCTGGTAGACGATGGTCACGGTCTCAAAGCCACGGTGCGGATGCTGGCCCACGCCGCGCGGCTGCGCAGCCGGCTCGAAGCGGGTCGGCGCCGCGTGGTCGAGCAGCAGAAACGGGCTCAGATGCCGGCCCAGCCCGTCGTAGCCAAACAGCGAGCGCACCGGAAAACCATCGCCCACCCAGTGCTGGCGGGGGGCGCTATAGACACCAAGAATCTTCTTCACGCGGATCTCCTTCAGTCGCCAAGGCGAGGGCCTCGGACCATGGACAAAGAATATGGGCAGGACGATGATCCCGGTAGATGGCGTAATCTGCCTTCATAGTCCTACTGGGTGAACGATGAGGGTGAGCAATGAAAGACCTGAACGACCTCTACTACTACGTGCAGGTGGTGGACCACGGCGGCTTCGCCCCCGCCGGCCGGGCGCTGGGCACGCCCAAATCCAAGCTCTCCCGGCGTATCGCGCTGCTGGAGGAGCGGCTGGGCGCGCGGCTGATCCAGCGCTCCACCCGGCGCTTCGCGGTCACCGAGATCGGCCAGACCTACTACCGCCACTGCAAGGCCATGCTGGTAGAGGCGGATGCCGCGGATGAAGCCATTGCGCTGACGCAGGCCGAGCCGCGCGGCGTCGTGCGCATGACCTGCCCGGTGGCGCTGCTGGACGCCCACATCGCCGAGATGGTGGCGGCCTTCATGGTGGCGCATCCGCTCGTGGAGATCCACCTGGAGGAAACCAATCGCCGCGTGGACGTGGTCGGAGAAGGCGTGGACCTGGCCATCCGGGTGCGCCCCCCGCCGCTGGAAGACAGCGAGCTGGCCATGCGCACACTCGCCCAGCGCGGGCAGCGCCTGGTGGCCTGCCCGCGCCTGCTGGCGGGCAGGCGCCCCCAGGTGCCCGCTGACCTGGCAGGCCTGCCCAGCATGGACCTGGGCCTGCCGCAGCACGAGCACGCCTGGCAGCTGATCGGCCCCGACGGCGCGCAGGCCACCATCCGCCACCAGCCCCGCCTGATCACGCGCGGCATGCTGGCGCTGCGGGCGGCAGCCGTGGCCGGCGTGGGCGTCGTGCAGTTGCCTTCCATGATGGTGCGCGAGCAGATCGAGCGCGGCGAGCTGATCCACGTGATCCCCGGCTGGGCACCGCGGCGCGAGATCATCCACGCCGTGTTCGCCTCGCGCCGCGGGCAGTTGCCCGCGCTCAGGGCGCTGCTGGATTTCCTGGCGGACCGCTTCCGGTTGCTGGACGAGGATTGAGCCGCGCCCAGCACATGCGGCGGATCTACCGGCCTGCCGGCTGGCCCACCAACGGCAGCCGGGCCAGCATGTTCTTGAGCGCCAGCGCGTCCCAGGGCAGATGCTCGGCAATGCCCAGCCCGACCACATCGACCACCTGTGCCACGTCGCCCAGCAAGCGCAGCACCTGCTCGATGCCCATCCCGCCCTGCGCCACGCCGTCGAAGGCGTCGGCCGGCGCGGCCGGGTTGGCGAACAGCAGGGAGCGAAAGGCCCGTGGGTCCAGCACGTCCAGGTCGAGGTGGATGGCCAGGTGCTTGGCCCCCGTGGCGCGCAGCCATTCCAGCACCGGCTCGCTGTTCTCGGCCAATGCGGCGGGGCCAGCCTGCTTGAGTCCATGCCGCTCGATGAAGGCGCGCTCTCCCGGCAGCGTTTGCTGCAGGCCGGCATACATCACGTTCTGCGGCTTGAGCGGCAGCTTGACCGCGCTGGCGAAGTCGCTGTCGCCCTCGCCCAGCAGGTTGCCCAGCACCATGGCGTGGGCATGCGCAAAATCCCTGGGCGTCATCACGTCAGGATGGGCATCCACCCACAGCACCGCCAGTTCGCCGCCGTAGCGCTCGTTGAGATAGGCAAACGGCGCCAGGTCCACCAGGCAGTCGCCGCCCAGCACCACCAGGCGGTCCGGGCGATGCTGGTCGATCAGCTGGCGCGCCCGCTGCAACTGCCGCAGCAAGGCACTGCGGCCGACGATGCCGTCTTCGATGGCCAGCGGCGCGCCCGTCGATGGCGGCACCTCGACCTGTTCGACCGGGCCGGTCGGGTCCGGCGCCAGCCATGACAAGAGCTGGGCGCCAAAGTAGTAAGGCGGGTTGTTGCCGCCCTGCCATTGCGGGAAGACCAGGCGCAGCGTCGTTTCGTTGCTAGTGCTCATATACGGGAGTGCTGTGTGTTCAAAGGCGCAGAAGAATGGTCCCCAGGGCCTGGCGCGATACCAGCCGCTGGTAGCCGCGCTCAAAACCCTCCAGCGGGTAGCTGCTGTCGATGGACGGGCGCAGCAGGCCCTGGGCGATGAAGCCTGCGATGCGCACCAGCGTGCATCCCTCGCGCATCGCGGGCATGGGGCGTTCTTCAATGGCCATCTGGGGGGGGGTGGCCGAACCGGGTGACAACGAGAGCCTTCATGGATTTCCTGGGTGCGGGGCCATGCATGCGACAGCACGCTGCCGCTGCATCGGGGCCAACCGGCCACTCTATTTGATTACCCAGCGCAGAAATACCCGTTTAGAGTTGACGATTTGTCGCATGGATTGAGCAAATGGACCGAGTCATCGCCGCCCAGGTGTTGCTGGAAACAGTGGCGCGCGGCAGCATCTCCGCCGCCGCCGAGCAGCTGGGAATGTCACGCGCCATGGCCTCGCGCTACATCGGCCTGATGGAGGACTGGGCCGGCGCCCGCCTGCTGCACCGCACCACGCGCAAGCTCAGCCTGACCACGGCGGGCGAAAAAATCCTGCCCGCCTGCAAAGAGCTGCTGGCGCTGTCGGGCGAGGTCGCCGCCGCCGGCGCGGATGCCGACAGCGTGCCCAAGGGCCTGCTGCGCGTCAGCGCATCGTCGATCTTTGCCGAGTTCTGCCTCGCCGACGCCCTGGTCGCCTTCCTGCAAGAGCACCCGGCCATCTCCGTCGACCTGCAAATCGTCGACCGTGCAGTGAATCTGGCCGAAGACGGCATTGACCTGGCCATTCGCGTGACCAATGCGCTGGACCCGCACCTGATCGCGCGCAAGCTCGGCGACTGCCCCTCGGTGATCTGCGCCAGCCCGGCCTACCTGCAGGCCCGTGGCACGCCCACGCATGTGCGCGATCTGGCGGCGCATAACTGCCTGACCTATGCCTACTTCAGCCAGAGCGTGTGGCGTTTCCAGGCGGGCGGGGAAGACATCCAGGTGCCGGTCGCCGGCAACTTCAGCACCAACGAATCATTGATCGTCCTGCGCGCGGCACTGCGCGGCGCCGGCATCGCCATGCTGCCCCAGTTCGCAGCCGCCCAGGCGATACAGGAGGGGCGCCTGATCCCGCTATTGCCGGGCTTCGAGGTAGAGCGGCTGGGCGTGTTCGCGGTCTACCTGTCGCGCCAGCGCATGCCGCCGTCGCTGCGGGCGCTGATTGATTTCTTGTCGGCACGTCTCAGGCTGACATCGCGCCCATGAAAAAACCGGGCGCAAGGCCCGGTTCTTCAGCGTGGCAGCGGCAGGGCCGCCTACGGGTTCGCAATCAAAGTGAGAACAAGGCGCGAAGCCGCAGACAGTGCTGTAGCACGGCAAGGCGAAGCAACGCGGTTATCGCTTTGATTTCGAAACCGTATCAGACTTGCGCGCCGGCGTTCTCGTCACCGGGCTCACCCTTCTTGGGCAGCGGCTTGACCAGGTCCTCGCGCTTCACGCCCAGCCACATCGCAATGGATGCGGCCACGAAGCACGAAGAGTAGATGCCGAAGCAGATACCGATGGTCAGCGCCAGCGCGAAGTAGTGCAGGGTCTGGCCGCCGAAGAAGAACATCGACAGCACCATCAGCTGGGTCGAGCCGTGGGTGATGATGGTGCGGCTGATGGTGGACGTGATGGCGTGGTTGATGACGTGCTCGGTGTCCATCTTGCGCTGGCGCCGGAAGGTCTCGCGCACGCGGTCGAAGATCACCACGGATTCATTCACCGAGTAGCCCAGCACCGCCAGCACCGCCGCCAGCACCGCCAATGAGAACTCCCACTGGAAGAAGGCGAAGAAGCCCAGGATGATGACCACGTCGTGCAGGTTGGCCAGCACGGTGGACACCGCAAACTTCCACTCGAAGCGGAAGGCCAGGTAGACCATGATGCCGACCACCACCATGGCCAGCGCCTTCAGGCCGTCGGTGGCCAGTTCTTGCCCGACCTGCGGGCCGACGAACTCCACGCGGCGCAGCGTGGCCTCGTTGCTGGCGTCGGTCTTGAGCGCGGCCAGCACGCTGTCGCTTTGCTGCGAGGACGACACGCCCTTGCGCGCCGGCAGGCGGATGATGACGTCGCGCGCGGTGCCAAAGTTTTGCACCTGCACGTCTTCGTAGCCCAGGCTGGAGACGGCCTTGCGCACGCTCTCCAGGTCGGCCGGCTGGGTGTAGGCAACCTCCATCACCGTGCCACCGGTGAACTCCACCGACAGGTGCAGCCCGCGGTGGAACAGGAAGAACACAGCCGCGGCAAAGGTCAGGAACGAGATCGCGTTGAGCCACAGTGCGTGGCGCATGAACGGGATGTCGCGGCGGATACGGAAGAATTCCATCTGAGTCTCTCCTTACTTCAGCGCAGCCGCGGAGGTATCGGCGTCGGGACGCCACACGGTGCCGATCGAGACCGACTTGAGCTTCTTCTTGCGGCCATACCAGAGGTTGACCAGCCCGCGCGAGAAGAACACGGCGGAGAACATCGAGGTCAGGATGCCGATGCAGTGCACCACGGCAAAGCCGCGCACCGGGCCCGAGCCGAAGGCCAGCAGTGCCAGGCCGGCGATCAGGGTGGTGACGTTGGAGTCCAGGATGGTGGCCCAGGCGCGCTCGTAGCCGGCGTTGATCGCCGCCTGTGGCGACACGCCGGCGCGCAGTTCTTCGCGTATGCGCTCGTTGATCAGCACGTTGGAGTCGATGGCAACCCCCAGCGCCAGCGCCATGGCGGCAATGCCGGGCAAGGTCAGCGTGGCCTGCAGCATCGACAGAATGGCCACCAGCAACAGCACGTTGACCAGCAGCGCAATGCTGGAGATCACGCCAAACAGCGCGTAGTACAGGCACATGAAGACGCAGATCGCCACCATGCCCCAGGTCACGCTGTGGAAGCCGCGGGCGATGTTGTCGGCGCCCAGGCTGGGGCCGATGGTGCGCTCTTCGATGATTTCCATGGGCGCGGCCAGCGAGCCGGCGCGCAGCAGCAGGGAGGTGTCATTGGCCTCGACCGAGGTCATGCGGCCAGAGATCTGCACGCGCCCGCCAGAGATTTCCGTGCGGATCACGGGCGCGGTGACGACCTCGCCCTTGCCCTTCTCGAACAGCACGATGGCCATGCGCTTGCCCACGTTCTCGCGCGTGACGTCGCGGAAGATGCGTGCGCCCTTGGCGTCGAGCGTGAGGTTGACGGTGGGCTCTTGCGTCTGGCTGTCGAAGCCGGGCTGGGCGTCGGTCAGGTTCTCGCCGGTCAGCATCACCTGCTTCTTCACCACCAGCGGGGAGCCGCTGCGCTCCAGGTACTTCTCGGAGCCAAAAGGCACCGGGCCAGAGTTGCGCTCGGCCACGCGGGCGTCGGTGCTTTCGTCGACCATGCGCACTTCCAGCGTGGCGGTGCGGCCCAGGATGTCCTTGGCCTTGGCCGTGTCCTGCACGCCAGGCAACTGCACCACGATGCGGTCCAGGCCCTGCTGCTGGATCACTGGCTCGGTCACGCCAAGCTCATTGATCCGGTTGTGCAGCGTGGTGATGTTCTGCTTGAGCGCCTGGTCTTGCACCTTGCGCACGGCCTCGGGCTTGATCGAGGCAGAGATGCGCGTGTCGGCGCCCTCGCCGGCTTCGGCCACGGTCAGGTCGGGGAACTGGTCGGCGATCAGGTTCTTGACGGCGGTGGCGGTTTCCGCGTCGCGCACGCGAATCAGCACCGTCTGGCCGTTGCGGTCGATGCCGCCGTGGCGAATGTTCTTGTCGCGCAGCAGGGTGCGCAGGTCGCCGGCATAGGACTCGGCCTTCTTGTCGAGCGCGGCCTGCATGTCCACCTGCAGCATGAAGTGCACGCCACCGCGCAGATCCAGCCCCAGGAACATGGGCGCCGCACCAAGCTTGGCAAGCCAGGCCGGGGTGCGCGACTGCAGGTTCAGCGCCACGATGTAGGACGGGTCGCTGGCGTCAGGCACCAGGGCGCGCTGCAGCGCGTCGCGCGCACGCAGCTGGTCGTCCAGGTTGGTGAAACGGGCACGCACCGAGCCGCCGTCCAGGGCGATCAGGTCGGGCGCAAGGCTGGCCGCCTTCAGCGCGTCCTGCACACGGTCCAGCGTGGCCGTGTCCACCTTGATGATGGACTTGGCCGACGACACCTGCACCGCAGGCGCCTCGCCAAAGAAGTTGGGCAGGGTGTAGAGGGCCCCAATGAGCAGCACGATCACCAGGATCGTGTACTTCCAGACCGGGTAACGGTTCATGATCGCGCTTCTCTGTAAGGCGGGCGGGCCGCCTCGGATTCGACTCGGTTCCAGCAGGCGCGGCGCCAGGGGGCCGCGCGGGAACGTTTACTTGACAGTGCCCTTTGGCAGGACCTGGGCGATGGCGCTGCGTTGCAGTTGCACTTCGACATTGGGAGCGATCTCGATGCTGATCGTTCCTTCGCCGATGCGCGTCACCTTGCCGATGATGCCGCCGGAGGTTGCGACTTCGTCACCCTTGGCGACGGCGTCGAGCATGGCGCGGTGCTCTTTCTGGCGCTTCATCTGGGGGCGGATCATGATGAAGTACAGCACCACGAACATCAGCACCAGCGGCAGCATGCCGGTGAGCGAAGACATGATGCCGCCACCGCTGGCGGTAGCAGCGGGAGCGGTCTGGGCAAATGCGGAAGAAATGAACAAGGCTGGGCTCCACGACGCATGCGTCGAATGGGAAGAAAGAAGGCGGCCACCAGGGCCGCACAGGGTGTCCGGGCTGCGGACAACAGGGGATTGTATGCGGCGCCCCCCCGCAAAACGGCGGAGGTATCCCGCAGCGCTGCGGGTCTTTGGCGGCCGGTAAGCTATTGAATGTATAGCTTATAGCCCAGGCGGCACCTGGGCTAAAGGCATATTTAATGCCCAATCCGTGTCAGGCCGCCGCGCGCTCCCCAGCGGGGTGCTGCCAGCGCTGCAACAGCGTGGCCCCGTGCAGCCGCGCCGCCGCCAGATTGCGCTCCTTGACGTGGCCGTAGCCCTTGATCAGCTCGGGGATGCGGGCGATCTCTACGGCCAGCGCATGGTTCTCGGTGCTGAGGCCGGCCAGCAGTTGCTCGACGCTGGCGCGGTATTCACCGATCAGTGCGCGCTCGGTGCGGCGCTCTTCGGTGCGGCCGAAGGGGTCGAACGCCGTGCCGCGCAAGCCCTTCAAGCGGGCCAGCACGCGGAAGGCGCTCTGCATCCAGGGGCCGAACTTCTGCTTCTGCAGCTCGCCCTTGGCGTTCTTCTTGGCGATGGCGGGCGGCGCCAGGTGGTAGTGCAGCTTGAAGTCGCCCTCGAACATGCCGTTGACGCGCTCCAGGAAGCTGCGGTCGGTGTGCAGCCGCGCCACTTCGTATTCGTCCTTGTACGCCATCAGCTTGAACAGGTAGCGCGCCACCGATTCAGACAGCGTGGTCTTGCCCAGCGGCGCCTCGGCCTGCTTGACGCGCTCGACAAAGCTGCGGTACTGCTCGGCATAGGCCTGGTTCTGGTAGGCGGCCAGGAACTGCGCCCGGCGCGCAACCAGGCCTTCGAGCGTTTCGCGCGGCTTGAAGCTGATGACCTGCGCCGGGGCGAGCAGCTTTTGCACTGCAGCCCAGTCGTGCGCGGCGTGGCGGCCCCAGGCGAAGGCGGTCTTGTTCTGCTCGACGGCGACGCCGTTCAGCTCGATGGCGCGCAGCAGCGAACCCAGCTCCAGCGGCACCCAGCCGCGCTGCCAGGCGTAGCCCAGGATCATCGGGTTGATGTAGAGGCTGTCGCCCATCAGCCGGGTGGCGGCGGCGTCGGCGTCGAACACGCCCAGGCCGTCCAGGCCGACGGCGCGTGCGATCTCGGCAGCGCAGGCCTCGGTCGGGTTCTGCCAGTCGATGTTGCGCACAAAGGCTGCGGTGGGCGTGCTGTGGCTGTTGAGCGCGACGTGGGTGCGGCCCTCGCGCATGCGCAGCGTGCTTTCCTTGTTCACCGCCACCAGCGGGTCGCAGGCCAGGATCAGGTCGGCCGCGGCCATGCCGACGCGGGTGGTGCGGATGTCGTCCTGCCGGTCGGCAATCAACACGTGGCTCCAGGTGGCGCCGCCCTTTTGCGCCAGGCCGGCTGCGTCTTGCGTGACGATGCCCTTGCCTTCCAGGTGCGCGGCCATGCCCAGCAACTGGCCGATGGTGATGACGCCGGTGCCGCCGACGCCGGCCACGACGATGCCCCAGACGCCCGCAGCCGATGGCAGCACCGGATCAGGCAGCGCGCCCAGCAGCGCCGGCGTGGGCGCTTCGGCCTTCTTGGCCTTGCGCAGGCTGCCGCCTTCGACCGAGACAAAGCTCGGGCAAAAGCCCTTCAGGCAGCTCATGTCCTTGTTGCAGCTGCTTTGGTTGATGGTGCGCTTGCGGCCGAACTCGGTCTCCAGCGGCTCGACCGACAGGCAGTTGCTTTGCACGCTGCAGTCGCCGCAGCCTTCGCAGACCAGCTCGTTGATGACCACGCGCTTGGCTGGGTCCACCGCCGTGCCGCGTTTGCGGCGGCGGCGCTTCTCTGTGGCGCAGGTCTGGTCATAAATGATGGCCGTGGTGCCTTTGATCTCCCGGAACTCGCGCTGGATGCGGTCGAGCTCGTCGCGGTGCTGCACTGCCACGCCGTCAGACAGTTTCACGCCCTCGTATTTCTCGGGTTCGTCGGTGACGATCACC
The DNA here is from genome assembly GCA_038961845.1 of Xylophilus sp. GW821-FHT01B05. Taxonomy (NCBI): domain Bacteria; kingdom Pseudomonadati; phylum Pseudomonadota; class Betaproteobacteria; order Burkholderiales; genus Xylophilus; species Xylophilus sp. GW821-FHT01B05. The sequence continues at coordinate 5,388,257 of CP152408.1, forward strand.
AGCTTGGTCGCGCCCTCGGACAGCACGCTGCGCATGATCTGCAGCACCGAATGGCCTTCAGGCCGCTCGCCCACCTGCTGGCCGCCGGTCATGGCGACGGCGTCGTTGTAGAGGATCTTGTAGGTGATGTTGACGCCGGCGGCGATGCTCTGGCGGATCGCCAGCAGGCCGCTGTGGAAGTAGGTGCCGTCACCCAGGTTGGCAAAGATGTGCTGGTCGGTGGTGAAGGGCTGCTGGCCAACCCAGGGCACGCCCTCGCCGCCCATTTGCGTAAAGCCAATGGTGCTGCGGTCCATCCAGGTGGCCATGTAGTGGCAGCCGATGCCGCCCAGGGCGCGCGAGCCCTCGGGCACCACGGTGCTGGTGTTGTGCGGGCAGCCCGAGCAGTACCAGGGCAGGCGGTCTGCGCCCTGCACGCCACCGGCCTCCAGCACCTGCATGGCGCGCTCCTTGGCGTCGAGCAGTGCCAGTTGCGCCTCGACCCGCGCCACCATGTCGGCGCCCGCAGCCTGCAGCAGGCCCAGCTTCTTCAGCCGGCCGGCGATGGCGCGCGCGATCAGCGCCGGCGACAGATCGCCATTGGCGCGCAGCAAGGTGTTGGCCGTGGGGTTGGGCATGGACCATTCGCCGCCGGAGAAGTCGCCGTCCGGCTCGTCGAACTTGCCCAGCACGTTGGGCCGCACGTCGGCGCGCCAGTTGTAGAGCTCTTCCTTCAGCTGGTATTCGATGACCTGGCGCTTTTCCTCGACCACCAGGATCTCTTGCAGGCCGGTGGCGAATTCACGCGTGAGCTGCGCCTCTAGTGGCCAGACCACGCCGACCTTGTGCAGGCGTATGCCCAACTGGCGGCAGGCCGCGTCGTCCAGGCCCAGGTCGGCCAGCGCCTGGCGCGTGTCGTTCCAGGACTTGCCGCTGGCCATGATGCCCAGGCGGTCGTTCGGGCCTTCGATGGCGTTGTAGTTGAGGCGGTTGGCGCGGATGTAGGCCAGCGCGGCATACCACTTGTAGTGCATCAGCCGCGCTTCCTGCTCCAGCGGCGCATCGGGCCAGCGGATGTGCAGGCCGCCGGGCGGCATCTCGAAATCGGTCGGGATGATGATCTTGACCCGCTCCGGGTCGATGGTGACGGTGGCGCTGGACTCGACGATCTCCTGGATCGTCTTCATGCCGGCCCAGACGCCAGAGAAACGGCTCATGGCAAAGGCATGCAGGCCCAGGTCCAGGATCTCTTGCACCGTGGCCGGAAAGAACACCGGCAGGCCGCAGGCCTTGAAGATGTGGTCGCTCTGGTGGGCGGCGGTACTGCTCTTGGCGATATGGTCGTCGCCCGCCACTGCGATCACGCCGCCAAACTCCGTGGTGCCAGCCATGTTGGCGTGCTTGAACACGTCAGAGCAGCGGTCCACGCCCGGGCCCTTGCCGTACCAGATGCCAAACACGCCGTCGAACTTGTTGGTACCCGCTGGCGAGAAGCCCAGTTGCTGCGTGCCCCAGAGCGCGGTGGCCGCCAGCTCTTCATTCACGCCGGGCTGGAACACGATGTTCTGCGACTTCAAGAACTTGGACGCCTTCGCCAGCGCCTGGTCATAGCCGCCCAGCGGCGAGCCCCGGTAGCCGCTGATGAACCCCGCCGTGTTCTTGCCCGCCGCCGCGTCGCGCTGGCGCTGCAGCATGGGCAGCTTGACCAGAGCTTGGACGCCGGACATGAAGGCTCTGCCTTCGTCAAGGCTGTACTTATCGTCCAGGGTCACTGTCTCTAGGGCCTTGCGGATGTGCTCGGGTAGGGGCGCATTCATCGTGCTGTCTCCATCGGCGTCGGGGGTGCGCCTGTATCGAGCCAGTGTAGGACGAGCGGCCTGACAGGTGTTTGCTTTTGTTGCCCTAGAAGAGATACTCAAAGAAAGGATCTTTCTAAAACATGGCCACTATGGAAACACTTGATAAGTTTGACCTGTCCATCCTGCGCGAACTGCAGGCCGACGCCCGGCTTACCAATGCCGAGCTGGCGCAGCGCGTGGGCCTGTCGGCCGCGCCCTGCTGGCGGCGCGTGCGGGCGCTGGAGACGGCCGGCTACATCCTGGGCTACCACGCGCAACTCAACCGCCAGAAGCTGGGCCTGGGCGTGCTGGCCTTTGTGCGGCTGGATGCCGAGCGCAACTCGGGCGACGCCATGCGCCAGTTGGAAGAGGCGGTGCGCCAGCTGCCCGAGGTCACCAACTGCCACTACATCAGCGGCACCGGCACCTTCGAGCTGCAGGTGGTGGCCGAGGACCTGGACCATTTCTCGCGCTTTGCGCTGCAGCGCCTGGCCAACCTGCCGCATGTGAAAGACCTGCACACCAGCTTCTCGCTGGGCGAGGTCAAGGCCAGCGGGGCGCTGCCGCTGGGACATCTGGGCGCCGCCCGGCCGCCGCGCTGACGGCCGGAGGACAATGGCGCAATGGCAGCGAGCACCCACGACAAAGAGACAAACACCCTTCTTGACCAGCCCGGTACGGCGCCGCCCGCGCCGCCGCCGGGCCGCTGGTCCGCGCTGGAGCCGCTGACAGTCCCGACCTTCCGCATGCTATGGCTGACCTGGGTGGCGGCCAATACCTGCATGTGGATGAACGACGTGGCCACCGCCTGGATGATGACCTCGCTCACCACCTCGCCGGTGATGGTGGCGCTGGTGCAGTCGGCGTCCACACTGCCGGTGTTCTTGCTGGGCCTGCCCAGCGGCGCGCTGGCCGACATCCTGGACCGGCGGCGCTACTTCATGGTGACCCAGCTCTGGGTGGCGGTGGTGGCCATGGTGATCTGCGTGATCGTGCTGGCCGGCTGGATGAACGCGCACCTGTTGCTGGCGCTGACCTTTTGCAACGGCATTGGCCTGGCGATGCGCTGGCCGGTGTTCGCCGCCATCGTGCCCGAGCTGGTGCCGCGCGCCCAGTTGCCGGCGGCCATGGGCCTGAACGGCATCGCCATGAACGCCTCGCGCATCATCGGCCCGCTGGTGGCGGGCGCGGTCATTGCCAGCGCGGGCAGCCACTGGGTGTTTGTGCTGAACACCGCGCTATCGCTGGGCGCGGCCCTGGTGATCTGGCGCTGGCGCCGCGTGCACCAGCCCAGCCCGCTGGGCCGCGAGCGCCTGGGCAGCGCCATGCGCGTGGGCCTGCAGTACGTGCGCCAGTCGCCGCGCATGCGCTCGGTGCTGGTGCGGATTGCCGTGTTCTTTGTGCACGCCACGGCGCTGCTGGCCATGCTGCCGCTGATCGCGCGCGCCCTGCCGGGCGGCGGAGCCGGCACCTTCACCTTGCTGCTGGCGGCCATGGGCGCGGGCGCCATCGTCGGCGCGCTGCTGCTGCCGCGCCTGCGCCAGCACCTGGCGCGCGACAGCCTGGTGCGGCTGGGGACCACGGTGGTGTCCGTGGCCACCGGCGCGGTGGCCTTTGCGCCCAATGTCTACGTGGCCGTGCCGGCGATGGCGCTGGGCGGCCTGGCCTGGCTGGCCACGGCCAATTCCATGACCACTTCGGCCCAGCTGGCGCTGCCCGACTGGGTGCGTGCGCGCGGCATGTCGATCTACCAGATGGCGCTGATGGGCGCGACCGCGCTGGGCGCGGCGCTGTGGGGCCAGGTGGCGTCGATGACCACGCTGCACATCAGCCTGGGCACGGCGGCGGTGACCGGCGTGGTGGTGATGCTGGCGGTGCAGCACTTCATGCCCGACCGCAGCCTGGAGGAAGACCTGTCGCCCTCGCAGGCCTTCACCGCGCCGGTGGCCGAGACGCCGCTGGCATCGGGCCACATCCAGGTGACGATCGAATACCGCATCGACCCGGCGCGCGCCGAGGAATTCCGCGCGCTGATGCAAGAAAGCCGCCGCAGCCGCCTGCGCCAGGGCGCGCTCGACTGGCAACTGCAGCGCGACGTGCATGACCCGTCGAGCTACATCGAGCAGATCGTCGACGAGTCCTGGACCGAGCACCTGCGCCGCTTCACCCGCGTCACCGCCTGGGACGTGGCGCTGCGCGACCGCAAGCTGGCCTTCCACGTGGGCAGCGAGCCGCCACGGGTGACGCGGCGCATTGTCGAGCGCTAGCGAAAAAGGCCGACTTCACAAGGAAATCGGCCTCTAGCCCAGGCAGCGCCTGGGCTTTTAGCTATTAATAAAGTAGCTATCTATCAAATACCGATGCGCCCGCCGTCGTTGCGCGTGATGACCAGGGTGGCCGAGCGCGGGCGGGCGCTGCCGCCGTCAGGCCAGTGGCTGCCGAACGAGGCCGGGTTGCCGTAGTCGGGCTTGGTGTCTTCGCCCGGGTGCTGGATGTTGACGAACAGCGCGCGGCCGTCGCCTGACTCGGCGATGCCGGTCAGCTCGCACTCCTTCGGGCCGACCAGGAAGCGGCGCAGCGTGGTGCCCGGCGCGGTGCCGACACGGGTGGCCTGCTGGCGGGTTGCGCCGTCGGTGCCAACGTTGGTGATGGTGCGCGCGGCGCCATCGCCAACCTTGCCCGGCACGGCGGCCAGCATCATGCAGTTGGTCACGTCGGTGTAGGCGCCGTCGTCGGTCTGCAGCCACAGCAGGCCGGGTGCGGCCTGGCTGAACCACAGGCCGTCGGGGCTGGAGAAGTCGTTGTCGGCGCCGAGGCCCGACAGGTTGATGTCGGCCGACGCGGTGGAGCGCGCGCCAAACAGGTAGACGTCCCAGGTGAAGCTGGTGGCGGCCGGGTCGCGGTTGGCATCGGCAAAGCGCACGATGTGGCCGTTGGGGTTGCCCAGCTGCGCGGTCTTGGCGGCGCCCTTGGGGTCGTTGTAGAAGCGCGGGTTGGCGGCGTCGGTGGCGCTGATCGGGCGCGAGGCGGCGTTGGTGTTGGTGAGCGTCACGTAGACGTCGCCGGTCTTGGGATTGACCGCGGTCCACTCCGGGCGGTCCATCTTGGTGGCGCCGGCGGCGTCGGCGGCCAGGCGGGCGTTGATCAGCACGTCGGCCGCGTCAGCAAAGGCGTAGGCGGCATTGCTGGCGGTGATGCCGTTGACGCCCAGCTTCAGTTCCAGCCAGGTGCCGCTGCCGTCGGCGTTGAAGCGCGCCACATAGAGCCGGCCGCTGTCCATGTACTTGTCGCCGGCGGCCAGGCCGCGGCTGGCGTCGGCCGGGTCCCAGTTCTGGGTCGACACGAACTTGTAGATGTACTCGTTGCGCGAGTCATCGCCCATGTACCAGACCAGCGGCTTGCCGGCGGCCACCGGACCCAGGCAAGCGCCTTCGTGGCCCATGCGGCCCAGCGCGGTGCGCTTCTTGGGCGCGGCGCTGGGGTTGAAGGGATCGATCTCGACCACCCAGCCATAGGTGTTGGGCCCGTTGCGGTAGTCAGCGGCGGCGCTGGCGCCGCGCACTTCGGCGTTCCAGCGGCCGTACTGGTCGTCGGTGGTGTCGGGCGTCACGGTGGCCCACAGTTCGCGGCCGGCGCCGGCCACGCCATAGCGGGCGAAGGCGGCCTTTTCCTTGGCGCTGCGGTTGGCGTCGTCGGTGGCGGCGATGCGGCGGAAGTAGCCGGCCCAGTTTTCCTCGCAGGTGAGGTAGGTGCCCCAGGGCGTGGTGCCGTTGGCGCAGTTGTTGACGGTGCCGCGCGTGGCCGTGCCCTGCGCCGAATACTTGGTTGCCATGGCGGCGCTGCCAGCGGCGGGGCCGGACAGCGTCATGGGCGTGAGCGTGTGCACGCGGCGGTTGAAGCGCGAGCTGCGGTTGTAGGCCCAGGCGCTGCCGCTCTTGCTGACCTCGATCACGCTCACGCCGTGCAGGAAGAACTCGCGCTGCACTTCCTCGGCCACGGTGCGCACCTGCGCGTTGCCGCTGCCGCTGGTGGTCTGGCCGGTGGGGTGCAGGTAGCTCGGCGTGATGGCTTCGTGGTTCATCGCCAGCAGGCCGCGGCCGGCGCTGGTGGATTCCCAGCGGTCGCCATTGCCAATGCCGAAGTAGCTCATGCCGTCATGGTGGTCGCCGGCACGACGGTCGTAGCTGGCGGCGGGGTCGGTGCCGTCATTGCGGTAGTCGGCCACGCCCGAGGCGATCGGGTCGCCCAGGCGGTAGAGCACGCTGGCGGTGTAGCCGGCCGGCACCACGACCGCGTCGGCCAGGCTCTTGGCGACCGGGTTGAAGCCCAGGGTCAGGTTGTCGGGCACGTTGTCACCGTCGCTGCCGCCGCAGGCGCTGAGCGACACGCTGCCCAGCAGCGCCGTGCCGGCCGTGCCGAAACCCGCGCGCAGCAGGCCGCGGCGCGACATGCGGCTGGCGATCAGTGCATCAAAAGAGGGGTTGGCGCTGGGGTTGTGGCCGATGTCGTCGGGATCGATGGCCGGGCTGCCCAGGGGCGAAGAGGAAGACGTGGCGTCGTGCATGGCGCGGGTACCTTGTTGGATCGTGGGGGAACAGGGGGAGCAGCGCTCCCGGCGAACCCCGCAAAACTAACGATCCCGCGTGAAATCGCTGCGACGGCGACATGACAAAACCATGACATCGCGGTCTGTTTTGCGTTTCTTTGCCAGGCTGATACGAAGCCCGCGCTGGTCCGGCGGCATGCACTCAAGGGGGGCGAACGCGGCCAGGTTTTTTTCATATCCCTGTCACTTCATGCCGGGAGACTGCCTGCCTGCACACCTTTAGACACACTCGGAAATAAGGCAAGTACATGAAGCACTGGTTTATCGCATCAGCGCTCGCAACGGCGGCACTGACTGCTTGCGGCGGCTCAGACTCTGGCCCGGCGGCGGCTCCCAAGAACGTCCTGTTCTTCCTTGGCGACGGCATGGGCCTGACGACCATGACGGCCGCGCGCATCTACCAGGTGGGCGAAGACGGCAACCTGACCATGGACACGCTGCCCGAGACGGCCTTCATCAAGACCTACTCGGCCAACGCCCAGGTCACCGACAGCGCGCCCTCCATGGCCGCCTACATGACCGGCGTGAAGATGAACAACGAGGTCATCTCCATGACCGCGCCGACCTCGGCCTTCAACACCACGACCGGCGCCGACTACGTGAGCGGCTCTGACTCCACCTGCCCCACCAGCGGCAACGGCAGCGCGGTGACGACGATGCTGGAGCTGGCCAAGTCCGGCGGCCTGGCCACGGGCGTGGTGACCACCACGCGCATCACGCATGCCACGCCAGCCGCCACCTACGCCCACATCTGCCACCGCGACGGCGAGAACAACATCGCCGCGCAAATGGTGCCCCAGGGCGCGGGCTTCAACAGCGCGCTGGCCGACGGCATCGACGTGGTCATGGGCGGCGGCCTGCGCCACTTCCTGCCCAAGGGCACGGCTGGCAGCGTGCGCACCGACACGCGCGACCTGGTGGCCGAGATGAAGGCGCGCGGCTATGCCTTTGCCGGCAACAAGACCGACTTCAGCGCCCTGCCCGCCACCGGCAAGCTGCTGGCGCTGTTCACGCCCAGCCACATGGCCTATGACCTGGACCGCGACGCGGCCAAGGAGCCCAGCCTGGCCGAGATGACCACGCGCAGCATCGACCAGCTCAAGAGCAACCCCAAGGGCATGTTCCTGATGGTGGAAGGCGGCCGCATCGACCACGCACTGCACGAGACCACGGCACGCAAGGCGCTGGCCGACACGGTGGCTTTCGACGGCGCCATCAAGGCCGCCATCGACAAGATGCAGGTGATCGACCCGGGCCTGAAGAACACGCTGATCGTGGTCACCGCCGACCATGACCACACGCTGGTGCTCAACGGCTACTCGGCCCGCACCGGCCCCAGCAGCGCCACCAACCCGGGCGTGCTGGGCCTGCTGCGCAGCTACACCAACGGCGCGCTGGCCACCGACACCAGCGGCAACCCCTACACCATCATCGGCTTTGGCAATGGCGAGAACCGGCCCTCTGTGCGCACCGCGCTCAGCGACGCGCAGGTGTTCGCCAGCAGCTACCACCAGGAAGCCGTGATCCCGGTGACGGCGGGCAACGAGACCCATGGCGGCGGCAATGTGTTTCTGGGCGCCATCGGGCGCGGCGCCGACAGCTTCAGCGGCACCCTCGACAACACCGCCGTGTTCGGGCTGATCCGCAAGGCCAGCGGCCTGTGATGCAGCCCCCACCGAACCAAACCGAGACTTCCTCCATGCACCTCATTCGCTCCGCCAGCGCGCTCTGCCTGGCCCTGTCCTGCGCCTTCCCTGCCCTCGCCGCCGGCGAGGCCAAGAACGTCATCTTCTTCCTGGGTGACGGCATGGGCCCGGTCACCGTCACCGCCAGCCGCATCTACAAATACGGCGAGGCCGGTTTGCTGACCATGGAATCGCTGCCGCGCGCAGCCCGCATCAAGACCTATTCGCTGGATGCGCAAACCACCGACAGCGCACCCTCGATGGCGGCCTACACCACGGGCGTGAAGTCGCGCAACGAGGTGATCGCCATGGACGGCAACACCGTGGCCACCCGCCCCTCGGCCGACAGCAGCGTGAGCCCGGCCGTCAGCAACGCGGTCAACAACTGCGCGGCCAGCAATGGCGCGGCCGTGCCCACCATCCTGGAGCAGGCGATTGCCAAGGGCAAGGCCACAGGCGTGGTCACCACCGCGCGCCTGACGCATGCCACGCCGGCTGCCACCTACGCCCACATCTGCCACCGCGATGCTGAATATGCGATCTCGCGCCAGGCCGTGCCCGGCGGCGCCGGCTACAACAGCGCGCTGGGCAATGGCGTGGACGTGCTGCTGGGCGGCATCAGCTACTACTGGCGCCCGTTCAACGCCAGCACCACGCCACGCGGCCGCCCCGATGGCCGCGACCTGGTGGCCGAGCTGCAGGCCAAGGGCTACAGCTACGTGAATGACCTGGCCAGCCTGAACGCCGCGCCCAGCGGCAAGCTCATTGGCCTGTTCGACCAGGCGCTGTCCGAAGGCCACATGTCCTACGAGCTGGACCGCGACCCCACCAAGGAACCCAGCCTGGCGCAGATGACGGTGAAAGCCATCGACGCACTCGCCAAGAACGGCAACGGCTACTTCCTGATGGTGGAGGGCGGCCGCATCGACCACGCGCTGCACGGCACCAACGCCAAGCGCGCACTGACCGACACCATCGCCTTCGACGACGCCATCAAGGCCGCGCTGGGCAAGGTCGATCTGTCGAACACGCTGGTGGTGGTCACCGCCGACCATGACCACACGATGGCCTTCAACGGCTACTCGCACCTGGGCAACGACGTGCTCGGCAAGACCACCGACTACAAGACCAAGAAGACCGCCAAGGCGGCCGATGGCCTGCCCTACACCACGCTGGTGTTTGGCAACGGCGGCGGCCCGCGCAAGGCCACGCGCGACGACCTCACCAACGTCGACACCTCGGGCGACAAGAACTATCTGCAAGAAGTGGGCGTGGTGCTGGGCAGCCCCGGCGCCGAAACCCACGGCGGCGGCGACGTGATGCTGTTTGCCACCGGCGCCGGCAGCAACATCTTCAAGGGCACGCTGGACAACACCCGCGTCAACGGCTTGCTCAAGCAGGCGTTTGGTTTCTGATGATGAAGCTGCAACACACCCTCGCCGCCCTGCTGCTGGCCAGCGCCCTGCCCGCGCTGGCGCAAGACGCCGACCTGCTGGTGCGCCACACCATCGTCTCGGCCGGCAGCGACGGCATCAAGCGCACGGTGGAGTTCTCCGAGCGCGTGGTGCGCCGGCAGGACCAGGTCTGGGTCGAGCGCGTCGTGCCCGCAGGCTGGCACTCGGCCCACGAGCACGCCGCTGGCGACAAGGGCCACAAGCACCTGGACGTGGCCGCCGCCGCGCGCTGGCTGCAGCGCGGCAAGGACGGCAAGCCGGCGCTGCAGCTGGCCTCGGCCGAAGACAAGGTGCTGGTCGACGTCGCGCCCACCGACTACGGCAACGTCGGCTTCGACGGCTCGTGGACCGCCGCCTACCACCTGATCGACCCGGCATCGCTCAAGCCGCTGAAGGCCACCGCCACCGCAGGCGACCTGGTCACCTACGTGTCGCAAGAACCCGGCCGCACGCTGAAAGTGGTGTGGAACCAGCGCCTGCAATACCCGGTGCTGGTCGAATCCAGCCAGGGCCCCTCCAGCCGCAAGACCGTGGTGCAAGCCCAGCCGCTAGCCGCAACGCCGCCGTGGAATGTGGCCAAGAGGTATCAGAAGAAGGACTATTCGGACTACCTGGACTGATTGTCAAAAATCATAGCTAATAGCCCAGGCAGGACAAGGGCTACAGCTACTTTTCTTCTAAATTTCGTAACTACTCACCCCCGTTCGCCCTGAGCCTGTCGAAGGGCTTGGCGATGGGGGCAGGGCTTCGACACGCTTGGCGGTGAAGACAAAGTCGAGGTCCGCAGCCGTGGCGTCGCGCAGGCTGGGGGACGCGCCTGCATCAGCGCAACTTTCCCTAGGACTCATGGCAGCACCCAGTGCTCGCCTTCGGTCGTGCGCTGCAGCGCGCGCTCCGGGATCTCCCAGATGACGAGGCGCGGCGGCGTCTGCTTGAAGGCGGGGCTGGCGAAATAGGCTTCGGCCGCCCCCCAGAAGTTGCCGCCGTCGCGCGCCAGGTTGGCCACCGGCGTGCCCAGGTCCTGCGCCAGGAAATCACCGAAATGGGAGTTGCGCGAGAACGAGGTGCCGATCAGCGCGATGCGTGGCAGATCGGCGTCGCCGAACAAGTCGGCCTCTGCCGAAGCCCCGCCACTGGCGTCCTTGCGTGGCGTGAAGACGCTGGCCTGTGCCGTCTCTGGCGCGGGCTGCAGGGACAGCGGCAAGGCATCGAGGCCGGCCAGGTGCACCAGGTCGCCCGGGCGCCGCGCAGCGGGCTGGCGGACCACGTCGTAGGCCTGCGGCGGCACGGCCTCGATGCCGAGGGCCTTGGCCGCTTCCGCCACCGAGTGCGCCGCAGCGGCGGCGCCGCCCTCGGTCCAGTGCGTGTCGGTGCGAAAGAACGGGTCTTCGCCCCGCGCCATCAGCGCCGCCAGCGGGGGCGTGAGGTCCACCGTGGCCACCCCGGCAGCGCGCAGCCGGGCCAGCCAGTCGTCCATGCGCCCCGCCAGACGGGCCGGACGCACCAGGCCGCACAGGCGCGATTGTTCGATGCGGCTCTTGTCGGGCACCATGGCCACCAGCAGGCGGATGCCGCGCTGCTCCAGCGCAGCGCGCAGGCGCACAGCCACCTCGGCGCGCGCCTGCAGGTGGGCATCCGCGCCGGGGTGGGGCACCAGTTCCTCTGCCAGAAACAGCCAGCCAGGACAGCCTTGCCGCACCTGCGGTCCCAGGTCGCGCATCAGCACCCAACTGGCGCCGCGCTCGGCATCGGCCGCAGCCCGGGCCGGCGGTGCCTTGGCCAGCGCGTCGGCGATGCCGCGCATGGTGGCTCCGTCGAGGAAGGCGGCACGCGTCAGGCCAGCCGGCAGCAGGTCCAGGCCCTTGGCCACTACCGCATAGAAGGTGCTGCCGAGCCCTCCGCACAGGAACAGCAGCAGAGCCATGCCGGCCACCCGCGCTGCGGCCCGGGGCGGGCTTGGCGGCTGCGGTGGTGCGGTGTTCTGGACGGGCGGTGCCATGCGGCTAGAACTGGAAGTACAGGAACGGCACCGCGCCGCGGCTGGCGATCAGCGCGAACGACAGCAGGAAGGCAGGCACCGGCCACAGCGCACCGATCGCCGCCAGGCGCGGGCCGGCCCGCTGCGCCAGCCGCGGGCCCACCGCCGGCCAGACAACGCAGGCGATGCCGAGCAGGCCGGCCAGCGCATGGGCCGGCCGGAGTTCGACGGCCAGCGCATCGCCCAAGCCGAAGCCCTGCAGCCCGAACTGCCCAGCATACATGCGCAGGGCGCCGCCGGCGTCATGCGCGCGGAACAGCGTCCAGGCCAGCATGACGAACAGCAGCGTGGCGATGCGCGCCAGCGGCGCCGGCATGCTGTACCCGGCGCCGCTCCAGGCGCGAGCGCAGCACAGGGCCAGGCCGTGGGCGATGCCCCACAGCAGGTAGTTCCAGCTGTCGCCGCCATGCCAGAGGCCGGCGATGGCCATGGTCAGCAGCAGGTTGCGGTAGGTGGCAAAGCTGCCGCCGCGGTTGCCGCCCATGGGGATGTACATGTAGTCGCGGATCCAGCTCGACAGCGACAGGTGCCAGCGGCGCCAGAAGTCCTGGATGCTGCGCGCCAGGTAGGGGTGGTGGAAGTTCTCGGGAAAGTGAAAGCCCAGCATCTGGGCGATGCCGATGGCCATGGCGCTGTAGCCCGCAAAGTCGAAGAAGAGCTGCAGCGTATAGGCGCCGCAGCCGAGCCAGGCGTCAATGAACGAGGGTTCGGACTGGGCGAAGACCAGATTGGCCACGGGCGCCAGCGTGTCGGCGATCAGCACCTTCATGCTGATGCCCATCATGAAGCGCCAGGCGCCGGCGCAGAAACCGTCCCAGCCGAAGCGGCGGCTGCCGATCTCGCGCTTGACCCAGTCGTAGCGGATGATGGGCCCGGCGATCAGTTGGCCGAACATGGCCTTGTAGGCGGCAAAGGCGACGAAGCTGCGCTGCGCCGTCACGGTGCCGCGGTACACGTCCACCAGGTACGAGATGGCTTGCAGCACGATGAAGGACAGGCCGATGGGCAGCGCCACCTTCTGCCAGGGCAGTGGCAGCGCGCCGGCCCAGCCAAGGGCGGTGTTGAGGGTTTCGACCAGGATGTTGGCGTACTTGAACCACGCCAGGATGCCCACCAGCACGGTGATCAGTGCGGCCAGCTGCACACGCTGGCGCTGCGGCGCCGCGCCACGCGCCAGGAGCAGCCCCCCGCCCCAGGTCAGCGCTGTCAGCGCGATCAGCATCAGCAGGTAGGGCGGGCTCCACCAGGCATAGAAGATCCAGCTGCCGGCCAGCAGTGTTGCGTTGCGCCCGCCCACGGGCGTGACCGCATACGCCACCAGGAACAGCGGGAAGAACAGCAGCAGGAATTCGAGCGAGGCGAAAACCACGGGGCGTCAGGCGGCGGTTGGGCGGGTCTGGACGCGTCAGCGCGCCACGTCGTCGGTGGCGAAGATCAGGCGCGAACCGGTGGCGGCCGAGGGCACGAGCACCAGGCTGTAGCGCTGCCCGGCCTGCAGCGTGCCGAGGTCGATGGCATTGCCGCGCGGCTTGCCATCGCACATGAGCTGCACGCCGACCTGCACCGGGTTGATCGCGCGGCGCTGGCTGCTGCCCTGCGCGACACCGGTGAACAGCGCTACGTTGCGCCCCGCCACCTGCACCGCAGCGCCCTTGCAAGCGGCATCGACGTTGTAGAACGCGATGGAGGCCTTGAGCGCATTGAAGTCGTCTGGCGTTTCGCTCAGGACGGTGGTGGTCACGGCTTTCTGCCCGGCCGGCACCAGCGCGACAACGGTGGCGAATGCCCCCGGCGCCGTCTTCACGGCGATGGGACTGCGCACACCGGCGCCTTCGAAATCGCCCTTGATATCGATGTTCGGCTTGACCGACTGGAAGTCCGATACCGGCTTGTCGGTGGTGAGCGCGAGGCGCGCCTTGCCGGCGACGACGTCGAGCTTCTGGCCAGTGCCATTGACGAAGCGCACAAAGGCCGAGTCCTGCGCAGGCCCGGTCTCGTACAGCAAGGGAGCGGCGGCCAGCGCGGCAGCGCAACCGCCGGCCAACGTTGCCAACAGGGGCAGGCGGAAGACCAGGCCACGCATCACTTCTTCCCCGCAACCATGGCGTCGGCGATGGCCTTGCCCCAGTCTTTGTAGCCGGTGGGCGTGAAATGCTGCCCATCGACCGTGCGCCATTGCCCGGGCTTGGAGAATTTCAGCGAATCGACGTAGGTGCAGGGTGCCACGTTGGAGGCCAGGAACTCGGACGCGGTCTTCACCCGCTCGAAGGTCTTGCCATACATGCCGCCTTCGCTGCCCCACGCAGGGCCGACCCACACGCAGGAGGTACCAGCGCTGGCAATGTCCTTGGTCAGGGCGGTGGTCTGCTGCCAGGCCCAGGCCTTGGGAAAGGCCGCTTGCTTGTAGCTGGCCATGGTGTCACCCATGACGACGACCACCAGGTCAGGCTTTTCCGCCTGGATCAGCTGCTTGACCGGCTTGGTGGCGGCATTGATGCCGGTATAGGTGATGGCCCCCTTGCCGACGCGCTCGGCGCCGCCGCAGTCGCCCTTCTTGATGGTGGTCCAGTCGGCGGGGGTGGAGCCGCAGACGCCGACGGTGTGCACGACCTTGGCGCCACGGCTGAGGAACTGGTCCTGCAGGGTATCGATCAGGTAGCCAGCGTTGGTCAGGTGGCTGTCGCCGATGATGAGAATGCTGAGTCCGGCCAGGGTTGCGAGCATGGGGTTCCTCTCGGTTCGAATGAAATTGGGCGGGATTGGGTCGGGTGTACGAATGGCAACACGCTACCAGGCGGGGCGGCTGACGTTCGATTCCGGCAGGTTGGGTGCGGCAGGTCGTGCAGCAGGCGGGGGCGATACCACCGGTGCGGGGGCAGCGCCGCCCCGGCGCAGGTAGGCAAACGGGTTGTTGTCTGCGGGTGTGGCAGGCGCGGTCGGCGCCTGGGCCGCAGGCGCTTCCTGCGCCCGCACCATGCCAAGCGCCTGGCGCAGCAGCGCCACGGCCTCGCCGTTCTTGCCTTGTACGCGGTAGAGGCGTCCCAACGCCGCCACCACGTCCGGGTTCTGCGGCTGGAGCTGCCGGGCCCGCAGCAAGGCCTGTTCAGCATAGGCGTAGTCGCGCCGGGCGGTGGCCAGAATGCCGGCGGCCATGAGCGCGCCCGCATCGTCCGGGTTGCGCGCCAGCACCTGCCGGTATAGGCGCGCAGCCTCCTGAGGCTGTCCGGCGTCGGCATGCAGGCGCGCCAGGGCGCTGAGCAGGGCCGGGTCGTCCGGTGCCTGTGCCAGCAGCGGGGCCAGCAGGTCATAGGCGGATGCCAGATCCCCTTGCTTGCGCAGCGTCTCGACCTGGCGCGACACATGGATCCGGCGAATGCTGTCGTAGTGCGCGCGGTCCGGCGGTGCGAGGTTTTCACGCTGCAGTTCCCGCAACAACCCCGCCAGTTCAGCGTCCTGGCCGGTACGCAGCAACAGGTCGGCGTACTGCAGGCGCACCGCCAGCGAGCCACCGTTGCCCGACATGGCGGACCGCAGCAGCACCCGCGCACGCGGCGTGTCGCCGATGTCCATATAGGACTGGACCACCAGGCCCAGCAGGTCGGCATCCGCGCTGGCATCGAGCCGGGCTTCGGCCTGGGCCAGTGGGGCCCTGGCCTCTTGCGCGCGGCCAGCCCGGGCCAGGGCCACGGCGGCATCGACCTGCGCATTCACGCCCGCACGGGTGTACAGAGCCCGCATCGGCGGTGTCCGGCTTGCCGCCGGAATCCGCTCCATCAGAGCGGATGCACCGTCCCAGTCCTTCAATTCCGCCAGCAGCAGGGCGTTGGGGTAGAGCACCTCCGGGTCTTCCGGGCGGCGCTGCAGCAGGGCATCCATCACGCCGCGCGCATCGGCGCCGGAGCCGGCCTTCAGGTACATGCGCGCCAGGTCCAGCCGGGTCCACGCATCGTCTGGCGACAGGCTGATCGCAGCCTCCAGCTTGGCGCGGGCAAGCGCGGCGTCGCCTTCCGCCAGGGCGGCGCGGTATTCAGCCAGGCTCTGCTCGGCGCGCAGCTTGCGTACGTCGATGCGGGCCTGCTGCTCGGGGTTCAGGCCATCGATCATTTTCAGGGCTTCGGCGCTGCGGCCGGCCGCAGCCAAGGCGCCGACAAGTCCGCGCAAGGCGTCGAGGCTGTCGGGTTGGCGCGCCAGCACGCTGCGGTAGACACGCTCGGCGTCTGCGGTTTGCTTGAGTTCGGAGAAGACCCCGCCCAGCGCGTTCTCTGCGGTCGGCTCCTGCGGATCGATCTGCACCGCCTGTTCGAGTTTCTGTCGCGCATCGTCCAGGCGCCCGGCGCTGCGCGCTGCGCTTGCCTGCGCCACCAGGTCCCAGTAGCTGGCACTGTCCAGGGATTGCTTCCAGCGGTCTGCGCCGCCCTGCCGCGATGCCTCGGCCAGGAGCTCGCGCGCCGCCGCGAACTTTTCCTGGCGCAGCCGCACCAGGCCCATGCCGCCAAGCGCCGAGTCGCTGCGGGCTTTCAATTTCAGCGCGGACTGGAACTCGGTCTCGGCGCGCGCGATGTCAGCCGCATCCAGCGCCGCGAAGCCCGCGCTGATGTGGGCAGAGAAGGGGTCCAGGCGCACGGTGCTGCTGCCAGCAGCCCCCGGCTTTGGCTTGGTAGTCAACTGGGCGCGTATCTCCGTGTCGTCCGGGTTCGCCTTCAGGTATTCCTGGAAGAAAGGCACCAGGCTGGCGGGCGGCGGCGCGCCCATCCAGGCCAGCGCCGATCGCAAATGCTCGGTCGCATCACCGCCGACGTCCGCACGGCGGGACAAGACCACCAGGCCGCGCAAGCCCTCCAGGCGGGTCTTCTGCCTCAGCGTTCGCAGATTGGCCAGTTCCAGCTGGATATGCGGGTCGCCGGGAGCAATCCTGCGCAGGCGCTCGAGCCCTGCGATGGCATCTTCCCAGCCGGCGGCCGAATAGCCGAGCACCGTGTAGTACTCCAGCGCCACCTTGCCCTGCGGCAAGCGGTGGTTGAACAGGCTGCGGTACTTGGCAATGGCGGCGTCGAACTTCTGCTCGCGCAGCAGGATGCGCGCCTGGTCGAGTTCGGCCACGGCGTGGTCGCTGGCGAAACTGATGTCCTGCTCCAGCTGCAATGCCGCCTGGCTGTCCGGATGGGCCTTGCTCAGCCGCACCAGATAGGCCTTGGCAGCGTCGAGCTTCTTGGCCCTGATGGCCAGTTCCCCGAGGCTGGCCAGGGCTTGCGGATGCCCGGGACTGACCAGCAGCAGCTTCTCCCACGCCTCGGTGGCGCGCTCGATATTGCGCGACTGCCAGTACTGCCCTTGCTCGACCAGCGCTTTTTCGGCATCGCTCTGGCTCTGGGCCAGGCCGGCACCGTGGGCCGACAACAGCAGGGCGGCCACGGCTGCGGCAATCAACGGGTGCTTGTGGCGCGGCATGAGGTTTCCCAGGCGGGTTCGAGTGCCCCGGTGCGGCCAAAGCGGTAGCGGCCCTCCAGCCAGCCCAGGCCGAAAAGCGTCAAGACCAGGTCGTAGTAAGGAGGCTGCTTGTCCTTTGCGTTCTGCGGCGCCAGCACCTGCAACAGGCCGTCGGCGACGCGCTGCTGCTGCTTTGCCAGGGCCGCGCCATTGCCGGTAGCCTGCAGGTACGGCAGCAAGGCTGCGGAGAATCCGAAAGGTCCGACGCCACGCGTCTTGCCAGAAGAAACGCTGACGAATTCAGGCGGCACGCCAGCGGCGGAGGTCGCAACGGACATGCCACGGACGAGGCCGAGCAGGTCGGATGCCAGCGGGTCGGAGCGCGGCACCATGCCGGCCCACATGTAGGTGCGGATGGCATCGTAGCTGCCGACATCCGCCTTGGTGGGGTGGGGGCCGAAGCGGCCCTGCCCCTGCGCATCGACCGTATAGGCCACCCAGTCGGCGACGAAACCGTCTGGCGGCGTCGTCTGCCGCAGCAGGGTCAGGGTGTTGTCCGCGATCCGGCGCCACGGGCCGCGCGGCGCAGCCACGGCCAAGCGCCGCAGTACCGGCAATGGCTGGTAGCTGGCATTGAACTGCCAGCTCCGGCGCTTGGCCTCGTTCTGGCCCTCTTCGTGCACGAAGCCGCGCTCACCCGGCAACAGCATGGCGCCCAGGCCGGGCACCTCGGCGACTTCCCTGCGTTCGACCTCGGCCAGCAGCAGGCCGGCATCGCGCTCGTAATCGGGCCGCCGCCACAGGCGCGCGGCTTCCAGCAGGCTGTAGATGATCCACAAGTCTGCGTCCGAGGCCGAGTTGTCGTCCTGCACACGCCAGCCGCCATCCGACGCCAGGCCCCAGAACCAGGCAGGCAGATGGCCTTCCACCCGCCCGCCCAGCAGGTTGTCGACGGTCCAGCGCCAGAGCAACTCGAAGCGGTCCCTGTCGTTGGCGACCAGGGCGAAAAACATGCCGTAGGACTGCCCCTCGGAGGAGCTGTGCTTTTGCGGCGTGCTGGCGTCCAGCACACGGCCGTCCGGTTGGACGAAATACTGCACAAAGGCCTGCCACAGGGGCCAGCCCGGCTCAGGGCACGGGCGCGCCGCTGCCGCTCCGGCGCGCAGGGGCCCTTGCGCCAGCAGCGTGCCCAGCAGCAGGCGCAGGCAGGTACGCCGGGATGCGGCGGGATGCAAGGGATCAGTTCGCATAGGGCGACCGCACGGTATTGACCGGCATGGCCTGCGGGCCGGTCACGGCCCCGAAGGCGTAACGCAGGTACACGTTGGTGTTGAACTGCCGGTAATCGCGTGCGTTGTCGATCGCCAGGCGGCCACCGAGGAACCACTGAGGCTGGAGCTGGTATTCGAGCGCCACGCCCAGGTTGTAGCCCAGGCCGGTCTTGCTCTGGCCCGGATAGAAGGCCGCCGTGGTGGTCTGCAGGCTGGGATTGAGCGGGAAGAAAGGCGCACTGTCGGTGCGCATGTGCTGCACGCCCAGTGAACCGTTGAGCCGATAGGACAGCTGGCTGGTGCGCGCCCGCCACTCCACCGGCACGGCCAGCGAGACAAACTGCTGCGGGCTGAAATAGCCGCCGTTGCCGTAGGTGAAGAAGCTCAGGTTCTTGTCGAAGCCCAGAGCGGTCAGCGCCAGCCCGACGGTCAGGCCCGAGTCCTCGGTGCGCAGGATGCGCCAGTAGCTGCCGGCACCCAGTTCGGCGCGGCTGTTGGACTCCACCTGGTGGCCGGTGAGGCGGTGCAGCGAGCCGTAGCCGTAGAGCCCATAGCTGCCCTCGTCCAGGTTGGCCTCCAGCCGGCCGCCGGTGGCGGACACACCGCCCCAGGCGGTGCCGGTGCGATCGTCGCGCGCGCCTGCGAAGGACAGCACGCTGTCGGTCACCGGCCGGCGCGACAGGCCGATGCTGAAGGAGAACGCGTCGCTGACCGGCAGGCGGTACTTGATGCCCGCGTTCACATCGGTGTAACGGAATCCCAAGGGAGTCGTACCAAGGTCGGCCTGCAGATTGCCAGACTCCCAGCCCACGCCCAGGCCCACGCCGGAAGCATTCTGCGACCCTGCGGAGACACCGGGCAAGGCGCCCGCCAGCAGGGGACCACCGCCAAAGTTGCTGATGGTGTTGATGCCCGTCGCCGGCGTGCCGCTGCTCAGGATCACCGGGGTGACATTGATGGTGGCCTTGCCGTCGCCGAAGTCGAAGCGCAGCGAGATGGGGATTTCGGTATCGGTGAGCTGGCTCATGCCCTTCTCACCCTGACGCGAACGCACCACGGTGCCCACCGACAGAGTGGCGATGCGCTCACGCTCAATCGCGTCGATTTCTTCCTCCAGGCCGCGCGCCTTCGCCTGTGCCTCGGTGCCTCCCGCAGCGGTACCGGCGGCCACGGGTGCTGCTGGCGTCGGGCCCGACGCCTGCGCGAAGCTGCGTTCCGGGGCCGGGGCTGGCGCAGGGACATAGCCCAGTGCCGGCGAGGAAGCGAGCGGCGGCGGAGTGTCGGATATGTCGTCCTGGACCCTGCCTGTCAGGGGTGGCGGAGGGAACACTGCAGCGACCGCATTCGGCGACACGCCGTGCCGGCGAGCGATCTCGTTCAAGCGTCCGCGCACCGCTGCATCGCGCGGGCGCACACGCAGGAAGGCCTGAAACAGGGGAATGTCGGATGCCTGTCCATCGGTCCAGGCCAGGGCGTCACGCCAGCTCTCGATGGCCGCAGCCCCTACCTCGCGGTCGCCCGCCAACAGGGAGATCTGCACGATGCCGCTGCGCAGCGTGGACGCGCGTGTCATCTCGTGCTGGGCCAGGGCCAGGCGTGCGTGAACGTCGGCCGGCGCGTCCAGCACGCGTTGCTCCAGATAGCGGCGCGTGGACTCCCACGCCGACGGCACGTCTTCCGGCAATTGCCGCGCGCGCGGGCCAGGCATGGCGTCACCGCCGCCGCCGACAGCAGCCATCGAAGGCACATTCAGCGCCATCAGGAGAATCAGAACAAGGGGCTTGGTACGTGGATACATGGTCTCTCCCGGAACAGGCGCGAATGGCGCAGGCCCGTTGGCCAGGGATCAGGGGACCGGGCCAACCGGCTCCTCGAAGGGCGCGGGCTCATGTCGTTCTCAAGCATTCGAGCGCAGGCGCAGGCGCGCCCGGGCACGCAGCGCCAAGTACATCACCACGGCCAGCAACGCCGCGGCGACCAGGCCCACCACCACCAGCACCAGGGGATGCCGCGAAAGGAACCACTGGATCCAGGTCAGCGGGTCGAGCCGGCCGACATGGTAGGTCTGCTCAGACACCAGGCTGGACACCTGCTGCCCACGCACGACGACCGCACTGCCGTGCACATGCTTGAGCAGATCCTGGTCGAGCAATGCATTGACCGCGCCGTCCAGCGCCTCAGGTTGGTCGGCCGACACCATCACCACACTGCGCCCGCCCGACAAGGGCGACTCGAAGCCGCTGATGACCGCTTGCGGGCCACTGCCGGTGTAGCTCAATTCTTCGCGCCGGTCGACCGGCTGCTCCTGCTGGCGCCCGTCCCACCAACCGAGCACCCGGTAGGCCAGATCGGACAGCGGGAAGCGGCGCGCCGTGGGCGTGACAGCCGCGGGAAGATCGCGCTCCCAACGCTGCAGCAAGGGCTGGTCGGCACCGGAGGAGATGACCAGCAGGTCCTTGCCGGACACCTTCTCGACCAGCGAGGCCGGGGTGACCAGCACGCCCGTCGCGGGATACCCTGAGGAGCGGCCCATCAGGCCCATCAGGTTCAGGTAGGCCGACCATTCCGGCAGGTCGCCCTTGTCCGGCATGACAACGGCGGTTTCCGAAAGATCGGCCATCCGCGTGAAAGGAAAGCCGCTGTTGCCGAAGGCGGCAAGGTCGGGCATGGCCAGAAAATGCGAAAAGCCCGAGATGTCGATGGTCGAATCGGCGTCGATGGCGCCCCTGACGTTGTCGAGCATCACGTCCTTGCAGAAGCCCTGCTTGACGTAGTCGTAGTAGTAATGGAACTGCAGTTGCGACTGGGCCGGCAGCAGGAACAGCGGCACCCGCAGGCGCTCATGCGCCATGACCGTGCCGTCTTCCGGCGTGGGCAGCAGCGCATCGATCACGCTGGGGCTATCGTGGTTCGCCGCGCGCAGCGGGTAGGCGCGCAGGTACTGGTCATTGACATTGATGTTGAGCGTCGACTTGTCAGCCGTGGGCCGCGGGGTATAGCGGTAGCGCAGATCCACCGGGATGCCTTTTTCTCGCCAGGCGAACAGATCCGGCGGCGCGCGGAAATTGATACGCACCGTGTCCGGTGTGTAGCCCGAGACATTGAGCGCGCGCTGGTCGGCGATCTCGCCGAAGCGCACCGGCCGGTCGCTGCGCAGCCAGGCGGGCGCGTCGTAGGGCTTGCGTGCCTCGATTTCTTTCATGCCCGTAACGGTGGCCATGCGGCCCGACAGCGCGGGCCCGCCAACCGCCAGCGCGGTAGCGGCGGTCCGGAGTTCGGCCGCGTCGCGCCCCATGACGACGAGCAGCTTGGACACCGGGTCGTTCGGATTGGTGACCATGGCCAGGGTCGGGCCGGCCGGCGCAGGCAGGTCCACACCTGGCAGGCCGTCGCTGCCGACCACGAACACCACTGCCGAGCCGCTGGCGGGCAGCGTGCCGATGGCGGCGGGGAACTTGGCACCGCGGTAGCCCGCCAGTGCACCGAACCAGGAAGACACCGCCCCCGCCGCCTCAAGTGTGGATGGCACCGGAGGCGCCATGAAGATGAAGGGCAGGTTCAGCGAACGCACGTCGCGGCGATCGAACAACGGGCCGGGCAGCAGTGCGAGGTCGTCCGGCAGGGCGACCGGCGTGACGTCGAGTGTGATGCTGCTCTGGTTGCTGATACTGGTCCAGAGGCTGGAATGCAATGGGTCTTCGCACTCGAGCGTGTAGTGGCCGATCAGCTCAAGGTCGATGCGATTGAAGTCAGTGATCAGGCGCGGCGGAATGGCGATGTCCTGCTCCAGATCCGTGCCGGCCTGTTCGCGGGGCACTGCAATCGTGCCGGCGACCTCGCCGTTCACCCGCACGTTGATGTGCGAGATGTTGGACAGCAGCGCTGGCGAGTACGCGTACTTGAGCTTGAGCTTGGCGCCCACCACCACCTCGTCGGCACGGACGCTGAATGGCACACCGCCCAAGCCCTGCACGCCGCGCAATTGCAGCGGGTAGGTGGCACCCAGCTGCTTGAACGACATGCTGTAGCTACGGACGGCGGCAGCGGGCGCCGTGGCTGGCACGCCAGGCAGCACGGCGGCAGCCGGGGCCGAGACCTTTGCCGCCTCGCTGGCCGCAGCGAATGCCAACATTGCCAGCGCGACGGCGGCCGACAGCACGCTGCGCGATCTCGCCATGCGTGTTCCCTGGCCTGCAGTTGTCATTGTTTTCATTGTTTGCCTGTATCGAGTTTGGAGCCTGGCTGCCGCAGAGCGCGTGGCCTGCGCACCATGGCGTACAGATTTTTGAAGAAGATGCCGAAGCCCTTGACCCCTATCCTCATCACACCGGCCAGGGCTCGCAGCGGCGTGTCGCGCTCGCCGTGGCCCCAACTGCTGGCCCACAGGTCGGCCCGGGCAAAGGTCATCTGGGTCAGCGCGGCCTGCTGCGGCAGGCTCATTTCCTGGAACTGCAGCCCCAGGTGCGCGCCGTTGCGAAACACGATCTCCGCCGGGAACGAGGCCTCGTCCTCGTTGCGGAACAGGGTCACGTGCAAGAGCTCGCCCTGCGGCAGTTCAAGGTCCGCGGGCACCAGCAGCCCCAAACCGGTCTGCGAGAAATCCTCGGTCTTGCAGACCACCGTGCGACCGCTGGCCAGGGTCAGTACAGCGCGCAGCGAGGCATCCACGCGCGGCGCACGACGCACCTGTCGGCTCTCGCTGGCGACAGCAATGCTGGCGCCCAGAATGACGGCGTTGTAGATCGTCCAGACCAAGTTGATGGCCAGGGTTGACGCGGCCTCACCGCTGTGGCTGCTGAACTTCACCAGGCCGATTGCCAGACCGATCAGGTTCACGGCCATCAGGAGCAGGTAGGGCCGCGCAATGCCCCAGTCGAAGTAAGAGTGATCGATGAGACCGCCCTTGGCCGTGACATTGAACTTGCCCAGGCGCGGGTTGATGAAGGCCGTGAGCACCGGCCGCAGGATGTACCAGGCCAGCACCGACTCGTAGACCTCGTTCCAGAACGAGTGGCGGAAGCGCCCCTGCATGCGCGAATTGGTGATGCTGGCGTGCATCAAATGCGGCAGCGCGAAGGCGGCGATCATCGCGGCCGTGGCCTGGTACACATGGGCACCGAACAACAGGTAGGCCAGCGGCGCGGTCATGAAGATGATGCGCGGCAGGCCGTAGAAGAAGTGCAGCATCGCGTTCATGTAGCAGAGCCGCTGCCCCAGCCGCAGGCCAGGGCCGGTGAGCGGGTTGTCCAGGCGGCTGATCTGCGCCATGCCGCGCGCCCAGCGGATGCGCTGACCGATATGGCCCGACAGGCTCTCGGTGGCCAGGCCCGCAGCCTGCGGGATCGCCAGGTAGGCAGTGTTGTAGCCGTGCCGGTTGAGCTTGAGCGCGGTGTGTGCGTCTTCGGTCACGGTCTCTACCGCCACGCCGCCGATCTCCTCCAGCGGGGCGCGGCGGATCAGCGCGCAGGAGCCGCAGAAAAAGGTGGCGTTCCAGAGGTCGTTGCCGTCCTGCACCAGGCCGTAGAACAGCTCGCCCTCGTTGGGCACGGCGCGGAAGGTGTCCAGGTTCTTCTCGAACGGGTCGGGCGAGAAGAAATAGTGCGGCGTCTGCAGCATGGCCAGCTTCGGGTCGCGCAGGAACCAGCCGACGCAGATCTGCATGAAGGAGCGCGCCGGGATGTGGTCGCAATCGAAGATCGCCACCAGCTCACTCGAGGTCTGCTTGAGCGCCGCATTGATGTTGCCGGCCTTGGCATGGCGGTTGTCGTCGCGCGTGAGATAGCCCACGCCGATCTCGGTGCAGAAGTCGCGGAACTCGGGGCGGCGCCCGTCATCGAGCAGGAAGATATTCAGGCGGTCCGCCGGCCAGTCCAGGCCCATGGCCGCGAACACGGTCTGCTTCACCACTTCCAGCGGTTCGTTGTAGGTGGGGATCAGCACATCCACCGCAGGCCAGCTGCTGCGGTCGGCCGGCATGGGCAAGGGCTTGCGCTCCAGCGGCCAGGCGGTCTGGAAGTAGCCCAGCAGCAGCACCGCCAACGCATACAGCTCGGCCAGCACCAAGCCAGTGCCGAAGAAGTTGTCGAGCAGGCCTTCAAAGCCCAGGGTGTCTGTGAAGCGCCAGTAGATGTAGCGCATCGATGCCGTGATCGAGAAGACGATCATCGCCAGCGTGGGCAGCCGGCCCGGCACCTTGCGCAGCAGCAGCGCGGCGACAAAGCTCACCACCGCGAAGGCGACCTGGCCGCCGAGGTTCAGCGGCACGGTGAATACCAGGATGAACAGCCCCAGGCCCAGCAGCCCGGTGCTCCAGCGCAACGTGGCATGGCCCCATGCGGGATGGTTCACGACACGCATGATGGCCGCGCGCAGGCGCGCGGCGACACCCTGCTTGTCGACCCGGAATTCGTCCTGGCTGGTCATGCGTGGGCCTGCGGCGCAGCCTCGAGTTGGCGCGCCAGTGCGGTGGCAGCGGCGATGAAGTCGTGGCTGGCCAGGCTGTCGTGCGCGTAGTCGAGCACGCTCTGGTCGTAGGCCAGCGCCTCGCACACCGCCTGATCGCGATGGATGCAAGCCAACAGCCTGCTGCCCAGCCGCTGGCGCAGCACCTGGGCCACATCGGCCGAGAGCTGGCGCGTGCTGTCGACCTGGTTGAGCAGGTAGCACTGGCCAAGAAAGCCGGGGCGCGTGCCGGCATAGCGGCGCACCAGCTTGTCCATCAGCGGCAAGGCGGCATAGGAGGCTGCGTCCGGCAACGTGACGACGAGCACCAGGTCGGCGGCGGCCAGCGCCTGCCGCATGTAGATGGAGGGGCCGGGCGGCGTGTCCAGCAGCACCACGACCTCCTCGGGCAAGCCGAGTTGCTGCAGGTGGCGCATCAACCACTGCGGATCGGTCTCCAGCCGCTGCTCGAAGGCCTCGCGCTCATCCTCGGTGAGCTGGCCGTAGGGCAGCACCACAATGCCGGGTGGGCCGGCTGTGCAGCCCGACAGCCAGGGCGCGCCCTTCAAGGTGGCGCGGGCACTGCCGCCCGGATCGCGCGGATCCAGGCCCAGGTGCAGGCGCAGCGCGTTCTGCGGATCGAGGTCTGCCGCCAGCACCATGCGGCCAGCCTTGGCCAGGGCCACGGCCAAGCTGGCGGTCACGGTGGTTTTGCCGACGCCGCCCTTGGCGGAGGCTACCGCGACGATCTTCATGAACTCAAGAGCTTGCGCAGCAGCGAGAGCTCATCTCCAGATGCCGGCGCGGGCTCCGGCGGCCGGGGCCGCGACAGGCGTGCGAAAACCTGTTGCAAAGGCTCCTGCCGCATGTCTTGCGGCGCGGCAGCAGGTGCAGGGGCCGCGCGCAGCGGCGCGGCAGGCCGGTTGGCGAACAGGGCTGCAGCGCCCGCCGGGGCTGCGGGCGGGGTTTCGGCCACCGGTGCGGGCGGCTCGCTGCTCGCGGCATCCAGCGCCGACAGCAGCGGCCAGCGCCCGTGCGACTGCTGGGCCTGGTTCTCGCGGGCTATTTCCTGGTACTGGGACGCTTTGCCGCCGAACTGTTTGAACAGGTTGACGATATCGTTCTGGCTCATGATGTTGCGTGCGAAGCTGCGGCAAGGTGAAACTCGATCCCGCCCGCCGCGTCGAAGCCGCCGGCTTGCCGCACATGGAGGTCGCCTGCGCCTGCCTGGCGGAACCACTCCTGGTAGACACCTTCCAGAAAGGCGGGGGACCAGCGCTCGGCGCCAGCGCCAAAGGCCGCCAGCAGCGGGCTGCAGTGGTGGCGCACGCGCAGGTGGTCAGCGGTTTCCTCCAGCACCACCCAGCCCCAGTCCAGGCCGATCCAGACCCGGCCCATGGCCAGTTGCAGGTCCCACAATGTGTCGCAAGAACCCAACACAGAGCCCTGTGCAAAGCGGCTGCCGGCGCGCCGCATCAGCACGGCAAGGTCTGCCTCGGAATGCTGCGCACCCAGTTCGACGGCGAACGCCTGAATAAAGCCCCGCCACTGCCGCGCGCACTGCAGGCTGCTCAGGTATTCAAGATTCGCGTTATCCACGGTAGGGCCTTTTTGCTCGAACGGTCACAGATTGCCCCGAGCTTTTACAAGTTGTGTCTCTATTAGACGTTCGCCTGCACTCGACTGGCAAGCAATAGCCCGGCTGGGAAACAAACCTACGTGCTGGCCAATGCCAGCCACCGTTAGTGGGCGATGCACGCACGCCACGGATCTTCCCGGGAAGCGCCAGCGCCTGTCTGCCGCCGAAAAGGCTTGTTTACCTTTCCCCTGCCAGGCTGCCGGATAAAAAAGGCTGGCGCCCTCGGGATGCGGCTTTTTGCTCGTTCTCTGGAGCTGCCCGCGAGCGTGTTCAGGGCAGCTTCATCTGCGCCGGCGCTGCAGCGCAATAGCCCACCGCCGCGCCGAGGTGATCCTTGTAGTGTGCGCGTATCAGCGGAGCAAGGGGGCTTTGACCTTGTCGTGCAGCGGGCACCGCAGTCGCAGGCATGCGGGAAGTTGCTGACCCCGCACCAACCGGTCAACGCTTGCTGGTGCTTTCCTGAAAGCGCGCTATTGCGCCCGGCAGCGCGCGCGCGTGCCCGGCACCAGGCCTTCGAGCAGCGCCTCGCGGCCGTCGGCGCCCAGGCCGGTTTCCACGCGCACCTGTGGATTGCTGTAGACCGCCTGGTTCGGGCCCATGCCGCCGGCATCGCGCAGCAGCAGCTCGGTGCCGCGGAAGCCCTGCAAGCTGACGCTTTCACCCGCGAGCAGCGTGAAGTTCACGCCGTTGTCGCAGCGGTAGGCCGTGCCGCGCGCGAACGGGCCGCTCTGTGCGCAGCCTGCGAGCAATGCCAGCAGGCCCAGCGCCGGCAGCGTGCATGTCCAGATCCGGTTCATGGGTGCATCCTGTTGAAGTGAAGGGGACAGCTACTTGGGCCAGAGCACCCAGAGCCGCAGGTTTTGCTTGAGGCGCCCGGCGACCTCGCCCGCATCCGCGCCCCAGCCGGTGAAATAGTCGGCCCGCACCGCGCCGACGATGGCGCTGCCGGTGTCCTGCGCCAGCACCAGCTTTTGCAAACTGCGCTGCGGCCCGGGCGAGACGATCCAGACCGGCGTGCCGTAGGGAATGCTCTGCCGGTCCACGGCGATCGAGCGGCCCGGCGTCAGCTCGACGCCCTGCGCGCCGCGCGGCCCGAAGCTCGCGTCCACGCCCTCCAGCGGCTCTTCCTTGAAGAACACGTAGCGCGGGTTGGCCCACATCAATTCGTTCAGGCGCTGCGGGTTCTGCGCCAGCCAGGCGCGGATGCCGGGCCAGGTAGCGTCGCGCGTCTGGCCGGTGGACAGCAGCCAGCTGCCGATGCTGCGGTAGGGCTGGTCGTTGGTGCCGGCATAGGCCAGGCGCACGGTGCGCTGGGTGCCATCGGGCTCGGCCACGCGCAGCCGGCCCGAACCCTGGATGTGCAGCACCATGGCCTCGACCGGGTCGGCGATCCAGGCGATCTCGCGGCCGGCCAGCGCGGCGCGCGCGTCGGGCTGGGTTTCGATCTGCTGGCGCGTGAACCAGGGCTTGCGCGCGGCCAGCCCGGCGGGTGCGCTGTAAAGCGGCACGGTGAACTGCGCCGTGGGCAGGCGGCTGGCCGGGATCACCGGCTCGTAGTAGGCGGTCAGCAGGCCGTCGGGGTTGCCGCTGCTGGACTCCACGCGGTAGGGCTGCAGCCGCGCCACCATCCAGGCGCGCTGTTCTTCAGGCGTGGCGATGGAGAGCTGGCGGATGTCGCCGCACAGCGCGGCAAAGGCCGGCGCCGGGCGCTCGCAGCTCTTGATCCAGGCGTTCCAGGCCTCGAACAGTGCATCGTCCTGGAAACCCGGCAGTTCTTCCCAGGCCGCCGGCACCCAGCGGCTTTGCACCTGCGGCAGCGTGCCGGTCGGCCAGGGCAGAGGCCGCGCGGCGGCGGGTGCGGCAGGGGCGGGCGGACGCGGCGCCGGGGCCGGCGCCTCCTCCAGGGGGACGGGCCGGGTCGCGCAGGCAGCGAGCATTCCTACAATCGCCAGGGTTGTCGCCACCCGCAGGAGTCTTTTTGTCATGGGCCTGATTTTGCTCGAAGCCTTGCTGGCGCTGGCCGTGCTCGTGTTCATCGTCTGGTGGACCATGTTCTCGGGCCGCCAGGACGACCCGCCCGAGGATCCGCCGCAAAAGTAGACACGCTCCTGCGCGCACGTCCGTCAAGACCTTGCCGGCACTGCTTATATGAATGAAATATGCCATTTGCCCAGGTGCAGCCTGGGCTTATAGCTATCTATTTGATAGTTATGACGTTTCACCTCAAGGACCTAAACCTTGAAGGAATGGCTCTTACATGGCGATACCGCCGGCCCCGGCGGGCGACTTCCATAATGAATCGGTGACAAGCAACACGGGCATCCCGCCCGTGCGTGCGCGTTGCCGTATTTCATCCAATGCAAAGGAGCACGCCATGCGAAAGATCCTCTTCGGAACCGTTCTTACCGCTGTCTTCGTGGCCGGCTGCGCGGACATGAACATGAGCGACACCCAACGCCGCACCGCCATGGGTGCCGGCGCCGGCGCGCTGGGCGGCGCAGTGCTGGGCTCGGCGCTGGGCGGCAGCGCAGGTACGGGCGCAGTGGTGGGCGCAGGCGTGGGCGCGCTGGGCACCTATATCTGGTCGCAGCGCATGGAGCGCCAGAAGCAGGAAATGCAGGCCGCCACACAGGGCACCGGTGTGGCGGTCTCGCAGACCACAGACAACCAGCTCAAGCTCGACATCCCGAGCGATATTTCGTTCGACACCGGGCGGGCCAACGTGAAGTCTGACTTTGCCCCGATCCTGGACCGCTTCGCCAGCGGGCTGCAGAACAATCCCGGCGCAACGGTGCGCATCATCGGCCATACCGACAGCACCGGCAGCGACGCCGTCAACAACCCCTTGTCGGTGGACCGTGCGGCCGCCACCCGGGACTACCTGGTGATGCGCGGCCTGGACAGCCGCCGCTTCACGATTGAAGGCCACGGCTCGCACCAGCCGATCGCCAGCAACGATTCGGTGCAGGGCCGGGCGCAGAACCGCCGCGTGGAAATCTTTGTGGGTGAGTCGCAGCCGCGCGGCTGACCCGCCGGCCTACTCCGCGGTGCGCAGCAGGTTGGCCAGCTCGACCGCGGAGCGCACGTCCATCTTGTCGAACACGCGCGCACGGTGCACTTCCACCGTGCGCACGCTGATGTCGAGCTGGTCGGCAATCAGCTTGTTCGGCAGGCCCTCGACCACCAGGCGCATGACGTCGCGCTCGCGGTCGGTCAGGTCGGTGATGCGCGCATGGACTTCCTTGGCGGCGCGGCGCTGCGCCAGCACTTCGGCGGAGCGGCGCAGCGCCTGCTCGACCCGGTCCACCAGCGCGTTGTCGGAGAACGGCTTTTCGCAGAAGTCGAAGGCACCGCGCTTGACGGCGTCAACCGCGGTTGGCACGTCGGCGTGGCCGGTAAGGAAGATCACCGGCATGGCCGCGTGCAGGCCGCGCGCCACCAGCGTGTCGAACAGCGCCAGCCCGCTCATGCCGGGCATGCGCACGTCCAGCAGCAGGCAGCAGGGCTGCGCTGGCGGCGCCGCGCCTGCGCCCTCCTGGGACTGCAGCATCTGCTCGAAGGCCAGCGCATTGGCGTAGGTCTCGCTCAGCAGCCGGCGCGAGCGCAGCAGCCAGGCCAGGCCGTCGCGCACGCCAGCGTCATCGTCCACTACAAACACGATTGCGTCGAGGCCAGGCTCCATCTGTGATCAGTTCAGGCCGGCTTCACGGCCGGCAAGGTGAAAGAGAAGATGGTACCCGCCACGGCGCCGGGCGCATGGTCGAGGAAGCCGCCGTGCTGCTCGATCACGGTGCGGCACAGGCTCAGGCCCAGGCCCATGCCCTCGGGTTTGGTGGTGAAGAAAGGGGTGAAGAGCCGCGCGGCCACGTCGGCTGGAATGCCCGGGCCGTTGTCGGTCACGGTGAATTCGACCCAGCCGCCGCGCTCGCCCGAGACGGCGCGGCGCACGCCCAGCTCCAGCCGCCGATCGCGCACGCCCGGCTGGTCCATGGCCTGCATGGCATTGCGCGCCAGGTTGAGCAGCACCTGCTCGACCATGGTGCGGTCGCACAGCACGCGCGGCAGCCCGGCTTCCAGCGTGCTGCGCACCTGCACGCCGAGCTTGCGCGCCTGCAGGCTCACCAGCGGCATGACGGCGTCGAGCAAGTCACGCGCACTGGTGGATTCACGCGCCTGCTCGCGCCGGCGCACGAAGTCGTGCACGCTGCGGATGACGCGGCCGGCGCGCTCGGCCTGCTCGGCGATGCGGCGCATGGCCACGGCGATGTCGGCGGCAGCGGTGGTAGCCATGGCGCCGTCGCTGTACTGCAGCAGGTTGAGCGAACCGGTGGCGTAGCTGGAGATCGCCGCCAGCGGCTGGTTCAGCTCGTGGCTCAGCAGCGATGCCATCTCGCCAACGGTGGCCAGGCGCGCCGTGGCCTGCAGCCGCTCGTGGCTGGCGCGCGAGAGCTCTTCGATGCGGCGCTGCTCGCTCAAATCCAGGAAGGCGCCCATCCAGCCGGTGTGCAGGCCCTGCGCATTGATCAGCGGCGCCTCGATGATCAGCACCGGAAAGCGCGTGCCGTCCTTGCGCATGAACAGCGACTCAAAGCCATCACGCGGCGGCAGCTCGCCGGCAAAGCGGTTGGCCTGGCGCTCCAGGTACTCGTCCGAGCGCTCGGGCGGCCAATAGGGCAGCTCGCCGACGCGGCCCAGCAGTTCCTCGGCACCAAAGCCCACCATCTTGCAGAAGGCCGGGTTGACGTAGGTGATGCGGCCTTCCAGGTCGCGCGCGCGCAGGCCGGTGACCAGCGAATCCTCCATCGCCTTGCGGAACGCCAGCGCGTCGGCCAGGTCGCGCTCGGCCTGCAGCCGCAGCCGGTTGTCCTTGACCAGCAGCACCAGCACCGACACCAGCGCGATCGACATGAAGGTCACCAGCGCGGTCAGCACATTGGGGAACAGGTTGGGCGCGCCCTGCCAGCTGTCCATGCGCAGCACCAGCGCACTGCCCGGCAGGTCCAGCAGTTGCTGGGCGCTGAACTTGCGCGTGCCACGGCGCACCGCGCCATGCAGCGAGGCCAGGCGCGTGCCGTCGGCCTCGGTGAAGGAGATCTCCTGGTGCCGGCTGATCTGCGGGCCGATCAGGTCGGACAGGACTTCCGGCAGGCCGTAGATCGCCACCAGGTAGCCGGCGATGCGCGTGCCCACGGTCAGCGGCAGGCACAGCTCGACCACCTCCAGCCCCATGCCGTCGGCGCGCGGCACGAAGTAGCTCGACGAATAGGACGGGCCATTGAGCCGCCGCGCCGCGCCACAGGTGAGCTGCGTGTCGGAGGATGCCTGCAGCTCTTGTGCCGGCGCATCGAAGGCCACGGTGCGGTAGGGCGTGTCGGCATGCGCGCGCAGGCTCAGGCTGGCGTCGCGCCATTCGAGGCGTATCAGTTCGCGGTGCACGCGCAGCAACTGCGCAGCCGCCCCTCCCCATTCGGCTGGCAGGGGCTGGCTGGCCTGCAGCGCCTGCAGGCTCTGCACATTGCGCGCCAGGCCGCTGCGGATATCGGCCACCGCATCGGCGGTATCGCGCTCGATGCGGCTTTGCACCTGGCTGGCCTCGTAGCGTCCGGCCAGCCACACCAGGGTGACCAGCATCGCCACCACCAGCACCGCCAGCAACAGCCACAGCGACCAGCGCCGCCAGGACCCCTGCAGGCGCCAGGACAGGCGCCACAGCAGGCGTGCCATGCGCCCCAGCCGCAGTTCCTGGCTCGGACGGGCCATGCTCACAGCCGCCGGTGCTCCAACGCCGGCAATTGGGTGCGCAGCACACCCAGGCGCGCGGCGTCGAGATCGGCCAGGACCACGCCCGCGCCTTCGGCGCGCTGCGCCAGCACGCCGCCCCAGGCATCGACCAGCATGCTGTGGCCCCAGGTGCGGCGCCCGTTCTCGTGCTGTCCACCCTGCGCCGCGGCGCAAACATAGGCCAGGTTCTCGACCGCGCGGGCGCGCAGCAGCAGTTCCCAGTGCGCCTCGCCGGTCACGTAGGTAAAGGCGCTGGGTACCAGCAGCAGGTCGCAGCCCTCGCGCGCATAGTGGCGGTACAGCTCGGGAAAGCGCAGGTCGTAGCAGACCGACAGCCCGATGCGCCAGGCATGGCCGTCGCGCGAGGGCAGCACGAAGGACGCCGGCGCGGCGCCCGCCACCAGCGTGCGCGCTTCGTCGAAGGCGGTCTGGCCGTCGTCGAAGCAGAACAGATGCATCTTGTCGTAGCGCGCTGCCCGCTGGCCGTCGGGCGCAAAGACCAGCGTGGTGTTGTGGGCCCGCGCGCCGGGGACGGC
Source organism: Xylophilus sp. GW821-FHT01B05 (assembly GCA_038961845.1). Taxonomy (NCBI): domain Bacteria; kingdom Pseudomonadati; phylum Pseudomonadota; class Betaproteobacteria; order Burkholderiales; genus Xylophilus; species Xylophilus sp. GW821-FHT01B05. Next base: position 5,420,952 of record CP152408.1, read on the forward strand.
CGTACCGTCCAGGGACACCGGCAACGTGCCGCCCACGATCCACAGCCCCAGCTCGCGCGCAGCCTGCGCCAGAAAGCGCTGGATCGGGCCGGCGCCGTCGGCCTCCTGCAGCGCGAGCTTGTCGGTATCGCGCCGGCCCAGCACACAGAAGTACTCGGGCAGCACGGCCAGCTCGGCGCCAGCCGTGGCGGCCTCTTCCAGCAGCGCACGGGCGCTGTGCAGATTGGCGGCCAGTTCGGTGCCGGAGACCATCTGGATGGCGGCGACTTTCATTGTTTTTTCCTTCTCAGTTTTCTATGGAGCACCGCTGGCAGCGCACGCTCCCAAAAACACAAAAGGCCGCGGAGCAGGCCATACGTAAACCGCCGCGGAACTGGCTTTGCCAGGCCGCAGGCGGTGCCCCCTTTAGGGGGTTGGCGCAGACACGAAGTGCGAAGCCTGGGGGTGTCATCACAGTCAATTGCTCTCGTGGCCCAGGCGCTGGCGACCGGTGAGCTTGTCGATCTTCGGGTCGGCCCAGGCGCCGGTGATGTGGAACTCCTGCGTGGCGGCCTCTGTCAGCGGGCCGCGCAGGAACATCTGCGCCAGGAAGGTGCCCAGGCCCACGGCCGGGTTGATGACAGCCGCCACCAGCGAGGCGGTGCCGGCGTTGATCTCGGGCACGACCACCACGCGCAGGTTCTGCGTCTCGTGCTCCAGGTCGGCCTGGCCGTCCATCAGCACGGCGGCGTTGACGCCCTTCATCTGCAGGTTGTTGGTGCGCGCCACGCCCTGCGCTATGGCGACATCGCCGCGCACGAAGTCAAAGGCAAAGCCTTCGCTGAACACGTCGCGGAAATCCAGCGTCAGCCGGCGCGGCAGCGACTGCAGCGACAGCACGCTCAACAGCTTGGCCAGGCCCGGGTCGGCCTTGAGGAACTGCCCGGTTTCGACGTTGAGATTGAGCTGCCCGCTCATCGATGGGTAGTCCGGCCCGAAGGGCGAGCCGGTCCAGCCGACCTGGCCCTGCAGGCGGCCAGCGCCACGGCGTATCACGTCGTGCATGCCGAAGCGTGCCAGCAGTTGGCCGCTGTCGCGGATGTCCAGCGTGAAGTTCATCAGCGTGCGGTTCTGCGCCGCATCGCCAGTGCTGGGCGCGGGGCGGCCCCAGTCGCCCGTGGCGGCAAAAGTGGCCTCGGGCATGGACAGGTTGAGCTTGTTCAGATGCCATTCGCGCTGGCGGCCACCGGCGGCGCTGCGGTGCACGGCGTCGATCTCCAGGCGCCCCAGGCGGCGGCTCTTCAGCTCGAAATCCTCGACCACGATGTCCAGCGCCGGCAGTGCGCTGCCGGCGTCTGCGCTGCGGCCCTCTTCGAGCAGGGTCTCGACTTCCTTGGTGGCGCTCTCGGGCACCTTCAGCCGCGCCAGCCGCGCGAACAGCCGCGCGCCGCTGTCGCCCGCAGCCGGCCGGTATTCGGCATAGCCATTGAGTTCTTCCGCATCCATATTGGCGCGCCACACCGTGCCCTGGCGCGAGCCACCGATCACCACCTTGTGCAGAGTCCGCCCTTCAAGCGACAGCGTGTCGGCCTGCACGGCAAAGGTATCGGGCAGGTAGTCGGCCGCCTCATTGCCCGCTGCCGGGCCGGCCGTTGCGGTCGCGGGCCGGGCCGCAGTTGCGGGCGGCGCCCCGCCCATCAGCACCGACTCCCAGGCATCGACGTCGAAATTGCCCAGGCGCGCATTGGCAGACACGCCGCGTTCAGCCAGCAGTGGTTGCTCGTCGGCCGCCAGCCCTATGCCTATGCTGCCGCGCAACACGCGCGGCACCGCGCCGGAGACGTCGCGCTCATAGCGCAGGGCCACCGCACTGCCCAGGTCCAACACGACCTGGTCGCGCGCGGCGCCGCGCTCTGGCGCCAGCGCATGGTTGTGGTAGCGCAGCGGCATCGCTGCGTCGGCGGCCTTGCCCAGCGGCGCCGGCAGGTCCAGGCCCAGGCCCTGCAGGCTGCTGCTCAACTGGATCTCGACCCGGTTGTCAGGGGTGCCCAGCGTGGCGCTGTAGCTGGTCGAGCCTGAGGCATGCGCGGCCAGGCGCGAGACAAAGCCCAGCTCCGTGGCCTCGCGCAGTCCGGCCGCGCTGACCGTGCCCTGCATGCGCATCGACATCGGCATTGCCGGCGCGGTGGCCGTGGCCACCCGCATGCCGCCGTCTATGCGGGCATCACCGCCCAGGGTCGATACCTGGATGCCGCTGACACTGAAGCCGCTCTCGGTAAAGGCCACCGTGCCACGGGTGCGCGCCAGCAGCAGCGAGTCGGGCGTGAAGCGCAGATCATTGCCGGCCAGTTGCACACTGCCCTGCACCCGCGACTGGTGCATCGTGGCCAATGGCAGCGACAGGTTGAGCTTGAGGTCGGCCGGCCCGGTGACGCTGGCATGCAGGAAAGTGGCGTCGCTGCCGATCAGGCCGCCGATGGGCGAGCCACTGACCACCGCCAGCATCTCGGCCAGCGGGCCGCGCGCCGCGGCGCTGACCTCGACCACGCTGTGCGCCAGATCAGCGATGCGCGCATTGGCCTGCTGCACCTGCAGCTCGCCCGGCTTGCCCGGCAGCCCGATGCGGCCGGTGGCGTTGCGGATCTCCATGCTGTTGCGCTCGAACACCAGCTCGGCCGTCAGCGGCGCCAGCGCCGGCCAGGGCGCTTCGCCCGCCGGCTGGTGGGTGGTGGGAACGTAAGCAAAAGTGGCGTCGCGGATCTGCGCGGCGATGCGGAAGTCGCCCTGGCGCGGGTCGGCGAAGGGCATGTGCAAAAGGTCGCCGCGCACGCGGAACTGCACGCCGTTGGCACGGCCGGCCTGCACCGCGTCACGCACGTAGTGCCGCACGTCGGGCGGGATCACCTGCGGCAGGTAGCGGTGTACCCGCGTGCCGTCGGCGCGCTGCAGGCTGCCGGTCAAATCCAGCACACCGGGAAAACGCGCAGCGCCTTCGCCTGCGGCGCTGTGCCAACTGGCATGCGCCTCGCCCGCCGCGTCGTCATTGGCAAAGCTCAGGCTCGGCACCTCGACGGTGATGCGGCTGCCCGCCAGCGTCCAGCGCAGGTCCGCGCGCAGCTTGTCCACCGGCACGGTGGGCTCTTCGAAGATGCCGGGGAACTCCAGCATGCCGTCGTCCATGGCCAGTTGCGCCGTGCCGCCGGCCTGGTTGAAGTCGAAATCCACGCTGGCGCCGCTCAGGCCGGGCGTGCCTGTAGGCGGGTGCACATGGCCGCCCGGGGCCGCTGGCGCAACCGCCGACGCCGGCGCTGGCTGCGCCGCCACGGCCAGCCCCACGGCGCGGCCGCGCACCTGGTAGCTGCTGGGTGCGTTGGCATCACCCTCCCAGCGCCCTTGCAGGTTTTCGATCTGCCCGCGCGGTGCGTGCGCCGCCAGCGCCTGGCGCAGCGACTCGGCCAGCGGCAGGCGCTCGCCGATATGGGCCAGCACCGCCAGGTCGATGCGGTCGGCCTGCAGTTCGCCCTGCGCGCCACGCCGTGGCGTGGCCTGGGTGTAGTTCAGCGCGGCATCGCCCAGCGGCCAGTGCGTGCCGTCGTCGGTGTCGAACTGCAGCCCCTGCGCGGCCAGCGAAAGTTTCGCGTCGCTGTAGGAACCGGACAAGCGGCCTTGCAGGCGCTGCAGGGCCAGCGGCTGCAGATCGGGCGCAGCGCGCACCTGCACCGCCTCCAGTGCCAGATCGACCACGCCGCCGGCCACACGGCGCTGGCGTACGTCGGCCCAGGCACGCAGCGCACCGCGCCCGCTGGCCACGTCCACACCGAATTGGGACAGGTCCACATGCTGGCGCAGTTGCGACACATCGACCTGCGCGAAGTCGGCATAGCCCTGGCCGACCCAGTCCTGCCAGCGACCATTGCCACCGGCCAGCAGCGGCTGGCGGAAGCGCCCCATCGCGCTGAAGCGCGTGCCCCAGTCAGGCGGCGGCGTGGCATCCACGCGCAGCGCGTGGCGCCAGGGCCGGTTGCGCAGCACGATGTCCACCTGCGACAGCGCCAGCGGCGCGGCGCCGCGCTGCTCGTCGGTCCAGCGCACGGTGCCGTTCTTGACCACCACCTCGGTCTGCGAAAACAGCCAGTCGGCCGCGGCGTTGTCCCCGCCCGTGTGCTCGGTGGAGAGGGCAATGCCCGCAACAAGAATGCGGCCATCGGCCGCCCGCCGCACGTCGAGCTCGGGGGCATCAAGGTAAAGCTGCTCGAAACCATGGTTCCACAGCGAGCGTGGCGACAAGGCCACCACCACCTGTGGCAGGCGCAGCGCGGTGCGGCCCTCGGCATCGAGCAGCGCCACGTCGCCCAGCGTGAAGGAGGGCACCAGCCCCTCGGAGCGGGCCGATATCTGGCCGATACGCACCGGCACCCCCAAGGCCTTGCTGGCCTCTGCCTCGATGCGGGGACGGAAATCGGCGATTCGCGGCACAATCCAGCCGTGCAATGCCCCCCACACGGCGAAGAAGCAAAGCCACGCGGCCACCAAAAACCAGAACAACCCACCCGTTACGGCCACCCAGATTTTTAGCGCGCGTGAGGGGATCTCGATCGGTTCGTTCATGGTGGGCTTGGATGTGACAGGAATTATGACCCGCAGCATTGGGGGTGGTTCGATGGAAGAACATGCTGTTTCCCTGGAAGCAGGGGCGGAGCTGACGGAGGCCGGCTGCGGCAGCGACATGGCTGCAACACCTGCTTTCACACCCGGAGACTTGGCCGCGCACGCGCGCTTCGTGCAGCGCCTGCGCCGCCGCTATGGCGATCTGCTGCCCCTTTTGCCGCCCGGCGCACCGGTGCGCAGCAGCATGGCCGAGGCCCTGGCGGCCCTGCGCGGGCTGGGCCACGACACCGGCACCGCGCTGCGCATCCTGCGCCAGTTGGTAATGGAGCGCCTGGCCACGCTCGACTGCGACGCCCAGGCGCCGCTGGCCGTGGTGACCCGCGGCGTGACCGAGCTGGCCGAGCTGGCGCTGGACGCCGCCTGCACCGAAGCCTTTACCGAGCTGGACGCCCGCCACGGCGCACCACTCACCGCCGACGGCAGCCGCGCGCAGCTGTGGGTGGTGGGTATGGGCAAGCTCGGCGGGCGCGAGCTGAATGTGTCCAGCGACATCGACCTGGTCTATGTCTACGACCAGGACGGCGAAACGCAGGGCGACGCCGAAGGCCGTGGCCGCATCACCCACCATGAATACTTTGCGCGCGCGGTCAAGGCCATCTACGGGCTGATCGGCGACACCACCGAGCACGGTTTTGTGTTCCGGGTCGACCTGATGCTGCGGCCCAACGGCAATTCCGGGCCACCGGCGGTGTCGCTGGCGGCGCTGGAGGAATACTTTCTGGTGCAGGGCCGCGAGTGGGAGCGCTTTGCCTGGCTCAAGAGCCGCGTGGTGGCGCCGCGCGCCTGCCTGGGCCCTTGCGTCGAAACCTTGCCGGTGCAGGGCCTGCGCCAGGTGGTGCTGCCATTCGTCTTCCGCCGCTACCTGGACTACAACGTGTTCGATGCGCTGCGCAGCCTGCACCGGCAGATCCGCGAGCAGGCCGCGCGCCGCTGCGCCGGCAAGCCCGAGCGCGCCAATGACGTCAAGCTGTCGCGCGGCGGCATCCGCGAGATCGAGTTCACCGTGCAGTTGCTGCAGGTGGTGCGCGGCGGCCAATTCCCCGAGCTGCGCAGCCGCACCACGCTGGACGCCCTGCCGCGCGTGGCCCAGGCCGGCCTGATGACGCCCGAGACCGCCGAGGCCCTGGCCCGCGCCTACACCTTCCTGCGCCGGGTCGAGCACCGCATCCAGTACCTGGACGACCAGCAAACCCACGTGCTGCCCACGCAGGACGCCGACCTGGACTGGATCGCGCACAGCCTGGGCTACGCCCAGGTCTGCCCCTTCCTGCACGACCTGGACGCGCACCGCGAGTTCGTCGCACAAGAGTTCGACGCCCTGCTTGGCGGTGCCAGCAACTGCAGCAAGGGCAACTGCAACCGCAAGGCCGAGCCGCCGCCCGATATCGAAGCCCTGCTGGCCTCGCTGCCCGAGCGCCTGCGCCAGCGCGTGGCGCAATGGCGCGAGCACCCGCGCGTGCAGGCCTTGCGCGACGAAGACCGCGCCCGCCTGGTGCGCCTGCTGCAGCGCACCGCGCGCTGGGTGGCCGACGGCAGCGTCAATGAAGAAGGCGCGGTGCAGATGGCCAACTGGATCGAGCCGCTGCTGCGCCGCCAGAGCTACCTGGCGCTGCTGCTGGAGCGCCCGGCCATCCACCAGCGCCTGCTGCACCTGCTGGGCGCGGCCAAGTGGCCGGCGCGCTACCTGTTGCAACACCCGGGCGTGATCGACGAGCTGGCCAGCGAGGCGCTGTTTTCCGAGCGCTTCCAGCCGGCCGACTTCGAGCGCGACCTGGCGCAGCGCCTGGCCTCGGTGCGCACCACGGCCGAGGACGACGACGAGAACCTGCTCAACCTGCTGCGCCGCGCCCACCACGCCGAGACCTTCCGCACCCTGGCGCGCGACGTCGAGGGCCGGCTCACGGTCGAGCAGGTGGCGGATGACCTGAGCGCCCTGGCCGACACCGTGCTGCGCATCACCGCGCGCTGGTGCTGGGAGCGCCTGCGCGGGCGCCACCGCGAAGCCGACGACGCGCTGCAGCGCTTTGCCGTGATCGGCTACGGCAAGCTCGGCGGCAAGGAGCTGGGCTACGGCAGCGACCTGGACATCGTCTTCGTGTTCGACGACGAGGACGAGCGCGCCCCCGAGGTCTACGCCAACTTCGTGCGCAAGCTGATCAACTGGCTCACCGTCAAGACCGGCGAGGGCGACCTGTATGAGATCGACACCGCGCTGCGGCCCAACGGCAGCTCGGGCCTGCTGGTGACCAGCTTTGCCGCCTTCTCCAACTACCAGCAGAAGCGTGGCAGCAATACGGCGTGGACCTGGGAGCACCAGGCCATGACAAGGGCGCGATGCATCACGTTTGCCCCCACGCTCGGCACTGACGTGTCCTCGCTGCCCCCCGAGGGGGCGCAGCCCGCCTTGGGGCGGCCCGACGGCGAGCTGGGAAGTGACGCCTTGCAAACCCGCTTCGAGGAAGTGCGCGAGGCCGTCATCACCGCCGAACGCGACGCCGCCGCGCTGCGCCGCGAGATCGTCGCCATGCGCGACAAGGTGCGCGCCGCGCACCCGGTCAAGGGCGGGCGTTTTGACGTCAAGCACAGCGCGGGCGGCATGGTCGATGTGGAGTTCGCGGTGCAGTACCTGGTGCTGGCCGAGTCGGCCCGGCACCCTGCCCTGCGCGAGAACCGCGGCAACATCACCCTGCTGCGGCGCGCCGAGGCCGCCGGCCTGCTGCCGCCCGGCCTGGGCGAGCGCGCCGCCGACGCCTACCGCGTGCTGCGCCGCGTGCAGCACCAGGCGCGGCTGGACGAGGCGCCCACGCAGATGGCCATCGAAGATGCCGAAGAGCCGCGCGCGGCGGTGCTGGCGCTGTGGAAGGCGGTCTTTGGCTAAGCGCGCCGCGGCCATGGCCGCCTGCGCCGTGGCCGTGCTGCTGGCCGGCTGCGCCAGCGGCCCGCGCGGCGGTGGCGGCGTTGCCAGCAGCGGGCGCGACGGCCCCGACGCCAACCCGCCAACCGGCCTGGAGCGCGTGCCCGACGCCGAGCCGCGCATCGAAGCCCTGCGCAGCGGCGGCCCGAACAAGCCCTACACCGTGCTGGGCCGCAGCTACACACCGATCCAGGACGACCGCCCGTTTCGCGAAAGCGGCCTGGCCTCTTGGTATGGCCGCAAGTTCCACGGCCAGTCCACCGCCAACGGCGAGCGCTACGACATGTACGCCATGACCGCCGCCCACACCACGCTGCCGCTGCCCAGCTACGTGCGCGTGCGCAACCCGGCCAACGGGCGCGAGGTGATCGTGCGGGTGAACGACCGCGGCCCGTTCCACGACGGCCGTGTCATCGACCTGAGCTACACCGCAGCGCTCCGGCTCGACCTGCTGCGCGGCGTGGCGCCGGTAGAGATCACGCGCATCACGCAGCAAGACATCCGCACCGGCGCCTGGCGCCGCGACGGCGATGGCAGCGCACTGGCCCAGGCCGCCACGCCGGCCCCCGCAGCCATGGTCGCCGTGCCGCTGGCGGCCGTGCAGCCAGTAGCCCAGACACCACCGCCCGCACCGCCGCCCGCCAATGCGGGCTGGAGCGTGCCGCTGACGGTGCGCGGCATGCCGCCAGCACCGCCGCCAGCCGCCGTGGCAGAGCCCGCCCCGGCGCCCGAACCGGTGCTGGCCGAGCCCCAACCCGTCATGGCCAACGAAGACAGCCTGCGCACGCAGCCCCTGCCGCCGCTGGAGCCGGCGCCCGCCGCGCCCGCCATTGCCGCGCCACCCGCCATGGCGCCGGGCTTCTGGGTACAGCTGGGCGCGTTTGGCCGGCCCGAAGGCGCCCAGCAGTTGCAGCAGCAGGCCACGCGCGAGCTGCAGTCGCTGGCCCCTCTGCTGGGTGTGTACAACGAACGCGGCCTGAACCGCCTGCAGGCCGGCCCGTTCGACTCGCGCGAGGCCGCCCTGCGCGCGGCGGCGCAGATCCGCGCCGGCCTGCAGATTGCGCCGGTGATCGTCGAGCGCCGCTGATCGCCGCCGCTCCGGTACATGCCGGCGCTATTTCAATCAATCGATTGATGTTGTGCTGTAATGCGGCCCCATGCCAGCGCCATCAGCCACATCTCCCAGCCCCACTTCTTCTCCACGAGCACAGCGCGCCGACGGCGCAGAAGCGCGCCAGCGCCTGCTGCTGACCGCCCTGCGGCTGTTCTCCGAGCAAGGCTTTGCCCGCACCTCCACGCGCCAGGTGGCCGAGGCCGCGGGCGTGAACCTGGCGGCGATCCGCTACTACTTTGCCGACAAGGCCGGCCTCTACCTTGCCGCCCTCACGGAGCCGCTGGGCGCGGCGCGCGACCTGATCCCCTTGTACGACCAGCCGCAGCTGTCGCTGCGCGCATCGCTGCAGGCCTACATCCACTACCACCTGCAATTGCTGCGGCAGGGCGAGATCGTGCAGCAGTGCATGCGCCTGCACATGCGCGAGATGCTGGAGCCCACGGGCCAGTGGGCCGAAGAGCTGGAGCAGGACGTCGGGCGCCAGCATGCCGCGCTGGTGGGCATCCTGCGCCGCCGCCTGGGCCTGGCGCGCGCCGATGACGACGTGCACCGGCTCGCCTTCTCGATAGCGGGCCTGTGCTTTCACCTCATCACCTGCCACGATCTGCTGCACGGCATACGCCCCTCGCTGATCGCCACGCCCCGCGCGCTCGACACCTGGTGCGAGCGCCTGGTGCAGCAGGCGCTGGCGCTGGCGGCCTGCGAAGCCGCGCGCCGCGGCCTGCCCTTTTCCCCCGACACCTCCGCATGACGCTGTTTCGACGTACCGCCCCGGCCCTGTTGCTGCCGCTGCTGCTTTCCGCCTGCGCCCTGTCGCGCCCGCCGGCCACGGTGGCGGCGCCCGCGCCTGCCGCCTGGCACGCGCCGCTGCCGCACGGCGGCACGGTCGAAGGGCTGGAGCGCTGGTGGCAGCGGCTGGACGACCCGCTGCTGGTCGAGCTGATCGCCGCCGCGCAAGAGGCCAGCCCAACGCTGGCGCAGGCGCGCTCGCGCCTGCTGCAGGCCCGCGCCACCACCGCCACCGCGCGCGCCGCGCAACTGCCCACGGCCGACGCCAGCGCCAGCGCACAGCGCGGTGTGAACGTGAGCCTGGGCGGCATCGCCACGACCCTGCAGGGCGGCGTGCAGGCGAGCTGGGATGCCGATCTGTTCGGCGCCCTGGCCGCCAATCGCGATGCCGCCGACGCCCGCCTGGCCGGCGCCCGCGCGTCGTGGCACGAGGCGCGCGTGGCCGTGGCCGCCGATGTCGCCAACCAGCTCGACACGCTGCGCAATTGCCGCCGCCTGCTGGCGGTGGCGCGCTCGGACGCGGCATCCCGTGCAGAGACGGCGCGGCTGGCCGGGCTGGCGGCCGACGCCGGCTTTCAGGCACCGGCCGACGCAGCGCTGGCCCGCGCCAGCGCGGCCGACGCCGACGCGCGCAGCACCCAGCAGCGCGCGGCCTGCGACGTGAGCCTGAAGGGCCTGGTCGCCCTGACCGCGCTGGACGAAACAGTTTTAGAACAAAAAGTGGCTTCAGCCCAGGCCGCACCTGGGCTTTTAGCTCTATTTTCAATAGCAACCTTGCCGGCACAAGTGCTGGAGCAGCGGCCCGACGTCTACAACGCCGCGCGCGAGCTGGCCGCCGCCAGCGCCGAGGTGGCCAGCGCCGACGCGCAGCGCTACCCGCAGCTCTCGCTGCAGGGCACGGTCGGCCGCGCACGCTCTGAATCGCAGGGGCAGACGCTCAGCTTCAACAGCTGGACGGTCGGCCCGGTGTCGGTGGCGCTTCCGCTGTTCGACGGTGGCCGCCGCCGCGCGGCCGTGGACGCGGCCCAGGCGCGCTACGACGAGGCCGCAGCGGTCTATCGCGGCAAGGCACGCCAGGCCGTGCGCGAGGTGGAAGAGGCGCTGGTCAACCTGCAAGCCGCCGCCGACCGCACCGCCTCGGCGGAGGCCGCCGCCGACGGCTACCGCCTCTCTTTCGAGGCCATGCAGGCGCGCTACCGCAGCGGCCTGGCCAGCCTGCTGGAGCTGGAAGACAGCCGGCGCACCGCGCTGGCCTCCGAGACCGCGCGCGTCAACCTGGAGCGCGAGCGCATGGCCGCCTGGGTGGCCCTGTACCGCGCCGCCGGCGGCGGCTGGGACGCCAGCCAGCCCGCGCCGGGCGATGCCGTCTCTGCAGCGCCTGCCACCACGACCTCCCGCTGACCCGCGTGCCCGCACGCCCTCCCCGGATTCCCGACATGTCTTCCCGCATTGTTTCATCTTCCCTGCCCTTCCTGAACCGCCGGGCGGCCCTTGCGCTGGCCGCCACGCTGCTGCTGGCCGGCGGCGGCTGGGCCCTGGGCACGCTGCGCGCCGTGGCCGCAGACCCGGCGCCCACGGCGCGGCCGGCGCTGACCGTGACCACCACGCTGCCGCAGCAAGTGGCGCTGCCGATCCGCCTGAGCGCCAACGGCAGCATCGCCGCCTGGCAAGAGGCCAGCATTGGCGCGCAGGTCAACGGCCTGCGCCTGGCCGAGGTGCGCGTGAACGTGGGCGACGTGGTCAAGGCCGGCCAGGTGCTGGCCACTTTCGCGCCCGAGACGGCCAAGGCCGCGCTGGCCCAGACCCGCGCCAGCCTGCTGGAGGCCGAGGCCAATGCCGCCGAGGCGCGCGCCAATGCCGAGCGTGCGCGCACGCTGGCGACATCGGGCGCGCTCAGCGCATCGCAGATCGCGCAGTACCAGACCAGCGCCCAGACCGCCGACGCCCGCGTGGCCGCCGCACGCGCCAACTACGACGCGCAACAACTGCAGTTGGGCTTTACCGAAGTGCGCGCGCCCGACAGCGGCGTGATCTCTGCGCGCAGCGCCACCGTGGGCGCCGTGCTCAGCGCCGGCACCGAGCTGTTTCGCATGGTGCGGCGCGGCCGCCTGGAGTGGCGCGCCGAGGTCACCTCGGCCGAGCTGGGCCGCATCCAGCCCGGCGCCACGGTCAGCGTTACCGCTGCCAGCGGCGCGCAGTTGGAGGGCAAGGTGCGCATGGTCGGCCCTACGGTCGATCCGCAGACGCGCAACGGCTTGGTCTATGTCGATCTGCCGGCCACCGCCAGCAACGGCCTGCCGGCCAAGGCCGGGATGTTTGCGAAGGGTGAATTCCAGTTGGGCAACAGCCAGGCTTTGACCGTGCCCCAGCAATCAGTCGTGGTGCGCGAAGCCTTCAGCTACGTCTTCGTGCCCGGCCCGCTGGATGCCCCCGGCGGCGCGGGCGAGCAGCGCGTGGCCCAACGCAAGGTGCAGACCGGCCGGCGCATCGGCAACCAGGTAGAGATCACCAGCGGCCTGCAGGCCAGCGAGGCGGTGGTGGCGCAGGGCGCGGGTTTTCTCAATGACCGCGACATCGTGCGCGTGGTGGCGGCCACCAGCACTTCAGCATCAAAAGTGCCTTCAGCCCATGCTACGCCTGGGCTATCAGCTACGAAATAAGGAGCATTCGATATGAATGTCTCATCCTGGTCGATCCGCAACCCCATCCCTGCGGTGATGCTGTTCGTGCTGCTGACCCTGGCCGGCGCCTGGTCGTTCAAGTCCATGAAGGTGCAGAACCTGCCCGACATGGACCTGCCCATGGTCACCGTCACCGCCATGCTGCCGGGCGCCGCGCCCGGCCAGTTGGAGACCGACGTGGCGCGCAAGATCGAGAACTCGATCGCCACCGTGCAGGGCCTGAAGCACATCCACACCAGCATCCAGGACGGCGTGGCCACCATCACCGCCGAGTTCCGCCTGGAAAAACCCATCCAGGAAGCCGTGGACGACGTGCGCTCGGCCGTCAACCGGGTGCGCGCCGACATGCCGGCCGACCTGCGCGACCCGATCATCACCAAGGTCGACCTGGCCGGCACGCCGGTGCTGGCCTTCACCATCCAGTCCAGCCAGCTGGATGAAGAAGGCCTGTCGTGGTTCGTCGACGACACGGTGGCGCGCAAGCTGCTCACGGTGCCGGGCGTGGGCGCGGTCAACCGCGTGGGCGGCGTGCAGCGCGAGGTGCGCGTGGCACTCGATGCGCAGCGCCTGCAGGCGCTGGGCGCCACTGCGGCCGAGGTGTCACGCCAGTTGCGCCAGGTGCAGAACGAAAGCGCCGGCGGCCGCACCAACCTGGGCGACGGCGAGCAGCCGGTGCGCACCCTGGCCACGGTGCAATCGGCCGAAGAGCTGGGCAACCTGCAACTGTCCATTGGCGGCCGGCGCATCCGCCTGGCCGACCTGGCCACCGTGACCGATACCGTGGCCGAGAAGCGCAGCGCCGCCCTGCTCAACGGCCAGTCGGTGGTGGGCTTTGAGGTGTCGCGCAGCCGCGGCGCGAGCGAGGTAGAGGTGGGCGCCGCCGTCGAGCAGGCGCTGGCGCAGCTCAAGGCCCAGCACCCGGACATCACGCTGACCGAGGCCTTTGACTTTGTCACGCCGGTGTCCGAGGAATACGCCAGCTCGCTGCACCTGCTGTATGAGGGCGCCATCCTCGCGGTGGTGGTGGTGTGGTTCTTTCTGCGCGACTGGCGCGCCACTTTTGTCTCTGCGGTGGCGCTGCCGCTGTCGGTGATCCCGGCCTTTGCCGGCATGTACTTTCTGGGCTTCTCGGTCAACGGCATCACGCTGCTGGCGCTGTCGCTGGTGATCGGCATCCTGGTGGACGACGCCATCGTCGAGGTGGAAAACATCGTGCGCCACCTGCGCATGGGCAAGAGCCCCTACCAGGCCGCCATGGAGGCGGCCGACGAGATCGGCCTGGCCGTGGTCGCCACCACCTTCACGCTGATCGCGGTGTTCTTGCCCACCGCCTTCATGAGCGGCATCGCCGGGCGCTTCTTCAAGCAGTTTGGCTGGACGGCGGCGCTGGCGGTGTTTGCCTCGCTGGTGGTGGCGCGCGTACTCACGCCCATGATGGCCGCCTACCTGCTGAAACCCATCGTCACCGCCGAGCACGAGCCGCGCTGGATGCGCATTTACATGGTCTGCGCCAACTGGAGCCTGCGCCACCGCCTGGCCACCATGGCGCTGGCCACGCTGTTCTTCTTTGGCTCGCTGGCGCTGATCCCGCTGCTGCCGACCGGCTTCATCCCGCCCGACGACAACTCGCAGACCCAGGTCTACCTGGAGCTGCCGCCCGGCAGCAACCTGCAGCAGACCATGGCGGTGGCCGAAGAGGCGCGGCTGCGCATCATGGCGCTGGAGCACATCAAGAGCATCTACACCACCATTGGCGGCGGCAGCGCCGGCAGCGACCCGTTTGCCGGCAGCGGCGGCGCCGAACCGCGCCGCGCCACGCTCACGGTGCAACTGGCGCCGCGCAGCGAGCGCCCGCGCAAGCTGGGCATAGAGGAGCACATCCGCAACACGCTCGAGACCCTGCCCGGCGTGCGCCTGAAGGTCGGCCTGGCCGGCGGCAACAACAAGTACGTGCTGGTGCTGAGCGGCGACGATCCGCAGGCGCTGTCAGAGGCCGCCCGCGCCGTGGAGCGCGAGCTGCGCACCGTGCCCGGCTTTGGCAACATTGCCTCCAGCGCCAGCCTGGTGCGGCCCGAGATCGCGGTGCGCCCGGACTTCGCCCGCGCCGCCGACCTGGGCGTGACCAGCGCGGCCATTGGCGAGACGCTGCGCATTGCCACCATGGGCGACTACGACGTGTCGCTGCCCAAGCTCAACCTGGCGCAGCGCCAGGTGCCGATCGTGGTGCGCCTGGGCGACGCCGCGCGCGAAGACTTGGACACCCTGCGCCGCCTGGCCGTGCCCGGCACGCACGGGCCGGTGATGCTGGGCGAGGTCGCCACGCTGGAGGTGGCCGGCGGCCCGGCCGTCATCAGCCGCTACGACCGCGCGCGCAACGTCAACTTCGACATCGAGCTGTCCAGCGTGCAACTGGGCGACGCGGCCAAGGTGGTGCATGCACTGCCGGCGGTGCAGAACCTGCCCTCCGGCGTGCGCGTGACCGAGGTTGGCGACGCCGAGGTCATGGGCGAGCTGTTCGCCAGCTTTGGCCTGGCCATGCTGACCGGCGTGCTGTGCATCTACATCGTGCTGGTGCTGCTGTTCAAGGATTTTCTGCACCCGGTCACCATCCTGGCGGCGCTGCCGCTGTCGCTGGGCGGCGCGTTTGTGGGCCTGCTGATCGCGCAAAAGAGCTTCTCCATGCCCTCGCTGATCGGGCTCATCATGCTGATGGGCATTGCCACCAAGAATTCCATCCTGCTGGTGGAGTACGCCATCCTGGCGCGGCGCGAGCACGGCATGACGCGCCTCCAGGCCCTGCTCGACGCCTGCCACAAGCGCGCCCGGCCCATCATCATGACCACCATCGCCATGGGCGCCGGCATGCTGCCGATCGCCGTCGGCTTTGGCGCGGCTGACCCGAGCTTTCGCTCGCCCATGGCGGTGGCGGTGATCGGCGGGCTGATCACCTCGACCGTGCTGAGCCTGCTGGTGATCCCGGCGGTGTTTACCTATGTCGATGATTTGGGGCAGTGGGTGATGCGCAAGCTGCGGCGGCGGCCGGTGGCGGCCGAGGTGCCTGAACCGCACCGCGCCGAATGAACGGCCCTGCGGGGTCTGGCGCTAGAACCGCATCCGCAAGGTCACAGCCCCACTGCGCGGTGCCCCCATGAAGTTGCCCCAGTTGGTGCCCCCGATGGTCGTGTAGTACTGCTTGTTGAACAGGTTGTTCACGTTGAGCTGCACCTCGGCCTGGCGGTTGATCTGGTAGGCGGCCATCAGGCCTACCAGCGCGTAGCTCTTTTGCTCGATCCGATAGGCAACACCGCCATAGGACTGATAGGCGGTAGTGGTCTGGTCCTGGTAGATGCCGCTTTGCGCCTGCAGGTTGGCGCCAACTTTCCAGGCATGCAGATCGGCCGGCAGCCGCCAGGTGGTGGACAGCTTGAGCAACTGGCGTGGCAGATACGTGTTGTAGGCCGTGCCACTGCCATTGCCGCTCACGTACTGCGACTGGTTGTAGGTGTAGCCGGCGGCCACTTGCCAGCCCCGGGCCAGCTCGCCCGACACATCCAGCTCGACACCGCGGTTGCGCACCTTGTCGGCGGCCTCGTAGCAAGTGACGGCGGGGGTGGAGCATCTCTCGCCGGCGGCCACGGCCCTGGGCAGGTTGGTTTGCTCGGTCTGGAACACGGCTGCAGACGCATTGAGCGCGCCGCCCAGCAGCGCGCCCTTCACGCCCAGCTCGTAGTTGCTGCCGATCACCGCCGGCAGCAACTGGCCATTGGCGTCGATGTTGCTCTGCGGCTTGAAGATCTCGGTGTAGCTGGCGTAGAGCGAGGTGCTCGCATTCAGGTCGTGCACCAGGCCCAGGTAGGGCGTGAATTCGCGCGTGGCCTTGTAGCGGGAAGCCTCGTCGCTCCAGGAGTAGTACGCGTTGTAGTCCACCCAGCTGAACCGGCCCCCGACGATCAGCTTGTTGGAGGCGGGCAGGTCGAAGCGGGTGGCCAGGTAGATGCCGCTGTCCTTCTTGTGGCTGCCTTCGTGCGAACGCACGTTCACCACGTTCGACGGCGCGGGAATGCTGTCGGGGCTGAAGCTCAGCGGGTCGAACGACTGGTAGGCCCCCACGCTGGCGCTGCTGTAGAACCAGTCGGACTCCTGCAGGTTGGCGCCCGCCATGACTTCATGGCGCCGGCCGAACAGCTCGTAGGCGCCTTGCAATTGCACGCCCAGGTTCTTGCTTGCATCGTCGTAATTGAGCTGGGTTGCGCGCATTTGCAGGGAGCTGTTGTCCAGGCTCAGGTGGCGCGTCGAGCGGCCCAGCATGTCGGACTTGGCGTCCACTTTGCTGGCGGCCAGCGTGAGCTTCCAGTCGTCGTTGAAGCGGTGCGTGAGCTCGCCAAAGATCTGCTTGTTGCGCTTGTCGAGGTAGGCCCAGCCCGGCGTCAATGTGGTGGAGGGCGCAAACGGGTAGAACGAACCATCGACACGGGTAGACAGGCCACCCCAGTCGTAGCCGCCGGTGTTGTCGTCCTGCCAGACCAGCCCGCCCATCAGTGTGGTGTCGGGCGTGAGGTCGGCCTCAAGAATGCCGTAGAGCAGTTGGTTGTCCTTGCTACCGGCGTCACGAAAGCTGTTGGCCTTGTTGGCATAGACCACGCCGCGTGCGCGCAGCGTGCCCGCCTCGTTGAGCGGCCCGCTGGCATCGACCTGTGCGGTGCGGTTGGCCCACGAGCCGGCGCTCAGGGCCACCTCCACCTGCCGCTCGCGCGTGGGGCGCTTGCGCACCAGGTTGATGGCGGCCGACGGGCTGCCCGAGCCCTGCAGCAGGCCATTGGCGCCGCGCACCACTTCCACGTGGTCATACAGCACCGTGGCCGGCAGCGACAACGAATCGCTGGAGAACACAAAGCCCACGCTCATCGGCAGGCCGTCGATCTGCAGCGTCTCGACCCGCTCGCCGCGCGAGTACCAAAGGGCGCGCTCGCTGCCGTTGTAGGTAGAGGTCATGCCGGTAGTGGCCCGCAGCGCGTCGTCCAGCGTCTCCAGGCGCTGGTCTTCGATGCGCTGGCGCGTGATGACGGAGACCGATTGCGGCGTCTCGCGTATCGACAGCGGCAAGCCGGTGGCCGCGCTCATGCTGCCGGTGGTGTAGGAGCCGGTGTGCTCGGTGGTGGTGGCATCAGCCTTGGCGCGCACCTCGACCTGGGCCAGGGCGGTGGTGGTCGCAGTCGTAGCGACCCGGCGCAGCACAAACACCTTGTCGCTCGCCTGCGCGATCTGCAAGCCCGTGCCCGCCAGCAATTGGGCAAAGCCGTCGTGCACGCCGTAGCGCCCGCGCAGCCCGGGCGTGCTGCGGCCATCGGTCAGTGCCGGCTCCGACGACAGCGTGACGCCGACCTGCCCGGCGAAGCGCGAGAGCGCAGGGCTCAGCGAGCCGGCCGGGATGTCATAGGTTTGCTCGGCGACGGCCGTTGCGGCCGGCACGGCTTGCGCCGCTGCGGCAGCGGTGTGCAGCAGCAAGGCCAGCACGGCCGCCTGCACCACGGTGCTGCGCGCCCGAGAAAAATGGAAAGCGGAATCCGGCCGGCGGCCGGAGCGACGATGCGCCATGGATGCGTGTCCTTTGAACGGGTGAAAGCAGAGTCCGCTGCATCCGCACGGCGAGCAAGGGCCGCCAGGATGGGAGAACGGAATAAAGCCACCAGTGCAGCGGCCTCTATTGCTTTGACCGGCGCATGCGCAAAAGGGGACATCGCCAGCGCGGCGCGCCTTACCTCGGCCCGATCTGCACCCAGTAGCGCGTGCGCAGCTCGATGCGCAACGGCAGCGATGCGGCCAGGGCGGTGAGTACGGCGTCGGTATCGCCCAACTGGAACGCGCCCGATACCGGCAGCTGTGACACCGCCGGATCGCAGCGCAGCAGCCCCGGCCGGTAGCGCGACAGCTCGGCGCAGAACGCCCCCAGCGGCAGCTTCTCGGCATAGAGCACACCATGCGTCCAGCCATCGGCTTCGGGCTGCAGCGATTCGGCGGGCGTAGTGCCCTCGGCACTCATGCGGGCCTGCTGGCCGGCGGCGATGACGCTGGCCGGGCCATTCGCGGGACGCAGCTCAACCGCACCCTGCATCACCGCCACCTGCGTGGTGGCGTCATGCCCAGCCTCTGCCGCGAAGCTACGCACGGTAAAGCGCGTGCCCAAGGCCCGCGCGGTGCCCTGCGCGGTCTGCACCAGGAAAGGCCGGCCGGCAGGGTCCGCCACGGTCTGCACCCAGAGGGCGCCTTCGCGCAGCACCAGCCGCCGCGCCGCTGGGCTGAAGGCGATGTCAGCAGCACTGGCGGTATCGAGCACCACTCGGCTGCCGTCGGGCAGCGTGATGTCGCGGCGCTCGCCCGTGGCCGTGCGCTCGTCGGCCCCCCAGGGTTCAGGCGCATACCGCCACGCCGCCCACGCTGCCGGGCCGGCCACGATCAGCAGCGCCAGCACGCGCACAGCGGCCCGCCGCCCGGCACGGCTGGACTGGCGCAGCGCCGACGCACCCAAGGGCCCGAAAAGCGCAGCCGGGCCGTTGGCCAGGCCCAGCGCGTGCACCACGCGTTCCGCGCGCAGCCAGGCCGCTTCATGGCATGGATCGGCCGCGCGCCAAGAGGCCAGTTCTGCGGGCTTGGCATCGCCAGACTGCACGCGCACCAGCCATTGCGCGGCCTCGCGTGCGGCGCGCGAATCGACGGCCGCGCTGCTCAAGGCGCCACCAGCAGAATGCATTGCTCGAACGCCTGCGCCATATAGCGCTTGACGGTGCGGTCGGTCACGCCCAGGCGGGCAGCTACCTGTGCATAAGTCAGGCCGTCTAGCTGCGACAGCAAAAAGGCCTCGCGCGCCTTGGGTGGCAGGCCGTCGAGCATGGTGTCGATCTGCTGCAGGGTTTCCAGAATGAGCAGGCGCTGCTCGGGCGAGGGCGCCTGGGGTTCGGGCAACAGGGCCATGGCCTCATGCCAGGCGCGTTCCAGCGACAGGCGCTGCACATGGTTGATCAGCAAGCGCCGCGCCACGGTGGTGAGGTAGGCACGCGGCTCGCGCAGCGCCAGCTCCTGCGGCCGCGCCTGCGCCGAGAGAATGCGCACAAAGGTGTCGTGCGCCAGATCGGCGGCGTGCTCGGCCCCGCCCAGCTTGCGCCGCAGCCAGCCCAACAGCCAAGGGTGGTGATCGCCGTAGAGCGCGGCCACATCGAGGGTGGGTGCAAGCTTCTGGACTGCCATGAAAGAAATCGCAGCCTGCCGGCGCAACCATTAACAAGAATGATTTGCAATTATACAAATGCTTGCATGATGGCTGAGCAGGCGCAGACCCGGCCTCGCGCCGCCTCATCACTACCCAAACGCCAGCATGCGCCCCGCAAAAATAACCGCGCACCACAACAGCAGCGAGGCCAGCCCGAAGGCCGGCAGCCACTTACCGGTGCCGCTGCGGCGCAGCGCCAGATGCAGTCCCAGCGCATTCAAGCCGGCCAGTGCCATGCACAGGAACTTGGCGACAAAGTAGGGGTTGGCCAGGTATTCACGCCCGGCCGGCGCAAACAGCAGCAGGCCGCTGAGCGCGGCCAGCGCAAACCCTGCCAGCGCCAGCGGCACCAGGGACGTCAGCACCGCCGCGCGATCCAGGCGGCGCAAGCCGCCGGCCAGTCGCAGATCGACCACCGTGATCGCGCCAAACAGCAGGCCCAGCCCCAGCAGATGCGCCCAGCTTGCCAGTGGATAGCCCCAGGCCGATTGGCGCAGCGCCGTGACCGGTGCCCAAGCCTCCAGCGCGGCCAGCATGGCATCTACGCTCATCGGCTGCTGCAGCCGGCGGGCAGGGCCACCGACTGCTGGCGCACACCAATGCCATCCAGCACGATCAGCACCGGGCGCGCCACCCGTGGCTGCGTGCAGGACGGAAAGGCGATGGCCACCAAGGCATCGCCCACGCGCGG
This sequence comes from Xylophilus sp. GW821-FHT01B05, assembly GCA_038961845.1. Classification (NCBI taxonomy): domain Bacteria; kingdom Pseudomonadati; phylum Pseudomonadota; class Betaproteobacteria; order Burkholderiales; genus Xylophilus; species Xylophilus sp. GW821-FHT01B05. The sequence continues at coordinate 5,441,052 of CP152408.1, forward strand.
CGGGCGCGGCATGCCCCAGCTCTCCAGCCGGTTGATGGGCGCCAGGTCCAGCATCCATGCCCCGGCCTGCGCGGCCGGCCGGGCCCGGGCCAGCGTGGCCTCGAAGCCAAGCGCGCGCAGCTCCGGCGGCACCGGCAGACCCGTCCAACTGGCGGGCAATGCGGCCTCGGCCACCTGCAGCACCACCGACGGATGCGGATTGCGCCAGTCAACGGCGCTGATCTGCCCACGCAGGTAAAGCGGGCCGCTGGTGTCGTAGTAGCCCCAACCATGGTGCGCAGCCACCGGTGCCGCAGCCATCCACATGCTGGCCAGCGCGAGCAGGCAGGCGGTCGTCTTTCTTCGATTCATGTCCTTGCATCCTTGTCTGCCTGCGCACATCCGACGCCGGCAGGGGATGCTAGGAATGACCATCCATGCGATCAATATCTACAATTTACATACTTCAATACCAAAATATACATACATGGAATTCGCGCAACTGCGGCAGTTCCTGGCCGTGGCCGACGCCCTGCATTTCGGGCAGGCCGCAGAGCAACTGGGCATGGCCCAGCCGCACCTGAGCCGGGCCATCGCCAAGCTGGAAGCCGAGCTGGGCGTGCCCCTGTTTCTGCGGACCAGCCGCCGCGTCCAGCTAACGCCTGCCGGCGAAAGCCTGCGCGATGAAGCCACAGAGCTGCTGCGCGGTGAGCAGCGCGCTCGCTCGCTGGCGCTGCAGGCAGACCGCGCGCATGCCCGGCGCCTGCGCATCGCTTTTGTGTCGGCGGCGCTGTACCGGCTCTTGCCGGCGCTGGTCCGGGAGCTGCGCAGCGACGACGCCGGCCTGCACATCGAGCTGCAAGAGGCCCCCACCGAAGAGCAGTTGGAGCTGCTGGCCCGCGGCGAGATCGACCTGGGACTGGGCCACCTGCCAGTGCCACCACATGCGCGCATCAGCAGCGAGCTGCTCATCAACGACCGCTTCGATGCCCTGCTGCCCAGCGACCATCCACAGGCCGAGCAAGCGGCCATCTCCTTCGCGGAACTCGCCGCCCATGCCTTCGTACTGTTCCCGCAGGAGCAAGGCCCGGCGCTGCACGCCCTGATCCGCGACCAATGCCGCCTGGCGGGCCGGGAACTGGTGGTGGCGCAAACGGCGTCGCGGCTGCACAGCCAATGCGCCCTGATCGCCGGCGGGCTCGGCGTGGGCCTGGCGCCGGTCCAATCACGCAGCCTGGCGGTGGAGGGCACGGTGCGGCTGCCGATCAAGCCCTATCCCGCATCGCTCAGCCTGGGGTTGGCGGCTTTCTGGGACCCGCGCATTCGCCATGGCGCCCAGGGCGAATGCCTGGAACGGCTGCGCCGCCTTGCCCGGGACAGCTCGCCGGCGCAGCATGGCCACCCAGCAGGGCTTTAGCTACAAAAAGTAGAGCTAAGAGTCCTTTATCCAATTAGGTATTAGTCCTTTTTACCTGATTAGGTACCTGCCTCAGACATGCGGAGGATGAGCAGAGGCTGGGGCTTGGTAGTAACAGCGGCGCGCAGCAAGCGAGCAGGCATGGAGGAGAGATCAAAGCGGCGGTTGAATCGATACGCAAACTCCGCCAGATAGCGCGCCGCATACTTGGCATGATCAAACGAGTGGTAGGTACCCGCCAGCGCGGTCTTCAGATTGCCTAGCATCGTGTTGACCCAGCGCAGTTCGGGCTTCTTAGCCGCCTCCCGTCCGCCACCGGTCACGTAGCGCTCGTGGGTAGCGCCGATCTGGCGCACCTGCGCAAAGCTGCGCAAGCCATCGGAGACCACGTGGGCCGTGGGAGCCAGGCTCTCTGTGGCCCAGACCTTGAGCGCCTCGTTCGTGAAGGCTGCAACGGGACTCAGGCGCATAAACCTCGGATGGCCTTCGGTATCGGTCTGCACCGCTGCCACAAAGGCTGACTTGCGCCAGGCCCCGCGCCCGCCGTGGATATGGCCGGCACGCTCGCCGCCCAGATAGGCGTCATCAATCTCCACCCGCTCATCCAGACGCCGCGGCGCCTCGCGCAACAGCATGGTCTGCATGAGCTTGTGCTTGACCAGCCAGGCCGTCTTGTAACTCACGCCCAGTTGGCGCCCCAAGGCCAGCGCGCTGATGGAGTTCTTGTGCTGGGTCATCAGATACATCGCCAGAAACCACACCCGCAGAGGCAGCTTGGTGTGCTCAAACACCGTGCCGACGATGCTGGAGGACTGGTAGCCACAGATCAGGCACTCCCACAGCTGGCGCCCATGGCCATTGCGCGTTTGAAACGAGCGTGAACATCCGCAGTGCGCGCAACGCCAGCCCTGGGGCCAGCGGGAGGCAAAGAGAGCGCTCTCGCACTGCTCCTCGTTGCCATAGCGCTCGTGGAACTGCAGCAGCGACAGGCCGGGCTGGAACTGGATGAGGTTCATGGACATGGGATGCCTCGCAGATAACTGGACATAAATCCAGTATCAAACATCCCAGCCAGAATTCAAGTCAGTCTGAGGCAGGTACCTAATCAGGCCTTTTTATGTCTGGAAACGTTGTAGTCCGGCAACGCTGCGACCATACCCAGGAGCTTTTACGCGGGCCTCATTCCCACGTAGCTCGCATTGCGGAGAAAATGGGATTCATTCTCATTTACAGCATCTGGACACCATGCCTACTCCCCGTTTTGCGCTGGCACCGGTTGCCTCCGCCACCCTGACCCTGTTGCTGGGCGTTGCCGCCCACGCCCAATCGACCACAGCCCCGCAAGGCGGCACGCTCGCCACCGTGACGGTCGAGGCCAGCGCCGACGCCTCGGCCGAAGGGCTGCCCAAGCCCTTTGCCGGCGGCCAGGTGGCGCGCGGCAGCCGCATTGGCGTGCTGGGCAATCAGGACATCATGAACACGCCGTTTTCCACCACCAGCTACACCAGCGAGCTGATCCAGGACCAGCAGGCGCAGAGCATTGGCGACGTGCTGCTCAATGACGCCTCGGTGCGGCAGGCGCGCGGCTTTGGCAACTTCCAGCAGGCCTATTTCATCCGCGGCTTTGTCGTGTACTCGGACGACATCGCCTACAACGGCCTGTACGGGCTGGTGCCGCGCCAGTACATGGCGACCGAGTTCGTCGAGCGGGTGGAGCTGTTCCGCGGCGCCAATGCTTTCCTGAACGGCGCGGGTGCGGGCTCGGTGGCCGGTGGCGGCGTGGGCGGCCTGATCAACGTGGTGCCCAAGCGCGCCGGTAGCGAGCCGCTCAACCGCGTGACCGTGGGCGCGCAAACCGGCGGCCAGGGCTATGCGGCGGCGGACATCAGCCGCCGCTTCGGCCCTGACCAATCCACCGGCATCCGCGTCAACGCAGCGCGGCGCGACGGCGGCACCGGCGTCAGCAACGAGAAGCAGCAGATGAGCGCGCTGGCCGTGGGCCTGGACTGGCACAGCCGCAACGTGCGCCTGTCGGGCGACTTCGGCTTCCAGGAGCACAAGCTCAGCCAGCCCCGGCCCAGCGTGACGCCCGCGGCCGGCCTGGCCATCCCGGCCGCACCCGACGCCAAGAGCAACTTCGCCCAGCCGTGGACCTACTCCAACGACCGCGACCTGTTCGGCACACTGCGCGGCGAGGTCGACCTCAATGACAGCTGGACGGCCTGGGCCGCCTACGGCGCCCGCCACGGCAAGGAAGAAAACTCCCTGGCCGCCCCGACGCTGACGGACAGCCTGGGCAACACCACCGCCTACCGCTTTGACAACACGCGCAAGAACAAGGTCCAGACCGGCGAGATCGGCGTGCGCGGCAAGCTCGTCACCGGCGGCATCCAGCACACGCTGACCGCCTCGGCCGCGCTGTTCGACTCCCGCGAGCGCAATGCCTACGGCTTCTCGGACTTCGCCGGTTTTTCCAGCAGCATCTACCAGCCCAACGCCGTGGCGGCGCCCTCGCCCACCTACTTCACCGGCGGCGTGCTGGGCAGCCCGCTGGAAGTCGAGCGCATCAAGACCACCAGCCTGGCGTTGGCCGACACCTTGTCGCTGGCGCAAGACCGCGTGCTGCTGACCCTGGGCCTGCGCCAGCAGACCATCAAGGACACCAACTACGACTACAACAGCGGCGCGCAACTGACGACCTACGACAAGAGCCGCACCACGCCCGTGGCCGGCGTGGTGTTCAAGGCCACCAGCCAGGTCGCGCTGTACGCCAACTACATCGAAGGCCTGGTCAAGGGCGACACCGCCAGCGGCACCAACATCAGCAATGCCGGCCAGATCTTCGCGCCCTATGTTTCCAGGCAAAAGGAAATCGGCGTGAAGTACGACGGCGGCAAGATCGGCGCCAGCGCCGCCTTCTTCTCCACCGACAAGCCCAGCGCCTATGTGCAGAACGGCGTCTACGGCGTGTTCGGCAAGCAGCGCAACCAGGGCCTTGAGCTGGCGGCCTTCGGCGAAGCGGCAAAAGGCCTGCGCGTGCTGGGCGGCCTGACCCTGCTGGATGCCAAGCAGCGGCAAACGCTGGGCGGCGCCACCGACGGCAAGGACGTCATCGGCGTGCCGCGGCAGCAGGCCAACCTCGGCGTCGACTGGGATGTGCCCTATGTGCACGGCCTGGCGCTGAACGCGCGCGTCATCCATACCGGCAAGCAGTACGCCGACGCGGCCAACACCCAGGCCGTGCCCGCCTGGACGCGGGTGGACGTGGGCGCGCGCTACCTGACCGAGTTCAACGGCAAGCTGCTCACGCTGCGCGCCCGCATCGACAACCTGGCCAACAAGAACTACTGGGCCTCGGTCGGCGGCTACCCGGGCTACGGCTACCTGGTGCTGGGCGCGCCACGCACCTTCTCGCTCACGGCATCGGTCGACTTTTAAGAACGTGTTTACGATCTCTATGGGGTCGCGCAAGTGTCTTTGCGGGATGGGATGCAAGGCGCGGTACGCAGCCAATAGCATGGCTATTGGCAAGCGCCGCAACGCCGCAGACCGCCCGCAAAGGCACTTGCCCTGCGGGTTGGAGTGAAATCGGGCGCGAATTCGAAAGCTGTGGCGCCCCATCTGCTTGCATGGGCACGAGCCCATGCAAGCAGACTGGGCCGCCCACTCATCCCGATTGCACTCCAACGCGATCCCCATACAGATCGTAAACACGTTCTAAGGCGCTGCGCGGGTACGGCGGCAATAATGACCGCCCCATGAAGCTGGTCCCGCTCAAACTCGAATCGATACGCCTCGGCCAGCCGCTGCCGTTCTCCATCCGCACGGCGGAGGGCACGCTGCTGGCCGCGCGGGGCCTGGTGCTGGAGCAGCTCGATCTGCTGGCCGAAGGCGGCGGCACGCTGTATGTGGACATCCAGGAGTCGCCCGACTACCACCGCGCCTTCATGGGCCAGCTCGACACGCTGCTGCGCACCGAGCACACCATTGGCGAGATTGCCTCCGCGCGCATCAGCGCCGACGCACCACGCGGCACGGCGCATGCGCGCGACGAAGCCGCGCTGCGCACCGGGCCGCTTGACTGGCACGAGCTGCAGATCCGCGCCACGGCGCTGCTGCGCGCCCCGCAAGAGCACGACTTCCTGCCGCGCCTGCGGCGGCTGCACGCAGACATCGACGCGCAGGTGCGCCAGCAGCCGGATACCGCGCTGTTCACGCTGGTGCACTTCGCCGCGCGCGAGCTGGAGATGTACAGCGCCACCCACAGCCTGCTGGTGGCCGTGGTCTGCAGCATGACCGCGCGCGACGCCCTGCAATGGGATGCGCCGATGTGCGAGGCCCTGGGCCGGACCGCGCTCACCATGAACATTTCCATGACCGGACTGCAAGACACCCTGGCGCGGCAGCCCGAGCGGCCCAACGCGGCCCAGATGGCCGCCATCGCCGTGCACGCCAATGCCTCGGCCGAGTTGCTGGAGCGCCTGGGCGTGCACGACGCGCTATGGCTGGACGCGGTGCGCCAGCACCACGAGCCCCCCACCGGCGCGCTGGCGCAGATGGAGCCGGCCCAGCGCATTGCGCGCCTGGTCGAGCGCGCCGACATCTTCGCCGCCCGCCTGTCGCCGCGCGTATCGCGCGCGGCCATGCCGGCGGCAGCGGCCCTGCGCGGCAGCTACTTCGACCAGGAGCAGCGGGTGGACGAGGCCGGCGCGGCGCTGATCGCCGCCCTGGGCGTCTACCCGCCGGGCTGCTTCGTGAAGCTGGCCAGCAACGAGACCGCCATCGTGCTCAAGCGCGGCCGCAGCGGCACCACGCCCAAGGTGGCCGTGGTGCTGAACCGCCACGGCATGCCGATAGGCGAACGGGCCGTGCGCGACACCAGCCAGCCGGCGTTCAAGATCACCGCCGGCGTGCCCCACCACGAGGTCAAGGTGCAGCTGCCGCTGGAAAAGATGCAGGCCTTGATCTAAAGACTGTCTGCAGCTAGGCCGCCGCCAATTCCTTGCGGTAGCGGTTCAGCTCCTGCACCGTCTTGAAGCTGCGGTTGAGCAGCAGGCTCAGGTTGTGCAGGATGCGCTCGCCCACCTTGTTCTCCCACACCGCGTCGAACTTGATCTGCGTGTCCAGCCAGTGCTCCAGCCACTCCGGGTTGGGCAGGCGGCTCTGGATGGTGTCGCGCGGGAACAGCGCTTTGTTCACGTGCAGGTTGGTCGGGTGCAGCGCCTGGGCGGTGCGGCGCGCGCTGGCCATCAGCACGCCCACCTTGGTGAAGGCGGCGCGGGCCTCGTTGCCGAACTTGCCGATGGCGCGCTTCATGTAGCGCAGGTAGGCGCCGCCGTGGCGTGCCTCGTCCTGGCTGAGCGTGGTGTAGATCTGCTTGATGACCGGCTCGGTATGCCATTCGGCGGCGCGGCGGTACCAGTGGTTGAGCCGGATCTCGCCGCAGAAATGCAGCATCAGCGTCTCCAGCGGCGGCGCCGGGTCGAAGTCAAAGCGGATGTCGTGCAGCTCCTGCTCGGTCGGCACCATGTCTGGGCGGAAGCGGCGCAGGTACTCCATCAGCACCAGCGAATGCTTTTGCTCCTCGAAGAACCAGATCGACATGAAGGCCGAGAAGTCGCTGTCGTCGCGGTTGTCGCGCAGGAACATCTCGGTCGCCGGCAGTGCTGCCCATTCGGTGATGGCGTTCATCTTCACCGTCTGCGCCTGCTCGTCGGTGAGTTGCGCGGCGTCGAAGCGGTCCCAGGGAATGTCTCGCTCCATGTCCCAGCGGACGGATTCGAGCTGCTTGAAGAGTTCGGGGTACAGCATTGAAAATCCTTGCACGTTGCTTGAATCTTAAGCGGCAGCCACCAGAGGCCCTGGCGTAAATCATCAGGGTATTCAAGGACATACGCGTGACAGCCGGGCGGCGGCGTACGATGGATAAGCCCCGCGCTCGACAAGTGCGCCGATTGGTTCCACGATGGCAGACACCATGCGTACCTTCACCTTCCTCCTCCCGTCCACCCTGGCGCTTGCCGCCGTCCTGACCACCGCCCTGCCGGCCCAGGCCGCCGACACGCCCGCGCCCGCCACGACTGCAGCCTGCCCGGCCACGCTGCAGCACACCTTCCTGCGCCTGCAGGACGAAAAACCGCAGTCGCTGTGCCAGTACGCCGGCAAGGTGCTGCTGGTGGTCAACACCGCCAGCTTCTGCGGCTTCACGCCGCAGTACAAGGGGCTGGAGGCACTGCACGCCAAGTACCGCGACCGCGGCCTGGTGGTGCTGGGCTTTCCGTCCAACGACTTCTCGCAAGAGTCTGGCTCGAACAAGGAGATTGCCGATTTCTGCGAAAGCACCTTCGGCGTCAAGTTCCCGATGTTCGTCAAATCCTCGGTGCGCGGTGCCGATGCCAACCCACTGTTCAAGCAACTGGCGGCCGCCACGGGCACTGCGCCCGAATGGAACTTCTACAAGTACCTGATCAGCCGCGATGGCCGCGTGGTGGACAGCTACTCCAGCAAGACCGAGCCCGACGACAAGAGCTTTGTGCGCGAGGTGGAGAAGCAACTGGCAGCGCCTTGAACCCAGGCCCAGGCTTACCGGTAGCTTACAAAAGCTTACCCAAATGCCTCGGCTTTCGCGGAACTGTCACTTACGCTGGCGGCTCTCACACTGCACGAGCGGCGATGAGCCCTCACTAAATAACCGTTTTCTTGCTGCGAAGTCTGCCGGTTCTCCGTGAATCGGTTGCAATCCCGAGGCGACTCTTCTCCTCCTCCCTCCCTCCCTCCTTCGTGTCGGGGCGCTTCGCAGCAATTTTGTCTTCCGCCTCCCCGGCCCTTGCGGCCGGCCGGGGCCCCGCCCAGCCGCCCATCACAGGCGCCGTGCGTCCGTCACAAGATATTCACGCCGCTGCCACGGCATGGTCATGCAGGCCCGCCAGCATCGGGCCATGCAACGCGAAGAAGCCCTCTTCCGCGCCTGGAGCGAAGTGGTTGCCCGCCCTCCCGGCGAGCCGTCCGATGCTCCCGCCCGGTACTACCGCACCCTGTGGATTTCGGATCTGCATCTGGGCACGCCTGGCTGCCAGGCGCATGCGCTGCTGGACTTCCTCAAACAGACCGAGTGCGACACCCTGTTCCTGGTCGGCGACATCATCGACGGCTGGCAGCTCAGGCGCCACTGGTACTGGCCGCAGGCGCACAACGACGTGATCCAGAAGCTGCTGCGCAAGGCGCGCAAGGGCACACGGGTGATCTTCATCCCCGGCAACCATGACGAGTTCGCGCGCAAGTACCTGCAGCACAACTTCGGCGGCATCGAGGTGGCGGAAGACTGGGTGCACGAGACCGCCGACGGCCGCAAGCTGTGGGTCATGCACGGCGACCATTTCGACGGCGTGATCCAGTGCGCCAAATGGCTGGCGCACGTGGGCGATTCGCTCTACGAGTTCACGCTCAAGCTCAACCGCCACCTGAACTCATTGCGCGCCCGGCTCGGCCTGCCCTACTGGTCGCTGTCCAAGTACCTGAAGGGCAAGGTCAAACGCGCGGTGAGCTATGTCGGCGACTTCGAGGCCGCCGTGGCGCGCGAGGCGCACAAGCGCGGCGTGCAGGGCGTGGTCTGCGGCCACATCCACCATGCAGAGATGCGCATGATCGACGGCATCCTCTACGCCAACGACGGCGACTGGGTAGAGAGCCTGACCGCGCTGGCCGAGCACGCCGACGGCCGCTTGGAGATCATCGACTGGGCGCAGGCCGCACGCCTGCCGCAACCCGTCGCAGCCGCGTCTGCAGCACGCGCGACTTAGCTACAAAATAGATAGCTAATAGCCCAGATCACACAAGGGCTAGAGGCCTATTTTCCTTAAAAATCCAATCCCCGCCCAAAAACCCGCAGCGGGGGGCGCTCCATCACCCGGGCTGGGTTTCCGCAAAGCTGGGGCGCAGCGACAGCTTGTCCACCAGCTTGGCCAGGTTGGGGTAGTCCACGCGCCAGGTGATGTCGGGGAAGCGGAACTCCAGCCACAGCAGCGCGCAGCCCACCGCGATGTCCGACAGGCTCAGGTGGATGCCACTGCAATAGGGCTTGTCGCCCAGGCCCTGCGCCATGGCCTTCAGCGCACCATGCACCTTGGCCAGTTGGCGATCCGTCCAGACCTGGCTGCGTTCGGCTTCCGTGCGGCCGGCAAAGCCGCCCTGCTCCAGGCGCACCAGCACGGCCGCGTCCAGCATGCCATCGGCCAGCGCCTCCCAGGTCTTGACCTCGGCGCGCTCGCGCCCGGGCTGCGGGATCAGCTTGCCCACGGGCGACAAGGTGTCGAGGTACTCGACGATCACGCGTGAATCAAACACCGCCTCGCCGCCCTCCATCACCAGGCAAGGCACCTTGCCCAGCGGGTTGGAGGCCGGGGCCACGCTGGCGTCGCTCCAGGGGTTGTCCTGCACCAGTTGGTAATCCAGCTTCTTCTCCGCCATGACAACGCGCACCTTGCGAACGTAGGGGCTGGAGAGGGATCCGATCAGTTTCATGCAGGAAGTGGGGGCAGCAGCCGGGAACCCGGCGGAGGGCAGATTCTATCGGCTCGCCCTGGCGCCAAACTGTCACGAATGGTCCCGCGCGGGCCGCCACCTACAATCCCGCCCCATGAGCCCTACCCCTGCCGCCGCCTCCGCCGTCACCGCCCTCTCGCCGCTGGACGGCCGCTACGCCAACCGCCTGTCCACCCTGCGCCCGCTGATGAGCGAGCTGGGCTTCATGCACCGCCGGGTGCAGGTCGAGGTGGTCTGGTTCATCGCCCTGTCGGACGCCGGCTTTGCCGAATTCAAGCCGCTCACGCCCGGCGCACGCACCTACCTGCTGGGCCTGGTGAAGAACTTCTCCGAAGCCGATGCCAATGCCATCAAGGACATCGAGAAGGTCACCAACCACGACGTGAAGGCCGTCGAATACTGGATCAAGAGCAAGTTCGAGGCACGCCCCGAACTGCTGGCCGCAGCCGAGTTCGTGCACTTCGCCTGCACCAGCGAAGACATCAACAACACCAGCCACGCCGTGCAGCTCAAGGTCGCACGCGAAAACGTCGTGCTGCCCGCCATCGACGCCATCATCACCAAGCTGCGCGAGATGGCCCACCTGCACGCCGACGTGCCGCTGCTGTCGCGCACCCACGGCCAGACCGCCAGCCCGACCACCGTCGGCAAAGAGATCGCCAACGTCGTGGTGCGCCTGGTCGCCGCGCGCGCCAAGGTGGCCGATGTGCAGTTGCTGGCCAAGATGAACGGCGCTGTCGGCAACTACAACGCGCACCTCTCGGCCTGGCCCGACTTCGACTGGGAAGCCTTCAGCCGCAAGGTCATCGAAACGCCCGAGCCGCTCGGCCTGGGCGTCACCTTCCAGCCCTACAGCATCCAGATCGAGCCGCACGACTACATGGCCGAGCTGTTCGACGCCATCGCCCGCGTCAACACCATCCTGATCGACTGGGCACGCGACATCTGGGGCTACATCAGCCTGGGCTACTTCAAGCAGCGCCTGAAAGAGGGCGAGATCGGCTCCTCGACCATGCCGCACAAGGTCAACCCGATCGACTTCGAGAACGCCGAAGGCAACCTCGGCCTGGCCAACGCCCTGCTGCGCCACCTGGCCGAAAAGCTGCCCATCAGCCGCTGGCAGCGCGACCTGACCGACTCCACCGTGCTGCGCAACATGGGCGTGGCGCTGGGCTACAGCCAGCTCGCCTACCACGCCATGGGCGTGGGCCTGGGCAAGCTCGAACTCAACCGCGAAGCCATCGACGCCGACCTCGACGCCTCCTGGGAAGTGCTGGCCGAGCCGATCCAGACCGTCATGCGCCGCTTTGGCGTGCAGGGCGCGTACGAGAAGCTCAAGGAAGTCACGCGCGGCAAGACCGTGCGCGCAGAAGACCTGCACGCGCTGATCCGCTCGCTGGAGATTCCAGAAGCAGAAAAGACGCGCCTGCTGGAAATGACCCCAGGCAGCTACATCGGCAAGGCGGCAGAACTCGCCCGCCGCGCCTGATTTCAAGCCAATAAAGCCTCTGGCCGGCGCCCAGCGCCGGCCTTTTGCTATCAAAACAAGAGCTAAACCGCATGGCACTGAAATCCACCATCTTCAAGGCGAACATCGCCATTGCCGACATTGACCACAACTACTACGCCGACCACGCGTTGACCTTGGCCCGGCACCCCAGCGAAACCGACGAACGCATGATGGTCCGCCTGGCGGCGCTGGCGCTCAACGCCCACCAGTTGCAAACCACCTGCGGCGGCGACGGCACGCTGGCCTTTGGCGCCGGCCTGTCCAACCCCGACGACCCGGACGTCAGCCTGCGCGACTTCACCGGCCAGACACGCATGTGGATCGAAGTCGGCCAGCCCGAGGACAAGCCGCTGGCCAAGGCCTGCAGCAAGGCCGATGCGGTGCTGCTCTACTGCTTCAACCACGCGGCCGAAGTCTGGTGGAAGGGCATAGAGAACAAGCTCACCCGGCTCGACAAGCTGCAGGTCTGGCGCGTGCCGACCGAGCAATCGCAAGCCCTGGGCGCTCTGGCCCAGCGCAGCATGCAGTTGCAGGCCACGGTGCAAGACGGCGCGCTGATGCTGGCCGACAACAAGAGCACCGTCGACGTCGACTGCGTGCGCTGGAAGTAACACCCGAACCACATCTGGCTGCGGCTTTCACCGGCCGTTAACCAGGCGCTCTATCCGGCCGTCAACCCGGCCCGGCTCTGCGCAGTTGAAGGTCTATCGGTTCCCGCCCATCGCCGCCGCGGCGCCAGGCTTGGCCCGATGGCAGCAGGCCCGCACGGCCCGCTGCCTTCTTCCAACGACCGGAAAAGGACCCCGACATGATGCGCACCAAGCAATGGATGGCCGTACTGGCCCTGGCAACGGCCGCCGCAGCCCCCGCCTTTGCCGACGAATACGGCCGGCACCCGCTCTATATGCACGCGCAGTCCGACCTGCGCGCCGCCGCCTGGCAAATCGACCACCGCCGGCCAGAAGACGGCCGCATCGCGGGCGACGAGGCCATGGTGCACGACGAGATCGCCGCCGCCCTGGGTGAGCTGCAGCATGCCGCCTGGATCGACGGCAAGGGCGGCGACTGGCAACCGCCGCCCGACATGCCGCTGCGCCGCGACGGCCGCCTGCATGCCACCATCGACCTGCTGCGCCAGGCGCACAACGACATCGCGCGCGAAGAGGACGACCCACGCGCCCGCGGCCTGCAACAGCGCGCGCTGCGGCATGTGGACCTGGCCCTGAATGCCGCGCAGCACGCCGTAGGTGATGCGCGCTGGCGCGACCACTTCGGCGGCTAGCCGAGCGGCATCCGGGCGCCGCAACGCCAGCACTGCTCAAAGCCCCCCTCTACCGCCTCGCCGCAGGCGGTACAGGTCCAGCGGCGCTGCGGCAGCGCCTCCAACTGCGCCAGCAGCACACGCGCCGGCGCGGCATGCTCCTCATGCCTGAGCCACAGCTCGGGCAGACATTCGCCCGGCGGCAACAGGCCCGTCCCGCTGCCCAGATACAGCCGCTCCACCGTCGCCGGAAAGCCGGCCTCGCACAGCAGGTCGGCCCAGATCGTGGCAATGGCGGCGTTGGGCGCCTGCATCAGGCGGATCATCGCGGCCCGAACATCGGTACGGGCCGGCCATCGGCGCCGTCGCCCGTGCCCTCGGCCGCGCGCTCGGCATAGCGGTTGAAGCGCCAGGCGCTGCTCTCGCGCGTGATGCGGCGCCAGGTCATGCGCTTCTCGACCGGGCCCATCTCGGGCCAGTGCTGCACCTCGTCGAAAGTGCGGCCACAGCCCTTGCACAGCTCGTCGCCCTGGCTGGTGGAGCAGATCGCGATGCAGGGCGTGTCGGCCGTGGTCTCGTACCACGCCAGCCAGGCCGCCCAGGCCTTGGGCGGAAAGCCCTGCTCATCCACCTCGTCCTGATGAAAGTACACCATCAGCGCATAGACCTCGGCCAGCGCGCGCAACTCTGGCGCCAGCGTGACGCCGTCAGGCGAAGGGGTCTTCGCGCGCCAATAGTTGATGGCGGCTTCGATGTCGGTGATGTAGAGGGCGGCCATGCGGCAAAGACGCGCGGCAGCCGCGCAAAATGGGGAGGGCGATGATAGCGCCGGACTTGGTCGGCACTGTTAAATGCTACAAAATAAATAGCTTACAACCCTACAGCATCAACGGTTTCAGCCATTTTTCTTTTAAAAACCACGGGAAAATACCCGTCGAAAACCGGCTGCCGCTGCTTGCCGCGCCATCGCCGCCAATGCTCTAATAGCGCCACGAAGGGGAGTAGCTCCCACTTCTTGCCGCACAGGGAGGTACCCACAGGGTACTGCTGCAAGAGGTATCAGCAAGTCGTCAATACGAAGTTACAACTTCCGGCTTGTTGGGCATAAATATCAGCATGACACCATGTCGAGCAAGACCTTCGATTGGAACCTGTTGCAGGTTTGGTCGAAGTACGTCAGGCGCCGTCACACCCTCGTGACGACTCCCCTCGCACCCCTCCTCCGCGCCTGCACCAGGTTGTTGATCGAAACGACAACTCGGAGCTTGTGCTCATGGAAATGTTCTCTACCGCGTGGCTGTCCGCGCTTCTCGCCATCGTCCTGATCGATCTCGTCCTTGCGGGCGACAACGCGATCGTCATTGCACTCGCCGCACGGCGCCTGCCCAAAAACCTGCAACGCAAAGCCATCGTCTGGGGTACCGTCGGCGCCATCGTCGTGCGCTCGGCCATGACGGTCGGCGTGGTCTGGCTGCTCAAGGTGCCCGGCCTGATGCTGGTCGGCGGCCTGGGCCTGCTCTGGATTGCCTACAAGCTGCTGGCCGACCAGGACCACGGCGACGAGCACGCCGAAGGCGGCGGCGCCACCACCTTCTGGGGCGCCATGAAGACCATCGTCATCGCCGATGCGCTGATGGGCATCGACAACGTGCTGGGCGTGGCCGGCGCTGCGCACGGTGCGTTCGATCTGGTGGTGATTGGCCTCTTGATCAGCATCCCGATCGTGGTCTTCGGCAGCACCCTGGTGCTCAAGCTGGTGCAGCGCTTCCCCGTCATCATCCAGCTGGGCGCCGCAGTGCTGGCCTTTACCGCAGCCAAGATGATCGTCAACGAGAAGCTGCTGGCCCCCTTCTTCAAGGGCGATGCACCGGCTCAGCAGATCGCCTATTGGGGCGTGTGCGCCCTCGCCGTGGTCGGCGTGCTGGGTGCCGGTTGGCTCCGCACGCGCCGCAGCGCCAGCACCAAGGAAGAACACATCGACGCCAGCAAGCTCGCCGCCCAGACCAGCCAGGACTGAGCGCCATGCAGCACACCATTCTTCTGCCCCCGTTTCACCACCCTGAAGGAGCCGCCATGGACAAGATCATTGTGTATGTGGACGACGCAGCCTATGCGCAGCAACAGCTCGCGCCGCTGCGCGGCAGCGCGGCCCACCCGCAGGCCGCGCATTGGGTCGTGGTGGCCTGCGCGCCACGCATGACGCACCGCATCAGCAAGTGGGTGAGCCACAGCGCGCGCGAGAACTGGCGCGCCAAATGGGCCGACAAGCTGTTTGGGCAGACCCTGCCCTGGCTGGCATCGCGCGGTGATACCGTGGTGCCAGTGCTGGCCAAGGGCCCGCTGCCCGAGCTGACCGAGCGCCTGCTGAGCGAGAACCCCGGCGCCCGCGTGCTCGACGCGCGCCGCCCCAAGTTCGGCCAGGACCTGCAGCCCGTCACCGACGAGCAACCCACCGTATCGCCCAACCGCTGGTCGGTGCCGGGCGCCGTGGTGGGCATGGGCGCGATGCTGGTGCTGGCGGCTGAGTAAACAGCGGCGTAGCCACCGTTCAAGGGGAGGCCGCAGGCCTCCCTTTTTCATGTGCGGTGCTATTCTCTGCCGCATGAAGCTGATCCTCAAATGGCTGCTGCACGCAGCCGCCCTGTTGCTGGTGGCCTATGTCTACAGCGGTGTGGAAGTGAAGAACTTCACCGCCGCCCTGATCGCCGCCGCCGTCATTGGCCTGCTCAACACGGTGCTGCGGCCGGTGCTGGTGGTGCTGACGCTGCCGGTCACCATCCTCACGCTTGGCCTGTTCCTGTTCGTCATCAATGCGCTGATGTTCTGGGCGGCATCGGGATTGCTCACGGGCTTTCACGTGGCCGGCTTTGGCGCGGCGCTGCTGGGCTCGCTGATTTATTCAGTGCTGAGCATCGTCATCGACTCAGCGGTCGGCGGCGTCTTCTCGAAGTCTTGACTCGGCCTCGCGCAGGCGGGTGTCGATGATGGACGCCTCGACGTAATCACCACCCTGCTTGCGCATCAGTTCCTGCCCGGCCTTGTAGCGGTCCACCGCGCCGGCCCAGTCCACATGCGCCACCTGCGCCTCGGCCTCGGCGCGCAGGGCGCGCAGCGGCTGGTTGATGGCGCGGTAGGCAGTAGCCAGCAATTGCCACGCCGTGGCGTCGCGCGGATGGGTCGCCACCCAGGTCTGCAGCCGGTCGGCCACGTCACGCGCGCCGCTGCCGTGCTGGCTGGCCTCGGCGTAATAGATCAGCTCAGGCCGACCCGCGGGTGCACCAGGCATCACCAGCGCTGCGGTGCGCGCGCCGTTGCCTGCGCGCAGCTCGATCTCGGCGGACAGCAGCCGCACCAGCCGCGCCGCCGGAGCATCGTCGGCCACCATGGGCGCCAGGCGCGCCACCTGTGCGCGCGCCCGGTCAAAGTCACGCTGCTGCACGTGGGCCAGTGCGCCCGCATACAACGCCACCATCTGCCGCCGCGGCGACTGGGCGCCAAAGCCGCCCTGGTCCGGCTCCGCCGCCCAGGCGCGCAAGGCGTCCACGCCCGGCCGTGAAATCACCCGCGCGCGCGCGGCGACCAGGGCATGCTCCAGGCTGCCGGAGGCGGCGCTGACCGTGACCGTCGGCAGGCTGGCCTCTGCGCCACTCGACGGCAGCGGCGCCGCCGGCCCGCTGCGCTGCGGGCGCGGCGCATCCAGCGGCACGCGTGCGCGCATGTCGGCAATGCGCTCGGTGGTCAGCGGGTGGCTGCGCAGGTAGGGAAACGAGCCGTTGTCGTTCAGGCGCGAGGCCTGTTGCAGCTTCTCGAACATGGCCGGAAAACCCTCCCCGTCGAAGCCGGCCTGGGTCATCACACCAAAGCCCACGCGATCAGCCTCGCGCTCCATGGCGCGCGAGAAATTGAGCTGCACCTGTGCCGACACCGCCGTGCCGCCCACGATCAGCGCATTCGCCGCCTGCGGGTTCTTGCTGGCCGCCAGCGCGCCCAGCACCATGGCCGCCAGCATCAGCGGCGTGGTGCGGCTTTGCTGCGTCATCAGGCGCGAGATGTGGCGCTGGGTGACGTGGCTCAGCTCGTGCGCCAGCACCGAGGCCAGTTCATCGCGTGAATCCGTCACCGCAATCAGCCCGGCATACACGCCCATGTAGCCGCCCGGCAGCGCAAAGGCATTCACCACGCGGTCGCGACCCAGCAGCAGCTCCCAGGCAAAGCGCTCGTGCAGCTCCTCGCTCATCTCGCCGCGCGCCTGCGCCGCCGCCAGCAGCGGCTGCCAGATGCTCTGCAGGTATTCCACCAGCACCGGGTCGTCAAGGTAATCCGGGTCGCGGTACAGCTCGCGCGCAATCCGGTCACCCAGGCGCCGCTCGGCGCCCGCCGTCATCTCGCTGCCGTCGCCCAGGCCGGGCAACTGGGCGCGCGACAAGGCCGGGCCCAGGCCCAGCAGCAGCGCCAACGCGGAACACAGAACGCGGCGCCCCAGGTCGCCGGCGCGGAGCGGGAAGAAAAAAGCCATCGCCGTATGATGCGCCAGACCGGGAAATGTTCGCCCCGATCACAGCCCACTGCATGAGTCCCCTCACCCATTTCGACGCCCACGGCCAGGCCCACATGGTCGACGTCGGCGCCAAGCCGGCCACCCACCGCGTGGCCATTGCCCGCGGCCGCATCAGCATGCGCCCTGAAACGCTGGCCCTGATCGAGTCCGGCACCGCCAAGAAAGGCGACGTGCTGGGCGTGGCCCGCATCGCCGCCATCCAGGCCGCCAAGAAGACCAGCGACCTGATCCCGCTGTGCCACCCCTTGGCCCTGACACGCGTTGCTATTGATTTCGAAGCTATATCCCCAGGCAGAACAGGGGCTGGGGCCATTATTTGTACTGCAACCGTGGAAACCGTCGGCCCCACCGGCGTAGAGATGGAAGCCCTCACCGCCGTGCAGGTGGGGCTGCTCACCATCTACGACATGTGCAAGGCAGCCGACCGGGGCATGGTGATGACCGACGTGCAGGTGCTGGAGAAGCACGGGGGCAAGTCGGGCAGCTACTCCAGCACTGCGGGATAAGCACCATGAAAAGTGGCCCCCACGCTCCCCGCTTCGCGTGGTTCGCTGCCCCCCGAGGGGGCGTTTTTCATCTTGGGGCGGCCCGGCAATGAAAAAAGCCGGCTGCGGGTGCAGCCGGCCGGGCTCAGGCTGAGAGCTTTAGAGCTGGATGCGCGAGATCTTCGCGCCCTGCAGTGACACGCCGGCCTCCAGGCCGACATTGGTCATCACGAAGCCCACCACTGGCTGCTGCACGGTATTGGTGTCGACGCTGCCGTTGGCGCCCACGTTGGCCACCGCCACCGTGGCATCCGCCCCCACCGTCCAGCCGCTGCTGTTGCGGAACTTGTCCAGCGCATCCTGCGTGGTGAACAAATAGATCACCGCCTTGGACTGCGCCCCGGCCTGGAAGCCGATCGAGCCTGCGGTGGTGCTGTAGTAGCCCTGCGTAGCACCATTCACGCGCAAGGCGCCACGGCCGTACTCAGCCCCGATCCCCAGGCTGGCCCCCACCACCGACGGGAACACCAGCACCCCACGCGACTTGGCCACCAGCTCGCGCGAGCCGGGCACGGTGTCATAGAGCTTGGAGAGCGAGGCATTCACCTGCGCGTCGATGGAGGTACGCGAGGAAGTGCCGCTGGCCTGGTCATTGGGACGGGTGGTGGTGCAGCCCACGAAGGCAAGGCTGCAGGCGGCAACTGCGGCGGCAAGGCCGACGCTGCGAAGCTTGATGGATGGCATGGAATGAACTCCTTTGGACATATCAGGCGGAAAAAACCCGCATATCTGCAGGTGCGCAAGGGATTGCGTCGCCATGGTAGGCCCGCGGGAATGCGGTTTTGCCAAGTGTGGAAGTTGGACTACGTGAGGTCGGGATGGAGAAGAAGCTGGATTGTCGATTTGTACGAAAACACGGATTTCACATACCAAGGTCTTTTGTCAAAATTTTTGCTAAATGAGGTTGAGAGCCATTTGAAATTCGAATTCAGAGATTCAATAAAAAAGGCCCTTAAGGGCCTTTTTTAAAACTACTCTTGCGCGTCATTAGACCTTGGGAGTAGGTTTTATCAAGTGCATTCCTTAGGTTTCAGCTTTGCAGCGACACTCGACGTGCAAGTCCATTTGCCAGGATCGGTTGCCGCATCATCCGCTATGCGAGTCCAGGTAATGGTTTGGTTATTCACTTGCGAGCCACCGATCAGCGTGCAGACAATAGTACCTGCACCTTTATTGGCTACAGCAAAGGTCGCGGCAATTGCACACCTCTTGGTCGAGGTTTGCAGCCCAATGTCCGTAGCCGTAGTCACAGCGGTTCCATCGGTAATACTCGTTTCTACTTTCGTTTGACCAGGGGTTATTTCCCCCAACCCAGCCGCAACTTGCGCCTTGGCTGTGTAATCCTGATAAGCCGGCAGTGCCACAGCCGCCAAAATACCAATAATCGCCACAACGATCATCAATTCAATAAGGGTGAAACCCTTTTGAACGCTACGCGAAATAGAACGCTTCATAGAAAACTCCTGGGGGTGTTGGGAGGGGGAGGGACCCGGTAGCGCAGCAGCTTCCATGCCAGGGCACTTGCACTTCGTTTCACATCCATACAGCTGGATTCCCGACAAGTCCGGCGGCTGGGGCTGTCACCTTTGCTAGCCCAAAGATACGGGTTGACACTTTTGTCGGCTTTGTCACAGCTCTATGAACTGGCCGGCCTGGAGTTGGACTATGCGGCGGGTGAGCAGGGCTGGTGGCGCTGCTGTGGCTGTGCCGATCTCGCCCATGATGGCGGCGGTTTCGGCGGGCTTGGTGTGGGTGATGTAGACCGGGTAGGCCTGCCGGGCATTGATCTGGGCCAGTTCCTGCGCCAGCGCCTGGGGGCACAGATGCTGGCTGCGCCGGGCCAGCGGGGCCTCGTGGTCGCTGAAGGCGGTCTCTATGACCAGGGCGCCGACATTGAGCTGGTTGACCCGGCGCCAGAAGGCGGGGTTGGGCCCGGTGTCGCCGGTGAAGACCCAGCAGGGGCCGCCCTCGCTCACGGCAAAGCCCACGGCCGGCACGGTGTGGGCGGCGGGCAGCACCTCGATCTGCTTGCCGGCAATGGCCAGCACCTGGCCCACCTCGATTTTATGCAGGCGGATGAACGGCGCCTGCGGCGACGGCAGGCGGGTGAAGTCGGGCCAGATGAGGTCGTTGAAGATGTGAGCGCGCAAGGCGACCACGGTGCCAGGCAGGGCATGCACGCAGATCGGGGTGCTACGGCGCGCACTGATAGCGTCGGCCATCAAGGGCAGTGCGGCGATGTGGTCCAGGTGGCTGTGGGTGAGCAGCACGTGGTCGATGCGGGCCATCTCGTCCAGGCTCAGGTCGCCCACGCCGGTGCCGGCATCGACCAGCAGGCTCTCGTCCACCAGGAAGGCGGTGGTACGGCAGTCGCGGGCGATGGCGCCGGAGCAACCGAGCACTCGGATTTTCATGGGTAGTCTCTTGGAACGTAAGGGCTACTTGGTATCGAAGCGGGTGGTGCCATCCCAGTCTGCCGGCGGGGGCGATTGCCGGGCGGCGACTATGCGCGCCAGGTACAGCGCGTGCAGGGCCTCCTGGCCGGCGGCGGGCGCCAGGTCTTGCAGCAGGGCCTGGGCCTGGTCCCAGTCACGGCGGCGGTAGGCTTCAAGCATAGCGGCCCACGCGGCGTCGGGCTCGGCCGATGCCCCCGCGCCTTGCGGGCTGAAGACGCCGACAGCCTGCTGCTTGCCCTGGACCCGGACCCGGTCCAGCTCGCGCCAGGTAAAGCCTTCGCCAGCCTGCTGGCGGGTACTGTCGCTGGCCACAATGGCCACGCCGTAGACCTTGGACAAGCCCTCCAGCCGCGCGCCCAGGTTGACCGCATCGCCCACCACGGTGTAGCTGCGGCGGATGTCCGAGCCCATGTCGCCGACGCACATGCTGCCGGTATTGAGGCCGATGCCAATGTCGACCTGTGGCAGGCCACGCGCGCGGTGCTCGACGTTGAGCGCCTGCACCGCATCGACCATGGCCAGCGCGGCGGCGACGGCCAGGCGGGCATGCCCGGGCTCCGCCACCGGCGCGCCCCAGAAGGCCATGACGCAGTCGCCCATGTATTTGTCTATGGTGCCGCGATGGGCGCGAATGGTCTCGGTCAGCCGGCTGAACACGCTGTTGAGCAGCGCCTGCAGGGCCAAGGGCTCCATGCGCTCGGACAGGGCGGTGAAACCGCGCATGTCGCAGAACATCACCGTCAGTTCGCGGCTGGCGGCCTGCATGCTGTAGCGCCCCGGCTGCCTGAGCATTTCCTGCACCAGCTCGCGCGGCACATAGGTGCCGAACAGTTTTGCCAGTTGGCGCTTGGCGCGGCTTTCGACAAAGTAGCCGTAGGCGATGTTGAGGCCAAACGCGGTCGCCACCATCAGCAGTTGCGCCGCCAGCGGCAGCACCAGCGCCGCCGCGCGGTAGAGCCAGAAATTGAGCCCGGCCAGCGCAGCCGCAAGCGCCAGCGCCAACCCGGCGCCGGCCGGCACCGACAGCAGCGGCAGCGCAAACGCCAGCAGCAGGCCGGCCACCAGCAGGGCCAGCACTTCGTAGCCGGTGGCGTAGTCGGGCCGCGCCGGGCTGCGGCCATCCAGCAGGCCCGAGATCACGTTGGCGTGGGTTTCAACGCCGGGATAGGTTTCACCGACCGGCGTCACGCGCAGGTCCTGCAGGCCCGGCGCCGTGCTGCCCACCAGCACGACCTTGCCCTTGAGCTGGCCTGCCGGCAGCCGCCCGGCCAGCACGTCCGAGGCGGACACGTAGCGAAAGGAGCCGCCGCGCGCGCCGCCCGGCCCGCGATAAGGCACGAGCGTGGCCGCACGCCTGTCCACCGGCACGGACTGCAGGCGCTCACCCTGGTGCAGCAGCAGGCCTTCCAGCACCTGGGGCTGGTCCGCGCGCTGGTCGGGCGCATAGGCCGGCAACAGCTCGGGCTGACCGCGCAGCAAACGAAACACGGCCAGCGCCAGCGATTCGTAGTAATGGCCCTGGTACTGGGCCAGCAGCGGCAGGGCGCGCACCACGCCGTCGGCGTCGGTGATGGCATTGAAGAAGCCGGCATGCGCTGCGGCGGCGCTCAGGTTGGGCAGATTGGCGCCATAGCCGTTCCAGGACAGGGCATGGATGCCCGGCGGTGCAAGGTCTTGCGCGCGCAGCACGGGCGCTGGCAGCGCGCCCTTGGTACGGCCGTCGCGGTCACTGGTGAAGTAATAGCCCAGCGCCACCGGCCGCTGCGCCAACGCATGGGCAAAGCGCTGGTCGTAGTCCAGCTGCGGCGCTAGCTGCCGCAATTGCTCGGCAAAACCCGGCTGCTGGCGCAGCGGCCCCTGGGCCAGTTGCTGCAGGCTGTGCAGGCCGGAGCTGTCATCGGCCTCGGCAAACAGCACATCGAAGCCGAGCACGGCCACCTGTTGCCGGTCGAACAGCTCGTCCACCAGTTGCGCCATCTTGTCGCGACCCCAGGGCCAGTGGCCGAGCTCGGCCAGGCTCTTTTCGTCGATGTCGACGATGGCGATGCGCTCGTCCAGCGTGCGCGGCATGGTGGCCCGCAGGCGCAGGTCGTACAGCGCGTCATCCAGCCGGCGCAAGGGAGCCAGCTCGGCCATGCCGATGGCGTGCAGCAGCGCAATGCCCACCGGCACGAGCGTGACGCCGATGCGCAAGCAATGGCGGGACAGCAGCCCCATGGAAACCGGGCGGGAGAGGCTGGTGCTCAGCCCAGGGCGTGGTCGAACTGCATGCGCACGCCGGCCAGTTCGACCAGGTCGCCATGTCGCAGCACCACGGGGCCGGACTGCAGCGGCGCGCCATTGATGGAGGGCACAGCGCCGCCCTCGACATAGCTCAGGATGAAGCCGCGGCCACGACGCGTGATGGCGGCAATGCCGATGCCGGATTTGCCTATGGTGGTCACGACCTTGACCAAGGCCAGCTTGCGGCCGGCCGCGGCACCGCTCAGCACCTGGATGGTGGGCGCCTGGGTGGCGGCCATCACTGGCTCGGCCGTCAGGGCGGTCTCGGCAAAAACGGAGGGCGGGCCGCTGTCGGGCTCAGCCGGCAGCGGTGGCTCCAACTGGGCCACCGCCTGAACCGGCGGCGGCGCCGGTGGTGTAGCCAGCGACGGGCGTGGATCGTGTTCGAAGCGGAGCTGGTACTTGCCTATGCCGATGATGTCGCCACTGCACAGTACCTGGCGCTCGACCCGCTTGCCATTGACGAAGGTGCCGTTGGTGCTGCGAAGGTCTTCCACCAGCACCTCGCCGTCGGCGCCCAGGTGCATCGTGGCGTGCTCGCCGCTGACTGCGAGGTTGTCGATCACGACGTCGCTGTAGGGCCGGCGGCCGAAGGTGGTGTGCTCCTTGACCAGTACCACTTCCCGAAGGGTGACGCCCTCGAGCGACAACAACAGCTTGGCCATGCCCGACTCCTGATCCGGTTGCTTGTGTGGCCCGCGCCGCCGCTCTATCTGCCCAGCCAGCGGGCAATGCGTCCAGGCATACGGGGTGGGCCCTCTACCTGTATCAGCACCACGCTGACATTATCGCGTCCGCCTGCGGCGTTCGCGGCTCGCACCAGCGCCTCGGCACTACCGCCCATCGGAAGATCAGAGGCCAGCAGCCGGCCGATGGCCGGGTCGTCGAGCATGTCGGACAAACCGTCCGAACACAGCAGGTAGCGGTCGCCCGGCTCCACGGCGTGGTCGGACAGGTCCAGCCGCACCTCGGCCTCTACGCCCAGCGCGCGGGTCACCAGGTTGCGGAAGGCCGCAGCGGCGGCGTCCTCGCGGCGGATCCGGCCGGCGTCGAGCTGCTCCTGCAGCACGGAATGGTCGCGTGTGAGCTGGCGCAGCTGGCCGCCGCGCAGGCGATAGCAACGCGAATCCCCGACGTGGCCGACCAGCACGCGCCGGCCAAGGAACACGGCCAGCACCAGGGTCGTGCCCATGCCTTGGTACTCGGGATGGCCGCGCGCGGCCTCGACGATGGCGAAGTTGGCATCGGCCACGCAGCGCTGCATGGCGCGGCGCAGCTCGCGCACCGATGGCATGCCGGGCTGCGCCTGCCGCCAGCGGCCGAATGCGGCATGCACCGAATGGGTGGCGATGCCGCTGGCGACCTCGCCCGCGTTGTAGCCGCCCATGCCGTCGGCCAGCAGCGCCAAGCCCAGCGCCGCGTCATGCAGGACGGCGTCTTCGTTGTTCTGCCGGACGCGACCGGTGTCGGAGAGGGCGTGAAACTGGTAGTGCATCGCAGGCGACGGGTCGCGGACGGCCGCCCACAATCTGGTCGGGCGGCGCATCATAGAGCAGCCCGACGCCGCGCGCTGCGGCGTTTTGCCTGGGGGCAAGCTCACCCCCGAGCGATTTGCGCTCAGGCGCCAGCGGCTGGCCGCGCGCCGCGGGCCTTCAGCGTCTTGCCGACAAGCACCACGAAGGCGGCGCCTGCTGCTGCGGCAGCGTAGTGCAGCCAGTGGTTGCCTTCCAGCACGCCGCTGAGCGCGGTGTCACCCATGATGGTTTCGCCACCGACCCAGCCGATCAGGGCGGCGCCCAGCAGCACGATGATGGGGAAGCGCTCCATCAGCTTGATCATGAGCGAGCTGCCGAAGACCACCAGCGGAATGCTGATCGCCAGGCCCAGCACCAGCAGCAGCATGCTGCCCTGGGCCGCGGCGGCCACGGCGATGACGTTGTCCAGGCTCATGACCAGATCGGCGATCAGGATGGTGCGCACGGCCGTCATCAGGTTGCCGTATTCCTTGGATTCGCCTTCACCCTCATCCTCTTCACCCAGCAGTTGCACGCCGATCCAGAGCAGCAGGCAGCCGCCGACGATCTGCAGGTAGGGCAAGGCGAGCAGCTTGGCCGCGACCACGGTGAGCACGATGCGCAGAACCACGGCGGCGCCGGAGCCCCACAAAATGGCCTGTTTCTGCTGGTGCGGCGGCAGTGAGCGGGCCGCCAGCGCGATCACCACGGCGTTGTCGCCGGAGAGAATGATGTTGATCCAGACGATCTTGAGTAGACCGATCCAGAAGTCGGGACTATTGAGGACTTCCATCCGTTGCTCCTGTTATGAATAAAGAAGCGCTCCGGGCCAACCTGCCCCGGAGCGCTTCTTTTTGTAGAGCGGAGTGTAAAAGCCCCCTGGGCCGGCGCAGATGCGTAATTCTGCGTACGGCCCCTGCCCACAGTCTGCTTAGAGCTTTGCCTTCAGCAGCTTGGCCAGTTCCGAGAAATTACGCGTCACGGTGAAGCCGGACTCTTCCATGATGGCGAGCTTGGCTTCGGCGGTGTCGGCGCCGCCCGAGATCAGCGCACCGGCGTGGCCCATGCGCTTGCCGGGAGGCGCGGTCACGCCGGCGATGAAGCCGACCACCGGCTTCTTCATGTTGAGCTTGCACCAGCGGGCAGCGTCGGCCTCGTCCGGACCGCCGATTTCGCCGATCATGATGACGGCATCGGTTTCCGGGTCGTCATTGAAGGCCTTCATCACGTCAATGTGCTTCAGGCCGTTGATCGGGTCGCCGCCGATGCCGACTGCGCTCGATTGGCCGAGGCCGATTTCGGTCAGTTGCGCAACTGCTTCATAGGTCAGCGTGCCGGAGCGCGAGACCACGCCGATGCGGCCCTTGCGGTGGATATGGCCGGGCATGATGCCGATCTTGATCTCGTCGGGCGTGATCAGGCCGGGGCAGTTGGGGCCAAGCAGCAGGGTCTTCTTGCCGCCAGCGGCTTCCTTGGCCTTCATGCGGTTGCGCACTTCGAGCATGTCCTTGACCGGAATGCCTTCGGTGATGCAAATCGCCATGTCGAGGTCGGCTTCGACAGCTTCCCAGATGGCGGCGGCAGCGCCTGCCGGCGGCACGTAGATCACCGACACGGTGGCGCCGGTCTGCGTGGCGGCTTCCTTGACCGAGCCGAAGATCGGGATGTTGAAGATCGACTCGCCGGCCTTCTTCGGGTTCACGCCGGCCACGAAGGCGTTCTTGCCGTTCGCGTATTCCTGGCACTTTTCCGTGTGGAACTGACCGGTCTTGCCCGTGATGCCTTGGGTGATGACCTTGGTGTCTTTGTTGATGTAGATCGACATGACGTTTCCTTAGGCTTTCTTGACTGCTGCGACGACCTTCTGGGCCGCGTCCGCCATGGTGTCGGCGCTGATGATAGGCAGGCCCGAATCGGCCAGCAGCTTCTTGCCTTCGACTTCGTTGGTGCCCTTCATGCGCACGACCAGCGGCACTTGCAGGTTCACGGCCTTGCAGGCTGCGATCACGCCGGTGGCGATGGTGTCGCACTTCATGATGCCGCCGAAGATGTTGACGAGGATGGCTTCCACGTTCTTGTTCTTCAGCATGATCTTGAAGGCTTCGGTGACCTTCTCGGGGGTGGCGCCGCCGCCCACGTCCAGGAAGTTGGCCGGCTCGCCGCCGAACAGCTTGATGGTGTCCATGGTGGCCATGGCCAGGCCGGCACCGTTCACCAGGCAGCCGATGTTGCCATCGAGGCTGATGTAGGCCAGGTCGAACTTGCTGGCTTCGACTTCGGCTGCGTCTTCTTCGTCCAGATCGCGGTAGGCCACGATCTCGGGGTGGCGGAACAGCGCGTTGGAGTCGAAGTTGAACTTGGCGTCGAGCGCCATCAGCTTGTTCTTGCCGTCACGGTTCAGCGGGTTGATTTCCACCAGCGACGCGTCGGTTTCCATGTAGCACTTGTAGAGCTTCTGGAAGATGTCGATGGCCTGTTCGGTGGACTCGGCGGGCAGGCCGATGCCGGCAGCGATCTTCTGGCCTTGTTCGGCGGTGAGGCCGGTCAGGGGATCGATGTACTCGGTGATGATCTTTTCGGGGGTGGAATGGGCCACTTCCTCGATGTCCATGCCGCCTTCGCTGGACGCGATGAACGCCAGCTTCTGCGTGGCGCGGTCGGTCACGATGGAGACGTAGTACTCCTTCTGGATGTCCGCGCCGTCTTCGATGTAGAGGCGACGCACCTTCTGGCCTTCGGGGCCGGTCTGGTGGGTCTTGAGCTGCATGCCCAGGATCTCGCCAGCGATGCGCTTGACGTCTTCGATGGTCTTGGCAACCTTCACGCCGCCGCCCTTGCCGCGGCCACCCGCGTGAATCTGGGCCTTGACGACCCAGACCGGGCCGCCAAGTTTCTGGGCGGCTTCGACCGCCTCCTGGACCGTGAACGCAGGGATGCCGCGCGGCACGGGCACACCGAAGTTGCGCAAGATTTCCTTGCCTTGGTATTCGTGAATCTTCATGAGGGCTCTCTCAGGAGAAAGGATGGACGGCAGACCCGACGGCCGGAGGTAGAGATGAGGGAGATGCGTTAAGCAAGAAACCTGTGCTGGCAGCGGGCATGGGGCACAGCAACCGTCGACTGTATCATGGGCGCTTCCACGCCCCCTGCCGGCCCCCGGCTGCCCTTTGTCCACGGCGTGGGAATCCACAGGAACACAAGGGAATGTCCAAGGTCTTCATCGATGGCGAAGCCGGTACCACCGGCTTGCAGATCCGCGAACGGCTTCAGCAGATGCCGCAGATCGAACTGGTGAGCATTGCGCCCGAGCGGCGCAAGGACCCAGTCGCCAAGCGAGAACTGATCGCCGGCGTGGACCTGGTGGTGCTGTGCCTGCACGACGATGCGGCGCGCGACACCGTGGCCATGGTCGATGCGCTGCCAGGCCATCGCCCGAAGATCATCGATGCCTCGACCGCGCACCGCGTGGCGCCGGGCTGGGTGTTTGGCTTTCCGGAGCTGGTCGCGGGCCAGAAGGATGCCGTGGCCGCCGCCGATCGCGTGGCCAACCCGGGCTGCTATGCCACCGGCGCCATCGCGCTGCTGCGCCCCCTGATCGATGCGGGCCTGCTGCCGCCGGATTTCCCGGTGGCGCTGCCTTCGGTCAGCGGTTACTCGGGCGGCGGGCGCAGCATGATCGAGGCCTACGAGGCCGGCCAGGCACCGCTGTTCGAGACCTATGCGCTGGGCCTGACGCACAAGCACATTCCCGAGATCCTGCAGTACACCGGCCTCACGCGCCGGCCGGTGTTCATCCCTTCAGTGGGCAACTTCAAGCAGGGCATGCTGGTGCAGTTGCCGCTGCACCTGGACCTGCTGCCCGGCAAGCCCAAAGCCGCCGACCTGCACGACGCGCTGGCCGCGCACTATGCCAAGAGCAACACGGCCGAGCAGTTTGTGCAGGTGCTGCCGCCCACCGCCGACGGCAAGCTCGATGCGCTGGCGCTGAACGACACCAACCAGCTTGAGATCCGCGTGTTCCCGAACGAAGACCACCGCCACGCGGTGCTGATCGCGCGCCTGGACAACCTGGGCAAGGGCGCGAGCGGGGCTGCCGTACAAAACCTCAAGCTGATGCTGGGCTTGTAGCCCTCAGCCCTCGTCGTCCCAGCCGCCGGCGAGCACGCGGCGCACTACTTCAGAGGCGAAGCCTCGCGTCATCAGGAAGCGGGTTTGCCGGGCGCGCTCGGCAGCATCTGCGGGTGGCGCGTCGAACTTGCGCTGCCAGACGGCGCGGGCGCGGGCCAGTTCTGAATCCTTGAGGCCAGCCAGTGCGGCGGCCATGAGTTCGGGCGCTATGCCTTTTTGCTGGAGTTCCTGGCGGATGCGCGCAGCGCCCAGACGGGCGGCGCGGCGGTGCACGACGGATTCAACGACGCGCGCCTCGCTCAGAAAGCCCTTGGCGGTGAGCTCGTCCAGCACGCGCTCGATCTCGCCGGGCTCTTCTTCATGGGGAGCGAGCTTGCGGCTCAGCTCGGTGCGGGAGTGCTCGCGCGCCGACAGGTAGCGCAGCGCGCGGCCCTTGAGGGACAGTTGACCGAAGGCCATCGCGGCTCAGGCAGCTACTAAAATAATAGCTACCTGCCCAGGTGCAGCCTGGGTTTCAGCCACTTTTCTTCCAAAAGCCGCAATCCTCATTCCGCCGTGGCAGTGACAGGCGCGCTCACCACGTCGGCGGGCAGCAGGGCGATGCCCAGGCTTTCGCGCACCTTGTTCTCGATCTCGCGCGCCAGCTCGGGGTTTTCGCGCAGGAACTCGCGTGCGTTGTCGCGGCCCTGGCCGATCTTCTCGCCGTTGTAGGCGTACCAGGCGCCGGATTTGTCGACGATCTTGGCGATCACGCCCATGTCGATGATTTCGCCCTCGCGGCTGATGCCTTCGCCGAAGAGGATGTCGAACTCGGCCGTCTTGAAGGGCGGACTGACCTTGTTCTTGACCACCTTGACCTTGGTTTCGTTGCCGATCACCTCGTCGCCCTTCTTGATCGAGCCGATGCGGCGGATGTCCAGGCGCACCGAGGCGTAGAACTTGAGCGCGTTGCCGCCAGTGGTGGTTTCTGGCGAGCCGAACATGACGCCGATCTTCATGCGGATCTGGTTGATGAAGATGACCATGCAGTTGGTCTTCTTGATGGTGGCGGTGAGCTTGCGCAGCGCCTGGCTCATCAGGCGGGCCTGCAGGCCGGGCAGGGAGTCGCCCATTTCGCCTTCGATTTCGGCCTTGGGCGTGAGCGCGGCGACCGAGTCGATGACGATCAGATCGACCGCGCCAGAGCGCACCAGGCTGTCGACGATTTCAAGCGCCTGCTCGCCGGTGTCGGGCTGGGAGATCAGCAGCTCTTGCAGGTTGACGCCGAGCTTTTGGGCGTACTGGGTGTCGAGTGCATGTTCGGCATCGACGAAGGCGCAGGTGCCGGCCTGGCGTTGCATCTCGGCGATGACCTGCAGCGTGAGCGTGGTCTTGCCAGAGGATTCCGGGCCGTAGATTTCGACCACGCGGCCGCGCGGCAGGCCGCCCACGCCCAGCGCCACGTCCAGGCCCAGCGAGCCGGTGGAGACGACCTGGATGTCGGCAATCACCTCGCCTTCGCCCAGCCGCATGATGGTGCCCTTGCCGAATTGCTTTTCGATCTGGGCCAGCGCGGCTTGCAGGGCCTTGGCTTTTTCGGCAGCGGCGGCGGGGTTCTTGACGGGAGCGTCCATGTGAAAAATCTCCTGAAGGATCAATGACTTGCAGAAATCCGGGCCACTGATTCAATGAACAGCCTGGATGCTTGAACAGTAGTGTATGGAGCTTGTCTTTCGTCGTAAACCTGATTTTTAGTCAGTTTGCCTTACCATTTTCCAATGGACGACAACACGCAATCCGGGCCCGACGACGGCTGGCGGCAGGCCCACCTGGGGCGGCTGATGGGCGAGGCCTTGCGCCGCTTCGATGCGCGCGTGCTGGAGTGGATGGCGCACGACGAGGCGGTGCCGCTGGCGCTGTCCAACCTGGCGGCGCGCTCGCAGGTGAGCGCGGCCCATGTGCACATCACGCGGCACCTGGCGCTGGAGGGCTCGCGCCTGACCGACCTGGCCGCCGCCGCCGGCATGAGCAAGCAGGCCATGGGCGACCTGGTGGACCAATGCACGGCCTGGGGCCTGGTGGAGCGCGGGCCCGATCCGTTTGATGCGCGCGCGCGGCTGGTGCGCTTCACGCCGGCCGGCCTGGGCTGGCTGGCTGGCTTTCGCCGCGCGGTGCAGCATGCCGAGGCCGAGTTCCAGGCCGAGGTCGGGGCCGAGGTGGCGACGGTGGTGCGGCTGGGGCTGGAGGTCTACGCGCGTTAGACACCCGCTTGCGAAGCCGCGAAGTAGCCCCACAAAGCCGCCATACGGCATGGACCGCGCGGCCCTCCCTGCGGTACCCTGCGTACTCACCGTACATTCGCTTTCACCGCCCGTTCGTGACGCCCCCCGCCCCTCTTTCCACCGCACCAGTGCGGCCAGACCGCCGCCGGGCCTGCGCCGTGCTTGGGACGCTGACCGTGGCCGCACCTGCGCTGCGGGCAGCACCGGCGCTGCGCATCCTGACCGAGGAATATCCGCCCTACAACTTCACGCAGGACGGCCGCGTCACCGGCCTGGGCACCGAGGTGGTGGAAGCCGTGCTGGCACAGATCGGCCTGCAGGCGGCCATCCAGTCGCTGCCCTGGGCGCGCGCCTACGAGACGACGCTGGCCGAGGAAAACGTGCTGATCTATTCGATCAACCGCTCGGCAGAGCGCGAGCGCCTGTTCAAGTGGGTGGGCGTCGTCGCGCCCAGCGACTACTACCTGTTTGCGCTGCGCAGCCGCCGGCTGGACGTGACCAGGATCGAGCAGGTGCGGGCGATGCAGATCGGCACGGTCAAGCAGGACATCGGCGAGCAGCGGCTGCTGACGCTGGGCTTCATGCCCGGCGACAGCCTGCAGTCGGGCCCGCGCCACGACCTGAACTACCAGAAGCTCAAGGCCGGCCGCATCGACCTGTGGGTGATGAACGAGCTGGGTGCGCGCTGGATCGCGCGGCAGGCCGGCGACGACCCGGCCCAGACCCTGGAGCGCGTGCTGCGCCTGCCCGACCAGGGCCCGGGCGGCAACTACATGGCCTTCGGGTCGAAGACCGCCGACGCGCTGGTGGAGCGCTTTCGCGGCGGGCTGGCGGCACTGCACCGCAACGGCACCTACGAGGCGCTGCAAAGGAAATGGCTGCAGTAGGCGACAGCCTCCCCAGCACAGCGCCCGGCGCCTCCGCGCGGCTGGCGCTGGGCACGCGGCTGATGCTGGCCACGCTCGGCTTCTGCCTGGTGTTCACGCTGCTGACGGTGACGGTGCGTACCTGGTCGGCTTGGCGCAGCGGCGTGGCGGCGATGTCGGCCGACCTGACCCTGCTGGAGCAGGTGTTCCAGCCGGCGCTGGCGCGCTCGATCTGGGACATGGACCGCGACGCGCTGCAGGTGCATGTGGACAGCCTGGCCAACGCCGCGCCGGTGGGCAAGGTCGAGCTGACGATCAACGCCGGCAGCCGGCCACCCGAGGTCTTCAGCCGCCAGCGCCTGGACTGGCAGCCTTCGCAACTGGCGCCGGTGCGCCGCGTGGCGCTGGCGCATGCACCCTTTCCAGGCGGCCTGGAGACCGTGGGCAGCCTGACGCTGTATGGCGACGAGCGCGTGCTCTGGTCGCGCCTGCGCAGCGAGGTGCTGACCATCGGCCTGACCCAGCTGGTGCAGTCGCTGCTGCTGGCCAGCCTGGTGGTGCTGGTGTTTGGCCGGCTGGTGACCCAGCATGTGCAGCGCATCGCCACCCACCTGGAGCGGCTCACGCCCGAGACACTGGACCGCCCGCTGGCCCTGCAGCGGCCCGCCGGGCGCCAGGATGAACTCAGCCAACTGGTGGCCGGCGTCAACCACCTGCAGGCCAATTTGTCGGACTACCTGCAGCGCCAGCAGCGCTACGAGCACGAGCTGGCCGACCACCGCGACCGGCTGGCCGAGCTGGTGCAGGCGCGCACCGTCGAGCTGGAGGCGGCCAACCGCCAGTTGCAGACCCTGTCGCGCACCGACCCGCTGACCGGGCTGGCCAACCGCCGGCATTTCGACGAGGCCGCCACCACCGAATTCCAGCGCGCGCGCCGCAGCGGCCAGCCGCTGTGCCTGCTGCTGGCCGACATCGACTACTTCAAGCGCTACAACGACCGCCACGGCCATGCCGCCGGCGATGCCAGCCTGGTGCGCATCGCGCACAACCTGCAGGGCTGCGCCAGCCGCGCCGGCGAGCTGGTGGCGCGCATCGGCGGCGAGGAATTCGCCGTGCTGCTGCCCGGCACCCCGGCCGCGCAGGGCCGGGAGCTGGCCGAGCGCATGTGCCAGGCCGTGGCCATGCTCAACATCGCGCACGGGGCCTCTGATGTGGCCGACCACATCACGCTGAGCGTGGGCGTGGCGCAGTACGACGCCAGCGGCACGCCGGACTTCCACACGCTGTTCCACCAGGCCGACGCGGCGCTCTACCGCGCCAAGCACCAGGGCCGCAACCAGGCCAGCGGAGGCGACTGAATGCCCTGCACACACTGCCTTCGCCCCCTGCTGCGCACGGCCTGCGGCCTGCTGCTGGCGGCCGCCGCCTGCGGCGCGGCCGCGCAGGCGGTGCGCGTGGTGACCGAGATCACGCCCTACACCTTCGACGAGAGCGGCACCCAGTCCGGCCCCGCCACCAAGCTGGTGCGCGCCACGCTGGAGCGCGCCGGCATCAGCGACTACCGCCTCGACGTCTACCCCTGGGCGCGCGCCTACGACAAGGCCCTGGGCGAGCCGGGCGTGCTGATCTACCTGATCGCCCGCACGCCCGAGCGCGAGCCGCTGTTCCAGTGGGCCGCCGAGGTGATACGCACCCAGTACCACCTGTACCGCCTGGCCGAGCGCAACGACATCGGCGTGGGCAGCCTGGCCGACGCGCGGCGCTACACCATAGGCGTGGTGCGCGACGACCTGCGCCACCAGTACCTGCAGCAACACGGCTTCACGCGGGTGACGGTGTCGGCCCAACAGCAAGACAACGTACGCCGGCTGCTGGCGCGGCAGGTGGACCTGGTGCCGCTGACCGAGGTCGACGCCCGGCAACAATGCCGCAACAGGCAGCCGCAGTGCAGCGGCCTGGTGCGCGTACTGACGCTCGACGAGCTGACCACCCAGCTCTACATGGCCTACAGCCGCGGCACGCCCGCCGCGCTGGTGGAGCGCACGCGCGATGCGTTCGAGCAACTGCGCGCCGAAGGCGCCGTGCACCGCGCCTTTGCCGGCCTGCCCGGCACCGTGGTGTCCGATCCGGCGCCGCCGAAGCGCAAACCCTGAGCAGCGCAGCAGCGCCCCGCTCCTAAAATTTGCCCGAGGCGCGCCCTGCGCGCCCAAGGAGACAACTATGCGGATCCTGATAGCCGAAGACGACCAGGTGCTGGCCGATGGCCTGCTGCGCACGCTGCGCGCCTCCGGCGCGGCGGTGGACCACGTGGCCAACGGCAGCGAGGCCGACGCCGCGCTGCTGACCAACGACGAGTTCGACCTGCTGATCCTCGACCTGGGCCTGCCCCGGCTGCATGGGCTGGAGGTGCTGAAGAAGCTGCGCGGCCGCGGCTCCAGCCTGCCGGTGCTGATCCTGACCGCCGCCGACAGCGTGGAAGAGCGCGTGAAGGGCCTGGACTTTGGCGCCGACGACTACATGGCCAAGCCCTTCAGCCTGCAGGAGCTGGAGGCACGGGTACGCGCCCTGACCCGGCGCGGCATGGGCGGCACCAGCAGCACCATCAAGCACGGCCCGCTGCTGTACGACCAGGCTGGCCGCGTCGCCACCATAGACGGGCGCATGGTCGAGCTGTCGGCGCGCGAGCTGGGCCTGCTGGAGGTGCTGCTGCAACGCGCCGGCCGCCTGGTCAGCAAGGACCAATTGGTGGACCGCCTGTGCGAATGGGGCGAAGAGGTCAGCAACAACGCCATCGAGGTCTATATCCACCGCCTGCGCAAGAAGATAGAGAAAGGCCCGATCCGCATCGCCACGGTGCGCGGCCTGGGCTATTGCCTAGAGAAGATTCCGGGTTGAGAAAAATCAAAAACCATAGCTACATGCCCAGGTCCCGCCTGGGCTACAGCCACTTTTTGCTTAAAGCCCCATCTTGAAACTGTTCCAGCGCCAGCAGCGCTCGCTGTTTGGAGAGATCCTTGACTGGATGCTCACGCCGCTGCTGCTGCTGTGGCCGGTGAGCCTGGCGCTGACCTGGCTGGTGGCGCAGGGCATTGCCAACAAGCCCTTCGACCGCGCGCTGGAATACAACGCCCAGGCGCTGGCCCAGTTCGTCACCTGGAAGGACGGCCAGGTGCAGTTCAACCTGCCGCAGCCGGCCAGCGAGCTGCTGCGCGCAGACGATGCCGACACGGTCTTCTACCAGGTGCGCGGCCTGCGCGGTGAGGTGCTGGCCGGCGACCGCGACCTGGCGGAGCCGGCCGATGAATCGCGCGCGCCGACCGGCCAGGTGCGCCTGCACGACGACGAGCTGCGCGGCCTGAGCGTGCGCGTGGCCGCGACCTGGGTGCGCTTCACACCGGCCACGGCGGCGCTGCCCGCGGCCGAGGTGCTGGTGCAGGTGGCCGAGACGCGCGAGAAGCGCTCGGTGCTGGCCACCGAAATCATCAAGGGCGTGATGCTGCCGCAGTTCGTCATCCTGCCGCTGGCGGTGCTGCTGGTGTGGCTGGCACTGGCGCGCGGCATCAAGCCGCTGTCGGAGCTGGAAGAGCGCATCCGCGCGCGGCCGCCCGATGACCTGAGCCCGCTCGACGAAAAAACCGTGCCGATGGAGGTGGTGCCGCTGGTGTCCTCGGTCAACGACCTGCTGCTGCGCCTGCACGCCTCGGTGGCGACGCAAAAGCGCTTTCTGGCCGACGCCGCGCACCAACTCAAGACACCGCTGGCCGGCCTGCGCATGCAGGCCGACCTGGCGCAGCGCGAAGGCACCAGCACCGAGGAACTGAAGCTGTCGCTGCAGCAGATCGGCCGCGCCAGCATCCGCGCCACGCACACCGTCAACCAGCTGCTGGCGCTGGCGCGCGCCGAGAGCAGCGGCACCGCCTTCACCGCCGGCCAGCCCTGCGACCTGGCGCGCATCACCATGGAGGTGGTGCGCGAGGCCGTGCCGCGCGCCATGGAAAAGCGCATCGACCTGGGCTACGACGGCCTGGCGCCCGGCGCGCCGGGCGTGGCGCTGCACGGCCACCCGACGCTGCTGAAGGAAATGATCCGCAACCTGGTGGACAACGCGATTGCCTACACGCCCTCGACCGCCGCGCAGCCGGGCGTGATCACCGCGCGCGTGCTGGCCGACGCCTTTGGCGGCGTGGCGCTGCTGCAGGTGGAAGACTCCGGCCCCGGCATCCCCGAGGCCGAGCGCGAGCGCGTGTTCCAGCCCTTCTACCGCGCGCTGGGCACGGATGTGGATGGCTCGGGCCTGGGCCTGCCGATCGTGCGCGAGATCGCGCTGCTGCACGGCGCGCGGGTCGACCTGGAAGACGCCCAGCCCGGCCGCCAGCCGCCGGGCGCGCGCTTTACCGTGCGCTTCACGGCGGCGGCAGCGTTGCCGTAGCGGCTGGCTCGGGCTCGACCAGGGCCAGCAGCCAGTTGCGGAACTGGTCCAGCGTGGCGAGCTGGGCGCGCGCCTCGGGGTAGCAGAACCAGTAGCCCTGCTCGCTGCGGTAGCCGCCGCCGGCCAGCGGCTCGGCCACCACGCCGGCGGTGATCTCGTCCTGCACCAGGCAGCGCGGCACCAGGGCCACGCCCATGCCGACCATGACGGCGCGGATCATGGTCTGGAACTGGTCGAACTGCGGGCCGGCCAGCGGGTCCATGCCTTGCACGCCATGCGCCTCGCTCCAGCGCAGCCAGGCGTCGGGCACGGTGACGTGGCGCAGCAGGGTGCAGCGCGCCACGTCGCGCGGCGTGCGCAGGGGCACCTCGGCCAGGCCGGCGCGCGGCGCGATCAGCGCCACGTCGCGGCCGGCCAGGTAGTGCGAGCGCGCACCCGGCCAGTGGCCATCGCCAAACAGGATGGAGCAGTCCAGCTCCGGCCGCTGGAAGTCGTAGCCGTGCACAAAGGGCACGAAGTGCAGCGTGGTCTGCGGGTGCCGGTGCTGGAAGTCCGGCAGGCGCGGGATCAGCCACTTGGCGCCGAAGGTGGGCAGGGTCGACAAATGCAGCGCGCCGCCGCCGTCGCCGCTGGTGAGCAGCTCCAGCGTGGCCGCCTCCAGCTGCGCCAGCAGGGCGCGCACGGCTTTCTCGTAGCGCTCGCCGGCGGGCGTCAGGGCCAGGCGCTTGCGGCTGCGCTCGAACAGGGTCACGCCGATCCAGCGCTCCAGCTCTTGCACCTGCTTGCTGACCGCGCTTTGCGTGAGGTGCAGCGCCTCGGCCGCGCGCGAGACGCCGCCAAAGCGCACCACGGTAGAGAAGGCGCGCAGCAGGTGCAGGGGCGGGTTCAAGCGGCGCAAAGACATGGTGAAACCCCATCAAAACATTCCCAACTGGAATGTTATCAGGTACAGCAATTGCTTTTACAAAAAGATAACTACCGCTAACCTACCTAGGATGAACCTCATGCAACGCCGTACTCTTCTCGCCACCCTGGCCGCCGCTTCTGTCGCTCCTGGAATGTCTTGGGCCCAGGGCAAGCCGCTGCGCCTGGTCGTGCCCTTCCCGCCCGGTGGCGCCACCGACATCACCGCGCGCAGCCTGCAGGAGCCGCTCTCGCGCATCCTGCAGCAGCCGGTGGTGATCGACAACCGCGCCGGCGCGGGCGGCTCGATCGGCATGGCCGAAGTGGCGCGCGCGGCACCAGACGGCCTGACCTTTGGCGTGGCCACGCTGTCCACCCACGGCGTGAACCCGGCCGTGTTCGCCAAGCTGCCGTATGACCCGATCAAGGATTTCGTCGGCGTGACCGAGCTGGTGAAGGCCCCGGGCGTGGTCGTCATCAACCCCAAGGAGCTGCCGGTGAAGGACTTCGCCGAGCTGGTGAAGCACCTGAAGGCCAACCCGGGCAAGGTGTCTTATGCATCGCCCGGCAACGGCACCATCGGCCACATGTGGGGCGAGCTGTTCAAGAGCAGCACGGGCACGTCGATGGTGCACATTCCCTACCGTGGTGCCGGCCCGGCGCTGAACGACGTGCTGGCCGGCCAGGTGTCGGTGTACTTCGACCAGGTCGCGTCCTCGCTGCCCTATGTCAAGACCGGCAAGCTCAAGGCGCTGGCGGTGTCCTGGAGCGGCCGCCTCGACGTGCTGCCCGAGGTGCCGACCTACGCCGAGCTGGGCTACCCGGCCAACAACGATCCGTCCTGGTTTGGCCTGGTGGCCCCGGTGGGCACGCCCACGGCCGAGGTGCAGCGCATGCAGCAGGCGGTGGCCACGGCGCTGAAGGAGCCGGCCGTGCGCGAGCGCCTGGCGGCCCAGGGCCTGTACCCGTCCGGCAGCACGCCGGCAGCGTTCTCCAAGCAGGTGGTGAGCGAGATCGACAAGATGAAGAAGGTGGCCGCCTTCGCCCAGATCCGATTGGACTGACATGAAACACCCCCAGGCTACGCACTTCGTGTCTTCGCCAACCCCCTGCGAGGGGGCACATCCCGCGGCCCGGCGAAGCCGGTTCGGCGGATGTCCCGGCATGGCCTGCTCCGCGGCCATCTGTCCCTTTGCGCCTCATGCATTGCAGGCGCTGCGGGTGGCGCATAGCGCTATGGAGAACTGATGTGATGCCCATGCATGCAGCCTTGCAACTGATACACCGCCGCTACGAGCAGGCGCACCCCGGTGCGCCGGGCACGGGCGGCGCGGCGCCGCAGCCCATGCTCAGCAGCACCGCCGGCAGCACGCCGCTGGTGCTGGATTCACCGCACAGCGGCACCGCCTACCCGGCGGATTTCCGCTCGGTCTGCGACCTGGCCACGCTGCGCCGGGCCGAGGACACGCACGTGGAGAAGCTCTACGCCTTCGCGCCCGCGCTGGGCGTGGCCTGGGTCGAGGCGCACTTCCCGCGCAGCTACCTGGACGCCAACCGCGACACGCTGGAGCTGGACACCACGCTGCTCGACGGCCCCTGGCCCGAGCCGGTGGCGACCGACCCGCGCGTGCTGTCCAAGGTGCGGCTGGGCAAGGGCCTGATCTGGAAGTTCACCGACGAAGGCCTGCCGATCTACGACCGCCTGCTGGGCGTGGACGAGGTGCGCCAGCGCATCGCCCGCTGCTGGAAGCCCTACCACGCCGCCGTGGCCGCCGCCATCGACGCCGCCCACGCGCGGCACGGCTACAGCATTCACCTCAACTGCCACTCCATGCCGGCCGTGGCCGCCAGCCACGCCACCGACTTCCCGGGCCTGGTGCATGCCGACTTCGTGATTGGCGACCGCGACGGCAGCACCGCCGACCCGGCGCTGTCGCAGCAGA
Organism: Xylophilus sp. GW821-FHT01B05; assembly: GCA_038961845.1. NCBI lineage: Bacteria > Pseudomonadati > Pseudomonadota > Betaproteobacteria > Burkholderiales > Xylophilus > Xylophilus sp. GW821-FHT01B05. The sequence continues at coordinate 5,479,646 of CP152408.1, forward strand.
TCTGCGCGCACCTGCGCGGGCTCGGCTACAGCGTGGACTACAACCATCCCTACAAGGGCGTGGAGCTGGTGCGCCGCTACGGCAAACCGGCAGAGCGGCGCCACAGCATCCAGGTGGAGATCAACCGCAAGCTCTACATGGACGAGCAGACGCTGGCGCCCAACGAGGCCGGCTTTGCACGGCTGCAGGCGGATCTGCGCTCGCTGGTGGAAATGCTGCTGGCGCTGACGCCATAAAAAACGATAGCGCCATGCCGGCGCCGCACCTGCACTTCAGGCACAAAAGCACCTGAAATGCAGGATACACGCCGGCTACCAGCTACTTTTTATATAGCACCGCTCAGCCGCCGATATCCCCGACCTTGTCGCTTGGGTAGCGGAAGCTGTCGCGCAGCATGGCCGGCAGCGGCAGCTCCAGCGTGATGCCCTTGGGCGGGATCGGCTTCTGGAACCAGCGGCTGTAGATCTCGTAGATCTCGTTGCTCTGGATCAGGCGGCGCATCTCTTGGTCGACCACGCGCTTGAACTCCGCATCGCCCTTGGGCAGCATGATGGCGTAGGGCTCGATGGTCATGGGCTTGCCGATGACCTTGAAGGCCGCCGGCTGCGCCGCGTTGGCGCGCAGGCCGTAGAGCAGCACGTCGTCCATGGCGAAGGCGTCGGCGCTGCCTTTTTCGACCATGGCAAAGGCCTCGGCGTGGTCGCGCGCCTCGATGATCTTCAGCTGCAGGCCCTGCTCGCGGTCGAGCCGGCGCAGGGTCTCGATGTTGGTGGTGCCGGCGGTGGAGACCACGGTGCGCCCGGCCAGGTCGCCGATCACGGCGATCGGCGCCTCGGCCTTGACCAGGAAGCGCGAGGCGGCAATGAAATGCGCGATGGTGAAATCCACCTGCTGGCGCCGCGCCGCCGTGTTGGTGGTGGAGCCGCACTCCATCGACGCTTTGCCTTCGACCACCGCCGGAATGCGCGAGGCCGAGGTCACCGCCAGGTAGCGCACATCCAGCGCGGGCAGCTTCAGCTCCTTGCGCACCGCCTCGGCCACCTTCTGGCACAGCTCCAGCGCGTAGCCGGCGGGGCGCTTGTCCTCGCCCACCACGTAAGAGAACGGCACCGAGGTGTCGCGGTGCGCGATCACGATCTGGCGGCTCTCGCGGATGCGGTCAAGCTGCCCGGCCGCAGCGCCGGCGCACAGCAAGGCCAGCACCAGCGCGCTGGCATGACGAAGAGGGGCGGAATTCATCGAGATCTCCCTAAGCAAGAAGCTGGCCTACTTGTAAGAAGATGCTACTCCTCTGCCGCGCGCCGGTCCATTGGGGTCCGCACGACGTATGAAACGCAAAAACACCAAAGGCCGCAGAGCAGGCTTTGCCGGGCCGCTGGATATGCCCCCCTGCAAGGGGGTGTGCTCAGCCCCTCAACCGGAAGTAATCCACCAGCACCAGCGAGGTACGCAGCCCGGCGGTGTGCGCCCACTCCTGGCTCATCTTCTCGCCCAGCTTGGCCAGGTCGCGGCGCAGCTCGAACTCCGGCAGCTCCAACGCCACCTGGTGCGCGGCCAGCTCGCGGCGGGCGGCATCGTCGGCCTGCTGCGCCAGCGCCCAGCCGCGCTGCTCGGCCTCGGCGGCATCGGCCAGCAGCGCCTGCTGCTGCGCCGGCGTCAGGCTGTCGTAGGCCTTGCGGCTGGCGCACACCATGTTCTTGGGCGTCCAGGCGTTGACGTCGTAGAACAGCTTCATGCCGCTCCAGGCCTTGCAGTCGACCGCCGTGACGCTGGAGGTCAGCATCACCTCGGCGCGCTTGTCGCGGATGGCGGCCTCAAGGTCGGCGGCGCTGATGTTGACCGGCCGGCCCTTGGCCAGCTCGGCGATGCGCTGCGTGGCCTCGTTGTTGACGCGGAAGCTGAGCCCGCCCAGGTCGGCCAGCCGCGTCAGCCGGCGCGCCGACAACAGCGCCTGCGGCGGCCAGGGCACGGCGTACAGCAGCTGTATGCCCTGCGCCGCCAGCGCGTCTTCCACCTCCTTGCGCGACACCTTCCACATCAGCCGGGCGTCGTCGTAGTTGCGCACGATGAAGGGCAGCGCATCGAAGTTGAGCACCGGGAACTGCTTGGCGTAGGCCGACATGTAGACCTCGCCCAGCTCGATGCTGCCCGTCTGCAGCGCCGGCAGGATGTCAGGCATCTTGGCCAGCGAGGCATTGGCATGGACCTCGACGCCGATGGCGCCGCCCGTGTGCCCGGCCCAGCGCTCGGCAAAGGCACGCAGGTTTTGCGTGTGGTAGATGCCGTCGGCATAGGCCGTGGCAAAGCGCCAGTTGCGCGCCGCCCGCGCGCCACCCGCCAGCCCGCAGGCCACCGCAGCACCCAGCACGGTGCGACGCGTGCCGCGCCAAGCCAGACCATCCCCGAAGGGCCCCGATACATGTTGCATTGCAGAGCCCTTCGTTTCGATCACATGCCGAGGTAAACGCGGCGGATGTCTGGGTTGTCGCGTACCTCTGCGGCGCTACCTGAGAGGATCACCCGGCCTGTCTGCAGCACGTAGGCGCGCTCGGCGATCTCCAGGCTTTCGGCCAGGCGCTGCTCGACCAGCAGCACGGTGACGCCGGCCTTGCGGATCGCCAGCACGGCGTCGAAGATCTCGTCGACCAGCTTGGGCATGATCCCTTGCGAGGGCTCGTCCAGCATCAAGAGGCGCGGGCGCGTCATCAAGGCGCGGCTGATGGCCAGCATCTGCTGCTCGCCGCCAGACAAGGTTTCAGCGCGCTGCGGCAAGCGCTCTTTCAGGCGCGGGAACAGCGTGAACACCATCTCCAGCGGCGCCTCGCGGTCGGCCTTCTTGCGGTGCATGTAGCTGCCCAGGCGCAGGTTGTCGGCCACCGACAGGCGCGGGAACAAGCGCTTGCTCTCGGGCACGAAGGCCAGGCCGCGCGCGGCGATCTGGTGGCCCGGCAGGGCTTCGATGCGCTCGCCGCCAAACGTCACCTGGCCGGAGCGCGGGCGCACCATGCCGACAATGGACTGCAGCAGCGTGGACTTGCCCGCGCCATTGGCGCCAGCGACGACCACGATCTCGCCCTCGTTCACGCCGATCGAGATGTCAGAGATGGCGACCAGCCCGGCATAGGCCGTGGTCAGGCCGGAGACTTCAAGCAGCATGGCGGCGCTCTCCCAGATAGGCGGAAATGACAGCGGGGTTGCGCACGACCTCGGCCGGCGTGCCTTCGGCCAGCACCTGGCCCAGGTTGAGCACCACGGCGCGGTCGACCAGGGGCATGACGACTTCCATCACGTGCTCGACCATCACCACCGTCACGCCGGCGTCGCGCACGCGGCGGATCAGCTCCACGCCCAGGCGCGCCTCGCTCGGCGTGAGGCCGGTCAGCACTTCATCCAGCAGCAAGAGCTTGGGCTGCGTGGCCAGCGCGCGCGCCACTTCCAGGCGGCGCTTCTCGGGCGGCGTGAGCTGGTGCGTGAGGGTGTTGGCCTGGCGCGCCAGGCCGGTGAAGTCCAGCATCTCCAGCGCCGCATGCCGCGCGGCTGCAGTGCCGGCGTGGCGCACGAAGCTGCCGATCATGACGTTCTCAACCACGCTCATGGAATCGAAGGAGCGCGGCACCTGGTAGGTGCGCGCAATGCCCAGCGCGCAGCGCTGGGTGGCCGGCAGCGCGGTGACGTCCTTGCCTTCGAACAGGATCTGCCCGGACGTGGGCGGCAGCGCGCCCGCGATCAGGTTGAAGAAGGTGGACTTGCCCGCGCCGTTCGGGCCGATCAGGCCCAGGATCTCGCCGCGCCGCACCTCGGTGTCGATGTTGGAATTGGCCACCAGGCCGCCAAAGCGGCGCGTGACCTGGCGCGCTTGCACCAGCAGTTCTGTGCTCATCGCGCGGCCTCCTTCTTGCGACTGAAGCGGCTGGGCAGCAGGCGGATCAGCCCTTCGGGCTTGAGCAGCGCCACCGCCATCACCAGGCCGCCGTAGATCATCAGGTCCAGGCCCGAGCCCGAGCCGCCCAGGTAGCTGCGAGAAAACTCGGTCAGCGGGATCAGGATCGCCGCGCCCAATATCGGCCCCCACAGCGTGCCGATACCGCCCAGCACCACCGGCAGCACGATCAGCAGCGAGAAGCGGAATTGCATCACGCTGTCGGGATCGACATAGGACACAAAGGCCGCGTAGAAGCCGCCGCCCACCGCCGTGAAGAAGGCCGATATGGCCGCCGCCGCCATCTTGGAGGGCAGCACGGTCACACCCAGGCTCTCGGCCGCGTCGGGGTTGTCCTTGACGGCGCGCCACCAGTAGCCCCAGCGCGAGTCCTCGATCAGCCAGCAGGCGAACCAGGTGACGGCCAGCAGGCCCAGCGCGAAGTAGACATAGGGCGTCTTGTCGCGGGCGAACTGCAGCGTGGCCCAGCTGTCGGGCCCGAATGGCCACTGGATGCCGGACGCCGCGCCCAGCCATTCCCAGTTGTGCGCCAGCAGCAGGCCCATCTCGGCGATGACGATGGTGGCAATCGAGAAGTAATGGCCCTTCAGGCGGAAGCAGCCGTAGCCCAGCACCAGCGCCAGCAGCGCGGCCAGGCCGCCGCCCACCAGCATGCCGAACCAGGGCAGCACGCCAAAGGCGACATAGAGCTTGCTGACCGCGTAGGCGCCCACGCCAAAGTACAGCGCATGGCCCAGCGATATCTGGCCGCAGTAGCCGCCCAGGATGTTCCAGGCCTGGGCCAGCGCGGCGTACAGCAGCGTCAGCACCAACACGTTGCGCAGGTAGGCGTTCTGCACCACCAGCGGCAGCAGCGCGATCAGCACAAACAGCAGCAGCGCGATCAGCAGTTGCCCGCGCCGGTGCACGCCAAAGCTGCGCACCGCATCATTCGCCGCAGACGGCGTGGCTGCCGGCGCGGAAGGGGAAGTCTGCATATCAATGCTCCACAGCGCCGGCTACCGCCCGCCGCGCATGAACGAAGAAAGGGACACAAGGCCGCGGAGCAGGCCATGCCAGGACATCCGCGGAACCGGCTCTGCCGGGCCGCCGGATGTGTCCCCTTGAGGGGGGAGGCGAAGACGCGAAGCGCGAAGCCTGGGGGTGTTTCATAGTTTCCCGAACAGGCCTTGCGGGCGCAGAAAGATGATGGCCAGATAGAGCGCGTAGATGCCCATGGACTTCATTGCCGGCGGCAGCACCACGGCGGTCACGGCTTCCACCAGGCCGACCACGATGCCGGCGGCAAAGGCGCCGAACACGCTGCCGAAACCGCCCAGCGCGACGGTGATGTAGGCAATGGTGGCAAAGGCCGCGCCCACCTGCGGGTGGATGTAATAGAAGGTCGAGAGCACCGCGCCGGCCACACCGACCAGCGCCGCGCCCAGGCCCCAGCCCAGTGCGAACACGCGGTTGCTGTCGATGCCCACCAGCGCCACCGCGCCCTTGTCCTCGCGCGTGGCCTCCAGCGCGCGGCCGAAGTCGGTGCGCTTCATCAGCAGGTAGAGCCCGCCGAAGGCGACCAGCGACACCACGGCGCCAAACACCTGCGGCCAGGGCAGGTAGACGCCGGCCAGCTCCAGCGTCTTGCCGCCCAGCAGGCCGTGGTCACCGATGTTGCGGTAGTCGGGCGAGAACAGGAACTGCGAAGCGCCCTGGATGAAGGTGGCCAGGCCGAAGGTGGCGAAGATCTGCACCATGCCGGCGTTGACCTTCACGCGCATGGCATGGCGCACCACGCCGCCATAGACGCCCGCGCCCAGCACGAACATCGCCGCTGCCACCAGCGGCAGGGCCAGCACCGGGTCGATGTGGAAGAAGACGAAGCACCCGAAGGTGGCGTACATGGCCAGCATCATGAATTCGCCATGGGCAAAGTTCACGACATCCATCAGGCCGAAGATGAGCGACAGGCCCACGGCGATCAGGCCGTAGATCAGTCCCATCAGCAGCCCGCTGGCCAGTACCTGCAGTAGCGCGGAGGCGGTCATGGTGTGCGGGTGGTCAGGCGTTCATCGGCCACACCAGCTTGGCGGTGGCAACGGCGAACGGGAAGACGGTGACAAAGCTGCCCTTCTTGAACTGGATCAGCACCGGGCTGGCGAAGGTGTTCTGGCCGGTGGCGTCGAACTTCACGCGCGACCAGGGCATGATGGTTTTTTCGCCCGGGATGTCGGTGGCCACCAAGGCATCGCGCACCTTGGTGCCGTCGGTCGAGCCGGCGCGGTCGATGGCGTCGGCCAGCACCATCAGGGCGCTGAACTGGCGCGAGGTCTGGTCGTTCAGGTCGCGGCCGGCCTTGGCCTTGAAGGCCGCATTGACGGCCTTGGCCGAAGGCCGCTTGTCGCCCATGTCGACCGAGAAGCTGGCGCGCGAGATCATGCCTTCGAGCTTGTCGCCCACGGCGTCGAGCGCGGGCTTCTCCACGAAGCCGGCGGCCTGCGCCATGATGTTGTGCGGCTTGTAGCCCAGCGAGGCCATGGTGTTGGTCAGCAGGATCGCATCGGTGGTGTAGCTCGATGGCATCAGCACGTCGGGGTTGGCGTTCTTGATCTGCTGCACCTCGGCCGTGAGCGAAGGCGAGTTGTTGCGGTACTTGATGTCGCAGGCGATCTTGTAGCCGCGATCGGTGGCCAGCTTGCGCTGCACGCTGGACGAATCAGCGCCAAAGATGGTGTCTTCGTAGAACAGGCCGACGCTGCCGATCTTCTGGCCCTTGGCCTTGAGCGCATCCATGAAGTCGAACATGGCCTCGGAGAACATCTCGTCGTGCGCCGCCGTGCGGAAGAAGAACTTCAGGTTGCGCCGGTTCAGGCTGGGCGAGGACGAATCCGCGCAGACAAAAGGCACGCCGTAGCGTTCGCAGGTGGCGCTGACCGTGGTCGAGACCGACGAGTGGTAGCAGCCCACGATGGCGCAGACGCCTTCTTGCGTGATCAGGCGCTCGGCCTCGGCGCGGCCCTTCTGCGGGTCGGCCTGGTGGTCGGCATAGACCACGCGCACCTTGGCGCCGCCCAGGCCGGCCAAGCCAGCGTTCTTGGCCGTTGGCAGGTCCAGCGGGCTGGCGTTGTTGATGATGTCCAGCGCGGTCTCGAAGGCCTGCTTGGCGTCGATACCCACCTGCGCGCTCGAACCGGTCAGCGGGTAGATCGCGCCGATCACGACTTCCTTGCCCTGTGCCAGGGCTTGCGTCCATGCGCCTTGCAACGCGATCGTGGCACTGGCACCAAGAAGAACCTGTCTACGTTTCATGGGAAATCTCCGGAAGGGTTGAGGGAGGGAAAATTCACAGCACCGCGAGGTGGCTGTTGCGCACGTCGGTGACCAGCATGTGGCCGGGCTTGTGGGTGATGGCAAACGGTGGCCGCGCCGAGCGGATGGCCTGCTGCGGCGTGACGCCGCAGGCCCAGAACACCGGGATCTCGCCCGGGCGGATCTCGGCGCGCTCGCCGTAGTCAGGGCTGTCGATGTCGGCAATGCCGATCTGCGCGGGGTCGCCCAGGTGCACCGGCGCGCCGTGCACCCCGGGGAAACGCGAAGTGATCTGCACCGCGCGGATCGCCTGCGCCGCAGTCATGGGCCGCATGCTGACCACGCCGTTGCCGCCAAAGCGCCCGGCGGGCCGGTTGGCGTTGCTGGTGTTGTACATGGGCACGGTGCTGCCCTGCTCGATGTGGCGCACCGGCAGGCCGCCTTCCATCAACGCCTCTTCGAACGACAGCGAGCAGCCGATCACAAAGCCCACCAGGTCGTCGCGCCAGAGTGCGCGCAGATCTGCCACTTCTTCCACCAGCTCGCCATCGCGGAACACGCAGTAGCCCGGGACGTCGGTGCGCAGGTCTATGCCTTCGCCTAGTTCAGGCACCGAGGGGTCGCCCACCTCGGTCACACCGATCACCGGGCAGGGCTTGGGATTGAGCCGGCAGAAACGCAGGAACTCCTCCGCATAGTCACGCGGCAGGATGGCCAGGTTGCCTTGGGTGTAACCCGGGCACTGGCCGGCGGTCTGGGAGGTGAACTGCCCCGTACGAACCCTGTTGCGAAATTCTGCAGGTTGAAGGACTGTCATGGCGGCGCCTCAGATGAGCAAGGAATTTGCTTACTGTAGGAATGCATACCCCTCCCCGTCCATCGAAGAATTGTCGGGGCCACTGTTCAGAAGTTCTGAACAGATAACGCACAACTATCGGTCACGATCCACCAAAGCGGAGCGTGCCATGCACCAATTAGAGACCCCGCCGACATGAATACCCGCTTCGTTGAGACCTTCGTCCTGCTCGCGCGCATAGGCAGCGTGCGCCGCGTGGCGGAGGTGATGCACGCAACGCCTGGAGCCATCTCCATGCGGCTGCGCACTTTGGAAGAGGAGCTGGGTGTACCGCTATTCAATTACGACCGCAAGAGCATGAGCCTGACCGAGGACGGCGCGCGGCTGGTCCAGTATGCAGAGGCGGTGCTGGAGACCACGCGCAAGATGGAGCGCGCCGCGCGCAGCAATGGCGAGATCGGCGGGCGCATCCGCGTGGGCATCATGGAAACCGTGGTGCACACCTGCCTGCCGGACCTGATGAAGCTGATGCGCTCGGCCCTGCCCTCGGTCGAGGTGGACCTGCAGGTGGACCTGACCATGCACCTGGCCGAGCAACTGATGGCCGGCCACCTGGACCTGGTGCTGCGCGTGGCCAGCAACGAGCACCCGGCCCATGTCACGGTGCAGGACATGATGGTGCTGCCGGTGCACTGGATTGCCCGGCGCGGGCTGCTGCCCAAGCGCGACCTGCTGCCCAATGTGCTGCAGCAGCAGTTGCTGACGCAGGTGCGCGGCACCCAGCCCTACCTCGACGCCATGAACCATATCCAGCAACTGGCCAGCAAGCAGGGCGTGGCCTTCAGCGACCTGCGGGTATCGGGCTCGCCCTCGATTGCCGCGCTGCTGGCGCTGGTGCGCGAAGGCATAGGCGTGGCCCTGGTGCCCGGCCTGTTCGTCAAGGACCAGATCGAGCGCGGCGACCTGGTGGAGCTGGCGCTGCCACCGCCACCGCCCTTCAGGATGGCCATGTGGCACACCTGGAACGCCAGCCCCGCAGTACTGCGCACGGCCGAGGTGTTCCGGCGCGCCTGTCACCACTACTGCCAGCGCCACGATACGCGCTGGGTATCGCTGATAGGGGACTAACCCCCAGGCTACGCACTTCGTGTCTTCGCCAACCCCCTTGCAGGGGGCACATCCTGCGGCCCGGCAAAGCCGGTTCCGCGGATGTCTTGGTAGGGGACAAGATCGCCCGGAGGTTGGGGCTGCTGTTCAATATTTCTGAATGGGTTGCCGCAAAAGTTCTCGTTTGGCAGCGCGGGCGGCGCTTTCTACACTGCGGCCATCATCCCTCTGCGCATCCCCATCGTGTTCAACAGAATCCTGATCGCCAACCGCGGAGAGATTGCCTGCCGCGTCATCCGCGCCTGCCAGCAACTCGGCATCCAGACCATTGCCGTTCACTCCGAGGCCGACGCCCACGCGCTGCATGTGGCGCTGGCCGATGTGGCCGTGCCCATCGGGCCCTCCCCCGCCGCGCAAAGCTACCTCGATACGGCCAAGGTGTTGCAGGCGGCGCGCGAACACGGCGCCAATGCGATCCATCCCGGCTACGGCTTTCTGTCAGAGAACGCGGGCTTTGCCCAGGCGGTGCGCGACGCCGGCATGGCCTGGATCGGGCCCGATCCGCAGACCATCACCGCCATGGGCGACAAGGCGCGCGCACGCCAGCTGGCGGTGGACAGCGGCGTGCCGGTGCTGCCCGGCAGCGACCGGCTGCGCCCGGGCGAGCCCGCCGCCTGGGCCGCTGCGGCAGAACAGGTCGGCTACCCGCTGCTGGTGAAGGCCGTGGGCGGCGGTGGCGGCATTGGCATGAAGCGCGTGGACAGCGCAGAAGCACTGCAGGCCACCATTGAATCCGCCCAGGCGCTGGCGCAAAAGGCCTTCAGCCAGCCCGAGGTCTACCTGGAGCGCTACGTGGCGCGTGCGCGCCATATCGAGATCCAGGTGTTTGGCTACGGCAACGGCGAGGCGGTGCATTTGTTCGAGCGCGAATGCTCGGTGCAGCGGCGCTTCCAGAAGATCATCGAGGAAACCCCGGCACCGCACCTGCCCGAGAGCGTGCGCGCCGCCATGGCCGAGGCCGCCGTGGCGCTGGCCCGGCACCAGCGCTATGCCGGCGCCGGCACGGTGGAATTCATCGTCGACGCGCAAACGCACGCCTTCTTCTTCCTGGAGATGAACACCCGCATCCAGGTCGAGCACGCAGTGACCGAATCGGTTACCGGCTGGGACCTGGTGCAGGCGCAGATCCAGTTGGCTGCAGGCGTGCTGGCGCCGGTGGCGCAGGCCAGCATCCGCAGCAGCGGCGCGGCCATCGAGTGCCGCCTGTATGCAGAGAACCCGCTGAAGCATTTCATGCCCTCGCCCGGCACCCTGACACGGTTGCGCTTGCCTGCGGCCAGCGCGCAACTGCGGGTGGATTGCGGCGTGCGTGAAGGCGATGCGGTCACGCCCTTCTACGACCCGATGATTGCCAAGCTGATCGCCCACGGACCAGACCGGGCCGCCGCCATCGCCACGCTGCAACAGGCGCTGCACACGCTGGAGATCGACGGCATTCGCCACAACGCGGTGTTTTTGCAAGCCGTGCTGGCGCATCCCGACTTTGCGGCCGGCACGGTGGACACCGGCTTTGTCGACCGCGAACGCGCCGCGCTGCTGCAGGCCATGGCCGAGCCAAAGGCTGTCGCCCCATGAGCCTTCCCTTGATCACGCCGCTGGGCGATGAGGCGCTGCGCATCGTGCTGGGTGACACGCTGGACCCGGCCATCAACCAACGCGTCTGCGCGCTGGCCGAGCGCATCAACACCGCGGCCTTGGCCGGCGTAACCGATGTGCTGCCGGCCTTTGCCAGCGTGGGCGTGTACTACCGCGCCCCGGCCGTGCAACGCGCCGTGGGCGAAACCCCTTTTGCCGCGCTGTCGCGCCAGTTGCAGCCGCTGCTGCCGGACACCGCCTTGGCCGCGCAGGCGGCGCCGCGCACGGTGGACATCCCCGTCTGCTACGGCGGCGAGCACGGCCCCGACCTGGCCGAGGCCGCCGCCGCCTGCGGCCTGACGGTGGAAGAACTGCTGTCCCTGCACCAGCAGCCGCAAGAGGCGCAGCAGGTCTACATGATCGGCTTCGCGCCCGGGCACCCCTACATCGGCCAGCTCGACGCGCGCATTGCCCTGCCACGCCGCGCCACGCCGCGCACCCTGGTGCCGGCGGGCTCGGTCGCCATTGCCAACCGGCAGACCGTCATCTACTCGCTGGCCGCACCTGGCGGCTGGAGCCTGATCGGGCGCACGCCGCTGGCGCTGTTCGACGGCGGCCGCATCGATCCCTGCCTGCTGCGCCCGGGCGACCGGGTGCGCTTTGTGCCCATCGATGCCACGGCCTTTGCCGCCTGGCCCGCCGCCGGCACGGAGGCCGCATGAGCACACTGGAAGTCGTCAAACCCGGGCTGCTCAGCAGCTTCCAGGACCTGGGCCGCACCGGCCTGCAATCACTCGGCGTGCCGGTCTGTGGTGCCATGGATGCCTTGTCGCACCGGCTGGCCAACCTGCTGGTGGGCAATGATGAGAACCAGGCCACGCTGGAGATCACCCTGATGGGCCCCACGCTGCGCTTTGGCCGCGACAGCGTGCTGGCGCTGGCCGGCGCCGACCTGAGCGCCACGCTGCAACTGCCCGGGGCCGACCCGGCCGCGCCCGGCACGCCGCTGCCCTTGCTGCAAGCCATCCAGGTGCCGGCCGGCGCCCTGCTGCAGTTCGGGCGCCGGCGCAACGGCCTGCGCGCCTACCTGGCGCTGGCAGGCGGCTTTGGCCTGACGCCGGTGATGGGCAGTTGCAGCACTTACCTGCGCGGCAGCCTGGGCGGCTGGCAAGGGCGCGCACTGCGCAAGGGTGATCTGCTGCCGCTGCCCGCCAGCGCACCCACGCCGGGTGCGGCCTCGGCCGAGGCCGTGGCAGCGCAACTGCAGGCCGTGACCGGCGCGGCCGCAGGCGCACCGATCCGCATCATTGAAGGCCCGGAATGGGCGCAGTTCACCACGCAAGCGCAGCAGGATTTCCTGGCCACGCCCTACCGCGTCGGCGCGCAATCCGATCGCATGGGCTACCGGCTCGAAGGCGCCGTGCTGCCGCGCCACGTGAAGCGCGACATGCTGTCCGAGGCGGTGGCCTTTGGCACGGTGCAGGTGCCGCCCGACGGCCAGCCCATCGTGCTGATGGCCGACCGCCAGACCAGCGGCGGCTACCCCCGCATCGCCCAAGTGGCCAGCGTGGATTTGCCACGCCTGGCGCAGGTCATGCCGGGTGAATCGCTGCACTTCGAACGCATCCCATTGGAGCGGGCCCAGGTCTTGCTCTTGCAACGCCAGGACATCCTCATGGCACTTTCTTCATCCACACGCCGCACGGAGCCCGCATGCAAATCGACCTGAACAGCGACATGGGCGAGAGCTTTGGCGCCTGGCGCATGGGCGACGACCTGGCGCTGCTGGAGCACGTGAGCTCGGCCAACATCGCCTGCGGCTTTCACGCCGGCGACCCGGCCACCATGGCGCAAACCGTGCGCGCCGCAGCCGAGCGCGGCGTGGCCATAGGCGCGCACCCCAGCCTGCCCGACCTGCAGGGCTTTGGCCGGCGCAGCATGCAGGTGTCCGAGGCCGAGGCCTATGGCTTCACCGTCTACCAGGTCGGGGCGCTGCAGGCCTTTGCCACGGCCGCCGGCACGCGGCTGCGCCACGTCAAGGCGCACGGCGCGCTCTACAACATGGCCGCGCGCGACGCCAAGCTGTCTGGCGCGCTGTGCCGCGCGGTGCGCGACGTGGATGCATCGCTGGTGGTGTTCGCGCTGGCCGGCAGCGTCATGGTGGAGGTGGCGCGCGACCTGGGCCTGCGCGTGGCAGAAGAAGTGTTTGCCGACCGCAGCTACCAGGACGACGGCTCACTCACGCCGCGCAGCCACCCGCAGGCCATGATCACCGACCTGGACCAGTCCATCGCCCAGGTGCAGCGCATGCTGCGCGAGGGCTTTGTGCGCTCGCTCAATGGGCACGACGTGTCGATCAAGCCCGACACCATCTGCCTGCATGGCGACCAGCCCGGCGCTGCCACCTTTGCACGCGCCCTGCGCGCCCGCCTAGTTGATGACGGCGTGACCATCCGCGCCCCCGGCAACCCCTGAATCCCATCTCCCCTGAAAGACAAACATGCCCGACTACGAACTGCGCTCCGAGGTGACCGGCTCGGTCTGGAAGGTGCTGGTACAGCCCGGCGCCAAGGTGGCCGCCGAAGAACCGCTGGTGGTGGTGGAGTCCATGAAGATGGAGATCCCGCTGCTCGCGCCCGCCGCGGGCGAGGTCTTCTCGCTGCTGGTGGAAGAAGGCGAGCAGGTCGAGGAAGACCAGTTGCTGGTGGTCCTGCGCTGTCCTGGTTGAGGTCAGCCCCATGCGCATGACCCTGTCGCGCCGGCTGGCGCTGAGCTTTGGATTGGTCTTGTTGCTGCTGCTGAGCCTGACCGGCCTGGCGCTGCTGCGCATCGAGATGCTGAACACCACCCTGCTCGATATCGCCGACACCGGCGCGCAGCGCAGCCGCGCCATACGCGACATGGGGCGCCATGCCAACGTCTTTGGCACCGCCGTGCGCAGCCTGAGCGCCGCCGGCTCCGACCAGCTCACGCCCTTGTACGAGAAGGCCGGCCAGGCCGTGCAGGCCTACGCAGCCGCCAGCCAGCAAGCACGGCAGTACGCGCCCGCAGCCGATGCCCAACCCTTGCTGGACAAGGCCGCGCAAGCAGCGGCCAGCGCCACCGAGCTCCTCACCACCAGCCGCAAAGACGCCGAAGGCCGTGGCGATGCCGCAGCCGCCTTCGAGATGCGCACCCACATCTCATCCGAATGGGACGCCTGGAACCAGCGCCTGGCGCTCTGGTCTGATGCCCTGGACGCTCTCAGCGCCTGGAGCGACGCCAGCAGCCATGCCGCGTCAGAGCAGGCCACTGCCGGCGCGGCGTCGGCACGCATGGTGCTGATCGGCGGGGCAGTAGGCGCACTCTTTCTGTCGGGCCTGCTGGGCCTGTGGATCACGCGCGACATCGGCCGTGGCCTGCGCGCCGCGCTCGAGGCCACGCGCCGCATGGCCGCGCATGACCTCTCCTGCCCCGTGCATTCCCAGCGCCACGACGAGATCGGCCACCTGCTCGGCGCCCTCGAAGACATGCGCCAGCGCATGCACGCGCTGGCTGCCGGTGTGCGGCAATCCTGCTCGTCCATCCACCAGGCCAGCAGCGAGATCGCCGAGGGCAGCCAGGACCTGAGCGCACGCACCGAGCAGGCCGCCACCACGCTGCAGGCCACGCTCGCCGCCATGCAGACCTTCAGCGATGCCGTGGGCCAGACCAGCAGCGCCGCACGCGAGGCCGATGCGCTGGCACACAGCGCCAGCGCCACCGCCGCCGAAGGCGGCCGCACCGTGGCCCAGGCCGTGTCGTCGATGGGTGCTGTCGATCAATCGTCGCGCAAGATCTCGGACATCACCGCCATCATCGAAGGCATCGCCTTCCAGACCAACATCCTGGCGCTCAACGCCGCAGTAGAGGCTGCGCGTGCCGGCGAACAAGGCCGCGGCTTTGCCGTGGTGGCCAGCGAAGTGCGCAGCCTGTCGCAGCGCAGCAGCCAGGCCGCGCAAGAGATCAAGGCCTTGATCGAGGACTCGCTGAGCAAGGTCGCCCTCAGCTCGCGGCAGGTGCACCAGGCAGGCAACGCGACCACGCAACTGGTGGCGGCGGTCGAGCAGGTGTCGCAGATCATCAGCACCATCTCGCGCCAGGCAGACGCGCAGCAGAGCAGCATTGCGCACACCAAGAGCGCGGTAGACCAGCTCGATGCCGTGTCACAGCAAAACGCCGCCCTGGCCGAAGAATCCGCCGCCGCCGCCAGCTCGCTGGCCCAGCACGCCGCACGCCTGGACCAACTGGCCCGCAGCTACCGGCTCGACGCCCCGGCAGTGGAGGCACCCACGGCGCCCGTTGCGGCAGCGGGGATGCGGCTGATAGCGGCCTGAAGGCTGCCGCTTCTGGCCCCGGTGACAACTATTAAATAGATAGCATAAAGCCCAGGCAGGACCTGGGCTTTAGCCACTTTTCTTTCAAAACTCAATTCCACGCCCCCAAAGGGCGTGGAAGCAGCCGGCTTACTTGGCGAACAGCGAATCCATGTTGGCAAAGGCCTTGATCTCGACCGCGTTGCCCGAGGGATCGCGGAAGAACATGGTGGCCTGCTCGCCCACCTCGCCCTTGAAGCGGATGTAGGGCTCGATCACGAAATCGGTGCCCACGGCCTTGAGCTTGGCGGCGATGTCTTCCCACGCGGCCATGGACAGCACCACGCCGAAGTGGCGCACCGGCACGCCGTGGCCGTCCACCGCGCTGACCTGGCTGTGGCTGCATTCATCGGGTGCCAGGTGGGCCACGATCTGGTGGCCGTAGAAGTTGAAGTCGATCCAGTCCGGCGAGCTGCGGCCCTCCGGGCAGCCCAGCAGTTCACCGTAGAAGCTGCGGGCGGCAGCCAGGTCATGAACCGGGAAAGCCAGGTGGAACGGAGGCATGGCGGGGATCGAAGGCAGGGTGGCGGACATGGTCGTGGGTGTCTGTGACAGGTGGGGTTGAATGGCTTCCAGAAGTCTAGTGAGACGAACCCATTTTGATAAACGATATATTTTTGTCTTTCCCAGCAATAAATTCGATGGATTGAGCATGCTGAAAGAGCTTCGCACCTTCCTCGCCGTGGCACGCCATGGCACCTTCTCGCGTACGGCAGACCAGATCGGGCTGACCCAGTCGGCCGTCAGCGCGCAGATCCAGCGGCTGGAAGAATCGCTGGGCTTCGCGCTGTTTGACCGCCAGGGCCGCTCGGCCACGCTCAACGCTGCGGGGCGCGAGACGCTGGCGCGCGCAGAGCAACTGGTGGCGCTGTTCGAGCAACTGCACCAGCAGCCCGGCGGCGAGGACTTCTCGGTGCCGCTGCGCGTGGGCGCCATCGCCTCGGTGCAGGCGGCCGGCCTGCCGGATGCGCTGGTGGAACTGCGGCGCGGCTTCCCGCAGGTACGCCTGCGCATCGTGCCGGGCGTGTCGCTGGCGCTGCTGGGCCAGGTGGACGCGGGCGAGCTGGACGCGGCGGTGATGATCCGCCCGCCCTTTGCGCTGCCACCCGAGCTGGTGTGGCAGCCGCTGTGGGACGAGCCCTTTGTGCTGGTGGTGCCGGCCCAGGTCAAGGGCCGCGACTGGCGGCGCATCCTGGGCAGCGAGCCCTTCCTGCGCTACGACCGCGCATCGTTTGGCGGACGGCGCGTGGCGCAGTTTCTGCAAGCCCAGGCCATCGACGTGCAAGACGCGGTAGAGATGGACGAGCTGGGCGGCATCGTGCAGCTGGTAGCCAACGGCCTGGGCGTGGCCCTGCTGCCGCGCAGCCGGCCCTACTTCCCGCTGCCAGCGGGCGTGCGCGCCATCAGCCTGGGCGAGGCAGAGTTCCGGCGCGAGATCGGCATGGTCGAGCGCGTAAGGCACGGCCAGGCTGCCATCGTGCAGGGCTTGCTCCAGGCGCTGCGCAAATCGAAATGACCACCACCAGGCTTCGCGCACTGCGTATCGCTGCGCCAGCCCCTGAGACCCATCCCTTTCAAGGTCTTTGAGATATCTCTTGGCGGCTTGCCTTGCGGGCGGCGGGTGCCGGGAGTTCGCCCCGGCGGGCGAGTAACTTTCTTTCGCGTCGCCGAAAGAAAGTCACCAAAGAAAGGGCGACCCCACTGTGGCGGTCCGGCTTTGCCGGACTGCTTTGCGGTGCTCGGAATCGGCAGGCGGCTGCGGAACTCGCTGCGCTCAAACAGTCCTCGCCGTCCCTTCGCTTCGCTGCGGGCAACCTGACGATTCCTGCGCTCCTCAACGCCACAGAGGGGACCCCGGGACTGCCAGTCGGGCCGTCGCTGCGCTCGGCCTTTTTGCTAGTGTCGCGTCAAGCGTGAGGTGAAGGATGGGTGCGAAGGCATCGGCGTGCAGCGCAAGGCGCAGGCCGCAGCCCAGGCTTTACGCCTGGGCAAGGGCTGCAACGCAGCGATGCGCGGCGAGGGCAAGCGCACACCGGCAGATCATGCTTGACGCGACACTAGGGACAGGAGTCAGAGCCCTTCGGGCTTCCCTGCCAAGAGCGGAGGCGGTTAGCCGAAAACCGAACAGCCAACAGCCGGACCGCCCCCGCATCCGGCCGCCCTCTCTGACCAGGTAGCGCCGGGGTGCAGCTCAATCACAAGGCCGCAGCGGCTTGCCGGCCAGCGCCGGTGTAAGTTGGGCCAGCACCGGGCGCAGCGCATCGTCCACCGCCGGCAGGCGCAGCAACTGGCCTTGCTGGGCGGCGCGCTCCTGCACCACGCGTGCGGTGCGCACGCCGCGCTGCGACAGCGTGGCCAGTTCGGCCGTGGCCGCCTCCTGGGTGGCAAAGCCGCCTAGCGACAGGCCCGGCTCCAGCGCCGGATTGGCCAGCCCGCCGAACGAGACGCCGCGCGCGCGCAGCTCGGCGCGCTTCTTGTTGAGCTGGTCGGCGTCGGTGTAGCGGCCCATGTAGACGATCCAGCGCGCCGGCGTGGTCGCCGCCTGGAACGCCCAGCGGTCTTCCGGCAGCAAGGCCCGGGCGCGCTCGCGCAGCACCGCCGCCTCGGCCTCGTTGAAGATGCCGGCCTGCAGGCATTCGCGCGCCGGCGCGGGTGCGGCCGGGGCCTGGGCGCTGATGCGCGCCTCTTCCGGCGTGGCCACGCGCAGCAGCTCGGGCCGGATCTGCTGCTGCAGGCGCTGCGGCTCTGATTGCGGCACCGGCGCCAGCCCATAGGCCTGCAGCGCGCCATGCGACCAGGCAAAGTACAGGCCGTTGGCCAGCACCAGCAACAGGGCAAGGATGCGCAGCATGCTAGTTCTCCACCGCACTATCGCGTGGTGCGCAATGTATAAAACCGGCGCACTCCAACCAAGAAACACCGCGGAACCGGCTTTGCCGGGCCGCTGGTGTTGCCCCCTGCAAGGGGGTTGGCGTAGCGACACGCAGTGCGCGAAGCCTGGGGGTGTGCTTCATGCGGGGCGCACACTGATCTCGGCGCTGCGCACCGGCTGCAGGCCGTCAGCCGTCTCAACCAGCAGGGCGCCATCGGCGTCCACGCCGCGCGCCACGCCATGGCTGCCGTCAGACAGTTGCACGGCGCGGTTGCGCAGCACGTCGCGTGCGGCAAAGCGCTCGCGCCACGGGGCAAAGCCCAGCGTGCCAAAGGCCTGCACCGCCAGCACCAGCGGTGCGGCAATGCGGCCCAGCGCGGTGGCGGCGTCAATGCCTGGCTCCAGGTCGCGCATGCCGGCTGGCGGCGTGCGCAGGGCGTCGCCGCCAGTCTGCGGCGCGACGATGTTCAGGCCCAGGCCGACGACGACAAAGCGCTCGGCGCCCTGCGCGGTGCCGGCAGTTTCGACCAGGATGCCGGCCAGCTTGCGGTCTTGCCACCACAGGTCGTTGGGCCATTTCAGGCCCACATCGGGGTGCAGCGCCTCGGCGGCGGCCACGCCTATGGCCAGCGACAGGCCAGACCAGTCCTCCGGCGCCAGCGGCAGGCCGAAGGAGAAAGTGAGCGCGGCGCCCGGCATGGTCTGCCAGTTGCGGCCCAGGCGGCCACGGCCGGCGGTCTGGTGCTCGGCCAGCAGCAGCACCGGCTCGGTGCGGCCGGCGCGCGCGCGGCGCATCAGCTCGCTGCTGGTGGAGTCGATCTCGGGCACGATCTCGACCGAGAAATCCGGCAGCACGGGCGATACCGCCTCCCAGATGGCCTCGGCCGGCCAGCGTGGGCCCTGCTTCACCGCTTGAAGCCCCTCTTGGGCGCCAGCAGGGTGCCGCGGCAGCTTGGCGCACCACACCAGCAGGGGTATTCGGCCTTGAGCTTCTTGGTGTAGCGCTCTTCGATGATCAGGCCGTAGTCGTAGTTCAGCTCTTCGCCGGCAGAGATGTTGCGCAGCGCCTTGATGAAGACCCGGCCGCCTTGCTCGTCGGCCTCGCAGTTGGGCTCGCAGGCGTGGTTGATCCAGCGCGAGGAGTTGCCGCCGAACTTGGCGTCAATGACCCTGTCCGCGTCCACATGGAAGTAGAAGGTATGGTTCGGGTCTTTCGGATCGTGCGGATGGCGGTCCTGCGCCTCCTGCCAGGTGACGACCTCGCCCACGTACTCGATGATGATTTCGCCCTCGGCAATATCTTGCAGGGCGAAGACACCTTTGCCGTGCACGCCGGAGCGGCGGGTCTGGATGCGGCGAGCGGAATTCGCGGGCGCAGTTGAAGGCATGGCCGAAAGTCTGTTAATTTGAAAAAAGAGCGCAGGCGCGTGCGGGTACGTACGAGCGCATGCGCGCGAGAAGACGATTGTATGTAGGCGCCGCAGGCGCCTGCACCCCCATGACAGTACAAGGCAAGAGATAGCCCAAATGACCAAGACTCTGGTGATCGCGGAAAAACCCTCAGTGGCGCAGGACATCGTGCGCGCGCTGACGCCGGTGGCCGGGAAGTTCGACAAGCACGACGATTACTTCGAAAGCGAAACCTACGTCGTGACCAGCGCCGTCGGCCACCTGGTGGAAATCCAGGCGCCCGAGGAATTCGACGTGAAGCGCGGCAAGTGGAGCTTTGCCCACCTGCCGGTGATCCCGCCCTATTTCGACCTGAAGCCGGTCGACAAGACCAAGACCCGCCTGAACGCCGTGGTGCGCCAGGCCAAGCGCAAGGACGTGACGGCCCTGGTCAACGCCTGCGACGCCGGGCGCGAGGGCGAGCTGATCTTCCGCCTGATCGAGCAATACGCCGGCGGCACCAAGCCGCTGAACAAGCCGGTGCGCCGCCTGTGGCTGCAGTCGATGACGCCGCAGGCGATCCGCGACGGCTTCGACCAACTGCGCAGCGAGCAGCAGATGCAGGGCCTGGCCAACGCCGCGCGCAGCCGCTCCGAGGCCGACTGGCTGGTCGGCATCAACGGCACGCGCGCCATGACTGCCTTCAATTCGCGCGATGGCGGCTTCTTCCTGACCACCGTGGGCCGGGTGCAGACGCCTACGCTGTCGGTGGTGGTGGAGCGCGAGGAGCAGATCCGCAAGTTCATCAGCCGCGACTACTGGGAAGTGCACGCCAACTTCCAGGCCGAAGCCGGCCTGTACCCAGGCAAGTACTTTGACCCGGCGTGGAAGAAGTCCCAGGCGCCGCAGCTGCCCAACGGCGAGCCTGATCCAGAACAGCGCGCCGACCGCGTCTGGAACGCGCAGCAGGCGCAGGACATTGCCGTGGCCGCACGCGGCAAGCCGGCCACCGTCACCGAGGAAAGCAAGCCGACCACGCAGGCCAGCCCGCTGCTGTTCGATTTGACCTCGCTGCAGCGCGAGGCCAACGGCCGCTTCGGCTTTTCGGCCAAGACCACGCTGGCGCTGGCGCAAAGCCTGTACGAGCGCCACAAGGCCCTGACCTACCCGCGTACCGACTCGCGCGCGCTGCCCGAGGACTACCTGCCGGTGGTCAAGGACACCATGGGCATGCTGGCCCACAGCGGCATGCGGCACCTGGCGCCGTTCGCCCAGCAGGCGCTGGACCAGAACTACGTCAAGCCGAGCAAGCGCATCTTCGACAACGCCAAGGTGTCGGATCACTTTGCCATCATCCCCACGCTGCAGGCGCCCAGCGGCCTGTCCGAGGCCGAGCAAAAGCTCTATGACTTCGTGGTGCGGCGCTTTTTGTCGGTGTTCTTCCCGAGCGCCGAGCACCAGATCACCACGCGCACCAGCACCGTCGTGCACGAGGGCAAAAATTACGCCTTCCGCAGCGACGGCAAGGTGCTGGTCAAGCCGGGCTGGCTGGCCATCTACGGCAAGGAAGCCCAAGACGAAGAGGCCGCCGCCGACAAGGACAGCAAGGACAACAAGCGCCTGGTGCCGGTGCGCCCCGGCGAGACGCCGCAGGCCGTGCAGGTCGACCCGAAGGCCCTGAAGACCAAGCCGCCGGCGCGCTACAGCGAAGCCACCTTGCTGGGCGCCATGGAAGGCGCGGGCAAGACCATCGACGACGAGGAACTGCGCGCCGCCATGCAGGAGAAGGGCCTGGGCACGCCTGCCACGCGCGCCGCCATCATCGAAGGCCTGCTGACCGAAAAGTACATGCTGCGCGAAGGCCGCGAGCTGATCCCCACGGCCAAGGCCTTCCAGCTCATGACGCTGCTGCGCGGCCTGGGCGTGGAAGAGCTGTCCAAGGCCGCGCTCACCGGCGAGTGGGAATACAAGCTGGCGCAAATGGAGAAGGGCCTGCTCAGCCGTGAGCAGTTCATGGCCCAGATCGCCGAGATGACCGAGCGCATGGTCAAGAAGGCCAAGGAATACGACCGCGATACCGTGCCTGGCGACTACGCCACGCTGGCCACGCCCTGCCCCAATTGCGGCGGCGTGGTCAAAGAGAACTACCGGCGCTACAGCTGCGTGGGCAAGGCCGGGCAACTGGAAGGCTGCGGCTTCTCCTTCGGCAAGTCGCCGGCCGGCCGCACCTTCGAGATCGCCGAAGCCGAGTCTCTGCTGCGCGAGCACAAGATCGGCCCGCTGGAGGGCTTCCGCTCCAAGGCCGGCTGGCCATTTACCTCCGAGATCGTGCTCAAGTACGACGACGAGGCCAAGAACTGGAAGCTTGAATTCGACTTTGGCGACGACAAGAACTCAGAAGAAACCGGCGAGCTGGTCGACTTTGCAGAGCAGGAATCGCTGGGCGCCTGCCCCAAGTGCGGTGGCCATGTGTACGAGCACGGCAACAACTACGTCTGCGAAAAAGCCGTGCCCACGGCCGCGCAGGCCACGCCCAGCTGCGACTTCAAGACCGGCAAGATCATCCTGCAGCAGCCGGTGGAGCGTGCGCAGATGCACAAGCTGCTGGACAGCGGCAAGACCGACCTGCTGGAGAAGTTCATCTCCAACAAGACGCGCCGCGCCTTCAAGGCCTTCCTGTCGTGGGACGCCGCAGCCGGCAAGGTGAGCTTCGAGTTCGAGCCGCGCACCAGCAAGTTCCCGCCACGCCCGGGGGCCGCCGCCAAGACCTTCGCCGCCAAGGCGCCGGCCAAGAAGGCCGCGACCAAAACGGCAGCCAAGACGGCGACCAAGACCGCCGCCAAGAAGGCTGCAGCCCCCAAGGCACCGCGCAAGACCACGCCCGGCACCGGCCTCACGCCCAGCCCGGCGCTGGCTGCCGTGATCGGCGCCGAGCTGGTGGCGCGTCCAGCGGTGATCAAGAAGCTGTGGGACTACATCAAGGCCAACGGCCTGCAGGACGCGCAGAACAAGCGCGCCATCAATGCCGACGCCAAGCTGCTGGCCGTGTTCGGCAAGCCGCAGGTGACCATGTTCGAGCTGGCCGGCATCGTCGGCAAGCATCTTGGGTAAGCCATGAAATGGCTCTGCGCCCTGCTGGCCGCACTGGCGCTGTGCGCCGGCTGCGCGGGCGGCAGTGGCCGCTCGGGTGACGGCAGCGGCGTCACCGTGTTTGGCGATATCGATGCGGCGGTCAGCCGCACCAAGTCCAAGTAGTTCTTCAACGGCACCACTACAACATGAAGAGACAAGCCCTGCTCCGCGCCGCCTGCGCCACCGGCCTTTCCCTGCTGCTGGCAGGCCCGGCGCTGGCCGCGGCCTGGCCGGACCGGCCGATCCGCCTGGTCGTGCCCTTCCCGCCCGGGCAGGCGACCGACATCTTTGCGCGGGCCCTGGCAGAGCAGTTGGGCAAGCGCCTGGGTCAGGCCGTGGTGGTGGACAACAAGGCCGGCGCCGGCAGCAATATCGGCACCGAGCAGGTGGCGCGCGCCACGCCCGACGGCTACACGCTGCTGGTCGCGGGCAGCGCCATGGCGGTCAACCAGACGCTCTATAAAAAGCTGGGCTACGACCCGCTGAAGGACCTGACCGGCATATCGCTGATCGCCAAGGTGCCGCTGGTGTTCCTGGCCACGCCGGGCTCGGGCATCACCTCGATCACCGAGCTGTTGCGCCGCGCGAAGGCCGAGCCCGGCCGGCTCAACTACGCCAGCGCCGGCATTGGCGGCACGCAGCATTTGTCGGCCGAGATGTTCAAGGCGGCCACCGGCAGCTTCATCACCCACATTCCCTACCGTGGCAGCGGGCCGGCGCAGGCCGACTTCCTGGGTAACCAGGTGCCGCTGATGGTGGATTCGGTCACGGCCGCGCTGCCGCTGATCCAGTCCAAGCGCGCCGTGGCACTGGCGGTGACTTCGGCCGCGCGCTCGTCGCAACTGCCCGACGTGCCCGCCATGCGCGAGACCGGCATCACGGCGCTGAACGGCTTCGAGGCGGTCGGCTGGCTCGGGCTGATGGCGCCCGCCGGCACCCCGGCCGAGATCACGGCGCGGCTGCACAAGGAGGTGGTGGAGATCCTGCAGTCCGAGAGCATGGCCCGCTACATCACCGAGCGCGGCTCGGTGCCCGCGCCCAGCACCGGGCCGGAGTTTGACCGCTTCATCGCCAGCGAGATCCGCAAGTGGGGCGAGGCCGTGCGGCGTTCAGGCGCCACAGCAGACTGATGAATTATTGGTCAAATATGGCTCCAGCCCAGGCGCACCCTGGGCTGATAGCTATTATTTAAATAGCAAACAAGCCTTTGGGCATCAGGCGGCTCGCGGTTCAGAGGGCTTCCAGGATGGTCGCAATGCCCTGGCCGCCGCCTATGCACTGGGTGGCCAGCGCGTAGCGCCCTTTCTCGCGCGCCAGCAGCGCGGCGGCCTTGCCGGTGATGCGCGCGCCGGTGGCGCCCAGCGGGTGGCCGATGGCCATGCCGCCGCCGTCCAGGTTGATCGTCTCCGGCCGCAGGCCCAGCGTGCGGATGCAGGCCAGCGCCTGCGAGGCGAAGGCCTCGTTGATCTCGACCACGTCCAGGTCGGCAGCGGTCAGGCCGGCGCGCGCCAGCGCCTTGCGCGTGGCCGGGATCGGGCCTATGCCCATCAGCGCCGGGTCGACCCCGGCCGTGGCCATGGCGCGGATGCGGGCCAGCGGCTGCAGGCCGTGGCGCGCGGCGTAGGCCTCGGTCGTCACCAGCACGGCGGCGGCGCCGTCGGTCAGCGGCGATGCGGTGCCAGCCGTGACCACGCCGTCTTCGCGGAAGGCCGGGCGCAGTGCGGCCAGGGCTTCGAGCGTGGTTGCGGGGCGGATGCAGCCGTCTTCCACCACGCTGGCGCCGGAGGCCAGCTGCACCGGCACGATCTCGGCCGCCAGGCGCCCCTGCTCGCGCGCGGCGGCGGCCTTGCGGTGCGATTCGAGCGCCAGTTGCTCCTGGTCGGCACGCGCCACGCCGTAGCGCGCGGCCACGTTCTCTGCCGTCTCGCCCATGGAGATATAGGCGTCGGTCTGCTCGTACAGCACCGGGTTCGGCGAGAACTGCAGGCCGCCCTGCGGCACCATGGTCATCGATTCGACGCCCAGGCACAGGTAGGCCTCGCCCATGCCGGCCTCGATCTGCGCGGCGGCGATGTGCACGGCCGACATGGACGAACCGCAGAAGCGGTTCACGGTCATGCCGCCCAGTTCGTGTGGCAGGCCGGCCAGCAGCGCGACGATGCGCGCGATGTTGTTGCCCTGCGCGCCCTCGGGGTAGGCGCAGCCGGCGATCACGTCTTCGAGCGTGGCCGGGTCCAGGCCGGTGCGCTGCAGCAGGCCGGTGACGACCTGCGCGGCCAGGGTGTCGGGCCGTACCTCTGCCAATGCGCCCTTGCGGGCAAAGTGGAAGGGCGAGCGGGCGTAGGCGGAGATCAGGGCTTGCATGGCGGGTCTTTCCATTGCTTTTTAAATGACGAATGTCATGAATAAATTATATGATGATCGTCATTTAAACTGTCAAGCATGTGCATGCAGCAAGCCGGAGGCCGACCATGAAAGTCAGCAAGGAACAGATGGCCGAGAACCGCGACCGCATCCTGGATGCGGCCGCCACGCTGTTTCGCGAGCGCGGCTTTGACGGCATAGGCGTGGCCGACCTGATGAAGGGCGCCGGGCTGACGCACGGCGGCTTCTATGGCCACTTCGACTCCAAGGAAGACCTGATGGCGCAGGCCGCAGCACGCGCCGCCGAACAGATGCTGGCCACCTGGCAGCGGCTGGCCGAACGCCACCCCGGGCAAGAGCGCGCCGCAGTGGCCGACGCCTACCTGAGCACACGCCACCGCGACCACGCCGGCCGCGGCTGCCTGTTCGCCACCCTGGGTGCCGACGCGGCGCGCCAGGGCCCGGCCGTGCGCCATGCCGTGACCGAGGGGCTGCGGCCGCAGGTCGATCTGCTGGAGCAGGCCACGCCCGGCCGCAACAAGGCGGCGCGGCGGCGCAAGGCGCTGGCCGACTATGCCGGCATGGTGGGGGCGCTGGTGCTGGCGCGCGCGGTGGATGACGCCGCGCTGTCGCAAGAGATATTGGACGCCGCGCGGGCGGCGCTGTCGCTGCCGGAGGCGGAGGCTTAGCGCATCAGCAATGCCTGGCGCAGCAAGCGCGCGGCGCGGTCGCGGATCTTGCCGGGCAGGCTGCGCTCGGGCGGCGGCGGGCGGGTGCGGAAGGCGGCGCAGGCATCCAGGAAGTCGCTCAGGATGGCCGTGTCGTCGATGGTGTTGGCGCCGCGGCGGTGGAATTCCGGGTGCCATTGCGTGGCGGCGATGTAGCCCTTCTGCGGGCCGCCGGTGCGGCGGATGGCCTCGGGCACGCGGTCGGGGTAGCTCCAGGCTTCCACGGCGAAGTCGGGCGCCAACTCTTTGATGCCCTGGTGGTGGATGCTGTTGACACGCGCACGCAGCACGCCGGGGTAGAGCCGCGACAGGCGCGAGCCCTCGACCAGGTCGATCTCATGGAAGTTCTGGTCGTAGGTGAGCGCGTCGCGGTGGCGCAGCGCGCCCTCGTGCTGGGTCTCGATGTCCTGGTAGAGCGTGCCGCCATAGGCCACGTTGATCAGCTGCAGGCCGCGGCAGACGCCAAACACCGGCTTGCCGGCCTGGGCGAAGGCCTCGACCACGGCCAGGTCGTAGAGGTCGCGGATGCGGTCGCCCATCCAGGCTTCCTGCAGCGGCTCTTCGCCGTAGCTGCCGGGCCAGACGTCGGCGCCGCCGTGCATGACCACGCCGTCCAGCCACTCGGCGTAGTGCGCCAGGGTGACGTCGCCGCGCGCCGTCTCGCCCGTGGGGCAAGGCACCATGACCACCATGGCGCCGGCCGACATCAGCCAGTGGGCGATGGACTGCTCGACGTACTGCAGTGTCTTGCCGGTAAAAAGGGAACGCGCGGGGTCGGCGTGCTGGAAGCACGCCGATAGACCGATCTTCAGTCGCTGCGAGGAAGGCTGCATGGGCGCCATTGTGGCCCGGCCGCAGGCGCCTGTCAGGCGCGCGCTGTATCGCCCTGCATCAATTCACGGTGGGGATCTCGCGCCAGTTCAGCAGGTGCAGGCTGACGCTGGCCGATGGCGTGATGGACGGGCTGAGCACCGAGCCATCGTTGAGCCCGACCACCAGCCGCGTCGTGCCGTTGGCGCTGACAAAGGCCATGTCGGTGATGGCACCGGTGTAAGGGATGTAAGCAACGTTGTTGAGCAGCGACGACTGGCCGGTGCCGAAGTTCAGCACATAGAGCCGGCTGGTGCCCGAAGGGCTGCAGGCATCGGGCGTGGTGAGCGTGGCGGCGAAGGCCACCAGCCCGCTGCCGGCCGTGGGGTTGACGATCACGCGCCAGGCCGTGCCGGTGCTGCTGTCAACGCCCAGGTCCACATACCAGCCCATGGAGGTACTGCTGAAGGTGGCGGGCAGCGTCAGGTTGGTCAGCGCCGTCAGGTTGGAGCGCTTGAGCGGGAAGCTCACGCCCGAAGGCAGCAGCGCCGCGGTATTGAAGGCTGCGGCCGTGCCGTCCAGCAGTGCATAGAAGGTCTGCGGGGTGGACGAGTTGACGTCGCTGGAGGCCAGCATCTGGCCGCTGCCCAGCATCACGTAGCGTTTGCGCGTGGTCGGGTGGATCTCGATCAGGGGCTGGGTGGTGACCGGCTCTGCGGTGCCGCTGGCATTGGTCAGGTTGGCCATCAGCAAGGGAGCGGGATAGACACCGGAGCCGCTCACATCGAAGCGCCACACCTGGCCATTGAGGTCGCCCGCATAGATCGCGTCGGCGGTGCCGTCGGTGTAGTCGCGCACATAGCCCGCAGCGTGGGCCAGCCCGCTGGAGGCGACGCCGGTCTTGACCTTCTCCAGCAAGCTGCCGGTCTTGGGGTCGAGGAAGTACAGGTAGCCGTAGCCGTCGCTGTTGTTGTAGCCCGAGGTCAGTATCACCACCCAGCCGTACTTCTTGGTCTTGACCACGACGGGCTCGCCAAAGCTGTAGCCCATGGTGTCATCGGTGAACTCCCACAGCACATTGCCGGCGACGGCAGTTTCTGTCGTCATGCCGGCGGGGTTGGTCACGTCGATCGCATAGAAGCTCTTGCCACCCTTGCCCAGGCCGCCGATCAGCACGGTGCGCCAGTCAGACGTCGCGGCAGAGGTGGTGGTGAAGGAGCCGCCGGCGTTGTTGAAGTCGATGTCGAAGGACTGCGGCGTGGCGTCGACGTAGTAGTGGTGCGCGTAGCTCGGGTTGCCGAGCGCGGCCAGGCCGTCGGTCTGCGGCGTTGCGTTGGGCCCCTGGAACACGGCGTTGGGCACATAGGCGAAGAGCTCTGCGCCTGCGCCGGTCCCGGAGGTCGCGCCGTTGAAGCCATGCAGCATGCCGTCGTTGGCGCCCACATAGACCACGGTTGGCCGGCTGGCCCACTTGGCCTTGAATGCGGCATAGCCAGGGTTGAGGGCGTCCGTGTAGGTCTGGCTGGGCGCCACTACCGGCACCACCTTGGAGTCGACGATGTCGCCCAGCAGCACGCTGCGTGCGCGGTAGGCCTGGCTGCTGCCGGTGGTGGTGGAGCCCGACTCCTGCGACTGGTCGCCGCGCAGGTACTTGAGGTAGTCCGAGCCGTCGCTGCCGCGGTAGGAGGTGATGAGCGCCGACTGCTGGGCCGAGGTCAGGCTGGCGTAGCGAAACGGCGTGCCCGCCGTGCCGCTCCAGGTCACGACCTGGCGCCCGGTGTTCCAGCCGGCGCCGGCCAACTGCGTGGCCAGGGTGCTGGTGCTGTTCCAGGCGGCGGTCGTGGTCGTGGTGCCGTCGCTGGCGATGGCAAGGGTGGTGGCCGTCACGACGCCGCTCCAGCCCTTGGAGGCGTACTGCGCCGCATACGAGGCCGCACCAGCGCTGCTGACCTGCGCTGACGAGAGCGAGAAGGAGGTGGTGTAGGCACTGACCGCGCTGGCGATGTTGGAGAAGGCCTTGGTCAGGCCGGCCACCATCTGGCTTGCGTTGCCCGCAAGAAAGTAGTTGTCGGGACGAGGCTCGGTCGTGCCGTTCATGTTGATGGTGTCGCCGCTGCTGTTCCACCAGCTATTGATCAACGGCGTCGTGGTCTGCGTGATGTCATAGCCGGAGGGAGCGGTGAAGCCGCCGTACTTGGCCGCGAGCCAGTAGGGGTTCTTGTCCTTCGCGACCTGGTACTCCATCACATCCATCCAATAGGTGGAGATGTTCTGGGTGCCGGTCAGGTCCGAACGTATGTCATTGACATGGGAGCCGTAGGCCAGGCCGGCGATGTATTCCGACCCCTTGTCGCCCCAGGCCGAAGCCCGGCCGGTGAGCCCCTCCAGCGTCTCGATGGCATTGGTCCAGGCCTGTGCCTTGTTGAAGCTGTCGCTGGTGACGCCGGCCGGTTTGGTGCGGCCCGACGTGCTGAGCGTGCCGCCGCCCACATTGACGTCGTAGTGCGTGTTGGCGTCGCCAATGCCCAGCACGAAGTTGCGCTGGCATGAGTAGGTGATGGGGTCGGCCCATGTGCTGACTGCGGGAAATCCATCCAGCAGCGCGGTGCGGGTCGAGTCGGACGAGGTCGTGGCGGCCGTGATGTAGCTGGTCCAGGTGGCGACATTGCCCAGGTTCTGGAAGTAGCGCACCACCGCGTAGTAGAGCTCGCTCACGTTGTCGTAGGTCATATACGAGCCCGTGGCGACACCGAACTTGTTCAGGTAGTTCATGACGCCGCTGTTGCTCACGGTCACACCGCTGGCGGTGGTGGTGGCGCTGGCTGTAGCGGTGTCCGGGTTGGTGTTCATGATGCCGGTGCCGCTGTCCCACTCGGCCTTGCTGTTGCTGTTCAAGGTCGCGGACAAGGGCGTGGGATAGGTCGGGCCGATGAAGCCCATCGGGGCCCGCAGTACCCCGCCCTGGTTGCCGCTGCCGAGGCCGTTGAGGTAGGAAAACGCGCTGTAGCGAATTTTGTTGGCGTACTGCTGCAGCAGGCCTTCAGGCTTGTACTGGCCGTTTGGGTAGAGAACGCAGTTGCTCTCTACACCGCCAGTCGTAGTGCCAGTGGTGCCAGGGTCGCAGACCTTGACGCGGATGTACACGCGGTAAGTCGTGGTCGCATCGTTGCTGGCAGCCAGGCTCTGCCAATCAGTGCCGGCCGTGCCAGTGTTGCTGTAGCCAGTGCCCGTACCCGAGAACACCATGGTGCTGCCACGCGTCCAGATGCTGGTGTTGAAGGCACTCCAGGACATCGGCACCACTGAGGAGATCAGGCTCGCGCTCAGCTTGTGCCCCGTGCCCTGGTCCGTGCCCCGCAGCGGGAAATTGGACTGCGAGCCCTGGTTGGCGCCCCAGGCCTTCTGCAGGATGGTCGAGCTGGTGGTATCCACCGCGCGATAGCCCCCGGTCAGCGCCCAGCGAAACGGGTCGATGGTCTGCATCGTGGCCCAGTTCATGAAGTTGCCGCTCCACATGCCGGAGCAACTGTGCTTGTTGGTGCCAGTGCTCAGGCCCGCCGGCTGAAAGTAGCTGTTGGCTGCGGTGCCGCTGTCATAGCTATAGGTGTAGCACTTGAGCGGATCGAAGTAGCCCAGGTAGGTGCTGGCATCGGCGTAGTTGCCCAGGTTGGCGACGCTGATGGCGGTCGGGTATTCCACCGACAGCGCCAGTGCCAGATTGCCCGGCACATCGGCGGACGCCAGCACCGGCTGGTCGGCCAAGGTGACGGCCGACGCCGCATGCACACAGCACAGGGCCAGCACGGGCAGCGCATGGCGGATGGAACGAAACGGTTTCATCGGGGCTATTCCGGCTTGGTGAAGGACGATTGCAGGAAGACCTGCGTATCTCTGGGCCCCGTGACGCGCACGCTGATGCGGTAGGCCGGCAGCACCGGGGGCGTCGGGCGCTTGCTGGCCGGCAACTGGCTGCTGCCGCCGGCGACGTCGCTGGCGGAGGGCAGGTAGACGCAGCTGGCGGTGCTGGCCGCGCCGGTGGCATTGCAGAGGCGGTCGACGACATAGCGGATCACCACATCGGGCGTGGCGCCGCCCAGGTCAGCACTGGTGGGAGCGAAGGTGCCGCCTGTCACGTCGGCGCCCGAGGGGCTGCTGCCGCTCGCCAGCAGGACTAGCGGAATGCCGCGGTCGTTCGCCACGAGCTGCACCGCGCTGTAGTTGGAGGCCGGCACGCTGGCCGCAGAGGCGCTGGCGCTGGCCAGGGCGCCGCCGGTGCCGAACAAGGCCATGACCTTGGTGACGGCCTGCTCGCCCTGGTTGACCAGGTCGCGCCGGAAGGCAAGGTTGCCGGCGCCGAAGAGCGAGGTGTTCATCGAGCGCAGCACAGCGACGCTGCCCACCAGCAGGATCACCAGGATGATCAGGCAGAACAGCAGCACAACGCCGCGCTCGCGGGCCGGCGCGATGGCAGTGGCGGGTTTCATGAGGTGGGCAGCAACAGCAGGTTGCGCAGCGGGATGGTGGTTTCTACGACGCGGTAGCGGTAGTGCTGGTCGTCGCCGCTCAGCGCCACGGCATCGCGCGCCAGCGCGGTGTTGGGCGCCGGGCTCAGGTTGGCGAACAGCGCCGGGATGCTGTGGGAGACGACGTCCTTCTCGTAGTTGGTGCTGCGCAGCACCAGCGCCAGATGGATGGCCACGATCTGCTTCTGCGTGGCGGGCGTGGCCATCACCGTGGCGATGTCGTAGCCGGCGGCGCCCGGGTCCACCCAGGTGTCCAGGATGCCGTCGGCATTGGTGTCCAGGCCATACAGCGCATGCAGCTCTGCCACGTCGTCGGCGATGGCCTGCGCGGCGTCCGTGCCGTTGGCCATGAGCAGGTCATAGCTGAACAGCGTGTGGTTGCTGCCCACGCCGAACATCTGGAACTGCACATTGCCCACGCCGACGCTGCCCAGCGGCGTGAAGTAGGCCGTGCCGCTGGCCGCCAGCGTGGCCAGGTCGGTGTCCTTGCCGGTCGCGGTGTAGTAGCTGCCGCCCAGCGGCAGCAGCGCATTGCCCACGCTGTCGGCAAAAGGGGTGCTGGCGTGCACCTGCTCCAGCAGGCAGTCGGTGGTGCCGCTGGCGCTGACCAGACCGATGTCGCCCTCGGCCATGCCCACGGTGCTGTTGAACCGCAGGATGTTGGCAGACGCACCGCCAGAGAGGATCAGCCGCGGCACGTCGCCGCCCGCCGCACTGCCGCCCATCACCACCAGCACGTCAGAGCCGGCGTCGGACTGGTTCTGGCCGATCAGCACCGGCGCGACGCGCAGGTCGGCTCCACCCACGAAGGCCGTGGCAAAGGGCGCGGGAAAGGCGCTGGCGCGCGGCAGGTTGGGCGTGGCCGGCAGCGTCGCGTTGAGCCTGCAGCCGAACGCGCCCGCCAGGCTCCAGGACTGCGTGAAGCCCGAGCCGGCGCTGCGCAGCGCGCGGTCCAGCACATAGGCCGCATAGGAGCCCGACTGGTTCATGTCATTGGACGTGGTGGTGGTGCGCTTGTGCGCCTCGCTCACCACCACCGTGCTGGTGACGGCCAGCGTCAGCACCAGCCCGATGGCCATGGCCACCATCAGCTCGATCAGCGTGAAGCCGCGCGGTACATGGCCCGCAGCGCCGCGTGGGCGGCTCATGGCAGCGTCACCCGGGTGGTGAGCCGGCTCGGGCTGTCGCTGCTGGCGTGGTGCGAGGGCGCCTGCCACTGGATGGTGATGTCTGCGCTGTTGGTGGTGCCCGCCACTGCAACCACGGTGACGCTGCCGTTGGGCAGGCCGTCCTTGGTTGGGTCGGCCGCGCGCGTGCTCCAGCCGGTGGCGTCCAGCGTGACCGACTTGTTCAGCCACATGGTGCTGGCGATCTCGTTGGCAAGCAGCGCGGCGCGGCCCCGGTCCTCGGCATCGACCGAGAAGCTGATGGCATAGGCCTGCAGGCCGATCAGCCCGAGGATGCCGAACGAGAACAGCAGGATGGCCACCAGCACCTCGATCATGGCCACGCCCGCCTGCGGGGCGCGGCGGGAGGCAGCAGCGCGCCTCATGACGCCGGGCACCCGTCGGGGACCGACGCGGAAAGCGTCTTGGCGCTATCGCACAGGTGCACCTGCCCGCCCAGCGCCACGATGACGCGCAGCTTGCGGTCAGCCCCGGTGAGCGTGATGTCATAGGTGGGGGCCGCCGTCACCGCGCAGCTGGCGCCATCCACACCGGTAGCGGTGTTGGCCACCAGGCGGCCCACCGAGTTGAAGCAGACCGCCGCCGGCCCGGTGATCTGCACGCCGGGCGCCACGCCAGCCAGCACGCCGGCCTCGATGAAGGTGGCGGCATCGCTGGCGTCCAGGGTCGAGGATTTGACGAAGTTGACCGACCAGTTGCTGCCATTGGCCACTGCGGTAAGACTGGTCTGGGGCGCCGTGCTGTTGGTCAGCGAGAACACCACCTGCCGGCTGCGCCGCAGCGACTCGGTCTGCGCCAGCCGCAGGCCGTTCTGCAACGCATCGCCCACGGTGCGCACCTTGTTGTTGGCAACCCAGGTGACGAACGAGGGCATGGCCAGCATGGCCAGAATGCCCAGGATGGTCACGGTCACCACCATCTCGATCAGGGTGAAGCCCGCGGCCGGCGCAGGCCGCGGCTTCAGCATGCCTGGCCCCGCTTGGTCACCCAGGCCGTGGTGCAGGCGCCCCAGCCAGAGCCGGCCAGCGGCGTGGCGCGGCTGTTGTTCTGGTCGACCGTGAAGACAAAGCCGTTGGTGGAGCCGCTGCCCGTGGCCACCAGGGTGAAGGTGGTGGCGGTCAGCACGCCATAAGTGCCGGCGCATGACAGCTGAAAGGAGCCCACCACCAGGCTGGTAGCCGCCACCGCGCAGGGCGAGGTGTAGGGGCTGGCCGTGAGATAGGTGCGGTTGTCCTGGAAGTAGCGCTCCATGTTGGCGCGCAGGGCCGACAGGCCGTTGGTCGCGTCCACGATCTGGCCCCGCAGGATGTAGTCGCGGTAGCTCGGGTAGGCAATGGCGGCAAGGATGCCGATGATCGCCACGGTGACCATCAGCTCGATCAGCGTGAAGCCGCTGACACTGCGGCGCGGGGCACGCCATTCAGGTACGGGAGTGGCAACAAGCAAGGGGGACACCTTCTGAAAATGACGGCAGCCCACACCTTGCGCAACAGTTGTTGCCATTGATGACAAAAATCGTCACTTGTTTGCAAAGACTTGATACCAGTCGAGTCCGCCCGAGTGAGAGCGGCCGCGCGGCGCTGTCGGCGCTGTGTGAAACGCGCAACGAACCGTGTCAGTCACCCATAGCGCGACGTGGCACTGCTGCACATGAACTCGAAAGACCCAGAGGGCCGCGGAGCAGGCCGTGCGAGAACATCCGCGGAACCGGCTTTGCCGGGCCGCTGGATGTGCCCCCTTCAGGGGGTTGGCGCAGCGACACGCAGTGCGCGAAGCCTGGGGGGGTCATCTCAAAACTGCACGTCGACCACCACGTTGTCGGTATAGCTGCCGGCCGGTGGCGGCGCCTGGGCCGGGTAGACCGTGGCGTTGTAGGGAATGGTCTGGAGGTTGAGGCCATCCGCCACCGCCGGCCCCGGCGCCCGCGCGCCACCCACCTCGCCCCATAGCGCGCCACTGGCCTTGAAGATGTCATAGGCCAGGAAGTTGGTGCCCGAAGCCATGCGCCGCTGCCCCGCCGACGCATGGCCCCCGGCGCTCAGGCCCACGGTGTAGCTCAGGCCCGCGGTGCAGAGCAGGCCTATGTCCTGCGACACGGTGGGAAAGGCGCTGGGCAGCGGCGCGCTGCCAAAGGCGATATTGGGTGCGGTGATGACGCAGTCGTTGGTGACTGTCAGCGTCACCAGCAGGCTGCGCGTGGTGTCGGTGTTGGTGGGGGTGCCCACGCACAGGCCCGCGACGACTAATAGACCCTCGCAGATATTGCGCAGCGCCCAGGTCACCTGGATGGTGTCGGTATAGGTGCCGGCCGGTACGTTGGCGCCAACGTTGGTGGTGATATTGATCGGTACGTTGGCGCTGCTGTTGCCGCTGAACAAGCCCACCACCGTGGTGCCGCTGGCGTTGATGAAGACAAAGCCGGTGGTGAGCGCCGTACCGTTGGACTGGGTGATTTGATACGGGATCGAGTTGGTTCCGTTTTTCAAGGTCAGGCCGGTAGCCGGACTGGCCAGCGTAGCCGACACGCTAGGCTGGCCGGTCAGTGCGGCCAGCACCACGCCTGAGCAACTCAGCGAGAAGTTGCCCGAAGTCGTGATCGCCGGCCCATTGCGCACGCGAAACGACGGCACGCTGCCCAAATTGCCGCCGGTCTCCGCGTAGGTGCAGGCAATGGCCGGCGCAGCCAGCAGGCCGAGCAGGCTGCAGCAAAGCGCGCGCAAAAACGGGTGAATGCTCATGGTGCCGCCCCTCCACCGGGCGCTGTGCCTTGCGGCACGGTGCAATGCAGCTCACGCAGCCCTTGCTCGTCATACATGCGGGCCGAGAAGCTTGCCTCGCACGGCGGCCCGTTCTGCGGCCGCGCAAGCAGCGAGTTCTGCGGCAGCAACTGCTGCAGGAACAGCACGCCATCCCAGCCCACTACCGTGTCGCTCTCGGCCTCCAGGTGCCGCACCGGTGTGCCCACCGGCAATGGCCGGCCGTTGGGGCCGAGCAGGGTCAGCGTGGCCGAGCGCCGCAGTTGCACCGGGATGTCCACCAGCGCACCGCCGCCGCTGCCCACCGCCAGTTGGCGCTCGGTCATGGGGGCGAACTGGTCGGCGGGCTGCTCCAGCATGTCGATCTCGTAGCGGCTGTTGCGGTAGGGCTGCACCTGGGGCACCAGCAGGTAGCCGGCGGCATCGGTGCGGCCGATCAGCTGGTTCTCGAAGCGCACCGGCACGTCCGGCACGCCCTTGGTCGATACCAGCGCAAAGCTGTCGCCCACGCGGTTGGCCGCGAACACATGGCCGTCCATCACGCCGACCGAGCCCGTCGCGCCGGCCCAGGTGGCGTGCTGGCCGCCAGTGCCGTAGACACCGCCTTGCAGCAGCGCGACGTCGTTGCGGTACTGCAGCGCGGCCTGCTGGTACTGGTCCACACGCTCTCCGCCCAGGGTGCGCGAGATGTTCCAGCCAAAGCCGCCGTCCGAGGCAATCGCCTGCTGGTAGCCGCCCTGGTAAGTGGTGGCGCCGCGCGTGCGCGTGGCGGCTGCGGTGGCTGTGCCGCGGCGGTCCAGCATGTAGGTGAGCTGCAGGCGCAATTGCGTGTCCTTGGTCTCCACCGTGCGGCCGGCGGTGACCGACAGGTAGAGGTCGTCGCGTATCGGTTGGGTGTAGCTGGCGTAGGCCAGGCGGGTGCGCTCGCCGCTGTTGGCTTTCAGGTCGACCCAGCCGGCCCCGATGGCGCCGCTGCCCACGGCGACAGAGGCCGAGAGCTGGCGGCTGCGCCGGTTCAGGCTGAAGCCGTCGTCGGCATAGGTGGTGGCGTCGCCGTAGCCGGCGGTGCGGCCGATCTGCTGGAAAGAGACGCTGCCGCGCTGCGTGTTGTATTGGTAGCCGCTGCTGTACTGCCAGCCGCCCCGGCCCTGGATGCGGCCGTCGCGCGTGTCTGCGCGGCCACGGCTGAGCGACGCGTTGACCGTGCCCAGCAGGCCCAGCTTGGCCAGGCCACCCATGCCGGCCACGGCCAGCCCGCGCCCGACCTGGGCCTGGCCTTCGAGCGTGAAGTTTTCAGTCAGGCCCTCGCGGTAGACACCGGCCGCCACCGCGCGGCCATAGGCGAAGCTGTGCAGGCCGAACTGGCGCCGCAGCGCCCCGACCGACAGCGAATAGTCGGTAAGCCCCGGCCGCAGCAACTGGCTGCTGACATAGAAGGGCACCGAGGTCTGCACCTGGCGGCCCAGCGCGTCGGTGGTGACCACGGTCGCGATGCCGGCGCCGCTGACGCTCGGCAGTTGGCCCAGCGTGAACGGCCCCGGGTCCACCGGCTGGCTGGAGGCCTTGTAGCCATTGACGAACAGGTCCACCGCCGAAGGCACCGCCGCCTGGCCGGCGAACTGCGGCAGCGGATAGGTGACCAGGTCGGGCCGCACGTTGAAGTTGCGCGACCACTGGAAGCCGCCCAGTCGCACCGCGTTGGACCAGGGCAAGGCGCCGCTGACCACATCGCCCACCATCTGCTGGCTGGCATCGTCCAGGCGGGTGCGCGTCCAGCGCGTGTCGTAGCGCACGTAGCCGTTGGACAAGCCCTGGCTGCTGCGGCGCGCGATGCCGGTGTTGGAGATCACGCCCAGCGCGCCAAAGTAGCGCTGCTCGGTCCACACCGAGGTCAGCGTGCTGCCGCGCGAAGTGGTGGTGTAGGCGTCGTAGTTGAGCAGCAGGCCCGAGCCGCTGGCCACCTGCATGCGCTGCCGGTCGAAGGACGTCTCCAGCTCCTGCAGCGGCAGCCAGGCCGGCGGCACGCTCAGCAGCAGGCGCTGGCCCAGGCCGTCGTACTCGGTCGCGACGCCGGGCAGCGCATCGACGGCCACGGCACTGCCGGCCGGGCGCGTGTTGCGCACGTTCAGCCGCCGCAGCAGCTCGGCCTCGATCTCGTAGTGGTGGCCGCGCTGCAGCACCGGCAGCACTTCGCCGCTGGACTTGCCATTGACCACCAGCTCCAGGTAGAGCTGCACCGGCTCGGCGTCTGCGCCGGGGCGCTGGTTGAGCAGCACCTCGGCCGACAGCAGGCGCGGCAGGCACAGGCACAGCACCAACGCGGGGATGGCCCGTAGCCGCACGTGGTGCATTTCAGTCATTCATAAGGCAAAACCTGGGGTGCTTCACTCATGCTGCAGTGGCATGCGGGTGCCGTTGACGACGGCCTGCAGCCGGTAGCCTGCGGGCGGCTCGCGGTCCAGCGGCCAGCGCATGCGCACCTGTGGCAGCACATAGCCCAGCAGCCCCTGGTTGACCGCGACCGGTGCCTGGCCGTCGGCCACCCACTCCACGGCGGTGATGCGCGCATGCGCGTCGCCCAGGTTGCGGATGCTGAGCATGGGCTTGCCCTCTGCGCGCGTGATGCTCCAGGCGATCTGCGGGCGCAGCAGCCGCGCCGGCTCGGGCTGCTTGCGCTCGGTGTTGGTCACCAGTTCCTTGTCGGGGCGCACGCCTTTGCCGTAGACAAACAGCGGCAGCGAATAGCGCATCTGCAGCTTGACCGCCGCACCGCCGGGCGCGCCGTCGTTTGCCGGCTCGGTAGAGGGCAGCTCGTCCACCAGCACGCGGTAGGCGTTCTCGGTGCCCGGCGGCACAGGCTGCGTGGCGATCAGGCGCACCATCTGCCGCTGCCCAGGCGGAATGCTGGTGATCGGCGGGCTGGCCACCACCTGCTGCTGCGGGCCCAGGCGCTCCACGCCCTCGGGCTGCTGCCAGTCCAGCACGCGCACCTGGATCGACAGCGGCTCGGCGCCGTGGTTCTCGACCCATACCGCCGCCGCGCGCTGGTCGCCAAGGATGACCGGGTCTATCGGCCAGATCATGAGTGGCGCCACCGCCCAGGCCGGGGCCGCAGCGGTGATGCACCAGGCCCCGGCCACGGTGCGCAGCAGGCGCAAAAGGAATGTGGTGTGGGAGCTGCGCACGTGGGGCCTACCAGGTCAGGGTGACACGCACGGTGTCGACATAGGTCCCGGCCGCAACGCCAGAGCCCGGAAGAATGACGGTGCCCGTCAGCGGCAACGCGGTGGCGGTAGCGCCCAGCGTCAGGCCCACCGCCACGCCGGGTGTGAGCGGCTGGCTGCCGTTGCTGGTCAGGAACAGGCTGTAGGGCAGGTACTGGCCGGCACCAGCGGCCAGGCGGCGCTGGTTGCCCACGGCCGACAGCCCCGCATCGGCCGTGACCTGCACCGCCGTGCCGGGCGTGCACTGCAGCAGCGCCTGGTTGGCCACGCTGGTCAGCGACGCGCTTTTGCTGCCGGCCGCCATGGCCGAATAGGTGCCGAAGCTGAGCTGCCCAAGCGCCAGCCCGGTCACCTGCCCGGGGTTGCCGGCCACGATGCAGCCGGATGCAATCGTGGCGCCGACGGAGAAGGTGGCCGTCGTCGGTATCGTGGCCGCCTGCATCGTGGCCCGCAGCAGCACCGCGCATGAGGCGAGGCACGCGCGCATCCACCAAGGCGGCCGGCGCCTCGTCTTCGAAAGCCGTTGCATGGTCGTCCCTCCTGCGCTGGCAAGGTCCGTGGGGCGGACCACCCGCAAGCAGAACTAGAAGGTCAGCGTGACCAGCAGCGTGTCGTTGTAGATGCCGGGCGTCAGTGCCGTGGTGCTGGTCTTGTTGACCAGGCCGTAGATCGGCAGGCTGAAGGCCGCGCCTGGTGTGGGCACGGTGTAGTTCACGGGCGTGTTGGCCGGGTACGCGATGCTGTTGCCGCTGTTCTGGAACACGTCATAGGGCACGTAGCTGCCGGTGTTGGCCATGGCACGGGCGCCGACGCCGATGCCGGTGCCCTGACCCGCGTGCAAGCCAGCGTCGATGGAGATGGTGATCGCGGTCACATCGGTGGAGCACTGCACCTGCGCCGTGCCGCCACCGCCGACGCCGCCGGTCAACGAGGCCGTGACCTGCCCGGTGAAGGTGGCCGGCCTGGTGCCGAAGTCGAGCGTACCCAGCGCGATGCCGGTGCTGCCCGTGGCGTTGACCACGAGGCAGCTCTTGGTCAGGGTGATGGTCGACTGCACGTTGCCGGCCAGCGAGCTCTGCGCATGGCCGCTGGTGCAGAGCACAGCCAGCAGGCCCGCGCCGCAAGCACTGCGCCAGAGACGGCCCGCACGACGTGGATGGGATGGGCTGGGCGCGCCGAACACGCCAAGTTGCTTCCTCGATGTCATTGCCGTCTCCTGTTAGGTTGAGGACAAGGACTTGTTTATGTCACGAGGCAGACAGCGGGTCTACGACTCGAATCGGACTGTTACTCGCGCGCCAAAACGTAATGCCGTGTACTTGCACGGGCGTTGCGGGCGGTGTTTTTTCAGGCTGCGGCGCGGCTGCGGAATTTCAAAATTGATAGCTTTATGCCGGCGTCTGACCTACATATCAGGTATAAAAGTACCTGAATCGCAGTCTGCACGCCGGCATATAGCTACCATTTAAGTAGCACCAACCGGGCCTTCAGGCAGGCGGATAGGTGCCGCCCAACTGCGCCGTGATGCGCCGCGCGGCCTGGCGCAGCGGCTCGGCGTGGGCCGGGTCGAGCCGCTCGGTCGGCATGGTCAGGGTCAGCGCGCCGGCGAGCGCGCCGGCACCGTCGAACACCGGCGCGCCCAGGCCGGCCAGCTCGGGCACGCGGTCGCCCACCAGCACCACGATCTGCTCGCGCCGGATCTTCACCGACAGCGCATCGCGCGCGCCGGCATAGGCGTGCAGGATGCGCCCGCCCGCGCCGCGGTCTAGCGGCAGCAGGTCGCCGGGCTGCAGGTTGTCGCGCACCGGGCGCGGTGAAGACACGCGGTACAGGCACAGCCGGCGGTCGCCGCGCGGCACGTAGAAAGCCGCGCTCTCCTGCGTCTGGGCCACCAGCGCCTGCAGCACCGGCATCACCACCGATTCGAGCGAGAACGCGGCCGCGAACACGCGGTGCAGGCGCTCTACTTCTGCGCCCAGCGTGTAGCGGCCATCAGGCAGGCGCTGCACCAGGTGCGCGTGCTCCAGCGAGGCCAGCATGCGCAGCACGGTGCTCTTGTAGATGCGCGTGTGCTCGGCCAGCGCCGCCAGCGTCAGCGCCGGCTGCGCATTGCTGAAGGCGCCCAGCAGCGACAGCGCGCGGTCAAGGGTGGCGATGCCGCCTTCGGCGGCGTTCTGGTCGGCAAGAGCGGGTTGGGCAGCGCGGCGGGGCATGGGAACAGCAGGGTGGAGGTTTGACATTCTGCCGCCCTGGTTTTAGCATAGTTGGAACAACGTTCTATCTATCGAATGAGCAGAGACAATATCGCCGTCGAGCACCACGACGGCTGGCTGCAGATCAGCATCACCCGCGAGCACAAGCGCAACGCCCTGGACCGCCGCACCCGCACATTGCTGCGCGAGGCGCTGGCGGCCGCGCGCGGCACGGCGCGCGCCATCGTGCTCACCGGCAGCGGCGGCAGCTTCTGCGCCGGGCTGGACCTGCAGGAGCGCGCGGCAGAAGTCGCCACTGGCCAGCCCGACACCGCGGGCGCAGAGGCCATTGCGCTCAACATGGCGCTGCGCGAGCACCCTGCCGTGCTGATCGCCGCCGTCAACGGCATGGCCCTGGGCGGCGGCGTGACCCTGGTCAACTCCTGCGACCTGGCGCTGGCCGCCAGCGACGCCACGCTGGCCTGCCCCGAGATCCGCTCGGCCGGCTTTGCCAGCATGGC
Organism: Xylophilus sp. GW821-FHT01B05; assembly: GCA_038961845.1. Lineage (NCBI taxonomy): Bacteria > Pseudomonadati > Pseudomonadota > Betaproteobacteria > Burkholderiales > Xylophilus > Xylophilus sp. GW821-FHT01B05. The sequence continues at coordinate 5,520,507 of CP152408.1, forward strand.
CGGCCCCACCAGCCAGTTGCTGCTGACGCGCAAGCGCGCCGCCTGGCTGCTGCTGGCCGACGAGCGCATCGACGCCGCCACGGCCGAGCGCTGGGGCCTGGTCAACGAGGTGCTGGCGCCGGCCGATCTGCTGCCGCGTGCGCAGGCGCTGGCCGCGCGCATCGCCGGCTACGACCCAGCCGCGCTGGCCCGGACCAAGAAGGCGCTGGACCACTTGCCCGCCAGTGCTGCGCCCACCGCCTGGCGCGCCGCCATGGACTACGGACAGACCGTCACTGCCGCCATCCGTGCCGGCTGAGCGGCGCGCCGCGCCCCCCTACCGATACCAACCAGGAGACTCCCCATGCCTTCCCCTCTTCGCCGCCGGGCCCTGTGCGCCGCGGCCCTGCTCTGCGCCAGCGCTGCCTGGGCGCAGGGCAGCTACCCGTCGCAGCCGATCAAACTGATCGTGCCCTTCCCGCCTGCGGGCGGCACCGACGTGGTGAGCCGTGTCATCGCCAACGAGGTGGCGCAGGCCACGCAGTGGGCCATCGTGATCGACAACCGGCCCGGCGCGGGCGGCAACATCGGCATCGACATGGTGGCCAAGGCCCGGCCGGATGGCCTGACCATCGGCACTGGCCAGACCTCCAACCTGGCCATCAACCCCACGCTCTATGCCAAGCTGCCCTTCGATGCGCTGAAAGACTTCGCGCCCGTGGTGCTGCTGGGCTCGCAGCCGGTGGTGCTGGTGGTGCGGGCCGACTCGCCGATACGCAGCGTGGCCGACCTGAAGGCGCGCGCCAAGACGCACCCGCTCAACATGGCATCGGCCGGCAACGGCACGGTCAGCCACCTGGCCGGCGCCATGTTCGCGCGCGAGGCCGGCGTGCAGCTCACCCACGTGCCCTACAAGGGCGCGGGCCCGGCCATCACCGACCTGCTGGGCGGCCAGACCGATCTGTACTTTGGTACGCCGCCGAGCGTGCTGGCCATGGTCAAGGCCGGCAAGCTGCGCGCCATCGCCGTCACCTCGGCCCAGCGCGCCGCGCTGTTGCCCGATGTGCCAACGGTGGCCGAGTCCGGCTACCCCGGCTTTGTCGCCGAGGACTGGAAGGCCGTGGTAGCGCCCGCCGGCACGCCGGCCGACGTGGTGCAAAAGCTCAACCAGGCCTTCAACGCCGCGCTGGCCCGCCCCAGCACCATCGCCAAGCTGCACGAAGAAGGCACCACGCCGCGCGGCGGCACACCGGCCGCGCTTGCCACCTTCATGAAGAGCGAGCACGCGCGCTGGGGCGCGGCCGTGAAGGCCTCGGGCGCCACGGCGGAATAAACCCATTACCGGAGACACACATGCAACCCAACCGCACCCGCCGCGCGCTTGCGCTGGCCCCCGCCGCCCTGCTGCTGCCCACACTGGGCCGCGCGCAGATGAATGGCCGGCCCATCACCATCGTCGTGCCCTTCTCGGCCGGCGGCAGCACCGACCTGGTATCGCGCGCGGTGGCGCAGTTTGCGGCGCCGGGCCTGGGCGCCTCGGTGATCGTGGACAACCGCACTGGCGGTGGCGGCGTGGTCGGCTGGGGCGCCGTGGCCCGCGCCAACCCCGATGGCCACACGCTCTGCACCATCGAGCTGTCCTACGCGATTGCGGCGGGCCTCATCCCCAACCTGCCCTTCGACCCGCACAAGGCCTTCACGCAGATCACTACCGCAGTGAAGGTGCCGCATGTGCTGGTGGTGAACCCGGGCGTGCCGGCCAAAACCGTGCAGGAATTCATCGCGCTGGCCAAGGCGCAGCCGGGCAGGCTCAACTACGGCTCGGGCGGCAACGGCACCAACACGCATCTGGCGGGCGAGCTGTTCAAGAGCCTGACCGGGACATCGATCATGCACATCCCATACAAGGGTGCGGGCGCGGTGCTGACCGACCTCATGAGCGGCCAGGTGCAGGCGCTGATCACCTCGGTGCCCACCGCGCTGCCGCACATCAAGAGCGGCAAGCTGCGCGCGCTGATGGTCACCGGCGCGCAGCGCAACCCCACGCTGCCCGATGTGCCCTCGGCTGCAGAGTCGGGCCTGCCGAAGATGGACATGGACTTCTGGATCGGCTTTGGCGCACCCGCCGGCACACCGCAGCCGGTGATCGACAAGCTGCACAAGGCCATCGTCGAATCACTGGCCCTGCCCGACGCGAAGAAGCGCATCGATGAGATGGGCCTGACGGTGGTGGGCAGCACGCCGGCTGAAGCCGCTGCGCTGGTCAAGCGCGAGATCGAGCGCTGGAGCGCCATCATCAAACAAGCCGGCATCAAACCCGACTAGCGATGGCACTCCCCCAGGCTACGCACTGCGTGTCTTCGCCAACCCCACCAGCGGCCCGGCAAAGCCGGTTCCGCGGTGCCCTTGGTAAAAACCGCGCCACTCCTCTATCTCTGCCTTCATTCCCATGACCACCCGCCCGCTGCAAGGCATTCGCGTACTCGATCTCACCAACGTGCTGGCCGGCCCGTTCGCCTGCCACCAGTTGGCCCACATGGGGGCCGATGTGGTCAAGGTGGAGAACCGCCAGGGCGGCGACCTGGCGCGCCAGCTGGGGGCGGATGCAGAGCTGAACCGGCGCTTCATGGGCGTGTCCTTCCTGGCGCAGAACCCGGGCAAGCGATCCATCACCATCGACTTCAAGCAGCCGCAGGGCAAGGCGGTGTTCCGCAAGCTGGTGGCCACCGCCGATGTGCTGGTGGAGAACTTCCGCCCCGGCGTAATGCAGCGCCTGGGCCTGGGCTATGAAGCGCTGCTGAAGGAGCAGCCCCGGCTCATCTACTGCGCCATCTCGGGCTTTGGCCAGGACGGGCCGCTGCGCGACCTGCCGGCCTATGACCAGATCATCCAGGGCATGTCCGGGATGATGAGCATCACCGGCGCACCGGATACCGCGCCCTACCGCGTGGGCTATCCGGTGGCCGACACCATAGGCGGCATGACGGCGGCGTTTGCCGTGGCCGCAGCGCTGGCCGACCGCAGCCGCACCGGCGGCAGCTTCATCGACGTGTCCATGCTGGAAGCCGCCATGGCGACCATGGGCTGGGCCGTATCCAACCACCTGATCGCCGGGCGCGCGCCGCAGCCCATGGGCAATGACAACGTCACCGCCAGCCCTTCGGGCAGCTTTCGCACGGCGGATGGGCTGCTCAACATCGCGGCCAACAAGCAAGAGCAGTTCGAGGCCGTGTGCCGCGTGCTCGGCCGGCCCGAGCTGGCCACCGACCTGCGCTTTGCCGAGCGCCAGGGCCGGCTGCAGCACCGCGCCGCGCTCAAGGCCGCGCTGGAAGACGCCATGGCCGCGCGCGGCACCGAGGAATGGTGGACGCTGCTGAACCAGGCCGGCGTGCCGGCCGGCCCGGTCTACAGCGTGCCGCAGGCGCTGGAACACCCGCAGGTCGCCAACCGCGGCATGGTCGGCAGCTTTGCCGATGCGCCCGGCGTGGGCCGCGACATCCGCGTGCTGCGCACCGGCTTCAAGCTCGACGGCCAGGCCCCCACGGTAGACACGCCGCCGCCCACGCTGGGGCAGCACACCCACGACATCCTCTCGGAGCTGGGCTACAGCCCGGACCAGATCGCGCAACTGCAATCGGAGCAAGCCGTATGACGACACCAGACAAGCCCGCCGCCCAGATCGCCAGCGAAGACTGGTGGCGCACCGACATCATCGATATGCAGCCCGGCGTGATCCGCTACCGTGGCTACCCCATACAAGAGCTGATCGCGGGCGGCGTTGGCATGGCGCAGATGATCTGGCTCATGACGCGCGGCGAGCTGCCCACGCCGGCGCAGGGCCGGCTGCTGGATGCCGTGCTGATGTCGGCGGTAGACCACGGCCCGCAGGCGCCCAGCATTGCCATCGCGCGCATGGCCGCAACGTGTGGCGTGGGCCTGAACAACGCCATGGCCAGCGCCGTCAACGTGCTGGGCGACGTGCACGGCGGCGCGGGCGAGCAGGCGGTGCAGCTGTACCTGGACATCGCCGCGCGCATCGATGCGGGCGCCGCAGCGGTCGATGCGGCGGGTGCCGCGCTCGATGCCTTTGTGGCCGAGCATGGCAAGTTCATTTCCGGCTTTGGCCACCGCTTTCATCCGGTGGACCCGCGCACGGCACCGCTGCTGGCACTGGTCGATGCAGCCGCCGCACGCGGCGAGGTGTCGGGCCGCTTCGCGCAGATCGCCCGCAGCGTGGAAGACGTGCTGGCCGCGAGCAAGGGCGGCCGCCGCATCCCCATGAACATCGACGGCGCCACCGCCGTGGTCTATGCCGAGCTGGGCTTTGCGCCAGCACTGGCGCGCGGGCTGTTCTGCCTGTCGCGCTCGGTCGGCATCCTGGCGCACGCCTGGGAGCAAACGCAGCAAGGCGGGCGCAACAAGGGCCCGATCCCGCGCAGCTTCATCCCCACGTACAGCGGCCACGCGCCGCGCAGCGTGCCCACGCAGGAGTAAGCGGCATGTGGAATGTGAACTTCACCGCGCCGCAAATCATCGAGGCGCAAGTCCTCACCCGCCTGCCCGACGCATTGCGCCTGCCGCGCCTCAGCGACTGGGCCGACGCCAACAAGCCCGGCCAGGTGGTCGACTGCTTTCTGGAAGGCCCCAGCTTCGACCGCGACGGCAACCTGTACCTCACCGACATTCCGCACGGCCGCATCTTCCGCCTCACACCGCAACTGCAGTGGCAACTGGTGGCCGAGACCGGCGGCTGGCCCAACGGCATCGCCATCCACCGCGACGGCAGCCTGTGGGTGGCCGATTACCGGCGCGGCCTGCTGCGCGTGGATGCCACCAGTGGCACGGTGGAGACGGTACTGGGCCACCGCAACTCGGAAAGCTTCAAGGGCCTGAACGACCTCACCTTCGACGCGCAAGGCCAGCTGTACTTCACCGACCAGGGCCAGACCGGCCTGCACGACCCCAGCGGCCGCGTCTACCGGCTACGCACCGACGGCCGGCTGGACCTGCTGCTGGCCAACGTGCCCAGCCCCAACGGCATTGCACTGGACCTGCACCAGCGCTTTCTCTACGTGGCCGCCACGCGCGCCAACGCCGTGTGGCGCATGCCGCTGCTGGCAGATGGTTCGGTATCCAAGGCTGGCGCCTTCCAGACCTTCTTTGGCACCAGCGGGCCCGACGGGCTGGCGCTGGACGCCGAAGACCGCCTGGTGGTCGCCCACGCCAGCCTGGGCGGCGCCTTTGTGCTGGATGCGCGCGGCTGGACCACGCACTTCGTGCGCAGCCCCACCGGCGGCACGGTGACCAACGCGGCCTTCCGCCCCGGCAGCCGCACGCTGGTGCTGACTGAATCGGCCACCGGCACCGTCTTGCACGCCGAGCTGCCCGCGCCCGGCGCACCTCTGTACTCCCATGCTTGACGCCATGGCCCCGGCCTTCAACGAACTGATGGCCCTGCGCGGCCAGGGCGCGGTCGCGCCAGGCGAAGTCACGGTGCAGGGCCGCGACCCCTTCCACCCCACGCCCTTTCGCGTCGGGGACACCACGGCCGCCGTGCTCGCCGCCGTGGGCGTGGCGGCCAACGACCTGTGGCAGCAGCGCACCGGCCGGCGCCAGCAGTTGCGGGTAGACCAGCGCCATGCCGCGGCCACCGTGCGCACGGTGGACTACACCCGCGCACGCAACGCCGCAGGCGGCTACGAGCCGGTGCCGATCCCACAGGCCATGGCCCACATGCTGGCAGTGACCCAGCCCTGGCCCACGCGCGACGGCCGCTGGTTTCTGCCGCATCTGAACCTGCCGCATCTGTCGCAGCGCGTGCTGGAGGTATTGCAGTGCGACAGCACGCCCGAAGCCGTGCGCGCCGCCGTCGGCCGCTGGGATGCCGATGCGCTGGAACAGGCCATTGCCGCCGCGCGCGCCTGCGGCGGCACGATCCGCAGCGCCGAGGAATGGCTGGCGCATCCGCAGGGCCGCTACCTCGCAGCGCGGCCGGTGGTGGAAGTGGACCGCATCGGCCACAGCACACCGCCCGCCCTGCCCGCAGGCGCAGCGCGCCCGCTGTCCGGCGTGCGCGTGCTGGATCTGACCCGCATCCTGGCTGGCCCCATCGCAGGCCGCACATTGGCCGAGCTGGGCGCGGATGTGCTCATGGTCACCGCCCGGCACCTGCCGCAAACACCCGAGCATGTGCGCGACACCAGCCACGGCAAGCGCAGTTGCTTTCTCGACCTGACGCGCCCGGCCGACGCCGAGCGCTTTGCCGCGCTGGTGGCCGAGGCCGACGTGCTGGTCAACGGCTACCGCCCCGGCCGCCTCGCCGCGCTGGGCTTTGACGAAGACCACCTGTGGCGGCTGCGACCAGACCTGGTGCAGCTGCAAGTGAGCTGCTATGGCTCCGGCGGCCCCTGGGCCGAGCGCGCCGGCTGGGAGCAGGTGGCCCAGGCCGTGAGCGGCGTCTGCGAAACGCAGGGCCGCCGCATCGGCGCAGGCCCGCCCAAGCTGGTCTTTGCCCCCTTGTGCGACTACACCACCGGCTACCTCGCCGCCTATGGCGCGCTGCTGGCGTTGGGCCGGCGCGCACGCCAAGGCGGCGGCTGGCGCGTGCACACCGCGCTGTGCGGCGCCGCCATGCTGGTGCAGCGCCAAGGCCTGGCCGAGGGCTTTGTCCAGGCACCCGGCCGGCTCACCGAAACAGAACTGCAGCCGCTGCTGGTGCAGCAATCCACCTGCTATGGCGAGCTACAGACGCTGGGCCCGGCATTGCAGTTGTCCGACACACCGCCGCGCTGGGACCGACCCACGCCCCGGCTCGGCGGCGACCGGGCGGAGTGGCTGCCGCGCTGAGCGCCGGACGGGCGTCAGTGCTTCATTATTGATAGCTATTAGCCCAGTCTGTGCCTGGGCTAATGGCATATTTCATGCAGAACACCGGTATCACGACAGCACTAGTTCGTAGCTGCTGCTGCGCCCGCCAGCGGCGGCCTTCACCAGCACGCCCTTCTCCAGCAGGTCGCTGATGTCGCGCAGGGCCGTGTCCTGCGAGCATTTGGCAATCGCCGCCCATTTGGTCGTGGTCAGCTTGCCCTCGAAGCCATCCAGCAGCCGGTTCACCAGCTTGATCTGCCGCTCGTTCATCGGCTTGTGAGCCTGGCGTTGCCAGAACTGCGCCTTGGCCAGCACGGCGGCCAGCGTACCTTCCGCGTCCTCGATAGCGCGCAGCAGGCAGGCCAGAAACCACAAGAGCCAGGGCGTGACATCCAGAGGGCCTTTTTGCGTGGCTTCGAGTTGGTCGTAGTAGTCCTTGCGCTCCCGTTGGATCTGGCCCGACAGGCTGTAGAAGCGCTGCCCCGCCCCCTCGCCACGCGCCAACACCATGTCGCCCACCGCGCGTGACATGCGGCCATTGCCGTCATCGAAGGGGTGCAGCGTGACCAGCCATAGATGGGCCAGGCCGGCCTTGAGCACGAAGTCGCCGGCATCGTCCGCGTTGAACCACTGCAGAAAGACGCTGGTCTCGGCCTCCAGCCGGTCAGCGGGGGGCGCCTGGTAGTGCACCTTCTGGCGCCCCGCAGGCCCCGAGACCACCTGCATGGGCCCCAAGGCAGCGTCGCGCCATGCACCGGTGCGAATGCGGGCCATGCCGCTGTAGCCCGAAGGAAACAGGGCGGCATGCCAGCCAAACAAACGCTCGGCCGTCAGTGGCTCGGCATGGCGCGTGATGGCGTCCAGCACCATGTCCACCACGCCATCCACATGGCGGTCAGCCGGCGCCAGCGCGCCGATATCCACGCCCAGGCGGCGCGCAATCGAAGAGCGCACCGCATGCAGGGGCAGCCGTTCGCCTTCAATCTCGCTGGTCTTGAGTACGTCTTCCGTCAGCACCTGCAGGGTGGCTTGCTCGCGTTGCGCCATGCCCAGATCAGCCATGCGCCCCAGCAGATGGCCCTGGGCCCGGTGCACGCGCGCCAGCGGCACCGCCAGCGCCTGCAGATCAAAACGCATACCCGGCCAGCCGGGCTGCTGCCAGAGGTAAAGCGGGTCGTCTTCGGGGGTCATGCGGAGATTATGGGCTTATTCGCCGCGAAAAATGCGGTGAATAAGCCCGTTAATCACCGCATGACATGCAGAGCTGGACGCTAAGGCCTACGCCCCGCCCCCATAAACAGCCTGCCGTTGCTGCTCGCTGTCTGCCAGCAGCTCAACAAAGCTCCGGACCTTTGCCGGGCGAAAGCGCGCGGCCGGGAACACTGCGTGGATGCCGCCGGAGGGCAGGCGCCATTGCGGCAGGACCTGGATGAGGCGGCCCTCGGCAAGATCGTCTTCCACTGCGTAATCCGGCAGCACGGAGAGCCCCATTCCCTGGCTCACGGCGGCACGCACGGCGAACGTGGCATCCAGAAAAACGGAGGCCTGCACGGTCACGTCCTGGCGGTCGGTCTCGTTGCGCGAGAAGTTCCAGCGGAGGTGGTTGCGCAAGGCGGTGTTGGCAACGAACGGCAGTTGGGCGATGTCTTGCGGGCGGCTGACCTGTGCCAGTTGCTGCGCCATGCTGGGTGACGCCACCAGCAGTTGCCGGAAGGTGCCGATCTTGCGCGCCTGCAGGCCGGTCTCGGCCAGCCAGCCGACCCGGATCGCCAGCTCGATATTGCCGGACATGATGTCCAGCGTCTGGTCGCTGAGGATGGCGTCTACCTTGCAGGCCGGATAGCGCTGCCGGAAAGCGGCGATGACCGGTACGACAACCCCGACGCCGTAGTCGAAGGGCGCCGTCAGCCGCAGCGTGCCAGAGGGCTCGGCCGAGCCCTCGGCCAGTTCGTCGAAGGCGTCTTCGGCCTCGCGCAGGATCAGGGCGCAGCGCAGGTAGAAGGCCTGCCCGGCTTCGGTCGGCTGCACCTTGCGCGTGGTGCGCACCAGGAGCGATGTCCGGAACTCGCTCTCCAGCCGGGCGACCTGCTGGCTGACCACGGCCTTGGTGATGCCCAGGCGCTCTGCGGCTGCGGTGAACGAGCCGGTTTCCACCACGGACACGAAGTAGGTCAGGCGCCTCAGGTTGCCGAGCCCGCCCAGGCTGTTCTCGGCTTGATTGTATGTTTTCAACATACATTTTGTTTATCACGTATGTATTTAAGAGTCAATCGATAGTGCCTACGATCGGCCGCTTCCCCCAAAGACAAGCCATCGGGACCGTATGGACCACGCGGCTGCCGAGGCCTCCCAGGTGCACTGGCACATCCATTGGAAACAAGCCAAGCGGTGCCCACGCCCACGATCCGCCTCCGTCCCTGCCGGCCCTTTTATTCAACTGCGCACAAGGCAAACACCATGACCACACGACGCGAACTTATTCAAACCGTAGCCGCCGCGGGTGTCGCGACGGCCATCCTAGGAGTGCAAAACGCTATGGCCGCCACCACCCAACTGACCTGGAAACACTTCCCCGCTGGCGAGCACGGATTCTTCCGCGCCCCGGTGCTGATCTCCGGCGCGAGCGAAGCCGTGCTGATCGATGGCGGCTTCACGCTGCCCGACGGCCGGGCGCTGGCCGAGGCCATCAAGGCCAGCGGCAAGAAGCTCACGACCATCTACATCAGCCAGAGCGATCCGGACTACTACTTCAGCCTGGGCCCGATCAAGGCGGCCTTCCCCGGCGCCAAGGTGATCGCTGCGTCGAGCACGATCGCCGCCATCAAGGGCAATGTGGAGAAGAAGCTGGCCACCTGGAGCCCGCAGCTCAAGGAAAACGGCCCGCAGACCCTGGCCGATGTCGTGATCCCCGAAGCCTTCGACGGCCGCAGCCTGACCCTGGAAGGCCAGACCATCGAGATCACCGATGCCGCCGGCCTCGACAACCGCCGCTACCTCTGGGTGCCGTCGCTCAACGCCATCTTCGGCGGCGTGCTGCTGTTCTCTGGCGTGCACGTGTGGACGGCTGACACGCAGGGCGCCGAAGCCCGCGCAGCCTGGATCAAGACGCTCGACGCCATGGCAGCGCGCAAGCCCGCCGTGGTGGTGCCGGGCCACATGGCGGTCGGTGCTGCAACAGACGCCACGGCGATCAGCTACACCCGCGACTACCTCGTGGCGTTCGAGGAAGAGCTGGCCAAGGCCGCCGACAGCGCGGCCCTGATTGCCGCCATGACCAAGCGCTATCCAAACGCCGGCATGGGCGTGGCGCTGCAGATCGGCGCCAAGGTCGCCAAGGGCGAGATGAAGTGGGGCTGATGCGATGACCGCCAACCTCGACATCGTCCGCGCCCACTACGCGGCATCGGCACAGGGGAACGTCGCCGGGATGATGGCCAACGTGTCGCCGCAGGTGCGCTGGACCGAGATGGCGGGCTTTCCCTGCGCGGGCACCTGGGTCGGGCCGCAGGCCGTGGCCGATAACGTCTTTGCCGTTCTGGGCCGGGACTGGATCGGCTACCGCTTCGAGCTGCAAACCCTCATCGACGGTGGCGGTGACCAGGTCATTGGCGTGGGCGACTACCACGGCACTTTCCGCGCCACCGGCAAGGCCCTGCAGGCCCGCGTGGCCCACGTCTGGAAGCTGCAGGACGGAAAGATCGTGGCCTTCGAGCAGTTCACCGACACGCTGCTCGTGCGCCAGGCCATGGCCTGATCGGTTGGGCGCCTGCCCACCGTGATGACGAGGCGGATGCCATCTGGCATGCCGCCTCGTCGTTGTTTTGAACCGGCATCCATGGGGTGCCAGCAAAAGTTCTCTCTTTTCATGAATGGAGCCTTGGGTGAACCAGAACCAACGCAAGCCGCAGGATGCCCGGGTCGTGATCTACGGCGGCGGTGTGGGCGGTGCGCAACTCGCGAAGAAGCTGAGCGGTTCCGCCAAGGGTGGACTATGAGCTGACCAAGCTCGGCCACTCGCTCCGGCCGCCGCTGGAGGTGCTGGCGGACTGGGTCATCGCCCACCGGGCCGGCATTGAGCGCGCGCGCAAGGCGTTTGACCGTGATGCCCAGTGAGGCCCAGTGAGGCCCAAAGAACGGGCCAGACGCTAAAACTCCTGAATTCATAGCTATAAGCCCAGACTGCACCTGGGCTAGATGCACTTTTCACCAATATTTTTAAATCACGGCACGCCTGCAGGCCATGCGCCTTCCCGCCAGAATGGCCGCCGCATTCCGCTCCTCTCCATCCCCTTTCGCTTCCAAGACCCCATGTCCAAGCTCTCCGCCTTCCCCATCACCGCCAAGTGGCCTGCCAAGCACCCCAAGCGTCTGCAGCTCTACTCGCTGCCCACGCCCAATGGCGTGAAGGTGTCGATCCTGCTGGAGGAAACCGGCCTGCCTTACGAGCCGCACCTGGTCAGCTTTGGTACCGACGACCAGTTCTCGCCCGAATTCCTCTCGCTCAGCCCCAACAACAAGATCCCGGCCATCCTCGACCCCAACGGGCCGGGCGGCAAGCCGCTGGCGCTGTTCGAGTCCGGCGCCATCCTGGTCTACCTGGCCGGCAAGACCGGCAAGTTCCTGCCGCAAGACGTGGCCGCGCGCTACGAGACCCTGCAGTGGGTGATGTGGCAGATGGGCGGCGTCGGGCCAATGTTTGGGCAACTGGGCTTCTTCCACAAGTTCGCCGGCAAGGAGTTCGAGGACAAGCGCCCGCGCGACCGCTACGTGGCCGAATCCAAGCGCCTGCTGGGCGTGCTGGAGCAGCGCCTGCAAGGCCGCGACTGGATCATGGGCAGCGAGTACACGATCGCCGACATCGCCGTGTTCCCCTGGGTGCGCAACCTGGTCGGCTTCTACGAAGCGCGCGATCTGGTCGGCTTTGACGCATTCCCGAACGTGCAGCGCGTGCTGGCGGCCTTTGTGGCGCGGCCGGCCGTGGCGCGCGGGCTGACGATTCCCGCGCGCGATTGAGCGCCAGGCCAGCCCCACCCGCCCACTTCGTTACAGTAGCCGCCCACGCGCGCACGGCCAACCCAGCGGCCGGCGCGCGGCACCATCACCACACAAGAGCGGCACCATGAGCAAAGACCTGGCCAGGCAGAATGAATTGAAGAAGATGGAGCTGTGCGCACCCTGCGCCGGCATCCAGCGCAACTGGCGCCGCGCGCCAGGGCACGCAGAGCTGCTGCAAGGCGGCAACCGCAAGGAAGAGCGCGACCACGGCACCGTCACCATCACCCGCTACCGCTGCGACCGCTGCGGCACGGCCTGGGAATACGAGAACGACAAGACCAACCTGCAGGCGGGTTGGTCGGTGGTGGGGCGCTGAGGGCCATTCCCTTTCAAGGTCTTGTGATCCATTTGGTAGTTCTCGCGTCCTGCTGATGGTGGGTGTGCGGGGACTTGCCCCGGCAGGCGACGGACAGCCGGCCCCCACCCCAGCCCTCCCCCAGCGGGGGAGGGAGTAATGCAGAGACAAAGGCCGAGCGCAGCGATGGCCCGACTGGCTGTCCCGGGGTCCCCTCTGTGGCGTTGAGGAGCGGAGGAGTCGGCAGGTTGCCCGTAGCGAAGCGAAGGGACGGCGAGGACTGTTTGAGCGCAGCGAGTTCCGCAGCCGCCTGCCGATTCCGAGCACCGCAAAGCAGTCCGGCAAAGCCGGACCGCCACAGTGGGGTCGCCCTTTCTTTGGTGACTTTCTTTCGGCGACGCGAAAGAAAGTTACTCGCCCGCCGGGGCGAACTCCCGGCACCCGTCGCCTGCAAGGCAAGCCGCCAAGGGATACCTCAAAGACCTTGAAAGGGTGGCTTAAAAGCTGAACGGCTTCGACAAACTCACATACACCGTGCGGCGCTGGCCGAACCCGACGGATTCAGCGCGGCTGGAACATGATCAGCCCCATGCCGCCCAACGCCAGCGCCACACCGGCCAGGTCCCAGCCCGTGGGGCGGATGCCATCTACCGCCCACAACCAAGCCAGCGCCACGCCGATGTAAACCCCGCCGTAGGCCGCGTACACACGCCCCGCCGCGGCCTCGTGCAGGGTCAACAGCCAGGCGAACAGCGCCAGGCTCAGGGCCGCCGGCAGCAGCAGCCAGAGCGGGCGCCCTTGCTTGAGCCACAGGTAAGGCAGGTAGCAGCCGATGATCTCAGCCAGCGCGGTGGCGACAAACAGCAGGAAGGTCTTCATGCGGCGATTCTGCCGGCGGCCTGCAGTGGCCTGCCCCAATCGGCCATCTCATGCGGTTTCGCAATCAAGGCGATAACGGCCTGTCGCTTTGATGGCCAACCCGCATTCAGTTGGCGCCGGTCTTCACCGCCGCCATCTTCACCTGCGGCGACACCGCCAGGTCTGGCTGCACCTGCAGGATGCGCAAGGTCTGCTGCACCACGTGGCTGAAGACCGGGGCGGCCACCAGGCCACCAAAGTACTTGCCCGCGCTGGGCTCGTCGATCATCACGGCGACGATGATGCGCGGCTTGTCGATGGGCGACATGCCGGTGTACCAGGCGCGGTACTTGTTGCTGGCGTAGCCCTTGCCGACCTGCTTGTGGGCGGTGCCGGTTTTGCCGCCAACCGAATAGCCCTCGGTCTGCGCCAGCGGCGCGGTGCCGCCGGGGCCGGCGGCCAAATGCATCATGGCGCGCACCTCGCTTGCCACCTTGGACGAGAACACGCGCACGCCGTCTGGCGCCTGGTCAGACTTGAGCATGCCGATGGGGATCACCTCGCCGTCATGCGCAAACGCGGTGTAGGCGTGCGCGATCTGGAACAGCGAGGCCGACAGCCCATAGCCATAGGACATGGTGGCCTGCTCGATCGGCCGCCAGCTCTTCCAGGGCCGCAGCCGGCCGGTGACGGCGCCGGGGAACTGCGTCTGCGGCTTCTGCCCAAAGCCCACGGCGGTGAAGCTGCTCCACATCTCTTCCGGCGTCATGCGCTGCGAGATCTTGGTGGCGCCGACGTTGCTGGACTTCTGGATCACGCCCTCTACCGTCAGCACGCCAAAGTTGGCGTCGTCATGGATGGTGGCGCCGGTGACGTTGATGTAGCCCGGGTTGGTGTCGATGATGGTCTGCGGCTGCACGCGCCCCAGCTGCAGCGCGGTGGCGACGGTGATCGGCTTCATGGTGGAGCCGGGCTCGAACACATCGGTCATGGCGCGGTTGCGCAACTGGTCGCCGGTCAGCGCGCGCCGGTTGTTGGGGTCGAAGCTGGGGTAATTGGCCATGGCCAGCAGCTCGCCGTCCTGGGCGTCCACCACCACCACGCTGCCGGCCTTGGCCTTGTTGGCCTGCACCGCGTCGCGCAACTGCTGGTAGGCGACAAACTGCACCCGCTCGTCGATGCTGAGGGTGACGTCATGGCCGTCCACCGGCGGCACCTGCTCGCCCACGTCTTCCACGATGCGGCCAATCCGGTCCTTCAACACGCGGCGCGAGCCAGCCTGGCCGCCCAGGTTCTTGTTGAAGGCCAGCTCCATGCCTTCCTGGCCTTGGTCCTCGACATTGGTGAAACCCACCAGGTGCGCGGCGGATTCGCCCTCGGGGTACTCGCGCTTGTATTCCTTGCGCTGGTAGATGCCGGGGATATCCAGCGCGGCGATCTGCTTGCCCAGGTCCCAGTCCAGCTGGCGCTTGATCCAGACAAAGCTCTTGTCATCGTCGGCCATCTTGGCGCGCAGATCGGCCTCGGGCATGTCCAGCAGGCGCGCCAACTGCTTGAGCTTGGCGCGCACGGCGGGGTCGTCCTGCTCCACGTCCTCGGGGATGGCCCAGATGCTGGTGGCCGGCACGCTGGAGGCCAGGATCTCGCCGTTGCGGTCGAAGATGCGGCCCCGGCTGGCCGGCAAGTCCAGCGTGCGGGCAAAGCGGACCTCGCCCTGGTGCAGAAAAAACTGGTTGTTGAGCACCTGCACGTAGAAAGCCCGGCAGGCCAGCAGCAGGAAACCCAGCGCAATGCTCACCACCACGAACTTGCTGCGCCACAGGGGCGCCTTGCTGGCCAGCAGCGGACTGCTGCTGTAGGGGATGCTTCTTCTGTAACTGCTCACGGGCTCCTCTGGCGGCGCTGCTCAGACGGTCAGCGCACCTGACAAGACCCGTTTCGACGGCCAATAGTTCACACATTGTTCTTGGCGCTCACGCGCCGCCCGCAGGGCATGAAACGAAAAGGCCCCAAAGGCCGCGGAGCAGGCCATGCGCAGACATCCGCGGAACCGGCTTTGCCGAGCCGCTGGATGTGTCCCCCTTCGACAAGCTCAGGACAGGCTCTGCAAGGGGGTTGGCGAAGACGCGAAGCGCGCAGCCTGGGGGTGAGCTTCAACTCAGTCAGGCAGCAGTCGGGTACGGCTCCCTACACTGCGCCCGTGCTGCGCCGCATCAGCCTGTTCTTTTTGTTGTCGCTCGCCCTGCTGTTCTCGCAACAGGGCGCGCTGCTGCATGAGCTGGGCCATCTGCTGGCGCCGCAGGCAACGGCGGCAGCCGAGGCGGCGGGGCAGCCGGGCAGCCCCGATAGCGCGCGCGCCGTCTGCGAGAAGTGCCTGGCCTTTGCCCAGCTGGCGGATGCCGTGCCCTCGCACTGGGCGCTGCCCCTGCCCGAGCCGCAGCACCTGCGCGCAGTGGTGCCCTGCCCGAGCGGCAGCGCCGACCTGCCCGCGCCCCCCGCCTGCAGCCGCGGGCCGCCCCGGTTCCTGTGAGTCCCCGCCGCCACGCCCCGGCCTTCTGTTGCAGAAGGCCGGGCGTGCTCGCTCACCTTCAGGAACCCTCATGCACAGACACTCTCATCACGCCATTGCGGCCGCCATCGTGGCGGCCTTCCCCCTGCTTGCCGCTGCCGCCGACGCGGCAGACACCGTGCAGCCGCCCAGCGCGGCCACGCTGGCGCCGGTCACCATCTCCACCAAGCGCCTGGACGCCGCGCGCAACGGCTTGTCGCCCGACACCGGCAGCTCGATCTACCGCATGGACGAGACCGACATCGACGCCCTGCCGCTGGGCGCCAGCACGCCGCTGAACCAGGTGCTGCTGCGCGCGCCGGGCGTGGTGCAGGATTCTTTTGGCCAACTGCATGTGCGCGGCGACCACGCCAACCTGCAGTACCGCATCAACGGCGTGATCATTCCCGAGCCCATCGCCGGCTTTGGCCAGGCCATCGACACGCGCCTGGCCGGCCAGGTCAACCTGCTGACCGGCGCGCTGCCGGCCCAGTACGGCTACCGAACCGCCGGCGTGGTCGATATCCGCACCAAAGATGCCGACACGCCGCAGGGCGGCGAGATCGGCACCGTGATTGGCAGCAACGGCCACCGCGAGCTGAACGGCAGCGTCAACGGCAGCACCGCCGGCGGCCTGAGCTACTTCCTGAGCGGCTCGATGCTGGAGAACAACCTGGGCATAGAAAACCCCACGGCCAGCCGCGACGCCATCCACGACCACACCAGCCAGGGCAAGGGCTTTGGCTACCTGTCTTACGCGATCGACCCCAGCAACCGCGTGAGCCTGATGGCGGGCAGCTCCAGCGGGCGCTTCCAGATCCCGAACCGGCCCGGCCTGCAGCCCAGCTACACGCTGGACAGCGGCGCCACGGTGGCGTCAGAGAACCTCGATGCGCGCCAACGCGAGCGGTCGGACTTCCAGGTGCTGTCCTTCCAGCACGCGGATGCCGGCCCGCTGGACTACCAGATCTCGCTGTTCCACCGCCGCAGCACGGTGGACTACATGCCCGACCCGGTCGGCGACCTGATCTACAACGGCATTGCCGGTGCCATCCACCGCTCCAACGAGGTCTATGGCACGCAGCTTGACGCGGGCTACCGCCTGAACGACACGCACACGCTGCGCGCGGGCATCTTCGCGCAGCGCGAACGCGCCGTGGCCAACAACAATGCGCTGGTGTTCCCTGCGGATGCCGACGGCAACCAGACCAGCGGCACGCCCATCACGGTGCAAGACAACTCGCGCCTCAAGGGCACGCTCTACGGCATCTATCTGCAAGACGAGTGGAAGGCCACGGACAAGCTCACCGTCAACTACGGCGCGCGCTTTGACCAGACCAACACCGTCTCCAACGAGCAGCAGCTAAGCCCGCGCATCGGCCTGGTGTACGAGCTGAGCAAGCAGACCCGGCTGCACGCCGGCTACGCGCGCTACTTCACGCCGCCGCCCACCGAGAAGATCGACACCACGTCAGTGGCAGCCTTCCTGGGCACGACCAACGCCTTGCCGTCGGATGCCAACACCTCGGTGAAGTCCGAGCGCTCCAACTACTTCGACCTGGGCATAGAGCACCAACTCACACCCAAGCTCACCATCGGCCTGGACGGCTACTACCGCGACGTGCGCCACCTGCAGGACGAGGGCCAGTTTGGCAATGCGCTGGTGTACTCGGCCTTCAACTATGCGCGGGGCCGCGTCGCCGGCCTGGAGCTGACCGCCAGCTACCAGGACGGCAACTTCGCCGCCTACGGCAACCTGGCCCGCTCGCAGGCCATGGGCAAGGGCGTGGAGACCGGACAGTTCAACTTCGACACGGACGAGCTGGCCTACATCTCCAACCACTGGGTGCACCTGGACCACGACCAGACCTGGAGCGGCTCGGGCGGCGTAGCCTACCGCGCCGGCCCCACCACCTACAGCGCCGACATGGTGGTGGGCAGCGGCCTGCGCAGCGGCTTTGCCAACAGCGAGCACCTGGCGGCCTATGCCCAGGTCAACGTGGCGGCCGCGCGCAGCTTTGACTTTGGCCAGCTTGGCAAATTCAATGCGCGGCTGTCAGTGCTGAACCTGTTCGACCGCCAGTACGAGCTGCGCGACGGCACCGGCATTGGCGTGGGCGCGCCGCAGTTCGGGCAACGGCGGACGGTGTATGTGAGTTTGTCGAAGCCGTTCAGCTTTTAAGCCACCCTTTCAAGGTCTTTGAGGTATCCCAGCACGGCGTGCCTTGCAGGCGCCGGGTGCCGGGAGTTCGCCCCGGCGGGCGAGTGGCGTTCTCTTGGGCGTTCGCCCAAGAGAAAGCCACCAAAGAGAAGGCGACCCCACGTTCTGGAAATATTGAACATCTGCGGACACCGACGGCCGTGTCGCCGTGGAGCAGCGGGAAAGACCGCCCTGATTCGCGGCCGGCCATGCTTGCTGGCGGGGACGCTACTACCGTTGTGGCAGCGGTGTGGTCACCAGCGCCAGGTAGCCCAACAGCGCTTGTTGCGACTGCAGGCAAAGCAGATCGAGATCAACGCGCATCTGGGTGGACAAGCCTTGCAGATGAGCATGAGCGAAGAGCCCATATAGGATCGCCTGACAAGTCCGTGCCGCATCATTTGGGCAAGCGCACAGGCGATCCGAGGCAGCCCCGATGAGCCGCGCCCACTCCCGCACGAACCGCTCGTACATCTTTGAGTAGGCCGCGATACCGGAGAGGCGGCGCTCCAGCAGATAGTGCGCCCCCCAATGAGAAGGGCTCTCTCGGTGGATATCCGCCAGGCGCTCAATGACCAGACACACCATCGACTCCAACGATGCGCGGTCACTGTCCTGGCCCAGGGACTGCAAGGCCCGGAGCAAGGTCTTCGAGCGCAGATGCACGCAGACCTTGGCGAGATCCTCCTTGTTAGCGAAGTATTCGTAGAAGCTGCCCAGGCCGGTTCCCGCCAGATCGACGATCTCCCGGATGGTGACGGCGTCGTAGTCCCGCTCCACCAAAAGCCGAACAAACGCGTCCTGCAAGGCACCAGCAGTGTGCCGGGCACGCGATTGCTGCGGCCTGCGTCGAGGAATCACGGGCGAATTCGTTGGGGGATATCTCATGCGCCAGATCCGAACACATGGCCGAACCGGCCTTCCTAGAATTTACATCAACGCTTCATCCAGAGAAGGCCCCGCGAGAGATGACGCAACACCAAGCTGATCAGGAGAGAAAATGGAAGACATCCAGGCATTCGCGCGACAGATGTTTGCAAGCCAGCCATTCAGTCAATTCATCGAGGCCGAATTGGCGGCGTTGTCGCAGGACAGTGCAGAGCTGACGCTCGCCATTCAGGACCATCACAAGCAGCAGCATGGCTTCGTCCACGGCGGCGTGATCAGCTACCTCGCCGACAACGCCATCGCATTTGCAGGCGGCCTGGCGCTTGGGGGGAACGCACTGATGGCGGAATTCAAGATCAACTACATCCGCCCCGGCGTCGGAACCAGGCTCATCGCCAGGGCGCAAGCGCGCAGTACAAGCAAGCGAATGGCCATCTGCCAATGCGAAATCTATGCGGTGGAAGGCGATTCGCAGAAGCTGTGCGCCCTGGCACAGGGAACCGTCGTCCCGGCAGGCTGAGGGCCGGTTCGGGTCGCCCCAAGGCAAGCATGACGCATACAGCGGATCGCGGCAGTACAACCATCGAGGAGCACAGGATGCGCCAGGCCACACAGAAACAAACGCTCGACGCGCTTGAAGCACTGCATCGAACGGGGCGTGATCAGGAAATGCTCGGCCACATGGTCCAACTCCCTGTGAATATCTACACAGACCCGGGGGTCCTGGAGCGCGAAATGGCGAGCGTTTTCAGCCACTACCCCATGGTCGCGGGACACGTGGCCAGCGTGAGCGAGCCCGGCGCCTACCTGCTGAGCGACTGGCCGAAGTTCCCCTATGTGATCGTTCGAGGCGCGGATGGCCGCCTACGCGGCTTCCTCAATACATGCCGCCATCGTGGGGCGCGCATCGTGTCGGGTGAGGAAGCATGTCTGAAAGCCTTCGTCTGCCCGTTTCATGGCTGGTCCTACGGGCTGGACGGCAAACTCAAGGGCATCACCAAGACCTACAACTTTCCAGATCTGGACCGGGAACAGTTCTCGCTGGTCGAATTGCCCGTGGTGGAACGGGCGGGGCTGGTGTGGATCCACCCGAGCCCCGGGGCAACGATCGATCTGGACAACTATCTTGGCCCCATCGGGGATGACCTGGATCACTTCGCCCTGAGCGAGCTGGTTAGCTACCGCAAGAACCGCGTCATCAAGCATGCGAACTGGAAGCTTCTGATCAAGACCTACCTGGAGGGATACCACGTGCCGTATCTGCACCGGGACACGCTGTCGCAGGCTTTCAAGAAAGGGGTTATAGCCCACTACGAATACGGACCTCACATCCGGCTTGCGGCAGCCCGCACCAATTTCCAGGAGATGCTGTCGGTCCCCGCGCAGGATAGGAAGATCCTCGACTACGCATCGGTTTATTACTCCCTCTTCCCGCAGACGTTTTTCATCATGCATCCGGATTACGTGTCCATCAACATGTTCCACCCGGAAGCGCCGGACCGGACGATCTGGACGCACGAGATGCTGTACAGGCCTTCGCACTTTCAGGGTGACTCCGGTCAAAAAGCGCTGGGCAAGCGCTTCGACTACACCAATGACACTGTCTTCGACCAGGAAGACTTCGCTGTAGCGGAGGATGTGCAGCTAGGCCTGAAAAACGGTGCAAATCATGTCCACACGCTCGGACTCGAAGAAGGATTGCTTGCCATCTTCCAACAGAGCATCGACCAAGCCGTGTTGGCAACACAGAGTCGCTTCTGACCATACGACGCGACAGGCAGGAACTTGTCTCGCCCATGGGCGGAGATGCTGGGTGCTGCAAGATGACCCACACGGCACTGCTCAGCGGGAAACGAGCCACGCGGGCCCGAATCGAAAAGGCGAACCCAACAAACTCGGTCGAAGCTGAAACGCGCACCGTAGGGAAGCCTGGCAAGCAAGCGCATTCCCCAGACGGGGCGAGGACGTCCGAGTATTCAACGACCCGGTTTCGCAGCACTCGCTGCGCGGGCAAATAGCCGGTATGGGCAGTCTGCAGCGCTTTCGAGCGCTGCCGCATTGAAGACCGCCCCGCCGCCCACATCTGCGACATTTGCAGCCCTTGCAGGAGTCCTTATGCACCCCGTCCTCCAGATCAAGCCCCTGGGTTTTCCGTGGGAAACCGCAGACCCTTTCCTGTTCTGCGTCTACCACGACGACGCCTACCCGCAGGCCAACGCGCAGATGGGCCCGCAGGCCTCGCTGGCCGGCCGCGCGCTGGGCCAGGACTTCAGCCGCAAGGACGGCTGGAGCATGTACCACGGGCAGACGGTGCCGGGCTTTCCGGCGCACCCGCACCGTGGCTTCGAGACCGTGACCATCGTGCGCAAGGGCTTGATCGACCACTCCGACTCGCTCGGCGCCACCGCGCGCTTTGGCCGTGGCGATGTGCAGTGGCTTACCGCCGGCCAGGGCGTGGTGCATTCAGAGATGTTCCCGCTGCTGGAGCAAGAGCGCGCCAACCCGCTGGAGCTGTTCCAGATCTGGCTCAACCTGCCGGCCGCCTCCAAGATGGCGCAGCCGCACTTCACCATGCTGTGGTCGCAAGACATCCCGCGCATCGTCGCCATTGATGACCAAGGCCGCAGCACCGAGGTAGCCGTGATCGCCGGCCGCCTGCAATCGGCCGCCGAGCCGCTGGCGCCGCCGCCCGACTCCTGGGCCGCGCAGGCCCAGGCCGATGTGGCCATCTGGACGGTACGCATGGCCCCCGGCGCACGCTGGACGCTGCCCGCCGCCCATGCAGACAGCAACCGCCGGCTCTATTTCTTCAAGGGTGACGGCGTGTCGGTAGCTGGCCAGGCCGTGGCCGCGCATGCCGCCATCGCGCTGCGCGCAGACGCGGCGGTAGAGCTGCACAACAGCGGCACGCAAGAGGCAGAATTTTTGCTGCTACAGGGCCGCCCCATCGGCGAGCCGGTGGTGCAATACGGCCCCTTCGTGATGAACACGCAGGCCGAGATCCGCCAGACCATGGACGACTACCGCCGCACGCAGTTTGGCGGCTGGCCTTTTGCCGATGACGCGCCGGTGCACGGCCGCGACCCGGCGCGCTTTGCACGGCACCCCGGTGGGCGCGAGGAGCGGCCAGAGGACAGCGCCGCAGCCTGATCAGGCTGCCTGCGCCAGCCCCTGCACCGCCTGCAGCAAGGCAACACGGGCCTGTCCCAGCACCATGCCCTTCCAGCTGTCGTTGTCGCAGTAGAAGGCGTCGCGCAGTTGCTGGCGAATGGCTTGCTGCTGGGCCGGCGGGGCTTCGGGGTGCAGGCGCAGCCACTGGATGGCGCGCAGCGCTTGCAGCACCTGCAGGTTGGGCAGGGTGCCAAATTCCAGCGCCATGGGGGTGGCCTGGGCCTGCGGGCATTCGTCGTAGATGGCAGCCAGCACCGGCCCTGAGACGTCGGCCGATGCCGACTGCCCGCTGAAGGGCGTGAACACGTCGGCGCCCCACCAGGCGTGGGCGCGCGCAATGTCGGGCGCGGCGTTGCGGCCGGGGTAGATCTTCTCGCCGTGGCCGTTTGGGCCCAGGCCGGTGTGGATGTCGATCCAGCCAATGTGCCGCGCGGCGCCCGCGTACTGGCGCAGGATGGCGCGCACGGTGCGGTTGCTCCAGCTGGGCGCGGTGCCGCCGTAGAACAGGCCTTTGGGCGAGGTGTATTGGCCAGACGTGATGGCGGCGCGCACCGCCTCCATGCCGTGCTGGGCGATGTAGGCGCCCAAGGCCGCGTCATCTGCCGCCGTGGGTGGCCAGGCGGCGGGCAGCAGCAGGGGCTCGATGTCGGCATAGCCGGCGTTCACCGGCAGCGGCGCGTTGAAGTCCACATGGTTGCGGTTGAGGTCGATGTTGTCCTCATTGGTGCGGTACAGGTGCGAGAAGCCATACGGGTTGATGCCATGCACCAGCAGCAGCGCAACGCCGGCCTGCTTCAGGCGGCCCAGCAGTTCGGTGTCGTGCAAGGTGGCGATCTGGCAGGCCGAGCCACTGAAGCCCTCGGGGCCGTGCGTGCCCGAGCTGACGATCAACAACCGCGCCGCATCCGCCGGGCCCAGGGTGGCGATGTCGATGGCCAGCGCCTCGCCCTCTGCGCCGCGCAGCGTGGGCAGCTCAAAGCTGGTGGTCTGCGCGCCGGCTTGCGCGGCGGCCTCCAAAAAGCGGCTGCGGGCCTGCTGGTAGGTGGCAGAGAAGTAATCGGTAGCGGTCATGGCAGGCGTTTTTTTGGTGGCGTGCACGGATGCTAGAGAGTCCCCCTCAAGCTGAAAAGACAACAATCGAGGCGGCCCGATAACTTTTAGCTTTCTCCCCCATGAAACCCAGACAGCTGCAGGCCTTTGTGGCCGTGACCGAGCAGGCCAGCATCCGTGGCGCCGCGCGCGTGCTGGGCCTGTCGCAGCCGGCCGTGACCAAGGCGGTGCACGAGCTGGAGCGCGAGATGGGCGCGCCGCTGGTGGAGCGCAGCGTCACCGGCGTGCGCCTGACCGGCTATGGCGCGGCCTTTGCGCCGCGAGCCCGGCTACTGCTGGCCGACATGCAGCGCGCGCGCGACGAGATCGCACAGATCCGCGACGGTGTCAGCGGGCGCGTAGCGGTGGCCGTCAGCACCTCGTTTGCGCTCAGCGTGCTGCCGGCGGCGTTCAGGGATTTCCACGCGCAATCGCCGGCGGTAGACGTGCAGATCAGCGAGGCCGTGCTGCCCGCCATGCTGGCGCGGCTGCGTGACGGGCAACTGGACTTTGCCGTGGCGCACGTGCCGCCCGGCGTGCTGGACGAGGCCTTTACCGCCACCGTGCTGTTCCCGGTGCAGCTGGTGCTGGGCGCGCGCAGCCGCCACCCGCTGCGGCGCAGCAAATCACTGCACCAGTTGCACGCGGCCGAATGGGTGCTGCCCAGCGCAGGCGACACCAGCCCCAGCCTGGAGGCGCAGTTCTTTGCCCTGTGGGGGCTGGCGCTGCCGGCGCGCGTGATCCGCAGCCAGTCGGTCACCGTGGCGCTGGGGCTGGTCGGCCAGATGGATTTGATCGGCCTGTTCGTCGAGCCGCTGGTGCAACTGGCCTTCAAGCGCCACGGCATTCAGCGCATCGAGATCGAAGAGACGCTGCCCACGCTGAACGTGTGTGTGCTGCAGCGCAGCGGGCAGCGGCTGACGCCAGCGGCGCAACAGTTGGTGGACTGCATGCGGCGCGCGGCACTCGGGCAGTAACCGCTGTTCAGAACAACTGTACCTACCACCATGGGTACAGTGAACCTAGAGTGGCTCCGCACACCTGCCCCAGAAGACGGAGACACCATGAGCCTCGATTCACGCCTGCCCCATTTCCGCACCCTGACGCCGCAAGCGCGCCTGGCCCACATCGCCACCGTGGCCGGGCTCACTGCCGAAGAAAGCGCGCTGCTGGCGCAGGCCGGTGCGCTGGGCACGGCGCGGGCCGACGGCATGATCGAGAACGTGCTGGGCACCTTCGAGCTGCCGCTGGGCATTGCCGGCAACTTCCGCATCAACGGCCGCGACGTGCTGGTGCCGATGGCGGTAGAAGAACCCTCGGTGGTGGCCGCCGCATCCTTCATGGCCAAGCTGGCGCGCGACTGCGGCGGCTTTGAGACCAGCAGCACCCAGCCGCTGATGCGCGCGCAGGTACAGATCCTGGGCGTGACCGACCCGCGCGGCGCGCGCCAGGCCCTGCTGCGCCGGCGCGAAGACATCCTGGCCGTGGCCAACAGCCGCGACAAGGTCTTGATCGGCCTGGGCGGCGGTTGCCGCGACATCGAGGTGCATGTGTTCCCCGCCACCGCGCGCGGCGCCATGGTGGTGCTGCACCTGATCGTGGACGTGCGCGACGCCATGGGCGCCAACACCGTCAACACCATGGCTGAGGCGGTGTCGCCGCTGCTGGAGCAGATCACCGGCGGCACGGTGCGCCTGCGCATCCTGTCGAACCTGGCCGACCTGCGCCTGGCACGCGCCCGCGTGGCACTGCCGCCCGCCGTGCTGGCCACCGCCGAGCGCAGCGGTGAAGAAATCATCGAAGGCGTGCTCGACGCCTATGAGTTCGCCGCGGTAGACCCGTACCGCGCCGCCACGCACAACAAGGGAATCATGAACGGCGTAGACCCGGTCATCGTCGCCACCGGCAACGACTGGCGCGCGGTAGAAGCCGGCGCCCACGCCTACGCCTGCCGCAACGGGCACTACGGCTCGCTCACCTGCTGGGAGAAAGACGCGCGCGGCCAGCTGGTCGGCACCATCGAGATGCCCATGCCCGTCGGCCTGGTAGGCGGCGCCACGCGCACCCACCCGCTGGCGCGGCTGGCACTGAAGATCATGGGCGTGCAGTCGGCGCAAGAGCTGGGCGAGATCGCCGTGGCCGTAGGCCTGGCGCAAAACCTGGGCGCCCTGCGCGCGCTGGCCACCGAGGGCATACAGCGCGGCCACATGGCCCTGCATGCGCGCAACATCGCGCTGACGGTGGGTGCCACTGGCAGCGAGGTGGACCGCATCGCGCAGCAGATGGCGCAGGAGAAGGATGTGCGCGCCGATCGCGCGCTGACGCTGCTGGCCGCCTTACGCGGCTAGCGTCCACGCTGTTAACACCCCCGTTCGGGCTGAGCTTGTCGAAGCCTTGCGCCCTCGCCCACCAGCCCTTCGACAGGCTCAGGGCGGACGGAATCCACTGAGCAGCACGGCAATCAACGCTCCTAATTAAATAGCTATATGCCCAACCCACATCTGGGCCAGAGCCCTATTTCCCTCACATTGCACCACTGCGTGAGCGCGCGCTCCTTCCGTCCGCTATGGATGCTGGAGGAGCTGCAGGCGCCCTACACGCTGGCCATGCTGCCGTTTCCGCCGCGCGCGCTGGCACGCGACTACATGGCGCGCAACCCGTTGGGCACGGTGCCGCTGCTGGAACACGGCGCGCTGCGCATGACCGAGTCCGCCGCCATGTGCGAATACCTGCCGCGCCGGCTCGACCCGGCCAACACAAGCGGCCTGGCCGTGCGCGAGGACGAGCCCGACTACGGCGCCTGGCTCAACTGGCTGCACCACGGCGAAGCCACCCTCACCTTCCCGCAAACCATCGTGCTGCGCTACGGCCGCTTCGAGCCGCCCGAGCGCCTCCTGCCCCAAGCAGCAGACGACTACGCCAAGTGGTTCCAGGCACGGCTGCGCGGCATAGCCGCGGTGCTGGCGCACAACGAATACCTGTGCGCCGGCCGCTTCACCGGCGCCGACGTGTCGGTGGGCTACGCGCTGATGCTGGGCGAGCTGGTCGGCCTGCAGTCGCGCTACCCGCAAGCAGTGCAAGACTATTGGGCGCGGCTGCAGCAACGCGATGGGTACCAGCGGGCGCTGGCGGCGCAAGAGGCTGCGGCGTTGGCGCAAGGGGTGTCGGTGCAGGCCGCGGCGTTGGCTGGGGGCTGAGCAAGGCCGCCATGCCCCTGTAGCGTCAGCCCACCGGCGTAAGCAGCGCCGCCCCCGCAAAGTGCCGCTCGGCGTTCTCCAGAAAGCGCACGACCGAGGCATGGATGGCCTGCGGCGAGATGCCGCCGATGTGCGGCGTGAGGATGGCGTTGTCAAAGGCTAATAGCGCCGCGGGCGGCGTGGGCTCGCCCTCGTACACATCCAGCGCGGCGGCCCAGATGCGCTGGTCGCCCAAGGCATCGGCCACGGCCTGGGTGTCGACCACGGTGCCGCGCGCGATGTTCACCAGCACGCCCTGCGGGCCCAGCGCGGTGAGGATGGCGGCATCGACCATGTGGTGGGTTTCCTTGCCGCCGGGCGCGGCCACCACCAGGAAGTCGCACCACTCGGCCAGCGCCAGCGGGCTGTCGAAGTAGCGGTAGCCGGTCTCATCGCGGCGGCTGCGGTTGTAGTAGCCGATCTCCATGTGAAAACCGCGCGCGCGGTGCGCGATCTTCTGGCCAATGGCGCCCAGGCCGATGATGCCCATGCGCCGGAACGACACATGCGGCGGCCGCGGAATGTCGTCGCGCCACAGGCCATGGCGCACGCCCTTGTTCAGAAACGGCAGGCGGCGGATGGCCGCCAGCAGGATCATCATGGCGTGGTCGGCCACGCATTCGTCGTTGGTGCCGGCCGCATTGGCCACGGCGATGCCACGCGCGCGGGCATGGGCCACGGCCACGTTCTCGTAGCCCACGCCCACGGTGCAAATCAGCTCCAGCCGGGGCAGCGCATCGATCTCTTCGACCAGCAGGCCGTTGGTGCCATTGGTCAGCACCACGCGGATGTCCGCACCGCGCGCGGCGATCTGCGCGGCACCGCGCGAACGGTCAGCGCCCAAGCCATCGTTGGGCGCATAAATCATGTCGAAGCGCTCAGCGACCAGGGCGCGGTGTTCTTCAGACAAAAAGACAAGGACGAGCAGCAGAGGTTTCATGGATGGATGGGCAAGGTTCTTGGTAGGCCTATTCGGCACGCGCGCCGGACAGTTGCACGAGCTTGCCCCATTTGTCGATCTCGGTGCCCAGCAGTTGCCTGAACTCGGCCGGCGAGTTGCCCACCGGCGTGGAGCCCTGTTCGGCAAAGGTCTTGCGCACCACGGGGTCCTGCAGCACCTTGCGGATGGCCGCATTCAGCCGCGCGATGACCGCCGGCGGCGTGCGCGCCGGGGCAAACACGCCGTTCCACAGCACGACCTCGAAGCCGGGCAGTGCCTCGGCCACGGCGGGCACGTTCGGCAGGCGCGCGGAGCGCTCCGGGGTGGTCACGGCCAGGGCGCGCAGCTTGCCGCCATCGATGTAGGGCAGCACCTCCACCAGCGGCGAGAACACGGCCTGGATCTGTCCCGCGATCAGGTCGGCATTGGCCGGCGCGCCGCCCTTGTAGGGCACGTGCACCATCTGGCCCTGCGCCATGCTGTTGAACAGCGCCCCCGACAAATGCTGCGAGGTGCCGTTGCCGGCCGAGCCGTAGTTGACCGGCGCCCGCTTCTCGCGCACATAGGCCACAAACTCCGACAGCGTGCGTGCCGGCACATCGTTGTTGACCATCAGCACATTGGGGATCAGCGCCACCTGCGCGACCGGCGCCAGGTCCTTCTGCAGGTCGAAGGCCTGGGTCTTGAACAAGGTCACGTTGGTGGCGATGGTGCTGGTGGCCATCAGCAGGGTGTAGCCATCCGGCTCGGCCTTGGCCACGTAGGCCGCACCGATGTTGCCGCCGGCGCCGGCGCGGTTGTCGACGATGACGGTCTGGCCCAGCTCGGCGCGCAGCTTGTCGGCCAGCAGCCGCGCCGTGGTGTCGGTGCTGCCGCCAGGCGCCAGCGGCACGACCAGCGAGATGGTGCGCTCGGGCCACTCGCCGGCATGCGCAATGCCGGCCAGGGCCAGGATCAGGGAGGTGGCCAGCAAGGCCTTGCCGCAGAAGCTTGGGATGGTGCTCATGGCTTGTCTCTTTAGTTATGGAAATCAGCAGAACGGGCCCATGGGGCCACTGGTCTAGCGCCAATGCTGCTCGGTTGAATCAATACCCCGTGCGGGCTGAGCTTGTCGACGCCCGCGCCTGGCGGCCCTTCGACAAGCTCAAGGCGAACGGAGTCAACTGAACAGCATGGGCCTAGCGCTGGCCGTCACCCACCGCAATCTTGTCGGCGCGCAGGCCGCCCAGGCGCTCGTGCACCCGGCTGCCGGTGGACATCACCAGCGCATACAGCAGCTCGTCCGGGCGCGGGCTGTCGATGGCGCCTACATCCATGGTGCTGAAATGGCTGCGCACATAGCAGGCTTCTATGTGATGCATCGGGATCTGCAGGCGCGTGCCGGCCGAGGCCACCACCTTGGCCGCGGGCACGATGGACTTGGCCTGCGGCAGCTCGGCGCGCATCGACCAGCCACCGGCCTCGTGCCAGATCGCACCGTGCTCCAGCTCGCCGTTCAGGCCGACGATGGCGCCCTTGCCATAGGCCTGGATCTTGTCCGCGCCGCCCAGCGCGGCCAACAGCTCGGGCACCAAGGTCTTGGCCAGCTCGGTCGCGTCCTTCACCAAGCCCGACAGGTCTTCTACGTAGCGCCCGGCATAGGGGTTGTGGATCACCACCGCGATCGAGCCCATCGTTACCGGCTGGGCCGGCGCAGGCCCGCCCTCGTGGTAGATCGTCTCGACATTAAGCAGCTTCTTGCGGATGCGGATAAGGGACATGGGGAAAGACTCCTGATGGAAAGTGAACGAAGAAAAGAGCGGCTGGCGCAGGCCCGGCTACTGCGGCTGCATGCCTGCATCGCGAAACACCTTGGACCATTTGCCGATCTCGGTATCTATCAGCCGCCCGAAGGCTTCGGGGGTGGACGACATGGGCGTGAGGCCTGAGGTCTCGAAGCGCTTCTTCAGCGCTTCCGTCGCCAGCACCTCGCGCAATGCGGCAGACACCCGCGCCACCACGGCCGGTGGCGTGCCGGCCGGCGCGGCCATGCCAAACCACACGTTGAGGTCGTAGTCAGGCAGGCCGGCCTCGGCCAGGGACGGCACCTCTGGCGCCAGCGGCGAGCGCTTGCGCGAGGTCACGCCCAGCGCGGTGACCCGGCCGGCACGCGCCTGCTGCAGGCCGTTGACCAAATCAGCGATGGTGAAGTGCACCACCCCGCCGATCAGGTCGGTCATGACCTGCGGCACGCCGCGATAGGCCACCGGCGTGGCGGTGAAGTCGCCCATGGAGACAACCTGCGCGCCGCACAGCTGCGCGCTGCCCGAGCCGTACCCGTAAGAGAGCTTGCCCGGATGGCTGCGGCCGTAGTCGATCAGCTCCCTGAGGTTCTTCACCGGCAGTTCCTTGCTGGACACCAGCAAGAAGGGCGCCTCGGCGATGCTGCCTATCGGCGTGAAGTCCTTGCGCGGGTCGTACTGCAGCGCACGAAAGGCGCTGACATTGCTCGCCCCGGTGCTGACACCCACCATGAGCAGCGTGTAGCCGTCGGGCGCGGCCTTGACCGCCGACACGGTGCCTACGATGCCGTTGGCGCCTGCCAGGTTGTCGATCACCACCGGCTGCCCCAGCTGTGCGGCCATGCCGTCAGACAAAGCCCGC
Source organism: Xylophilus sp. GW821-FHT01B05 (assembly GCA_038961845.1). Lineage (NCBI taxonomy): Bacteria > Pseudomonadati > Pseudomonadota > Betaproteobacteria > Burkholderiales > Xylophilus > Xylophilus sp. GW821-FHT01B05. The sequence goes on from CP152408.1 coordinate 5,550,276, forward strand.
GCCACCACGTCGGTGATGCTGCCCGCCGGGAACGGCACCACCAGGCGGATCGGTTTCTCGGGATAGGCGGCCGCAGCGCACAGCGGCAAGGCGCACAGCAGCGCCAGCAGGTATCTCTTCATGGTTTGTCTCTTTGTTTATTTTTGGGTTCTTCGAAGTGCGCAGCCGCTCAGCTTGCCGGCGCCTTGCCAAACTGCACGCCCGCCCAGGCCTCCAGGTGCCGGATCGGATAGACGTTGTCCTTGTCGCCGTCGCCCTGGGTAATGGCAAAGGCCAGAAACTGGCGCGCGGCCGGCCCGACCTGCATGGGCACGCCGAGCTTCTCGGCCTCGTCTATGCACATCTTCACGTCCTTGTGCAGCAGCTCGGTGGTGAAGCGCACCGGAAAACTGCGGTCCAGCACGCACTGGGGAATACGCTCCAGCGTGGCAAACGAGCGGCCGCTGGAGACATTGATCACGTCCAGCATGGTCTTGGCATCAAGCCCGGCCTTGGTGCCATAGACCAGCGCCTCGCAGCTCGCCACCATGCTGGCCGCATAGAGCGTGTTGTTGATGATCTTCATGGTCTGGCCCAGGCTCGGGTCGGCGCCCAGGTAGAAGATGTTCTTGCCCAGCGCGCGCAGCAGCGGCTCCACTTCCTTGAAGGCCGCCTCGGGGCCCGAGGGCATGACCGCCAGCGTGCCCTTCTCCGCGGCCACGGTGCCGCCGCTTACCGGCGCGCCCACCAGCGCAATGCCACGCGCCTGCAGCAGGGCCGCGACCTCATGCGTGACCGAAGGGCCGGTGGTGGACAAATCGACCACGGTGCGCACCGCGCTGCCCTGGGCCACCTGAGCCGCCACCTCGGCCACGATGCGCGGCAGCGGCAGGCACAGCAGCACGATCTCGACCTGCGAGGCCAGCGCCACGACGCTCTCTGCGCCCTGCGCGCCCCGGCCCAGCAGCCGCTCCTGGGCCTGCGGGCTGCGGTCGTACACGACCAGTTCATGGCCTGCGGCCAGCAAACGGCAGCCAAAGTGAAAGCCGATGTTGCCGAGTCCTATCAATCCGATTTTCATGAGGCAGCGCTCTCCGTGGTGGGTGTCCGGTGCCAGGCGGGCCTGGCGTGCGTCGGAATCCTAGGAGCGCTGCCGCGCGGCGGCGAGTGCTGTTTCTGCGGCGGGGTATAGCCTGAGGTTAAGAGCTGGCTCCGCCCGCCAGCGACAGCATCAGCATCTCGATGAACTTGTCCGCATGTGTCTTGCGGGTGTCGAACACCGAGCGCACCACGCTGGGCGTGAGGCGGATCTCCTCCGCCAACGGCAGCACCTGCAGATCGTCCTGCACCATGCCATCCACCGTGAACTGGTCCACCATGGCGACGCCCGCGCCCGCACGCACCAGGGAGCAGGCCACGTCGGTCAGGTGGATGTCGATGCGCGCGGCCAGCGTGACGCCCGCCTTGCGAAACGCCGCCGACACCAATTGGCCAAAGGGAATGCTGGGATGGTGGGCAATCAGCGGGTAGCGCGCCAGTTCCGCAATGGCCACCGCCGGCAACTGGGCCAGCGCATGCCCACGCGGCACCACACACACCATGCGCCCTTCGGTGAAGGGCTGCACGGTCAGGTTGGGATGCTCCAGCGGCAGCACCGAGATCGCCAGGTCAACCTTGTTGCTCAGCACCTCTTGCGCCATGCTGTTGAGCAGGGTCGTGTGGTAGTTGACGCGGATATTGGGGTAGCGCTGCACAAAGCGCGTAATGGCGCGCGGCACCAGGCCACGGCTCAGGCAAGGGCTGGACGCCAGGTTGAGCGTGCCAGACGGCCCCTGCGCCAGGCCACGCGCAAAGTCGTCTATGCGCAGCGCCTGCTGGTAGAAATCGTCCACCTCGCGGAACAACGCCTCGCCCTCGGGCGTAGGCACCAGCTTGCCCTTGATGCGGTTGAACAGCGCCAGGCCCAGCGTCTGCTCAGTGTGCGAGACGATGCGGCTGACCGCAGGCTGGGAGATGAACAGCAGCTTGGCCGCACCGTTGATGGAGCCGGTCAGCATCACGGCCCGGAAGACCTCCATCTGCCGGAGTCTGAATTTCATGTGCGGCTCCTGCGCGTGGGTTCAGGCTCACGCCTGGAGGGCTTCAAAGCGTAGCACGGGCCTACCGGCGCGGCGTTTATCCTTGCGCCCTCTTCTCACGCTCCGCACCATGGGCGAATTCGACCTCATCAAGAAATACTTCCACCGCCCCGCCCTGCGCTCGCCGCTGGGCGTGGGCGACGACTGCGCGCTGCTGGCGCCTGGCCCCGGCATGCAGTTGGCCGTATCCACCGACATGCTCGTTGAAGGCCGGCACTTCCTCTCCACCGTAGACCCGGCGCGCCTGGGCCACAAGGCACTGGCCGTGAACCTGAGCGACCTGGCCGCCTGCGGCGCCAAGCCGCTGGCCTTCACGCTGGCGTTGTCATTGCCCTATGTGGACGAGGCCTGGCTGGCTGGCTTCTCGCGCGGGTTGCTGGCGCTGGCCGACGCGCATGGCTGCGAGCTGGTCGGCGGCGACACCACGCGCGGCCCGCTCAACATCTGCATCACCGTGTTCGGCGAAGTCCCCACCGGCCAGGCCCTGCTGCGCAGCGGCGCACGCCCCGGCGACGACCTATGGGTCAGCGGCACGCTGGGCGACGCGCGGCTGGCACTGGAAGTGTTCCGCGGCACGCTGTCGGTGCCCGCCGCCATCTTCGACGCCGCCCGCCTGCGCATGGAAACCCCCACGCCCCGCGTAGCCCTGGGCCAGGCCCTGCGCGGCATCGCCACCAGCGCGGTAGACATCAGCGACGGCCTGCTCGGCGACCTGGGCCACGTACTGCGCGCCAGCAATACCGGCGCCGTGATCGACACCCTCATTGCTTCTGAATTGATAGCTTCATGCCAAGGTCCTGCCTGGGCTGAAGGCATATTTCCTTCAAATAAACGCCTGGAGTTCGTCCTGGCCGGCGGCGACGACTACGAACTGGCCTTCACCGCCCCGCCCGAAGCCAGCGCCCGCGTGGAGGCAGCAGCCGCCGCCAGCGGCACGCCGGTCACCCGCATTGGTTGGATCGAGGCCGAGGTTGGTGTGCGGTTGATGGATGCGGATGGGGCGCCGGTGGAGGGGGTGTTTGGGGCGTTTGATCACTTTGGGTGAAGGTGGGTGCGGCGCCCTGCAGGGAGGGTTTCGCTGGCTGGAGCCAGCGAGCTGCACCGAGGCAAGCGGTATTGGAGAAGGCGAGAGGACGCTCGTTTGAGAATGGGAGGCAGCTTTGAGCTCAAAGCGGAAGCTCGGATTTCTCCGAAGCGGACGTTCAAATACCCTTCGACTTTCTGGCCCGCTGGCCTCACGTGCGGCGATTTTATGATCGCCTCTCGTGAGCGACCTTCTATTTAGATGTAGCAGAGTCGTGCGGCGATGGTGCCAATTGCGGATGGGGTAGAACCGCACCTCTCATCGTCGAGAGGAAGTTGGCGGCTTGGGGTAGCGAGTGCTTTTGTTCTTCTGTCAATTCGTACACGGTCGCGATAAGCCTATTCGAGGGGCGCTGTTTTCGAGAGAGCCTGTCGATAGTGACGGGGGCGGAACCTTCATGCTCACGAAGGAGCTTCGTGATCACGGACGTCCGAGTATTGAGCGAAGTGGCGAGGCGCCGATACAGCCCTGTTAGGTGGGTGTACGGCAAAGCTTCACCAAACTCGTCGATAAGCTGAAGCAGGGCCAGGAAAACATCATCGGCCGTTAGCTCGTCACTGAAAGAGGTATTTTTATCTTGGTTGCGACCGATGGCACGCGGCTCATCACGAAGCTTTAGCAAAGCAATGGTGCGCGGATAGAGCTCATCATCCATGAGATCGTTGCACAAATAGATGCGACAAGGCGTTTTCCCCGAACCGAACTTAAATTTGAGCAGCTTGGGAAACCCCGGTATTTCGCCTTTCAGCACCTTTCTAACCAGCCAAGACTCCTCCCCTGAGAGTCGCACTACGTATCTGACGAGGGCATCAAAATCGGGTAGCTTTTTTGTGGCCTGGGGAGCTTCAATCATCTCGCAAAGACTCGCGTAAACGTGGTCTATTCGCAAGGCTAGACTGGTTGGATCTCGAAGGGCCCCATCGAGGGCGAGGTCGAATTCGTCCGCTGGTGCTGCCAATGGACTCATCGTGCTTCGGGATGCAAGGATGGGGGCAACTGGCGAGCTAGCCGCCACGCTCTTCGCGCTTGTTGACGAAGGCGCCAAAGGAGGTAAGGTGAAACCAGCCGTGGGGAGTGCGCCTGTGCGGAAGGATGTGCGCAGGGACCGCTCAGCCTCTTGCCAAGCGGTATAGCTCTTGGCTAGTAGCTTGAACTTTGGAGACCATTCCCAATCGTCATTCAAGACAAAGATTCCTTTGTCGCCAAGAAGTAGCTGCTCTTGCACCAGCGAATGCACCAATACTGCTTGAGACCCTATAGGAATCCCGGTTAGCCGCTCAAGTTGATCGGGCTGGGGGAGTGATCGAGGGGTCTCGAAGGAAAGTGAGCGAACTATCGCCGCCAAGTAGTCGTCGAATGGGCGTAGTGCTTGGTACAACCTAAGTGGCGTGCTCTGCATAAACACGCCGCCAAAGCATACTAATCGGTTGACTGCCTCCCGCGAAAATACCGTACGGGGGATGGCCGCACAGTGGAGGATTAGTTGTAGGTACAGTGTTTTGAGCGCCAAAGGAAGATGATCGCTCAGGTGATTTTTTAGTTGAGCGAGGGTGAAGCCATGCTCGGCAAGCGCATCAAAGGCGGCCAAGAGAGCTAAATCCAAATCCTCTGGGCTTGGCCGTGACAACGGGGGCGTCACCTCCGGCGCACTACTGAGTTGTGCGAATGGGGCGTGCTTATGGGAAATTGGCTTGAGTAGCGTGATGCTATGACCGACAGGCGCGAATTCGCCCCCCGGGCGCATCCAAGCAATGAGTTCGGAAACTCGCTCACGGGGAATATCGCTTGCGACATGCCAAAGCGCATCAAACCATGCGTGGAGCTCCTTGAGCGCAGCGTCTTCGGTGATTCGTACGCCCAGCTCGGTCCGGCTCAGAACTCCGATTTTGGTGAGATTCGCCGACCCTACATAGGCCATTTTTGGCCCGATGACTGTTTTTGCGTGCACTCCCGAGAGGTGACGGACCTTGCCCAGATGTTCATGAATAAACTCCTCTGTGCGCACTCTCTCCTTGTGGTTTAGTGCACTCAGCCAAGCATCCACATCGGAAATCAGCTTCCAGCCTGAGCTACTTTCGAGGACACGCTCAAGGTAACTTAGCCCAATGTATGGGCTGACAACTTTTATTGCGTTCCCATGCGCAACCTCCAAAATCGTGGAGTCAAAAGGAGATGCGCTGCGCCTTTCTGCAGGGGAGTGGTACAGCAGCATTTTTATGGAAGTGGTGAGGGTTGAGGCGTCCTTTGAGGAGAACGTCTATTGGAATCATTCTGCCGCACCAACGCTATGAGCGACTTGTGCCAAACAATAGATTCAACTTTCTGAAGTAGCTTTTCAAACTCTCCTGTCGGCATTCGAGGACATCGTTTGCAGTTGGTCGCCCTCTGCCACTCGCCAGGATTCGAAGCCGCCGCCCTCCCATCCCCGACTATCCACAGCCCTGCACGGCCCGGCATCTACGCGGCAGCCAGAACGAGCCCCCCCCTTCCCTCCCGCGCAATCGGCTACAGCCTGCAAATACTGGTGGACAAACACCGCCAGGTAGACCTCCAGCATTCGTCCAGCAACCACTTCGGCAGCACCCCTAAACCGCAACCCGCACCGTATCCCGCCTCGCCTGCTTGGCCTTGAGCATCGCCAGATCCGCCCGGTGCAGCGTCTGCATGACGGATTCACCGTCGCGCAGGCCGGCGACACCGGCCGATACGGTGAGCCAGCCATCGGGGCGCGGCACCTCACCTCGGCCAGCAGGGTGCGCAGGCGGTCGGCCAGCGCCTGGGCCTTGTCTTCGCCCTGGTCCAGCAGCAGCACGCAGAACTCCTCCCCGCCCAGCCGGCCGAACACGTCGCTGTTGCGCAATGCTTGCTGCAGCACGTCAGGCATGCCGCGCACCCCGGCGAACCGCCTTTCATCTACTCCACCAGTGGCCCAACCCTTCCATCGAGAAGACGGCGCCGCTTGTGGCAAGCTACGGCTTGTTCAGCGCAATCGCGTCGGAGATCACGATGACCACCAAGCTTGAAGTCCTGGAAGCTGAAGCCCTGAAGCTTGCCCCTGCGGACCGCTCACACCTCCTCGAGCGCCTCATCGCGAGCCTCGACGCCGACCCCGAAGTCGAGGAAGCCTGGGAATTGGAAGCGGATCGAAGAGAGGCGTCATTGGATTTGGGCTCCGTAGCCGAAGTCTCTGCGCAGGACGCCATGAACCGCCTTCGGTCAAGGCTCGCTGGGTGACATATTCGCTTCACCCCGACGCTGGGCAAGACATCGCCGATGCCTTGGATTTCTATACCGAGCAGGCAGGCCTACTGGTAGCGCAGCGGTTCCTCGTCGTTCGCCACCAGCACAGAAGGTCTGGCTACGGCGGCGCAAGGCGGTAGCAGCGTGGCACGGCCCGGCATCTACGCAGCAGCCAGAGCGGGCACCTCCCGCAATCGCCGATGCGCCTCCCCCTCCCACGCAATGGGCTGCTGATTCTTCGCCTGCAGATAGTGGTGCGTAAACACCGCCAGGTAAGCCTCCAACGTCTGCCCCGCAACAACTTCATCCGCCAGGTGCATGCACAGGGCGGCGACCTCGCTGGTGCAGAAGTGGTCGTCGCGGCGGGAGCGGCGTAGCTTGTACTGCGATATCTGCTCGGGCTGCAGGCTGAGCACGGGCAACTGGGCGAGGTAGGGGCTTCTGCTGAACATCTTGCGGGCCTCGGTCCAGGTGCCGTCCAGCAGGATGAAGAGCGGGCGTTTGCCGGTGCCAGCGTCCGCCGGCTGCACGGTGTGCACCACCCGCTCGGGCGCGGCGTACTCGCCGGGGAACACGACATAGGCCTGCCACTGCGGGTCGGCCAGCAGGGCCAGCAATGCGGGGTCGGTCTCGGTGCGCGCCCAGCCAAAGGCAAAGGTGTCGGGCACCACGTCAGCGATCAGCCAGCCGGTGTTGCTGGGCTTGAGCGGCTCGATGTCGGCCATGAGCAAACACACCCCTGCGCGCGTGGGCACCGAGGGGCGCAGGCTGCACATGCAGTGGCTGGGCAACAGCCGGCAGCCCGCGCAGCGCTCGCGCTTGAAGCCGCCACGCGCCAGAAAAGGTTTGGTGGCGCGCGCCAGGCGGGCGGCGCGCAAGAGGGAGACGGCGTGGGGCATGCGGGGATTCTCGGGTATGCCTGCGGCTGGCTGCGGCATGCAGGCCGGCCGCACTCAGCGCGGGGCAGGCACGGCGTCCATCAACAGCGCGAGCGCTCCCTTGTCATAGCCCATGCGGACCACCACCAGGTCGTGTGACGGAATGATGAGCACGACATGTGCAGGATGTCTGTAATGCGGATCTGCTGGCGATGACGCTCTTGCCCATGGACCACGATTCCGGCGCCGAGGTATAGGCCTGCGGCAGCGCGAGTCGGTCAGCCCTCGCATGGCGGGCGTCCCAGCCGCCGCAGGCGCACTTCCAGCTCACGCACCAATTGCCGATCGCCGCGCCGCTGCGCCACGGCCAGGCCCTGCGTGAAGGCGCTGGCTGCTTGCGCGGCATCGTCCAGCGCCAACGCTATCAGCCCATGCAAACGCCATGCAGCAGCAAAGTCCGGGTCGAAATCCAGCGCGCGCACGATGTGTTCGCGCGCGGCCTCGAAGCCGCCGCTGCGGTGGTAGGCCAGCGCCAGGCCCATGCGCAGCAGCGCGCTGTCGCGGCCTTCGGCCAGCAGGCGCTCCAGGGGTTCGTGTTGCAGGCCCATTGCTTACCCACGGCGCTGCGCACCACCCGCCAGCACAAATGGCCGCAGAGCAGGCCATGCGAGAACCGCCGCGGAACTGGCTTTGCCAGGCCGCAGGCGGTGCCCCTTCGAAGGGGGCGAAGCGCGTAGCCTCGGGGTGGTCACAAGCATCAGCCCTTGGCCAAGGCGTAGCGGCGTGCCACCTCGGGCCAGTTCACCACATTGAAGAAGGCCGCGATGTACTCAGGCCGGCGGTTCTGGTACTGCAGGTAGTAGGCGTGCTCCCATACGTCCAGCGTGAGGATGGGCGTGGCGCCAGAACCCACGCCGGCCATCAGCGGGTTGTCCTGGTTGGGGCTGCTTTCCACCAGCAGCTTGCCGTCCTTGCCCACGCTGAGCCAGGCCCAGCCGCTGCCAAAGCGGCTGATGGCGGCCTTGGTGAAGGCTTCCTTGAACGCGTCGAAGCCGCCCAGCTCGCTGGCGATGGCCTGGGCCAGCTCACCACTGGGCAGGCCACCGGCGTTGGGCGCCATCACGGTCCAGAACAGGCTGTGGTTGTAGTGGCCGCCGCCGTTGTTGCGCACTGCCATGCGCTGGGTTTCGGGCAACTTGTCTAGGCCGGTCATCAGGGCCTCTACCGGCTGGCCGGCCAGTGGCGTGTCTTGCACGGCGGCGTTCAGGTTGTTGACGTAGGTCTGGTGGTGCTTGGCATGGTGGATTTCCATGGTGCGCGCATCGACGTGCGGTGCCAGTGCGTCGTAGGCATAGGCGAGCATGGGCAGGGTGTGGGTCGTCATGGTCATGGCCTTTTCAAGGTGGGGTGGAGGAATCGGATGTGCGGCCCGCATCAGCGGCCCGTGGTGTTCTTGGCGGCGGTGATGCGCAGCGCCAGCCGCGCGGCCAGCAAGGGCGCCAGCGCAAAGCAGGCAAACAGCCAGACCGCCGCCTGCTGCGCGCCGGCCACGCCGCCCGGGTGCGTGAGCCCCGCCGCGTTGGCCACCAGCCCGGCCACGGCCGCGCCCAGCGCCATGCCGTAGAGCTGCACCGTGGTGATGGCGGCGGATGCCGTGCCCTCTTCACCCTGCGGTGCCAGCGCCAGCACGCGGGTCAGCAGATGCGGCCAGCCCACGCCAACGCCCGCGCCCACGGCGGCCAGGGCCAGCGCCACCAGCGGCGTGCTGATCTGCGCCGGCCAGCCGCCGCCCAGCGGCGCCAGCAAGGCCATGGCCAACAACCCGGCCGTGCACAGCAGCGGCCCTGCGCGCAGCAGCCGCGCTGCCGCCGCGCCGGTGCGGCCCGAGGACAGCAGCGAGCCCACGCTCCAGCCGCCCGCCATGGCAGCGGTGAGGTAGCCGGCCATCAGCGGCGCATGGCCGTGCAGCGTCTGCAGAAAGTAGGGCACGAAGATTTCCGTGGTGGTGCCGATCAGCAGCAGCGCCACGCTCGCATAGATGGCGCCCAGCGGCGTGCCCAGGCCAGTGGCGCCGCGCGGCAGCAGGCGCACGGCAGAGCGCCGGTCGCGCGCAATGGCGGCCGCGCCCAAGGCCAGGCCGGCCAACACACCGGCGGCCTGCCAGCCCAGCGCGGGCGACAGGCTGCCCGCCGCCACCGCCAGCACGGATGCCGCCAGCAGCGCGATCTGCAGCACCGCAATGCGCGGCACCGGCCCTGCCGCATCACGCGGCTGCAATACGGCGGGCCGCAACTGCACCGCCACCAACAGCGCCTGCAGTACGCACACCGGCAGCAGCGCCCAGAAGGCCCAGCGCCAGGCGCCGACCTGCGCAAACAAGCCGCCCACGGCCGGCCCGCACAAGGTGGCCACGCCCCACATGCCCGACACCAGCGCCACCGCGCGCGGCCACAGCGGCGGCGCAAACACCACGCTGATCAGCGCGTAGCTGAGCGCAGCCAGCACGCCGCCGCCCAGCCCCTGCACGCTGCGCCCGGCCAGCATCCAGGCCATGGACGGCGCCAGCGCGCAGCCGGCCGAGCCCAGCGCAAACACGGCCAGTGCCGCCAGGCAGGCGCCGCGCGGCCCCCAGGCCGCCAGCAGGCGCACCGACAAGGCCGCGCCGACGATGGAGGCGACCACGAACAAAGTGGTGTTCCAGGCGTACCAGTCGAGCCCGCCGATCTCTTGCACCACCGAGGGCAGCACGGTGGTGACGATGTGCACATTGACCGCATGCAGCGCCACGCCGCCCGTCAACGCCACCGCGCGCAGGCCGTTGCGGCCCCGCAGCAGGTCGCCCCAGGCGGCGGTGGCGGGAGCGAGCGGGCTATCGAGGGCAACAGACACGGGCAAAACCTTTTATCCAAGAAATTACTTGGATTATTAATTCCACCGCCAGAGTTAGGCAAGTAAAATCTTGCGTAATGGACGACACCACTCCCACGGCCGACCGCATCCTGTTGCTGCTGAAGACCCGCGGCCCCGCGCCTGCGGCCGCGCTGGCCGAGGCGCTGGGCATCACGCCCGAGGCCGCGCGCCAGCAGATCCAGAAGCTGCAGGCCGAAGGCCTGGTGGAAGGCCGGCAGGCCGAATCCACCGGCGTTGGCCGGCCACGCCAGGCCTGGGCGCTAACGGCGGCCGGGCATGCGCGCTTCCCGGACACGCATGCGCAGCTCACCCTGCAGCTCATAGGCGCGGTGCGCCAGTTGTTTGGGGAAGAAGGCCTGGAGCGCCTGGTCAGCCAGCGCGAGGCCGACAGCCGCGCCGACTACCAGCGCGCCTGTGCCGGCCTGACCGCGCTGGAGCCGCGCCTGCGCCGCCTGGCCGAGATCCGCGCGGCCGAGGGCTATATGGCCCGGCTCGAGCGCGCGGGCAGCGACTGGCTGCTGGTGGAAGACCACTGCCCGATCTGCGCCGCCGCGCAAAGCTGCCAGGGCTTTTGCCGCTCGGAGCTGCAGCTGTTCCAGGAGGTTGCCGGCACCGGCGCCACGCTGCGCCGCGAAGAGCACCTGCTGGCGGGTGCGCGGCGCTGTGTGTACCGGATTACGCCGGTGGCGTAGCGGCAAGCCCGCGCATCACCTCGGCCACCTCTCGATCCGCAGCGCTGGCGCTTGCGCCCAAACCAGCGACCACGCCCTGCTGGTCGGCCGCCGTGCGGTTCTGGCTCAGCTTCCATTTGCCTTCAACGCGGGTGATGGCGATTTCCAGGCCCACGATCTTGGTCAGCATGTCGTCGATGTAATCACGCGGCGCGTCGGCCATGGCCCAGGGCGCGTCGCGGCCGGCCTCGAAGCGGCGGGTCAGGCGCCCGACCAGGCCGCGCAGCCAGCGCGCGTCTTCATGCACCGTGACGCGGCCGTGCACGTTCACCGCCTGGTAGTTGTAGGTGGGCACGACCTGGTGGGTGTCCTGCTTGCTTGGGTAGAGGCTGGGCGAGACATAGGCGCTGGGCCCCTGGAACACCACCAGCGCCTCGACCGGCATGGCCGCCACGTACTGCCACACCGCATTGGCGCGCGCCACGTGGCAGCGCAGCACGCCCAGGCCGCCCTGGCAGCGGTCCCATTCAAAGGGCAGTTGGTTGGCATCCAGCCCCGCATCAGACAAGGTCACCAGCGCGCCTAGCGGCGAGCGCGCCACGGCGTCGTGCAGCAGGGCAAGGTCTTTCTCTTCGAAGTGGGCGGGCAGGTACATGGCGTGCGCGTGGGTCTGTTGGTGGGGCCACAGAGTATCGGCCTACAAAGCGTCACGGCTACGACACGGGGCCGGCCCAGAATCGCGCATTCCCCCGGAGGCCCTTCTCATGCAACACCGCTCCCGCACGGCCCTGGCCGCCCTCCCCGTCCTCTTTGCCGGCCTGCTCGCCGCCGCCTGCAGCAGCCCGCAGCCAGCACCGCCGCCCGCCAAGCCAGTGCCGCTGGTGATCGGCCACCGTGGCCTGCCCGGCCTGTACCCGGAAGAGACGCAGCCCGCCTACGAGGCCGCCGCCGACCAGGGCGCCGACTCGCTCGAAGCCGATCTGCACCTGAGCAAGGACTGCGTGCTGGTGGTACGGCACAACCCCTGGCTCAGCGACAACACCAGCATTGCCGAAGTCGCCAAGACCAATGCCGCCGTGGCCGCGCGCAAGCGCACCGTGCCGGGCGTGAAGGTCAAGGTCAGTTGGCCCACCACGGCCGACAGCGGGCCGTCGGAATACCTCAGCGACCTGACCGATCCGGCCAACCCCAAATCGGTACTGAAGTCGCTGATCGTGGACGGCGAGGACCACACCGGCGACTGGTCCATCACCGACTTCACCGTGGCCGAGCTGAAGCAATGGGTGCGCGGCACCACCTACGACGCGCGCGACCAGCGCCCCAGCGCACTCAACGGCATCTACCCGGTGCTGACCTTCCAGGAGCTGATCGACATCGCACGCGCCAAGAGCCAGGCGCTGGGCCGCACGCTGTCGGTCTACCCCGAGACCAAAAACCCCTACTGGAACAACGCACAGGCCATTGCCAACGGCTGCGGCCTGCCCGGCAGCCACCCGCTGGAAGACGCGCTGCTGAAGGCGCTCGACGCCAACCAGCTCAACAGCAAAGAGGCGCCGGTCTTCGTGCAGAGCTTTGACCCAGCCAGCCTCAAGTACCTGCGCAGCCGCGGCCTGAAGGCCAAGGCGGTGCAGTTGATGGACGGCAACGGCATGGACTTCCGCACCGGCGCCACCATCTACAACACGCGCCAGGCCAGCACCTTCGCCAGCGGCCGCCCCTACAGCTGGACATTGGCCGGCGACCCGCGCTACTTCGACGCCATGTTCACCCCCGCCGGCCTGGCCGAGATCAAGACCTATGCCGACGGCATAGGCCCCTGGAAGCCGCAACTGCTGTCGCTGCGCATCCTGCCCTGGAAGGACAAAAACGCCGACGGCACGCCCTACACCGGCACCCTGGCCGAGGTCAACACCATCACCCCCACCGGCCTGATCGCAGATGCGCACAAGGCCGGCCTGCTGGTGCACAGCTTCACCTTCCGCAACGAGAAGAAGTACCTGGCCGGCCTCTACAACGGCGACCCAACCGCCGAGTACCTGGCCTTCTTCCGCGCCGGCGTGGACGGCGTGTTCTCTGACTTCACGCCGACCGCCTTTGCGGCGCGCGCGGCCTACCTGCGCGAGAGCGGGCGCTAGTACAGCCGCAGCCGCGCAAGGCCTGCGGCATGATGCGAGCCCATGACTGCATCCGCCGACTCGCCTACCGCCGCTCCCGCCTCCCCGCCCCTGCGCGCCAGCGCCCGCTTCATGCGCGCCCACCCTGCGCACTGGATTGCGCTGGGCTTTGGCTCGGGCCTGTCGCCCATTGCGCCGGGCACGGCCGGCACGCTGTGGGGCTGGTTGTCCTTCCTGGTGCTGCAGCACTGGCTCACGTCGGCGCAGATCGGCTGGCTGATCGCCGGCAGCACGCTGGTGGGCTGGTGGGCCTGCACGGTGACGGCGCGCAACCTGAACACGCTGGACCCGTCCAACGTGGTCTGGGACGAGATCGTCGCCTTCTGGCTGGTGCTGTGGCTGGTGACGCCGGCCGGGCTGTTGGCTCAGGTCTGCGCGTTTGTGCTGTTTCGCATCTTCGATGCGGTCAAGCGCGGGCCGGTGGGCTGGGCGGATCGCGCCTTCCACGGCCCGGGCGCGCGCGGCGGCTTCGGCATCATGCTGGACGACTTCGTGGCGGCGTTCTGCACGCTGCTGGTGATCGCCGCCTGGAAGTACTACCGATGAGCACTGGCCACGACTGGTCTGCCGTGGCCAGCGCCCTGCTGGCGCGCGGCTGGATGCTGGCCACGGCCGAGAGCTGCACCGGCGGCATGATCGCCGCGGCCTGCACCGACCTGGCCGGCTCCAGCAACTGGTTCGAGCGCGGCTTTGTCACCTACTCCAACGCCGCCAAGACCGATTCGCTGGGCGTGGACCCGGCCCTTATCGCCGCCCACGGCGCCGTCAGCGAACCCGTGGCGCGCGCCATGGCCGCAGGCGCGCTGGCCCATTCGCGCGCCCAGGTCAGCGTGGCCGTGACCGGCGTGGCCGGCCCCACGGGCGGCAGCGCGGCCAAGCCGGTGGGCACGGTGTGGTTTGGCTTTGCGGTGGGCGGGCAAGTGCAGACGGAGACGCAGCGCTTTGCCGGCGACCGCGCGGCGGTGCGTGCCGCCACGGTGGCGCATGCGCGGGCGCGGCTGCTGCAGCTATTAAATATATAGCTATTAGCCCAGAGCCGTCCTGGGCTAGAGGCACTTTTCCACAAGATTCTCCAGCCTAGGAAAAACCCTCTTCCGCCTGAAAACGCCTCCTGCCGGCCGCAGAATGTTAGCGGTAACAACGACAGGAGACACCCATGCCGCAAGCGCTTGCGCACCCGCTTGGCCGCCGCGCCTTCGCTGCCGCACTCGGCGCCCTGGCCCTGCCTGGCCATGCGTCCGGCGCGGCCGATGCCTGGCCCAGCCGCCCGGTCAAGATCATTGCGCCGGTACCGCCCGGCGGCTCCACCGACCGCATGGCGCGGCTGCTGGCGCACGAGTACGGCAAGGTCTTTCGGCAGTCCTTCGTGGTGGACAACCGGGGCGGCGGCGGGGGTGGCATCGGCACCGCCGTGGTGGCCAAGGCGCCGGCCGACGGCTACACCCTGCTGCTCACCGGGGTCTTCAACACCATCAATGCCAGCCTGCTGCAGCAGCCCTTCGACTACCTGCAGGATTTCGTGCACATCGCGTCGGCCTTCCAGGGGCCCAACGTGCTGGTCGTGCGCCCGGACTTCCCGGCCAGGACCGTCGCCGAACTGGTGGCGCTGGCCAAGGCCGAGCCCGGCAAGATCGACTTCGCCAGCGCAGGCAACGGCACCTCCGGCCACCTGACGATGGAGATCTTCCAGCGCGCCGCCGGCATACGCCTGACGCACATCGCCTACAAGGGCGGCGGCCCGGCGCTGCAAGACGTGCTGTCCGGCGTGGCGCCCATGCTTGCCACCAACCAGGACACGCTGCTGCCGCACGTGCGGGCCGGCAAGCTGCGCGCCCTGGCCGTCACCAGCGAGAAGCGCAATCCGGTCTACCCGGACGTGCCGAGCTTCGTCGAATGCGGCTACCCGGACCTGGTCGTGACCTCGTGGGGCGGCCTGGACGCCCCGCGCGGCACGCCGGCGGCCATCGTCGAGCGGCTCAACGCGGCGACCACCCAGGCCATGCAGGTGCCCGAGGTGCGGCGCCAGGTCGAGGCCGAGGGCTGGGAGGTCTTCACCGGCAACCCGGCCAGCTTCGACGCTTTTGTGCGCGACGAGACCCGGCGCTGGGGCCGCATCATCCAATCTGCGGGCATCCGCGCTTCCTGACCTGAGACCACCTCGTTCCCATGCCATCCGATCTGCGCCATACCTTCGGCCCGCTGGGCCTTGCCTGCGGCAGCGTGCTGCCCCAGGTCACCGTGGCCTATGCCGCCTATGGCCGCCTGGCAGAGGACGGCAGCAACGCCATCCTGGTCACGCACGGCTACACCGCCAGCCACCAGATGCTTGCGCACGGCCAGGGCACGGCCGAAGGCTCGTGGGCGCCGCTGATCGGGCCGGGCAAGCCGCTGGACACCGAGCGCTACTACATCGTGTGCTCCAACATGCTCGGCTCCTGCTACGGCACGACCGGCCCCGGCAGCATCGATCCGCGCAGCGGCCGGCCCTACGGCCCGGACTTCCCCGAGATCACGCTGGCCGACGTCGTCGAGGTGCAACGCCGGCTGCTGGAGCACCTGGGCGTGCAGCGCCTGCGCACGGTGGTGGGGCCGTCTTTCGGCGGCTTCCAGGCGCTGCAATGGGCGCTCGACCAGCCGGGCCGGGTGGATGCGATCGGGGTCATCGTCTCGGCGCCACGGCTGGCGCCCAACCGGCATCTGGGCATGGACGCGCTGCTGGCCACGCTGCGCGCCGATCCGCACTGGAACGGCGGCCACTACTACGAGCGCGGCGGCATCGTGCCCACGCTGGAGAAGATCCGCACCGAGACCATGTACGCCTACGGCATGGATGCCGTGCTGGCGGCGCGCGGCTGGGCGCCACCGCAGCGCCAGGCGCACATCCAGGCCGCTGCGGCGGCCTGGGCGCGGGAGTTCGACGGCAATGCGCTGGTCACGCTGCTGCGCGCCGCGCAGGCCTTTGATGCGCGGCCGCGGCTGGAGCAGGTGCGTGCCAACGTGCTGCATGTGGTGGCCAACAGCGACCTGCTGTTTCCGCCCGACCCGACCATGCAGGCCGCGATGGCCCGCACCCGCGGCCACCGTCCGCTGCGCTACCTGGAGATGGACACGCCCTTCGGCCACCAGGCCTCGGGCCCGGCGCACGCACTCTGGAGCGAGGCCCTGCGCGAGCTGATCGAGGGCGCGGGGCGCTAGCGGCCGGCCGCTCTGTTTTTAATAGCTATATGCCTAGGCCCCACCTGGGCAAAAGGCGTATTTCCTTCAAACTTCGAGCAGTGCAGCAGCCTCGACGCGCCGTACCAGCCGGTCGATCTCCAGCAGATCGATAGCGCTCAGCTTCGGCCCCGGCTGGCGCATGGCGGCGCTGCGGATGGCGCCGCGGCGGCGCAGCACCTCTTTGCGCACGGCCACGCCCCACTGGCTCTGGTTCTCGTAGTTGAGCAGTGGCAGGTAGCGGTCGAACAGGTCGTGCGCCTCTTCCACCTGGCCCTGCGTGTAGAGCCGGTACACGCCCGACAGCATCTCGGGGTACGAGAAGCCGGCCATGGGCCCGTCGATGCCGCGCGCCAGCTCTTGTGGCAGGTAGACGCCGTTGTTGCCGGTGAGGATGGCGATGCGCCGGCCGGGCGCGGCGCGCAGCCGGCTGATCTTGCCCAGGCTGGGCAGGTCTTCTTCCTTCAGCACCTGGATCTGCGGAAAGGCCTCGATCAGCCGCAGGATGCTGGGCACCGACATCCACACGCCGGTAGAGGCCGGGTAATCCTGCAGCACCGTGGGCACGTCGCCGATCTGCGCGAACACGCCGCTGAAGTAGGCAAACAGCTCGTCTTCGGTCTTCAGGCCGTGCGGCGGCGCAATCATCACGCCGGCCGCGCCCTGGTCCATCACGCGCGCGGTCAGCTCGCGCAGGTTGGCGATGCTGGCGTTGCTTACGCCCACCACCACCGGTTTGCCGCCCGCGCGGGCGATGTAGCGCCCGGCCACGGCCAGCGCCTCGTCCGGCGTGAGCTTGACCGATTCGCCCGCCACGCCCAGCACGGTGAAACCGTTGGCGC
Organism: Xylophilus sp. GW821-FHT01B05; assembly: GCA_038961845.1. Taxonomy (NCBI): domain Bacteria; kingdom Pseudomonadati; phylum Pseudomonadota; class Betaproteobacteria; order Burkholderiales; genus Xylophilus; species Xylophilus sp. GW821-FHT01B05. The sequence goes on from CP152408.1 coordinate 5,567,405, forward strand.
CGTGGCGCAGGTAGAAGTCGGCCAGGGTGTCAATGCTGTCCAGGTCGACCGCGCCCTGCTCGGTGAAGGGCGTCTGGGCGACGATGTAGAGGCCCTTCGCGTTGGCAAGGCTCATTCGACGGTCGCCCCCGAGGTCTTGACGGTTTCACTCCACTTGGTGATCTCGTTCTTGACGAAGGCATTGGCCTGGGCCGGCGTACCGCCCACGACGACAAAGCCCACGGCTTCGAGCTTCTCGCGGATGCGCGGGCTGGCCATGGCTTTGATGGTGGCGGCCGAGAGCTTGTCGATCACCGCCTGCGGCGTGCCGGCCGGGGCCGACAGGCCAAACCAGGATTCGGCCGCAAAGCCCGGGTAGCCCTGCTCGGCCACCGTCGGCACATCGGGGTAGGCCGGGTTGCGCTTCTCGCTGGTGACGGCCAGGGGGCGCAGCTTGCCGGCCTTGACGAAGGGCAGCAGCACGTCCTGGTTGAGGGTGAGGATGGGCACGTGGCCGGCCACGGCGTCGTTGATGGCCGGGGCGCCGCCCTTGTACGACACCGACACCATCTTGAAGCCCGCCGCCTGCTCCAGCATGTGCATGCTCAGGTGGTTGGACGAGCCATTGCCCGAGTTGGCGGCCTGGATGGTGCCGGGCGCGGCCTTGGCCATGCGCACCAGCTCGGCCAGCGACTTGGCCGCAAACGAGGGGTGCGCCACGATCACGTTCGGCCCGGTGGCCAGCAGCGAGATGTGGATGAAGTCCTTGTCGGCGTAGGGCAGCTTGGGGTAGAGCCCGTAGTTGATGGCGTTGGAGCCCACGCCCGAGATCAGCAGCGTGTAGCCGTCCGGCGCCGCCTTGGCCGCCTGCGCGGTACCGATGCCGCCGTTGGCGCCGCCCTTGTTGTCGACCAGGAAGGTCTGGCCCAGCAGCGGCTGCAGCTCGGCCGCCAGCAGGCGCGCCATGATGTCGGTAGAGCCGCCCGGCGGGAAGGGCGCAATGATGGTGACGGGCTTGTCCGGATAAGCCCCGCCCTGGGCCAGCGCGGCGCCAGAGGCGATCAGGGCGGTGGCGGCGCAGGCGGCAGCCAGGATGCTGCGGCGGTAGGTGGAATGCATGCTTGTCTCCTCGATGGTGGATGGCAAAAAAAGGAGGCGTCTGCGCGCCTCTCTGGAGCGGTGTGCTCGCACGGGTTTGCAATCAAAGTGAGAACAAGGCGCGAAGCCGCAGACAGTGCTTCAGCACGGCAAGGCGAAGCAACGCCGTTATCGCTTTGATTGCGAAGCCGTATCAGCGAATGATCGGGTCGCCAGCCTCCTCGGTAGCCGGCTCGGTCTCCAGGAAGTCGAAGTCGCAGCCCTCGTTGGCCTGCTTGATGTGCTTGAGATAAATCTTGCCAAAGCCACGTGTGAAGTGCGGCTTGGGCGCCACCCAGGCCGCCTTGCGCGCGGCCATTTCCTCGTCGCTGATGTGCAGGTGCAGCAGGCGCGCGTCTACGTCGAGCGTGATCTCATCGCCATCGCGCACAAAGGCCAGCGGCCCGCCAATGAAGGATTCGGGCGTGACATGCAGCACGCAGGCGCCGTAGCTGGTGCCGCTCATGCGCGCGTCGCTGATGCGCAGCATGTCGCGCACGCCTTCCTTCAGCAGCTTTTGCGGGATCGGCAGCTGGCCCCATTCGGGCATGCCGGGCGCGCCCTGCGGGCCGGCGTGCTGCAGCACGATGACGCTGTCTTTGGTCACCGGCAGATCAGGCGCATCAATGCGCGCGTACAGGTCGGCCTGGTCCTTGAAGACCACCGCGCGGCCGGTGTGCTTGCGCAGGTGCGGCTCCATCGCGGCGGGCTTGATCACGGCGCCGTCGGGGCAGATATTGCCGCGCAGCACAGCCAGGCTGTCCTTTTGCGTGACCGGGTTGGCCAGCGGGCGGATCACCTCGTCGTTGTAGACCTTGGCGCCTTCGATGTTCTCGCCCAGGGTCTTGCCGGTGATGGTCAGGCAGCTGCGGTCGAGCTTGTCGCCCAGGCGCTCCAGCAGCGCGCGCAGGCCGCCGGCGTAGTAGAAGTCTTCCATCAGGAAGCGGCCCGAGGGGCGCAGGTCGGCCAGCAGCGGGATGGTGCGCGCAATGGCGTCGAAGCGGTCCAGGTCCAGGTCCACGCCGGCACGCCGCGCCATGGCGATCAGGTGCACGATGGAGTTGGTCGAGCCGCCCAGCGCCACGGCCGTGGTGACGGCGTTGTTGAAGGAGGCCGCCGTGAGGATGTCGGAGGGCTTCAGGTCTTCCCACACCATGTCGACGATGCGCTTGCCGGTGAGCGTGGCCATCTGCGCGTGGCGCGAATCCGGCGCCGGGATGCTGGCCGCGCCCGGCAGCGTCAGGCCCAGCGCCTCGGCGCAGCTGGTCATGGTGCTGGCCGTGCCCATGGTCATGCAGTGGCCGGGCGAGCGGGCAATGCCGTCTTCCACGTCCTGCCAGTCGTCCTCGTTGATGTTGCCGGCGCGCAGCTCGGCCCAGTACTTCCAGGTGTCCGAGCCCGAGCCCAGGTACTCGCCCTTGTAGTCGCCGCGCAGCATCGGGCCGGCGGGCACGAAGATGGTCGGCAGATCCATCGAGATCGCGCCCATCACCAGCGCCGGCGTGGTCTTGTCGCAGCCGCCCATCAGCACCACGCCGTCGGCCGGGTAGGAGCGCAGGTTTTCTTCCGTCTCCAGCGCCAGCAGGTTGCGGTAGAGCATGGTGGTGGGCTTCTGGAACGGCTCGGACAGCGTCATGGCCGGCAGCTCCACCGGGAAGCCGCCCGCCTGCCAGATGCCGCGCTTGACCTCTTCCACCCGCTGCTTGAAGTGGGTGTGGCAGGGGTTGATGTCGCTCCAGGTGTTGATGATCACGATCACCGGCTTGCCCGCGTAGTCGCTGCGGTGGTAGCCCATCTGCGCGGTGCGCGAGCGGTGGCCAAAGGAGCGAAGGTCCTTCACGCCATACCAGCGATGGCTGCGGAGTTCTTCGGGGGTCTTGCGTTTGGAGTCGGTCATGGGGCGGTCGGGGCGGGTTGCATGAGAGGGATGACGTCACATGATAGCGCTATCATTCGCCCTTCAATAGAGGGAAAACGCCGGGTCCACGGCTGACGCAAGGCAAGCGCCATCATTTTTGGTAAAAAGTGCCCCTAGCCCTTATGCAGACCGGGCTATTAGCTATCTATTTAATAGCTATTACTGAAGCAAGCACTTGCCCATGCCCAGGCTGCGGACCTCATAGCCCAGCAGCCTCAGGCCCTCAAGCCCCGTGGCACTTCTTGAACTTCTTGCCGCTGCCGCAATGGCAAGGGTCGTTGCGGCCCGGCTGGTTGGCGTCGCGGCGGATGGTCTCCACGCGCGGGCCCATGCTCTTCCACAGGCGGCGCAGGTCATACACCGCCCAGATGGCTTCGCCATAGGCATCGAGCCGCGCTTCGCTGACGCTGGGCGGGCCGTCTTCGCTGAACATGCTGAAGGCGGGCTTGCCGGTGTCGGGCTCGGTCAGGGCGACGATGGCGGTCAGCCCCTCGTCCAGCCACTGGGCGGCTTCCTTGTCGCGCGGCGCGGCCCAGTCCTCGGGCCAGTTCTCTACCGCGTACATGAAGCCCAGCGCCCAGACCTGGCCGATGGCGGGGATGTCCTCGCCCTCGATATCGGGGCGCTCGGCCTCGGGCAGGGACAGGATCGAGCCGAGCACATCCATCACCTCGGGCTGGAAGCTGCGCTCGTCGTCGAGCGACTTCACCTCGGTGTCGAGCGAGGTGACCATGTCGTCCCAACGGCGCTGCCACAGCTCCAGGAAGCGGCGCTGCTGGATCACGCCAGAGAAGGTGCTCAGCGCGCTCATGGGCGCATCGTCGGCGGCGGGCGCGGCGCCCTCGCCCAGCAGCACCGGCAGGTATTCGTCTTGGGGAATGCTGCGGCGGCTGCAGACCAGCGCGGCCATGAAGCCGTCGCAGAACTCCCACTGCGGCACCTCGTCGTCGCGGGTGCGCAGCTCGTCGAGGATCTCGTCAAGGACGTCGAAGTCTTCGGGGGCAAGCGCAGAGCCGAGAACAGAGGTGTCGGGAGCGGGGGCGGGCGTATCGGCGGACATGGCGGGCAAAAGGTGGGGTCGTGGGGGGAGAAAAGCGCCGTTACAAGGCGGTCCAGGCGGGCCGCAGGCGGCGGCAAAGTGTAGCCGTGTGCCGTTTCCAAGGGCACTCTTATGATCCGCCGTGGCCGCGCGCCAGCGCAGTGCGCGGCCACATTGCCTAGAACGCCCCCTGGAGCCCCCCGATGTCCGCAGTCCCCTCGTCCCTTCGCGCGCTCCCCATGCGCTACACCACGCTGGCGCTGTGCGTTGCCGGGCTGCTGCTGGGCTTGTGGGCCTGCTGGGCCTTCACGCCCGACTGGTGGCCGCTGCCGCTGGTCTTCGCGGTGCTGAGCGTGGTGGGCCTGCGCGACCTGCGGCAGACCCAGCACGCCATCCTGCGCAACTACCCGGTGATCGGCCACATGCGTTTCTTGCTGGAAACCATCCGCCCGGAGGTGCGCCAGTACTTCATAGAGGGCGACACCGAGACCCTGCCCTTCTCGCGCGCCCAGCGCTCGCTGGTGTACCAGCGCGCCAAGGGCGAGCCCGACAACCGCCCCTTCGGCACCCAGCTGGACGTGGGCCTGCAGGGCTATGAGTGGATCAACCACTCGATGGCACCGACCAGGCTGGCCTCGCACGACTTCCGCATCTGGATCGGCGGCTCGGCCGAGCACCCATCGCCATCGGTCGAGCCCTGCACCCAGCCCTACCACGCCAGCGTCTTCAATATCTCGGCCATGAGCTTTGGCTCGCTCTCGGCCAATGCCATCCTGGCGCTGAACCAGGGCGCCAAGGCCGGCGGCTTTGCGCATGACACGGGCGAGGGCTCGATCTCGCAGCACCACCGCGTGCATGGCGGCGACCTGATCTGGGAGGTGGCCTCGGGCTACTTCGGTTGCCGCAACGACGACGGCACTTTCAGCGAAGAGAAGTTCACCGCCAACGCGCGCGACCCGCAGGTGAAGATGATCGAGATCAAGCTGAGCCAGGGCGCCAAGCCCGGGCACGGCGGCATCCTGCCCGGCGCCAAGGTCACCATCGAGATCGCCACCGCGCGCGGCGTGCCGCAGGGCGTGGACTGCATCTCGCCGCCCTCGCACAGCGCCTTCTCCACGCCGGTGGAGATGATGCAGTTCATCGCCCGGCTGCGCCGGCTCTCGGGCGGCAAGCCGGTGGGCTTCAAGTTCTGCATTGGCCACCCGTGGGAATGGTTTGCCATCGTCAAGGCCATGCTGGTGACCGGCATCACGCCCGACTTCATCGTGGTCGACGGCGCCGAGGGCGGCACCGGTGCCGCGCCGGTCGAGTTCACCGACCACGTCGGCGCGCCCGTGCAGGAAGGCCTGCTGCTGGTGCACAACACGCTGATCGGCGCCGGCCTGCGCGGGCGCATCAGCCTGGGCTGCGCCGGCAAGGTCATCACCGCCTTCGACCTGGCGCGCTTCATGGCGCTGGGGGCCGACTGGTGCAACGCCGGGCGCGGCTTCATGATGGCGCTGGGCTGCATCCAGGCGCAGAGCTGCCACACCGGCACCTGCCCGACCGGCGTCACCACGCAAGACCCGCTGCGCCAGCAGGCGCTGGTGGTGCCGGACAAAGCCACGCGCGTGGCCAGCTTCCACCGCCAGACGCTGCACGCGCTGCAAGAGCTGGTGCAGGCCGCCGGCCTGGAGCACCCGCAGCAGATCACCACCCACCACATCGTGCGCCGCGTCACCGACACCGAGGTGCGGCTGCTGGCCAACCTGGTCATGCGCGTGGAGCCCGGCGCGCTGCTGGGCGACCTCGCCAACCAGCACGCCGTGTTCCGCCAATATTGGCCGCTGGCCAGCGCCCACAGCTTTCGCGCAGCGCAGCCGCTGCTCGAACCCTCGGCGCCCGGCGGCAGCAGCGTGGCCACCGCCTAGCGCGGTGGCAAACTGCGGCGATGCCTTTGCCCCCCGATACCTGCGCCCAGTTCCTGCGCACCACCGCCCCCACGCAAACGCTGCCGCTGGCGCACTACCCGCTGCAGAGCAGCCAGGTCTGGCTCAAGAAGGCCGGCACACGCCACGCGCGCTGGCCCTACTGGGTGCTGGGCGCGCTGGCCCGCGCCGCGCGGCTGCCGCTGCTGGTGCCGGTGCCCAACCTGGGCGGCCCTGAAGCCATTGCCACCGAGGCAAACCGCCTGCGCGCCCTGGCCGCGCTCGGCCTGCGCGTGCCGCAGGTGCTGGCCGAAGGGCCCGAAGGCCTGCTGCTGGCCCACCTGGGCCAGCCCGGGCAGGACACGCCCTCGCTCGCGGTAGAGATGAACACCGCCGTCCGCGCCGCGCCAGAGGCCATGCTGGGCCTGTTCCACGCCGGCCTGGACGCCATCGGCACCGCCCACAGCGCCGGCGCCTGCCTGAGCCAGGCCTTTGCCCGCAACCTGGTGCGCTGCCCGGACGGCGTGATCGGCTACGTCGACTTCGAGGACGACCCCGCCGCCGTGCTGGCCCTGCCGCAGTGCCAGGCGCGCGACCTGCTCTGCTACCTGCACTCCACCGCCCTGCATGTGCAAGAGGCCGGCGCCTTCGAGCCCGCACGCGAGGTCTGGGCAAACTGGCTGCAACTGCAGCCAACCGTGGTGCAGGCGCTGCTGCGCACCAGCGTGCGGCAGATGCGCTGGCTGCGGCGCCTGCCGGCGGACCGGCGCTGGGGGCGCGACCTGCAGCGGGCCCGGGCGGCCTGGGCATTGGCAGCAGAGGGCTAGCAGCCAAACTATTAAAAGTATAGCTATAAGCCCAGGCCACACCTGGGCCAAAGCCACTTTTTACCAATATTCCTCAGCGCTGGCAGAACTCTTGCAGCGCGGCATGGACAAAAACAAACGCGGTGCAAAACCCTGTGTCGCACCTTCACAATCAATTTACATTTCGCCAACACTATTGAGGGTTGTCCGCGCCTGCCCTCACCCCACTGCGATCCGCCCATTCCATGATCTCCACCCGATCGCCGCGCGCCCTGGCCTGGGGCAGCCTGCCCCTGCTGACCCTGGCCGCAGCCCTGACCGCCTGCTCTCCCAAATCCGAGCCAGCCGCGCCTGCGGGCCCGACGGAGGTCGGGGTCATGACGCTGCAGCCGCAGCGCCAGGCCTTCACCACCGAGCTGCCGGGGCGCACCAGCGCCTTTCTCAGTGCCGACATCCGGCCCCAGGTCGGCGGCATCGTGCAGAAGCGGCAGTTCACCGAAGGCGCCACGGTCAAGGCCGGCCAGGTGCTGTACCAGCTGGACCCATCGACCTACCAGGCCGCGCTGTCGAGCACGCAGGCCACGCTGGCGCGCAACCGCGCCACGGCCAGCGTGGCCGAGGTCACGGCCAACCGCAATGCCGAGCTGGTGAAGATCGACGCGGTCAGCAAGCAGGTCAACGACCAGAGCCAGGCCGCATTGGCGCAAGCCCGGGCCGACGTGGCCACGGCGCAGGCGGCGGTCGAGACGGCGCGCATCAACCTGGACTTCACGCGCATGGCCTCGCCCATCTCCGGGCGCATTGGCACCTCGACCGTGACGCCGGGCGCACTGGTCACCGCCAACCAGACAACAGCGCTGGCGACGGTGCAGCAGATCGACCCGCTCTACGTGGACGTGACCCAGTCCAGCGCCGAGGTGCTGCGCCTGAAGCGCGAGCTGGCCGCCGGCCGGCTGACCCGCAACGGTGCCGGTGCGGCGCGCGTGCGCCTGATCCTGGAAGACGGCAGCAGCTACGGCCATGAAGGCCTGCTGCAGTTCGCCGGCCTGAGCGTGAACGCCACCACCGGCGCGGTCACCCTGCGCGCCACCGTGCCCAACCCCGACGGCCTGCTGCTGCCCGGCATGTATGTGCGCGCGGTGCTGGAAGAAGGCGTGGACGAGAACGCGCTGCTGGCGCCGCAGCAAGGCATCCTGCGCGACGCGGTGGGGCGCTCCACGGCCCTGGTGGTGGACGCCGAGGACAAGGTGGCGCGCCGCGCCGTGGTGGTCGGGCGCGCAGTGGGCAACCGCTGGCAGGTGCGCAGCGGGCTGGCCGCGGGCGACCGGGTCATCGTGGAAGGCTCGCAGAAGGCCCGCGTGGGCGACAAGGTGAAGGCGGTAGAGGTCGCGGCCGCAGCAGCCACCAACGGTGCAGGCCCTGATACGGCCGTCGTCCGCTGAGCACCACGCACGCCATGGCACGCTTTTTCATCGACCGGCCCATCTTCGCGTGGGTCATCGCCATCGTCATCATGCTGGCGGGCGCGATCTCCATCAGCACGCTGCCGCTGGAGCAGTACCCCAACATCGCGCCGCCCTCGGTCTCCATCACCGCCAACTACACCGGCGCCTCGGCCAAGACGGTGGAAGACTCGGTCACCCAGGTGATCGAGCAGCAGTTGAAGGGGCTGGACAACCTGATCTACATGGGCGCGACCAGCAGCTCGTCGGGCCAGTCGCGCACCACGCTCACCTTCAACGCCGGCACCAACCCCGACGTGGCGCAGATGCAGGTGCAGAACAAGCTGCAGCAGGCCATGCCACGGCTGCCGCAGGCGGTGCAAAGCCAGGGCGTGACGGTGACCAAGGCCGGCAGCGACTTCCTGATGATCGTGTCGCTCTACTCGGAAGACCCGGCACTGACCCGCACCGACGTCGGCGACTACATCGCCAGCAACCTGGTCGATGTCATCAGCCGCCTGGACGGCGTGGCCGAGGTGCAGGTGCTGGGCTCGGGCTATGCCATGCGCATCTGGCTCGACCCGGGCAAGCTCGAAAAGTACAACCTGATCCCGTCGGACATAAGCGTGGCGCTGCAGGCGCAGAACGCGCAGGTCTCGGCAGGCCAGTTAGGCGGCCTGCCGGCCACCGCGCAGCAGCAGTTGAACGCCACGGTCACCGCGCGCAGCAAGCTGCAGACCGCCGAGCAGTTCGAGAACGTGGTGCTGCGCACCGCAGCCGATGGCTCGCTGGTGCTGCTGAAGGACGTGGCCCGGGTAGAGCTGGGCGCCGAGAGCCTGACCATCCAGTCGCGCCTGGCCGGCCAGGCTTCGGCCGGCATGGGCGTGGTGCTGGCCAACGGCGCCAATGCGCTCAAGGTGTCCGAGGCGGTGGTCAAGCGCATCGATGAGCTTGCGCCCTTCTTCCCCAGCCAGATGAAGGCACGCGTCAACTACGACACCACGCCCTTCGTGCAGGCCTCCATCGAAGAAGTCGTCAAGGCGCTGGCCGAGGCCATGCTGCTGGTGGTGCTGATCATGTACCTGTTCCTGCAGAACTTCCGCGCCACGCTGATCCCCGCGATTGCCGTGCCGGTGGTGCTGCTGGGCACCTTTGGCGTGCTGTCGCTGCTGGGCTATTCGATCAACACGCTGACCATGTTCGGCATGGTGCTGGCCATCGGCCTGCTGGTGGACGACGCCATCGTGGTGGTGGAGAACGTCGAGCGCGTCATGACCGAAGAGGGCCTGAGCCCCAAGGAGGCCACGCGCAAGTCCATGGACGAGATCACGCCGGCGCTGGTGGGCATTGCGCTGGTGCTGTCGGCGGTGTTCATCCCGATGGCCTTCTTTGGCGGCTCGACCGGCATCATCTACCGGCAGTTCTCGGTCACCATCGTCTCGGCCATGGCGCTGTCGGTGCTGGTGGCGCTCACGCTCACGCCGGCGCTGTGCGCCACCATGCTCAAGCACCTGCCGCATGACGCAGCCGGCCACCGGCTGGTGCGCCGCGGGCCGCTGGGCTGGGCCGACCGCTTCTTTTTATGGTTCAACCGCGGCTTTGACCGCACGGCCGACCGCACCCAGCGCGGCGTGCACGGCATCGTGCGGCGCGGCAAGCGCAGCATGCTGGTCTACCTGCTGCTGGCGGGCGGCATGGCCGTGCTGTTCATGCGCCTGCCGACCTCGTTCCTGCCCATCGAAGACCAGGGCATCCTGACCGCCGAAATCCGCATGCCGCCGGGCTCTACCGACGCGCGCATCCAGCAGGTGGTGCGCCAGTTCGAGGACTACATCCGCCAGCAGCCAGAAGTGGTGATCTACAACGTCACCACCGGCCTGTCGGGCGACCAGGGCTCGGGCCGCGCCTTCATCAAGCTCAAGCCCTGGGCCGAGCGCCCGGGCAAGGAGCACAGCGCCGAAGCCGTGGCGCGCCGCGCCAACGCCGCCCTGAGCAAGATCCGCGATGCGCGCGTGTTCGTGCTGCAGCCGCCCGCAGTGCGCGGGCTGGGGTCGAGCGCGGGCTTCAACTTCTACATCGAAGACACCGGCAACCTGGGCCACGAGGCGCTGGTGCAGGCGCGCGACCGCTTCCTGGAGCTGTCGCGCAAAGACACCGTGCTCACCGGCGTACGCAGCAACAACCTGGACGACACGGCCCAGTTCGCAGTGGACATCGACGACCGCCGCGCCGGCGCGCTGGGGTTGGCCACGGCTGACGTCAACAGCACGCTGTCGGGCGCGCTGGGCGGCACCTACATCAACGACTTCATCGACCGTGGCCGCGTCAAGCGGGTCTACATGCAGGGCGATGCCCCTTTCCGCATGCTGCCCGACGACATCAAGCGCTGGACGGTGCGCAACAGCAGTAACCAGATGGTGCCGTTCTCGGCCTTCTCCAGCCAGCGCTGGAGCTATGGCTCGCCACAGCTGCAACGCTACAACGGCCAGCCCGCGTTCGAGATGCTGGGCAGCGCGGTGTCGGGCGTGAGTTCGGGCACCGCCATGAACAAGGTCGAGCAGATCATGGCGCAGATGCCGCAGGGCATTGCCCACGAGTGGACGGGCGCCTCGTTTGAAGAGCGCCGATCCGGTGCGCAGGCGCCGCTGCTGTATGCGGTGTCCATCCTGTTCGTGTTCCTGTGCCTGGCCGCGCTGTACGAGAGCTGGTCGGTGCCGTTCTCGGTGATCCTGGTGGTGCCGCTGGGCATCATTGGCGCGGTGCTGTTCACCGGCCTGCGCGGCATGTCCAATGACGTGTACTTCCAGGTCGGGCTGCTGACCACGGTCGGCCTCTCATGCAAGAACGCCATCCTGATCGTGGAATTTGCCAAGCAGCTGCAAGAGCAGGGCAAGAACGTGTTCGACGCCACGCTGGAAGCGGTGCGGCTGCGCCTGCGCCCGATCCTGATGACTTCCCTGGCCTTTGGCTTTGGCGTGCTGCCGCTGGTGGTGGGCACCGGCGCCGGCGCAGCCGGGCGCCAGGCCATCGGCACGGCGGTGTTTGGCGGCATGGTGACCGCCACGGTGCTGGGCATCTTCTTTGTGCCGCTGTTCTTTGTGCTGATCCGCAGCTTCTTCCGCCAGCGCAGCACTGCTGAGCCGGCTCACGGGCACGCGCCGGAGGCCGCAGCATGAAGCGCCTGAGCCTCATCGCCTGCGCTGTGCTGGCCGGCTGCGGCAGCCTGGCACCGGACTACCAACGGCCTGCAGCGCCCATCCCCGGCACCTGGGCGCCCGCGCGCGTCGCGCCCGATACGGCAACGCCGGCACCCGCGCTGGACTGGCGCAGCTTCTTCCTCGATGAACGCCTGCGCCAAGTGGTCGGGCTGGCGCTGGAGCACAACCGCGACCTGCGGGTGGCGGCGCTCAACATCGAGCGCACCCGCGCGCAGTACGGCATCCAGCGCGCCAACCTGTTCCCGGCCGTGAATGCCACCGTGGCCGGCAGCCGCACCGGTGCCGCCGCCGACACCGCCGCCAGCGGCCGCGCCTCCACGCTCAACCAGTTCAATGCGGGCGTGGGTTTTGCCAGCTACGAGATCGACTTCTTTGGCCGGCTGCGCAACCTGGACGACGCCGCACTGGAGACCTTCTTTGCCACCGCCGAGACGCGCCGCAGCGTGCAGATCAGCCTGGTGGCCGACGTCGCCAACGCCTGGCTCACGCTGGCGGCCGACCAGCGCCGGCTGCAGCTGGCGCAGGACACGCTCAAGAGCCAGCAGGCGTCCTACGACCTGACGCGGCAGGCGCATGCGCTGGGCTCGGAATCCGGGCTGACGCTGGCGCAGTCGCGCACCACGGTGGATACGGCCCGCTCCGACGTCGCCAGCTACAGCCGCCTGGTGGCGCAAGACCGCAATGCGCTGGCGCTACTGGTCGGCGCCAGCGTGCCCGACACCTTGCTGCCCCGCGCGGCCGACCCGGCGGCACCTGCCGCCGCGCTGGTAGCCGTGCCGGAAGGCCTGCCGTCCGAGCTGCTGCAGAACCGGCCCGACGTGCTGGCGGCCGAGCACACGCTGCAGGGCGCCAGCGCCAACATAGGTGCGGCGCGTGCGGCCTTCTTCCCGCGCATCAGCCTGACCGCTTCCGCCGGCAGCGCCAGCCGCGAGCTGGACCGGCTGTTTGCCAACGGCAATGGCAGCTGGACTTTCGCACCGCAGATCGTGCTGCCGATCTTCAGCGGCGGCGCCTTGCGCGCCAGCCTGGACGTGGCGCGCATCACGCGCGACATCAACGTGGCGCAGTACGAGAAGACGCTGCAAACCGCCTTCCGCGAGGTGTCTGATGCGCTGGACGCACGCGCCACGCTGGGCGAGCAGCTGGACGCCCAGCGCTCGCTGCGCGACGCCACGGAAACCGCGCTGCGCCTGTCGCAGGCGCGCTTTCGCACCGGCATGGACAGCTACCTCGACGTGCTGGTGTCCGAGCGCGCCTTCTACACCGCAGGGCAGAACCTGATCACGCTGCAACTGGCGGAGCAGGCGAACCGCATCACGCTCTACAAGACCATGGGCGGTGGTTGGGGATGACCCGCGCTCACTGCGTGCAGCCGCATCCTTAACGGCGTTGGGTAGCCGAAGACCAATAGCCAAACACCCAATACCGGGCCGAGCGCAGCGATGGCCCGTGTGGCTGTCCCGGGGTCCCCTCTGTGGCGTTGAGGAGCGCAGGAATCGGCAGGTTGCCCGCAGCGAAGCGAAGGGACGGCGAGGACTGTTTGAGCCGCAGGCGAGTTCCGCAGCCGCCTGCCGATTCCGAGCACCGCAAAGCAGTCCGGCAAAGCCGGACCGCCACAGTGGGGTCGCCCTTTGGTCTGTCGCATAACTTCGCTTTGCGAAGTGAGCGCAGCCCCGCTTCGCGACCTTTGGTGACTTTCTTTCGGCGAAACGAAAGAAAGTTACTCGCCCGCCGGGGCGAACTCCCGGCACCCGCCGCCTGCAAGGCACGCCGCCAAGGGATATCTCAATACCTTGAAGGGGATGCTTTCCAGAAGACACTTGCAGCGGCCCGGCAAAGCCGGTTCCGCGCTGTTACGCGGATGGGGTCGGGCGCGCCGGTAGCAACTGCGACGGATCGACCACCGCAGACGCCATGACGGTGCCGGCCACCACGCCCAGCGCCGCCAGGCGCTTACGCATGCAGATCACCGCGCGGTCCTTGCTGAGCAGTTGCGCGCGGTGCGCCACGGCCAGGTCGATGAAGCCCTGGTCGTCCGGGTCCTTGCAGGTCACGGGCACCTTGGGCGCGACCGGCACGATGCGCGCATAACGGTCGAACTGCGCCAGCACCTGCACGTCAGCCAGCCCGTAGAAGGCCAGCCGCGACACGATCTGCGGATAGCCCAGCACCCGCGCCAGCTCCACCCGCATCGAGGCCGTGGCAACCCAGTCCAGCGTGCCGGCCTCCAGCGCGGCGCGCACCGGCTGCGCCGCCGGGTCATTGAACAGAAACACGTCGAGCACGATGTTGGTGTCCAGCACCAGGCAGGGCCGCATCGGATTCAAGCCGCCTGCAGCATGCCGCGCTGCTCGATGAAGGCAATCACCTCTTGCAGCCCGGTCTGGGTCTTGAGGTTGGTCATGACGAAGGGGCGTGCGCCGCGCATGCGCTTGGTGTCGGCCTCCATCACGGCCAGGTTGGCGCCCACGTGCGGCGCCAGGTCGGTCTTGTTGATCACGAACAGGTCGCTCTTGGTGATGCCGGGGCCGCCCTTGCGCGGGATCTTCTCGCCCGCCGCCACGTCGATCACGTAGATCGTCAGGTCGCTCAGCTCGGGGCTGAAGGTGGCGGCCAGGTTGTCGCCACCGGATTCGACGAACACCACGTCGGCGTCCGGGAATTCGGTGAGCATGCGGTCGATGGCCTCAAGGTTGATCGAGCAATCTTCCCGGATCGCCGTGTGCGGGCAGCCACCGGTTTCCACGCCCATGATGCGTTCGGCCGGCAGCGCGCCGCTGACGGTCAGCAGGCGCTGGTCTTCCTTGGTGTAGATGTCGTTGGTGATGGCGATCAGGTCCCACTTGTCGCGCATGGTCTTGCAGAGCATTTCCAGCAGCGTGGTCTTGCCGGAGCCGACCGGGCCGCCTATGCCCACGCGCAGCGGCGGCAGTTTCTTGGTGCGGTTGGCGATGTGGTGCAGGGCAGAACTCATAGTAGTCATCTCAGTTATCCATTGCGTTGCGCGTGATCCGCAGCGTACGCAACGCAAAGGCACAAAGGGCCGCGGAGCAGGCTTTGCCAGGCCGCAGGATGTGACCCCTGCAAGGGGGTTGGCGAAGACGCAAAGCGCGTAGCCTGGGGGTGTAGTTTCATCCTAGCTTCGGAACAGACGTGAATATTGCACTTCGTGACGGGCAGAGAGGATGGCGAGCATGGGGCTGAGCGCCTGCCGGTCGTCGTCGCCCAGCGCCATGGCATGGGCCACGGCCTGCGGGATGGCGCCGGCCAGCCGCGCCAGGATGCGCTGGCCCGCGCTCTGGCCCAGCGGCACCGACTTGAGCGCGGTCTGCACCATGTTCTCGGCCCAGCCAAAGGCAAAGGCGGCGCAGATATCGACCACCGCCGCCTCGGTGCGCGCGGCAGCGACCGCAAACGCGACCGGGTAGGTCGGCTGCCAGCCGGCCAGCAGGCCGGCGTCGTCCGGGTGCAGGCCGCGCAGCCAGTCGGCCAGCGAGCGGCCCATTTGCTCGGCCTGCAGGCGCAGTTCGCTGGTTTCGCGGGTTTGGCGCACCCAGGCATCGAGCGTGCGCAGCCGCTCGACGTTACCGGCACGGGCGGCAGGCACGGCCTGCGCCAGCACGGCCAGGTCACCGCGCGCCAGCGCCAGCTGCAGTTGGTCGGTGATCCAGTCGGACGCTACTTTTTCTGTAGCTACTCCCGCCCACTCCACGCCGGCTTCAAGCCCTTCTGAGTAAGAAAACCCACCCACCGGCAAGGCCGGCGAGGCCAGCCAGATCAGCTGCAGCAGGCCGGGCGTAAAGCCCGGCGCGGCTTCGGCAGCCTCAGCCACGGGCCGGGCGCTGTGCGTGGAACTGCACTGGTGCCGGTGCCGGCGCGTGGCTGTGGCCATGGTCATGCTGGCAGTCCGGGCCATGCACATGCGGGGCAGCTGCCGGCGCCGGGTGTTCGTGGCCATGCTCATGTGCGTGCTCATGTGCGTGCCCGTGGCCATGTCCACCGCCGTGCGCGCCGTAGGCGCCGCCTTCCGGCTCGAAGGCTTCCACCGCCTCGCGCACGATCAGGTGCATGGCGCGCAGCATGTCGGCCAGCACGTGGTCGGGCTCGATCTGCAGGTAGTCGGGCCGCAGCTCTATCGGCACATGGCGGTTGCCCAGGTGGTAGGCGGCGCGCACCAGGTCAAAGGGCGTGCCGTGCTCGGCGCAGGGCGTGATGCGCAGCACCGGCTGCGCCGCCGCCAGCACCCGCACCAGCGAGCCGTCTTCTGCCACCAGCACGTCGCCGCCGCGCACCAGGGTGCCGCGCGGCAGAAAGATGCCGAGCGCGCGGCCGCCGCTGTCGGTGGCGTCAAAGCGGCTCTTCTGGCGCACGTCCCAGTCGAGTTCGACGGTGGCGGCGCGCTTGAGCAGGACCGGGGCCAGGCCGCGGCCCTGGGGAATCAACTTGCTGATCGTGTGCATGGGAGGTGTCGTGTCAGGTGTGATGTGACGGAAGTTCGCGAAGCCATCGGCGTGCAGCGAGGCGAGGCGAAGGTAACAAGGCGCGAAAAATTGTATGGGCGGGCGCTTTCTGACAATGATGTCATCGGGGCGTCAGCATGGCGTTCCCCTGCCCTGCCTAGAGTGGCTTCGTTCTGGAAATACCGGCTCGATCATGCTCCATTCTTCCTCTCCTCTTGCGCGCTGCGCCCTGGCAGGGGCGCTTGCCGCGACGCTGGCGGGTTGCGCCGTGGGGCCTGACTATGTGCGCCCCGCGCCGCCCACCGGCGCCACCTTGCCGGCCTTCAAGGAGCAAGGCCCCTGGCAGGCGGCGGCGCCCGCCACCATCGACGCCGACGGCGCCTGGTGGAAGCTCTACGGCGACCCGCAGCTCGACGCCCTGGTGGAGCAGGCCAACAGCGCCAACCAGACCGTGCGCCAGGCAGAGGCCCAGTACCGCGCCGCACAAGCCCTGGTGCAAGGCGCGCAATCTTCGCTCTTCCCGACCGTGGGCGTGAGCGCCTCCGAGAACCGGGCGCGCACCAACACCGCCAGCTCGGTGCTGCAGAACACGCATGCCAACTCCCTGGCCGCCAGTTGGGAGCCCGACCTGTGGGGCCGCGTGCGGCGCTCGGTCGAGCAGGCCGGCGACACCGCCCAGGCCAGCGCGGCCGACCTGGCCGGCGCGCGCCTGACGATCCAGGCGACGCTGGTCAACAGCTACTTCCAGCTGCGCGTGTACGACCAGCAGAAGGAGCTGTACGCGCGCACCATCGAGGGCTACCGCAAGGCCTTGCAGCTGACCCAGAGCCAGTACCGCGCGGGCATCGTCACGCGCGCCGACGTGGCCTCGGCCAACACCGCGCTCACGGCCGCCGAGGCATTGGCCATTGACGTGAACCTGTCGCGCCAGCAGCTGGAGCACGCCATCGCCGTGCTGCAGGGCAAGACGCCGACCGAGTTCTCGCTGCCACCGGCGCCCATCGTGGCGCAGTTGCCGGTGGTGCCGGTGGGCCTGCCCTCGGAACTGCTGCAGCGCCGCCCCGACATCGCGGGCGCCGAGCGCCGCATGGCCGCCGCCAACGCCGCCATCGGCGTGGCACAGGCGGCCTGGTACCCCAACCTGACCCTGGGCGCCAGCGCCGGCTTTTCCGGTGCCGGGCTCGCCCCCTTGTTCTCGACCCCCGACCGGGTCTGGGCGCTGGGCGCGACGCTGGCAGCCACGCTGTTCGACGGCGGCCTGCGCCAGTCGCAAAACGACCAGGCGCGCGCCAACTTCGATGCCGCAGCGGCCAGCTACCGGCAGACCGTGCTGGCCGGCTTCCAGGAAGTCGAAGACAACCTGGCGGCGCTGCGCGAACTGGAGAAAGAGCGGGCCAAGCAGGAAGAGGCCGTGCAGTCCTCGCGCGACGCCGAACGCATGCTGCTGGCCCAGTACCGCGCCGGCACCACGCCCTACACCACGGTCATCACCGCCCAGGCCACGACGCTGAGCAACGAGCGCACCGCCATGCAGTTGGCGGCACGCCAGTTCACCGCCAGCGTGACCCTGGTCCGGGCCGTGGGCGGCGGCTGGAATGCCGCGCAGCTGCCCGCACCCAACGCCCGGCCGGCACAGGCCAAGGACGCCCCCGCCAACGCAACAGCCCTCACGGCCACGGCCCAGGAATGACCCCGATGGACGCCTCGACAAGCCCCGCCCTTTCTCCTCTCCCGCATCGTCCGCGCCGCGGCCTGCTGATCCTCATCGTGCTGGTGCTGCTGGTGGCCGCCGCGCTCTACCTGCGCCACCGCTGGGCCGCTGCGCCCCCCGTGGCCGAAGCGCCCGCCGTGCCGGTCACCACCGTGGCCGTGGCGCGCAAGACCGTGCCGATCACGCTGCGCGGCGTGGGCACGGCGCTGCCGATTGCGTCGGTGACGGTGCATTCGCGGGTTGATGGCCAGCTCGACTCGGTGGCCTTCACCGAAGGCCAGGACGTGAAGGCCGGCCAGGTGCTGGCACGCATCGATCCCCGCAGCTACCAGGCGCAACTGGCCCAGGTCGTGGCGCAAAAGGCCAAGGATGCCGCCCAGTTGGCCAACGCACGTGCTGACCTGGCGCGCTACGAGATGCTGATCAAGGAAGACGCCACAACGCAGCAAACGCTGGACACGCAAAAGGCCCTGGTCAACCAGTTGCAGGCCGCGCAGCAGACCGATGACGCACAGATCAACTATGCGCAGGTGCAGCTCAACTACACCACCATCACCGCGCCGATCAGCGGGCGCGTGGGCGCACGCCTGGTCGACCCGGGCAACATCGTGCATGCGGCCGACACCACGGGCCTGGTCGTCATCAACCAGATCGACCCGATCGCGGTGCAGTTCACTCTGCCTGAGAGCAGCTTCCAGGCGGTGAACCGCGCGCTGCGCGCAACACCGGGCCAGTTGCAGGTGACGGCCGTCACGCATGACACGCAAGAGGTGCTGGGCACCGGCCGGCTGGTGCTGCTGAACAACCAGATCGACACCACCACCGGCACGGTGGCGCTCAAGGCGCACTTCCCCAATGCCGAGCACAAGCTGTGGCCAGGCCAGTCGGTCGATGCGCGCATCACCCTGGGCGAGCGCAGCGACGTGCTGGCGGTGCCGGCCGCGGTAGTGCAGCGCAGCCAGGACGGCTACTTCGCCTATGTGGTGGATGCCGACAACAAGGTGCAGCCACGGCCGGTGGAAGTGGTCGATACCAGCGACGGCCAGACCGTCATCGGCAAGGGCCTGGCCGAAGGCGAGCGCGTGGTGCTGGACGGCCAGTACCGCCTGCGGCCCGGCGCCCGTGTGGCGGAGGCCAAGCCCGCAGCGGCAGGGGCCCGCCCGTGAGCATTTCCACCACCTTCATCAAGCGGCCCATTGGCACCTCGCTGCTGGGCCTGGCGATCCTGCTGATCGGCCTGGCGGCCTGGCCGCTGCTGCCGGTGGCGCCACTGCCGCAGGTCGATTTCCCGACCATCCAGGTGTCGGCCAACCTGCCGGGCGCGAGCCCGCAGACCATGGCATCGAACGTGGCGCAGCCGCTGGAGCGGCAGTTCTCGCTGATCGCCGGGCTCACCCAGATGACGTCGAGCAGCGCTCTGGGCTCGACCCAGATCACGCTGCAGTTCGACCTGAACCGCGCCATCGACGGCGCGGCGCTGGATGTGCAGACGGCCATCAATGCCGCCTCGGGCCAGTTGCCGACCAATCTGCCGAGCGCGCCGAGTTTTCGCAAGATCAATCCGGCCGACGCGCCGGTGCTGATCCTGGGCGTGCAATCCAAGGTGCTGCCGCTGACCCAGGTCAACGACTACGCAGACAACGTGCTGGCGCAGCAGATCTCGCGCATCTCCGGCGTGGGCCTGGTCAACATCTTCGGCGCGCAGAAACCCGCCGTGCGCATACAGGCCAACCCCGAGAAGCTCAAGGCCCTGGGCCTGAGCCTGGAAGACATTCGCGGCGTGATCGCCACCACCACGGTCAACGCCCCCACCGGCACGCTGGACGGCGCACGGCAGGCCTTCACCGTCTACACCAATGACCAATTGCTGTCGGCCGCGCCGTGGAACGACGTGGTGCTGGCCTGGCGCAATGGCGCGCCGATACGGGTGCGCGACATCGGCGTGGCGGTGGACGGCCCTGAGAACAGCAAGATCGCCGCCTGGGGCTTTGCCGGCGCCGCAGCCCCGGCCGACAACGGCATAGAGAACGGCCGCGCCATCATGCTGGCCATCACCAAGCAGCCCGGCGCCAACGTGATCGACACGGTGGACCGCATCCTGGCCGCGCTGCCGCAGCTGCAGGCATCCATCCCGCCCAGCATCAAGGTCAGCACGCTGGCCGACCGCACGCAGAACATTCGCGCATCGGTCAAGGATGTGGAGTTCACCCTGGTGCTGTCGATCGTGCTGGTGGTGGGCGTGATCTTCGTCTTCCTGCGCAACATCACGATCACGCTGATCCCCAGCGTGACGGTGCCGCTGGCCATCCTGGGCACGGCGGCGGTGATGTACGTGCTGGGCTATAGCCTGGACAACCTATCGCTGATGGGGCTGACCATCGCGGTCGGCTTTGTGGTGGATGACGCCATCGTGATGCTGGAGAACATCTACCGCCATATCGAAGACGGCATGCCGCCGATGGAGGCAGCGCTGAAAGGCGCGGGCGAGATCGGCTTCACCATCATCTCGATTTCGGTGTCGCTGGTGGCGGTGTTCATCCCGCTGCTGCTGATGGGCGGCATCGTCGGCCGCTTGTTCCGCGAGTTCGCGGTGACGGTGACGCTGACCATTGCGCTGTCGGTGGTGGTGTCGCTCACGCTCACGCCCATGCTGTGCGCGCGCTTTCTCAAGCCCCATACGGGGCAGGAAAAACATGGCCGCCTCTACCAATGGTTCGAGCACGGCTTTGACGCCCTGCTGGGCGGCTACCGGCGCGGCCTGGGCTTTGTGCTGCGCCACCCGTTCGCCACCTTGATGAGCTTTCTGCTGACCGTCGCGGCCACGGTGGCGCTGTTCGTGGTGATCCCCAAGGGCTTCTTCCCGCAGCAGGACACGGGCTTTATCTCGGGCCAGGCTGATTCGGCGCAGGACTCGTCGTCCGAGGTCATGCACGGCCGCATGCTGCAGTTGGCCGACATCATCCGGCAAGACCCGGACGTGGCCTCTTTCGGCATGCAGGCGGGCGCCTCCACCTTCAATTCCGGCAACTTCTTTATCGCGCTCAAGCCCAAGGACGAGGGCCGCGTCGCCAACGCCGACCAGATCATTGCCCGCCTGCGCGCCAAGCTGGCGCCGGTGCAGGGCATCACGCTGTTCATGCAGGCCGGCCAGGACATCAACGTGGGTGGCCGCCAGTCGCGCACCCAGTACCAGTACACGGTGACCGACCCGAACCTGGACGAGCTCAACACCTGGGCGCCACGGCTGACCACGAAGTTCCGCTCGCTGCCGCAGCTCACCGACGTGACATCGGACCAGCAGAACGCCGCCCCCATCGCCACGCTGACCATAGACCGCCAGCGCGCCTCCAGCTACGGCATCACACCGCAGATGGTGGACGCCACCATCAACAACGCGATCGGCCAGCGCCAGGTGGCGCAGTTCTTTACCCAGCTCAACAGCTACCACGTGGTGCTGGAAGTCACGCCCGAGCTGCAGGGCGACCCTGCGCTGTTCAGCCGGCTGTACCTGACCTCTCCGCTCACCGGGCAGCAGGTGCCGCTGTCGACCTTTGTCTCGGTGGACACCAGCAAGACCGGCTACCTGTCGATCAGCCACCAGGGGCAATTCCCGGCGGTGACCATCTCCTTCAACCTGGCGCCGGGCAACTCGCTTGGGCAGGCGGTGGATGCGATCAACAACGCGCAGGCGCAGATGGGCATGCCGGCCACCGTGAGCGGCAGCTTCCAGGGCACGGCCCAGGCCTTTGGCGATTCACTGCGCAGCCAGCCCTACCTGATCGCGGCGGCGCTGATCGCGGTCTACATCGTGCTGGGCCTGCTCTACGAGAGCTACATCCACCCGCTGACCATTCTCTCGACCCTGCCCTCGGCCGGCGTCGGCGCCCTGCTGATCCTGATGGCCGGCGGCTATGACCTGAGCGTGATCGCGCTGATCGGCATCATCCTGCTGATCGGCATCGTCAAGAAAAACGGCATCATGATGGTGGACTTTGCGCTGCATGCCGAGCGCGACCGGGGCATGTCGCCGCGCGACGCCATTTTTGAGGCCTGCATCCTGCGCTTCCGACCGATCATGATGACCACCATGTGCGCGCTGCTCAGCGGCCTGCCGCTGATGCTGGGCCAGGGCGCGGGCTCCGAGCTGCGCCGCCCGCTGGGCTACGCCATGGTGGGCGGGCTGATCCTGTCGCAGATGCTCACGCTGTTCACCACGCCGGTGGTCTACCTGTACCTGGACCGCGCACACCACTGGTATGTGCGCCGCAAGCAGGCGCGCAAGGCGCTGCCGGGCCCGCACGAAAGCGCCGCATGAGAATCCTGATCGTCGAAGACGAGCGCAAGACCGCCGACTACCTGCACCAGGGCCTGACCGAGCAGGGCTGCACCGTGGACGTGGCCTATGACGGCATCGACGGCCAGCACCTGGCCCTGCACTACGACTTCGACGTGATCGTGCTCGACGTCATGCTGCCCGGGCTGGATGGCTTCGAGGTGCTGCGCTCGCTGCGCGCCGTGAAGAACACGCCGGTGATCATGCTGACCGCTCGCGACGGCGTGGACGACCGCGTGAAGGGCCTGCGCGAAGGCGCGGACGACTACCTGGTCAAGCCCTTCTCCTTCATCGAGCTGCTGGCCCGGCTGCAGGCACTCAACCGCCGTGGCCGCGCGCAGGAGCCGACCCTGCTGCGCGTGGGCGGCCTGCAGGTAGACCTGATCAGCCGCCGCGCCACGCGCGAGGGCCAGCGCATAGACCTCACGGCCAAGGAGTTTGCGTTGCTGGCCGTGCTGGCGCGCCGGCCGGGCGAGATCCTGTCCAAGACATCGATCGCCGAGCTGGTCTGGGACATGAACTTCGACAGCAACACCAATGTGGTCGAGGTCGCCATCAAGCGCCTGCGCACCAAGATCGACGTGCCCTTCAGCCACAGCCTGCTGCACACCATCCGCGGCATGGGCTACGTGCTGGAAGAGCGCGAGCAACAAGGCTAGGCATGCGCCTGCGCAACTCCATCGCCGTCCGGCTGGCCCTGATGTTTGCCGTGGCGGCGTTCGCGGGCTTTGCGCTGATCGGCCTGGTACTGCACCAGGTGCTGAACCACGAGCTGCGGCGCCACCAGCGCGAGGAAATCGCCGGCCGCCTGGAAGGCGTGCAGTACATGCTGGTGCACAGCCGCTCGCCCCAGCTCGCGGCGCATGCGCAAGACCGGCTGGCCAGCCTCAACGCCTCCAAGGACGTGCGTTTCTGGCTCTGGAGCGATGATCCGGCCTTTCGCTACGGCGATGCGCCGGAGCAGGTGGCCCAGGCCACGCGCAACGCGCCCGGCATCGTCAAGATCCAGGCCGGCAGCGGCGCAGAGCAGCAAACACTGCATGTCCTGGGCCACCTGCTGCCGGCCAACGAGGTGCGCCCGGCCGTGCAACTGATGGTCGGCATAGACACGCACCCCTTCGACAGGACCATGCGCGCCTTCGAGTCGGCGCTGCTGCTGGTGACCGTGGCCGGCACCCTGCTGGTGGCCGCGCTGGGCTACTGGATTGCCCGGCTCGGGCTGCGGCCGGTGGCGCGGCTGTCGGCCGACGCGCACCGCATCGGGCCGGACAACCGCGGCCAGCGCCTGGACCTGCCGCGCCTGCCGCGTGAGCTGGCCGACCTGGGCGCATCCCTCAACGCCGCCTTCGACCGCCTGGACGCGGCCTACCGCCAGCTGGAAACCTTCAACGCCGACGTGGCGCACGAGTTGCGCACGCCGATCGGGACCCTGATCGGCCAGACCCAGGTGGCGCTGGCGCGCGAGCGCGATGCAGAGCAACTGCGCAACGTGCTGCAGTCCAACCTGGAAGAGCTGGAGCGGCTGCGCGCCATCGTCGCCGACATGCTGTTCCTGGCGCGGGCCGAACAGGGCGAGCGGGCGCGCATGCTGGTGGCCTCATCCATTGGCGACGAGGTCGGCAAGACGGTGGAATTCCTCGACGTGCTGCTGGACGACGCCGGCGTGACGGTGCATGTGGCCGGCGACGTGGTGGCGCCGATCGAGACCTCGCTGTTCCGCCGCGCCCTGTCCAACCTGCTGCACAACGCCATCCAGCACTCATCGCCCGGCACGGCCATAGAAGTGCAGATCACGCGGCAGCAAGGCACGGCCGTGGTGGCCTTCTCCAACGCCAGCGCGCCGATTGCGCCGGCCCAGTTGGAGCGCCTGTTCGACCGCTTCTACCGCGTGGACGCCGCCCGCGCCAACAGCAATGAGAGCCACGGCCTGGGCCTGGCCATCGTCAAGGCCGTGGCCGCGATGCATGGCGGCACGGTGTTTGCGCGCTCGGAGCAGGGCGTGACGACGGTGGGGTTTGGCGTGGCGCTGGAAAACGCCCCGACTCAGAACAAAAAGTAGCGCTGCGCCATCGGCAGCACACTGGCCGGCTCGCAGGTCAGCAGTTGGCCATCGGCGCGCACCGCGTAGGTTTGCGCATCAATCTCCATCACCGGCGTGGCGCTGTTGTGGATCAGGTGCTGCTTGCGTACCTGGCGGATGTTCTTCACCGCGCTCAAGGTCTTGGCCAGGCCAAACTTTTCCTTGATGCCATTACCCAGCCCGGCCTGCGAGACGAAGGTGAGCGAGCCGCGCGCTATCGCGCCGCCATAGGCACCAAACATCGGCCGGTAGTGCACCGGCTGCGGCGTGGGGATGGAGGCGTTGGGGTCGCCCATGGCGGCCATGGCGATGAAGCCGCCTTTCAAAATCACCGAGGGCTTGACGCCAAAAAAGGCCGGCTTCCACAGCACGATGTCGGCCCACTTGCCGACTTCCAGGCTGCCAACCTCGTGGCTGATGCCGTGCGCAATGGCCGGGTTGATGGTGAGCTTGGCGATGTAGCGCTTGGCGCGGAAGTTGTCGTTGCGCGCGCTGTCTTCCGGCAGGGTGCCGCGCTGCTGCTTCATCTTGTGCGCGGTCTGCCAGCAGCGGATGGTGATCTCGCCGACGCGGCCCATGGCCTGGCTGTCGGAGCTGAACATGCTGATCGCGCCCAGGTCGTGCAGCACGTCTTCTGCGGCGATGGTCTCTTTGCGGATGCGGCTCTCGGCAAAGGCCAAGTCTTCCGGGATGGCGGGGTTCAGGTGGTGGCAGACCATCAACATGTCGACGTGTTCGTCGAGCGTGTTGACGGTGTAGGGCATGGTCGGGTTGGTGGATGAGGGCAAGAAGTTGCTCTCGCCCACCACGCGCAGGATGTCGGGCGCATGGCCACCGCCCGCGCCTTCGGTATGGAAGGCGCAGAGGCTGCGGCCCTTGGTGGCGGCGATGGTGTTCTCGACAAAGCCGGATTCGTTCAGCGTGTCGCTGTGGATCGCCACCTGGGTATCGGTCTCTTCCGCCACAGACAGGCAGTTGTCGATGGCGGCAGGCGTGGTGCCCCAGTCTTCGTGCAGCTTCAAGCCGATCACGCCGGCATCGATCTGCTCGTGCAGCGCCTCGGGGCGGCTGGCGTTGCCCTTGCCCAGAAAGCCCAGGTTCATGGGGAAGGCATCGGCCGCCTGCAGCATGCGCGCGATGTTCCACGGGCCAGGCGTGCAGGTGGTGGCAAAGGTGCCGGTGGCCGGCCCGGTGCCGCCGCCCAGCATGGTGGTGGTGCCCGAGGCCAGCGCCTCTTCGATCTGCTGCGGGCAGATGAAGTGGATGTGGCTGTCGATGGCGCCGGCGGTGACGATGCTGCCTTCGCAGCTCAGGATCTCGGTGCCCGGGCCGATGACGATATCCACGCCCGGCTGGGTGTCGGGGTTGCCGGCCTTGCCGATGGCGGCGATGCGGCCGTCCTTGATACCGATGTCGGCCTTGACGATGCCCCAGTGGTCAAGGATCAGCGCATTGGTCAGCACCAGGTCCATGGCACCGCTGGCGTTGGTGCGCTGCGACTGCGCCATGCCGTCGCGGATGGTCTTGCCGCCGCCGAACTTGACCTCTTCGCCGTAGCTGCCGGCGCGCAGCGTGTAGTCGGCCTCGACCTCGACCAGCAGGTCGGTATCCGCCAGGCGGACACGGTCGCCCACGGTGGGGCCGAAGATTTCCGCATAGGCGCGGCGTCCGATGGTGGCCATGGGGAGGTCTCGTTCGTTAACTATTAAAACTATAGCTATAAGCCCAGGCGCAGCCTGGGCTACAGGCCTTTTTCTTCAAAATTCTGAAACTACAGCGGCCCCTGCGTCAGGCCGCGAAAGCCGTACACCACGCGGTCGCCGGCGTAGTCCACCAACTCGACCGTGCGTTGCTGCCCGGGCTCAAAGCGCACCGCCGTGCCCGAGGCGATGTTGAGGCGCATGCCCTGCGCGGCGGCGCGGTCAAAATCCAGCGCGCCATTGGTCTCGGCAAAGTGGTAGTGCGAGCCGACCTGGATCGGGCGGTCGGAGGCGTTCTTCACCAGCAAGGTGATGGTGCGGCGGCCGGTGTTGAGGGCGTGTTCGCCCTCGTCGACGATGAGTTCGCCCGGGATCATGCTGCGCGCCCCGTTCAGGCCACGCCGGCCAGCAAGGCCGCGCCCAACAACGCCACGGCGGCACCCGCGATGCGCGGCAGCCAGACGTTGGAATGGCGCAGCGCCCAACCCAGCGCAATGCCGCCCACATGCAGCAGCAGCGTGGCGCTGAGCATGCCGGCCAGCGTCAGCGCCGCATCCGACTCGCCAGCCAATTCATAGCCGTGCGCCACGCCGTGGAATACAGCGAATACGCCGACCAGTGCAGCGGCCGCGAAGCCCGGCAAACGCCAGCGCGTGACCACCAACAAGCCCAGCACCAAGAGCGAGGCCGCGATCATCGGCTCCACGCCCGGCAACTGCACGCCCGCCAGCCCGGCCAGCGCGCCCGCCAGCAACATGGCCGCAAAGCCCAGCGGCGCCCAGAGCAGATCGGGCCAGGCGCGGCGCGCGGCCAGTGCGCTCCACAGCCCCACGGCGACCATGGCCGCCAGGTGATCGGCGCCCGTCAGCGGGTGCAGAAAGCCGGTGGCAAAACCGTGGTGGTGGGCCGCGCCATCCACCCCGGTATGGGCCACCGCCGCCAGCGGCAGCGCACAGATCAAGGACAGCAGGGCCACGCGGCCGGAACGGGTGCTGGACATGGAAGAAATCCTCGGGAAGGGAAAGGGGGAGATCAGGCGATCGGCTGATGCACGGTGACCAGTTTTGTGCCGTCGGGGAAGGTCGCCTCGACCTGGATGTCAGGAATCATCTCGGGCACGCCGTCCATCACGTCGGCGCGGGTCAGTACCTCGCGGCCCTCGCTCATGAGCTGGGCGACAGTCTTGCCGTCGCGCGCGCCCTCCATCACGGCGGCGCTGATCAGCGCCACGGATTCAGGGTAGTTGAGCTTGAGGCCGCGGCCCTTGCGGCGTTCGGCCAGCAGGGCAGCGGTGAAGAGCAGGAGCTTGTCTTTTTCGCGGGGCGTGAGTTCCATGCCGGAAGCCTCGGGCAGATCATCGGATCGAAGAGAACGATGGTAAAGCAGGAAGCCTGCCAGGCCGCCCCTTCTGCGTACGGCATCTGGCGTATGCCGGGCTTGCTACAAGGCCCAGATACGCGGCCGGGTCGAGGCCAGGTCCCAACAGGCTTCGCGCCAGGCGGCACGCACCTGCTGCATCAGCTGCATCGCCGGCTCGACCACCGGCGCCAGCACGCGCACCAGCACCAGCCGCGCATCCGGGCTGGTGGCGCCGGCAGTCGCGCACAGCGGGTGGGCATCGATCACCGCGCGGGCCGCATCCAGCGCGCGCTCGCGCGCCTCGCGGCCCAGGGGCGTGCCGCTGGCGAGGAAGATCGAGGCCATGCAGCGGTGGCCGGCCAGGCCGAGCGGTGAATCGAGCAGCAGCGCGTCATCCGCCGCAATGCGGCCGCGCTCCAGCCAGACGCCGGGCATCTCCAGGTGCTGGCGCAGGCTGCCGCGCAGAAAGGGCTTGTTCGCATGCGGCAGGCCAAAGGCGGTGACATCCCAGCCGATCAGCTCGGCGCCCGGCGCCAGGTCGAAGACCAGGCGGTTTTCCGCCAGGCAGCCGTCAAAGCACAGCGCCTCCAACGGCAGCCACTCCATGCGTGCGCCTTCTTGCACGCTGATCTGCGTGCGCTGCAGCGCCGTCTCGCCCTCCGAGCGATAGAAGCGCGTGGCGCCCGGCGTGGTCACCAGCCCGTGCGCGCCGGGCGCGACATCGACGCGGATGTCCAGCACATCGCCGCCCACCAGCCCGCCGGGCGGGTGTACCAGCACGTTGTGGCAGATGGCCTCGCCCTCGGGGTACAGGCTTTGCAGAATGCGCAGCGGCCCCTCGTGGCGAAAGCGCGCCGTAGTGCGCGGGGTGCCGCCATGCAGATCGTGGCGGTAATCAAGGTCGAGTCGGGCGTGCCAGGGCATGGGGCGCGAGTGTAGGGCGTGCGCCAGAATGCATTCATATGTAACAACGCCATGGGCCTACAACCGTCGCGCACTACTGCGTAGACGATCCTCAGTCCGTCCATGACTGGAGTTCTCCATGACAAATCGATTCGCAACGCTCTCCGTGCTGGCAGCGCTACTGCTAGGTGGCACGGGTGCAGCCCTGGCACAGAACTACGACCGTGGCGGCCCTGACCGCGGCGGCCAGCGCGATCAACAGCAATGGGACCGCCGCGGTGGTGGTCCTGGCGGCCCCGGTGGACCGCAGTACAACCGCCCGGGACCCCGTGGCCCGGACATGCGCGATGACCGCCGTGGCCCCAGCTACGGCCCGGCCTATTACCGCGGCGGCCGCCTGCCCGGCGAATACCGCAACCGCCAGTACGTGGTGGATGACTGGCGCGGCCACCGCCTGCATCAGCCGCCACGCGGCTACCACTGGGTACAGGCCAGCGGCGGTGACTACCTGCTGGTGGCCATCACGACCGGCATCATTGCGCAGATCCTGACGAACCAGTAGCCGCCGGCGGCGCGCCGCCCTCCGCCACGCGGGGGGCGCGCGCCGATCCCTGGACCATGTCAAAACGGAACATCCGGCACTCAATCGGCCCGTTCCACATCGGCACGCGGCGCGATTCCTTCAGGCGCATGCGCCCTGGCAGTTTCAGGTCGGGGGTCAGCATCCAGGCGGTCCAGCCTGCGTAGTTGCGCTTCCAGTGCGTAGCCAGTTGCGGGAAGAAGTCGCCGCCATCTTCTGTCTGAGCAGTTTCGCGGCCACCTTCCCGGCCACGCTGAGCCTCTGGCTCGCGCGTGTCTTCTCCCCATGTCGGGCGCTCACGCCCCGGCGGCTGGCGGTACAGGTCGCGCGAGGTACGCACCGCGTGGCGCCCCGCAATACCGCCGGCCTCGATCCGCTCGCCATAGGGCGGGTTCAGCAGCATGACGCCACGCTCGGCCGGCGGCATGCGCTGCAAGGCATCGCCCCCCCTGAATTCAATGGCATGCGCCACGCCGGCGCGCTCGGCGTTGCGCTGGGCAAAGTCAACCATGCGGTGCGATACATCGCTGCCAAACACCGGCACTGCGGGCTCGGTGACTGCGGCCTGGGTTTCCTCGCGCAGCGCCGACCACACGTGCGCCTGAAAGGGCAACAGCTTCTCGAAGGCAAAGCGCCGCAGCAGGCCGGGCGCGATGTTGCAGGCGATCTGCGCGGCTTCGATGGCGATGGTGCCGCTGCCGCAACACGGGTCGTACAGCGGCAAGACCTCGAAGCCCTCGCTGTCGCCATCGGCCCAGCCAGAGGCGGCGATCATGGCCGCGGCCAAGGTCTCCTTGAGCGGGGCGTCGCCCTTGTCCTCGCGCCAGCCGCGCTTGAAGAGCGGCTCACCGGTGGTGTCGACATAGAGCGTGGCGGTGTCGGTGGTCAGGTGGGCGTGGATGCGGATGTCGGGCCGCTGGGTGTCGACGCTGGGCCGCTCGCCGCGCTTGTGGCGGAAGCGGTCGGCGATGGCGTCCTTGATCTTGAGCGCCGCAAAGTTCAGGCTCTGCAGCGGGCTGTGCTGGGCCGTCACCTCGACCTTGATGGTCTGGCGCGTGGTGAACCAGATCTCCCAGGCCACTTCGGAGGCGGCCTGATAAAGGTCTTGTTCATTGCGGTAGGGCGTGTGCGAGAGCTGCACCAGCACCCGCTGCGCCAGGCGGCTGTGCAGGTTGAGCAGCATGGCGTCCTGCCACGAGGCGCGCAGCAGCACGCCGCCGCGCAGCGTCTGCAGGTCCATGCCGGCAAGGCCGGTCAGGCGGTGCGCCTCGTCGGCAAGAAAGCCCTCGACGCCGGCGGCGCAGGGGAGAAAGAGTTGAATCTGGTTCATGGAAGCCCCCGAGGATAAGGGGTGCACCGCGCGCCGCCGCAGAAGCGTTTGCTTACGATTCGATCAGGCCGGCCCGGTAAAACGTACGACCGATCCGCTTTCACCCCCAAGGAGTACGCCATGTCCGGTTGGTTTGAACTGCACAAGAACGAGAAGGGCCACTACCACTTTGTCCTGAAAGCCGGCAACGCGGAAACCATTCTGTCGAGCGAGGTCTACCAGAGCAAGAGTGCGGCCGAGGGCGGTATTGCATCGGTGCAGACCAACAGCCCGCAGGACGCGCGCTACGAGCGCAAGACCTCCACCAACGGCAAGCCCTTCTTCAACCTGAAGGCGGGCAACCACGAGGTGATTGGCAGCAGCCAGATGTATTCGTCAGAGGCGGCGCGCGAAACCGGCATTGCCTCGGTCAAGGCCAACGGGCCGAGCAAGACGGTCAAGGACCACAGCTGATCGGCAGGCAGGCTACAGCGCCTTGCGCAGGTTGGCCGGCGCGATGCGCAGCGCCTCGCGGTACTTGGCCACGGTGCGGCGCGCGCACTCGATGCCCTGCTCCTTGAGCATCTCGGAGATCTGGCTGTCCGACAGCGGCTTCTTGGTGCTCTCTGAGGCAACGAACTGCTTGATCAGCGCGCGCACTGCCGTGCTCGACGCATTGCCGCCGGTCTCGGTGCCCAGCGCCGAGCCAAAGAAATACTTCAGCTCGAAGGTGCCATAGGGCGTGGCCATGTACTTGGCGGTGGTCACGCGGCTGATGGTGGACTCGTGCAGGCCCAGCTCGTCGGCGATCTCGCGCAGCACCAGCGGGCGCATGGCCAGCTCGCCGTGCACGAAGAAGTTCTTCTGCCGCTCGACGATGGCGTTGGACACGCGCAGGATGGTGTCGAAGCGCTGCTGGATGTTCTTGATGAACCAGCGCGCCTCCTGCAGGCGCTGCTGCAGCGCGGCGCTGCCTTCGCCCCTGTGCTGGCGCAGCGCGCTGGCGTAGATGTCGTGCACGCGCAGGCGCGGCATGACCTCGGCGTTGAGCTGCACCTGGAAGCGCACCTGGGTGCCGCGGCCGATGCGGCGCACGATGACATCGGGCACGACGATGTTGCGCTCGACGTCGACAAAGCGCCGGCCGGGCTTGGGCTCGAGCCGCGCGATCAGCGCCATCGCGATGCGCGTGGTTTCGTCGTCGGCGCCGCAGGCGGCCACCAGGCGCTTGACGTCGCGCCGCGCCAGCAGCTCCATGGGCTGGGCGCAGATCGCCAGTGCCGCGGCCAGCACCTCGGGGTCTGCCGCATCGTCGTCTTCCGTGGCCTGCAGGGCGCGCAGTTGCAGCGTCAGGCATTCGCGCAGGTCGCGCGCGCCGACGCCGGTCGGCTCCAGGTGCTGCAGCAGGCTGAGCGCCATGGTGAAGCGGTGCACCAGTTCCTCGACCTCTTCGGCCTGCTCTTCGCCGGGGCCGGCCAGGCCGAGCGCAAGCGAGGGCAGCGAGTCTTCCAGGTAGCCGTCGTCGTTGAGGGATTCGATCAAAAAGCGCAGCGCAGCGCTGTCCTCGGGCGAAAGCCGCAGCGCCAGCGCCTGGCGGTGCAGGTGTGACTGCAGCGACTCCTGGCTGCGCGCCAGCTCGGTGGCGTCGACCTCGCCGTCGTCGCCCAGGTTGTTCTTGCGCGCCGGCGCGTCACCGCCCCACTCGCTGTCGTCGGGCGCGACCTCGACACCGCCATCGCCCTCCCAGCCGGGCTCGTCCAGGCGCTCGCCTTCTGACTCGCCTTCGGCTTGCGCATCATTTGTGGCTGAAGCCGTTGTGCTGCCTGGGCCATCAGCTACAGAAAAAGGAGCGTCATCGCCTGCGGGCGCATCCGCCTGCGCCACGCCAAACTCTTCGCGCGCGGCCTCTTCCTGCGTGATTTCAAGAAAGGGGTTGTCGTCGAGCATCTGCTCGACTTCCTGGCTCAGCTCCAGCGTGGACAGCTGCAACAGCCGGATCGATTGCTGCAGCTGCGGCGTAAGCGCCAGATGCTGCGAAACCCGAAGCGATAAACCCTGTTTCATACGACGGCGCCACTCCCCAAGCGGCTGCGCGCAGCGCGGCCCGCCGTTCGCAGGGCCGCTGCGCACGGCCGCCCGAAGCGGCCGGCCCGCCCCCGGAAGGGGGTTGGCGAAGACACGAAGTGCGAAGCCTGGGGGTGAACCAAAGTGATCACATCCTGAAGTGTTCGCCCAGGTAGACGCGGCGCACGTCGGCGTTCTCCACGATCTCCTCGGGTGTGCCCTGGGCCAGCACCCGGCCATCGCTGATGATGAAGGCGTGGTCGCAAATGCCCAGCGTCTCGCGCACGTTGTGGTCGGTGATCAGCACGCCAATGCCGCGATCCTTGAGGAAGCCGATGATGCGTTGGATCTCGATCACGGCGATCGGGTCGATACCGGCGAAGGGCTCGTCCAGCAGGATGAAGCGCGGCTGGGTGGCCAGCGCGCGGGCGATTTCCACGCGGCGGCGCTCGCCGCCCGAGAGCGCGAGCGCGGGCGAGTCGCGCAGGTGGTCGACCCGCAGCTCGGCCAGCAGCGCGGTCAGGCGCTCCTCGATTTCTAGTTTCTTGAGCGGGCGGCCGTCTTCGTCATGCTGCAGTTCCAGCACCGCGCGCACGTTCTCCTGCACCGTGAGCTTGCGAAAGATCGAGGCTTCTTGCGGCAGGTAAGACAAACCCAGGCGCGAGCGCCGATGGATCGGCAGTCCGTCAATGGGCTGGCCGTCGATCTGGATGTCGCCGCCGTCGGAGCGCACCAGGCCCACGATCATGTAGAAGGAGGTGGTCTTGCCCGCGCCATTGGGGCCCAGCAGGCCGACCACTTCGCCCTTTTGCACGGAGAGCGACACATCCTTCACCACCGTGCGGCTGCCATAGGCCTTGCGCAGGTGGCGCGCCTCCAGCCGGCTGCCGGTGGTGACGGGATGGGCACTTCCGCCGGGCGTCTCGCGCTCGGCTGTGAGGACGGGCTCGGTCATTGCGGAACCCCGCTCAGCGTCTTGCTGGGGCGCAGCCCGGGCCCGCTGGCGGGCGGCGGCGCCGCTGGCGCAGCGCCAGGTGCCGGCGGCGCGCTGTTGGGCACCAGCACCGCGCGCACCCGGCCGCCTGGGTTCTTGGCGCTGTTGGCGCCCGGATTGCCGTCGACGGTGGACACGTCGGTCACGTTGTCATAGACGATGACGTCACCGTGCACCTCGTCGTTCACCGTGGCCCCTGCCAGCCGGCGCACCACGGCACGCTTGATGAACTTGACCCGGTCGATCTTGCCGTCGTAGTCGATGGTCTCGCCTTCGCCTTCGATGAATTCGTCGGGGGCGCCGGGCGCCGTGTCGCGCTTTTGCTTGAAGTAGGCGAGCTTGCCTGGCTCGGCAAAGACCAGTCCGTACTGGTAGCCGTCGGCGTCCTGCCGCACTTCCAGCCGCGCACCACGGATCAC
The DNA here is from genome assembly GCA_038961845.1 of Xylophilus sp. GW821-FHT01B05. NCBI lineage: Bacteria > Pseudomonadati > Pseudomonadota > Betaproteobacteria > Burkholderiales > Xylophilus > Xylophilus sp. GW821-FHT01B05. Next base: position 5,600,763 of record CP152408.1, read on the forward strand.
GATGGTGCCCTTGGTCATCACGACGTTGCCGGTGAAGACGCTGATCTGCTGCAGGCCGTCGTGCCGCAGCGCGTCGGACTCGATGTTGGCGGGCTTGGTGCGGTCAGCCTTCTCGGCCTGTGCGGCCCCGGCCGACAGCAAGGCGGCCATGGCGAAAAAGAGGGATGCGAGGGTAGGCTTCATAAGGGCACGAATCTTGCAGGCATTCTAACGACGATGTGGGCACTGCCCGCGTCTGTGGGACAAATGCCGCTCGATTCCATGTCTCTCCACCCAGGCGAGGCCCGATGTAGTAGGCAAATGCCCCGCAAATAACAAAAGCCCGCATGCGCGGGCTTTTGTTATTTGCGGGGCGACTTGGGCTCAGGCCTTCTTGCGCGCTTCCGCGATCAGCAGATCGGTGACCTGCAGCGCACGGTCCATGCTGCCGGCCATCGAGCCGTCGGTGATGTAGCGGCCGGCGATGCCGAGCGATGGCACGCCTTCGACCTGGTACTGGTCCTGCAGCTGCGCCGCGCGCTTGACCTTGGCTGCCACCGAGAAGGAGTTGTAGGCCTCCAGGAACTTGGCCTTGTCCACGCCCTGCTTGGCGACCCAGTCGGCGATCGGGCCGTCGCGGTTGATCTGCTGGCGCTCGGCGTGGATGGCGTTGAAGACCTTGACGTGCAGTTCGGGGATCTTGCCCAGGGCTTCGAGCGCGTAGTAGAGCTTTTGCTGCGGCAGGAAGTCGTCCCGGAAGAACACCGGCACGCGCTTGAGCGCTACGTCGGCCGGCTGTGCCTTGGCCCAGCGCTCGAAGGCGGGCTCGAAGGCATTGCAGTGCGGGCAGCCGTACCAAAAGAACTCGATCACCTCGATCTTGCCCGCCGGGGCGTCGACCGCGACCGGCTTGCCGAGCACCACGTAGTCCTTGCCGGCCTTGGGCGGAGCGCCCTGGGCATGGGCCTGGGATGTCAACGCCAGCGGCAGGGTGGCGGCCGCCACGGCGGCGGTGGTGGTGGACAGATTGAAATTACGACGGTTGAGCATGGACAGAGATTCTCCTTGAGGGGGTCTGAGGCGCAACATTTGGAAAAAGTTCAGCGCTGCACGCGCACCAGGCTGGAATCCATGCCGGCGACGTCGAGTTTTTCCTTCAGGCGGTCGGCCTCGTCGCGGCGCACGAAGGGGCCCACGCGCACGCGGTAGACGGTGCGGCCGGCCTGCTCGCGTTCGGTGACGCGGGCTTCCCAGCCCATGATGGCGAGCCGGGCGCGCTGCGCCTCGGCGTCATCGCTGGTGCGGAAGGCGCCGGCCTGTATGAAGTATTCGAAGGGCTCGGCATTGCCTGGCGGCGGCACGGTGGGGGCCGGGGCGGTGGCGCGGGCCGAGCGGGCGGCGGCCAGGTCGCCGAGCGGGTCGGCCGATGGCGCCGGCGTGCTGGCGGCCGCACGGGCGGCGGGAGCGGTGGGGGCCGTTACCGGCGCCACTGCGGTGCTGGTGGGCGGCGCCGTGCCATCGGTCGTGCCCACGCTGCCTGCGGCGCCCGGCGGCGGCCGCACGCTGCGCTTGTTGGCCAGGGCGGAGTTGGGGTCCCAGTCGCGGTTCTTCTGGGCTTCGGCCGCGTCCTGGTCGGCATTGCGGCCGGCGTTGCGGTTGAGGAAGGGCACCGGCACCTTGGTGACGTAGACCGCCACGGCCAGCGCCGCGCCCAGGCCCAGCATGACACCGATGACGATGCCCAGAAATGTCCCGCCCCGATGAGCCTGTCGCTTCTTGCGCATGAGCCGTGTCCCTCTTGTCACATCTTGGCCGGGGCCGACACGCCCAGCACCGCCAGGCCATTGTGCAGTACCTGCGCCACCGCAGCGACCAGGGCCAGGCGCGCGGTCTTGGTGGGCAGGTCGTCGACCAGGATGCGCTCGGCGTCGTAGTAGCTGTGATAAGCGGCGGCCAGGTCGCGCAGGTAGAAGGTGACGTCGTGCGGGGCGAAGTCCTTGGCGGCGGCGGTGAGCATCTCGGGGTACTTGGCGAGCTGCAGCATGAGCGATTGCGCGGCCGGTGTGTCGAGCGGCGCCAGGCCGGCATCGGTCAGCGTGGCGCGGTCGCCGCCCCAGCCGGCCAGCACGGAGCAGATGCGCGCGTGGGCGTACTGCACGTAGTAGACCGGGTTGTCGTTGTTCTTGGCCACCGCGAGGTCGATGTCGAAGGTGTATTCGGTGTCGGGCTTGCGGCTGAGCAGGAAGAAGCGCACGGCGTCGGTGCTGGTCCATTCGACCAGGTCGCGCAGGGTGACGTAGCTGCCGGCGCGCTTGCTGATCTTGACCTCTTCGCCGCCCTTGACCACGCGCACCATGGTGTGCAGCACGTAGTCGGGGTAGCCCTGCGGGATGCCGACGCCAGCGGCCTGCAGGCCGGCGCGCACGCGGGCGATGGTGCCGTGGTGGTCGGTGCCCTGGATGTTGACGACCTTGTGAAAGCCGCGCTCCCACTTGGCGATGTGATAGGCCACATCCGGCACGAAGTAGGTGTAGCTGCCGTCCTGCTTGCGCATGACGCGGTCCTTGTCGTCACCGTAATCGGTGGACTTGAGCCACAGCGCGCCGTCTTGCTCGTAGGTCTTGCCGGCATCGATCAGCTTTTGCACCGTCTGCGCAACGCGGCCGCTGGTGTAGAGGCTGGATTCGAGGTAGTAGTTGTCGAAGCGGACCTGGAAGGCTTTCAGGTCCAGGTCCTGCTCGCGGCGCAGGTAGGCGACGGCGAACTGGCGGATCGAGTCGATGTCGTTGACGTCGCCGCTGGCGGTGTATTCGCGGTCGTCGGACTTGACGGTTTTTTTAGCGAGGAAGTCGGCGGCGATGTCGGCGATGTAGTCGCCGTTGTATGCCTGTTCGGGCCACTCGGCGTCACCGGGCTTGAAGCCCTTGGCGCGCAACTGGGTGCTGTTGGCCAGGGTCTGGATCTGCACGCCGGCGTCGTTGTAATAGAACTCGCGCCAGACGTTCTGGCCCTGCGTGGCCAGCAGGTTGCAGATGGCATCGCCGAGCGCGGCCTGGCGGCCGTGGCCGACGTGCAGCGGGCCGGTCGGGTTGGCCGAGACAAATTCGACCAGCACCTTGTCGCCGCTGGCCGCTTGCACGCCGTAGCCGTCGCCGGCGGCGAGGATTTCGCGCACGGTCTGCTGCTTGGCCTCGGGCGTGAGGCGGATGTTGAGGAAGCCGGGGCCGGCGATCTCGACCGCCGAGGTCCAGCGCTGGAAGGCGGGCGTGGCCTGCAGCGCGTCGCGCAGCGACTCGGCCAGCTGGCGCGGGTTTTTGCCCAGCGGCTTGGCCAGCTGCATGGCGGCGGTGGTGGCGAAATCGCCATGCGCCGCCACCTTGGGGGATTCAAAAACGGCGCGCGTGGCGGCGCCGGGCAGCATTTGTTCCAGCGCGTCGGCCAAGGCCGCGAGCAGATCGTGTTTCACGGAGAGCATCGGCGGATTTTACGGGCCACCTCAAACGCGCCTTTGTCGGGCACACTGCGGACGTCATCCCAACTTCCGGTTATGACGTTATGGGGCAGGGTCCCGTCCGGGATTCGCTCAACCTTCATCTGATGCAGGAGAAATCCACCATGAAGAAACTGCTCTCCCTCGCCGCGGCCGCCGGCCTGGCCCTGTCCCTTGTCAGCGCCGTGCATGCCGCCGACGCCCCCGCCGCCAAGCCCGTGACGGCCCAGCAGGGCAAGATGGCCACCTGCAACAAGGACGCCACCGGCAAGACCGGCGACGACCGCAAGGCCTTCATGAAGGAATGCCTGAGCGCCGGCGGCGCCCCGGCAGCGGCTGCCAAGCCGGCCACGCAGCAGGAAAAGATGAAGACCTGCAACGCCGACGCCAAGACCAAGGCGCTCAAGGGCGATGACCGCAAGAGCTTCATGAGCAGTTGCCTGAGCAACAAGCCCGCCGCCTGATGATGCTACTTATTTAATAGCTTATTGCCGGCGTCCATCAAGCTTTTCATATATAAAACTACCTGAAATGCAGGATTGACCAGGGCTACCAGCTATTATTTTTGATATCCAGATCCCAAACCCCGCCCGGCCTGCCGCGCGGGGTTTTGTTTTGGGGCGGCCTACTTGCCGCCGAAGCCACGCGCCAGAAAGACTGCCGCCAGCGGGATCAGCGGCAGCAGGTGCGCCTGCACCATCACCAGGCGCCGGGTGGCCTTGATCTCGGCTTCGGCCGGCAGCGCGCCGCCGGCCTGCTGCGCCTTGGCCCAGCGGCGGAAGGTGAGCGTGGGCTTGATCGAGATCAGCGCGATCACCACGAACATCCCGACCTTGGCGTGCAGCAGCCAGTTGCCGCCGTAAAAGCCCGGCCCCTTCACGCCCCAGATGATGCGGGCCAGGCCGGTGGCCAGCACCAGCATGGCGGCCAGGCCATAGACCAGGTCGATCCTGGCCAGCCGCGCCACCACCTTGGCGTTGAGCCAGTCGGCGCGGCACAGCGCGGCCTCGCTGGCGAGGAAGACGATCATCGTGAAGATGGCGATCAGGTGCAGGTAGGCGAGGATGGATTCGAGGACCATGGTCGGCTTTCGTGGACTGACGCACTCGGAACGGCGCGGTTGCGCGCATTGTGCAAGAGCCGCGGCTGACTGCGGCGCCCCACACCGCGCGCTGCTTTGATGCCCGTGGGAAACCCTGATGCCGCGCGGTTATCACGCCTCGCGATGCGTCATCTTATGCAGCCGGCATCCGCTGCCTAAAGTGCCTTGCCATCTCGTTGCGCCCCGCCATGCGGCCCAGAGAGCGCCCCTCCGATCCCTTCATTCCAAAGAGACAAGCATGCAAAGACAATTCAAACATCGCGCACTTGCGGCCGCCATGGCCGCGATCTCGGCCACCGGCCTCATGACGGCCTGTGGTGGCGGTGGCGGCGGCACCCCGTCCAGCGCGGGGGCCTATGACAGCAAGCTGGCTTTCGACAAGACCGCCTACACGACGATCACCGTCACCCTCGACGGCGTGAGCACGCCGGTGCGCTGGTACCGGGAGCTGTGCTACGTCGGCAAGCCGATGACGCTGGCGCCCACGCAGTCCGCCGGCGCGGTGGACAACCAGGCCTGCGGCTACCAGAACATGAACGTCTTTGTGCGCGAGGCCGACGCGGCCAAGCAGGACAACGCCATCCTGCTCAACGTCAACAACGCCGGCTGGCTGGCCAGCTACCAAGGGGGCAAGGGCGGCTGGAATGGCACGGCCCCCATCACCAGCGCCAACTACAGCGGCGCCGACATCGTCAATGGCGGCACCTACGTCAGCACCAGCGATACCAACAAGGTGGGCGCCGCGCTGGCCCGCGGCTTTGTGTACATCAACATGGCCTCGCGCAGCCGTGGCGCCACCGCCCCCGCCGGCGTCTACGCCGACGGCATCTACCAGGGCAAGGCGCCGGCCGCCATCGTCGACGCCAAGGCCGCCGTGCGCTACCTGCGCCTGAACGACAGCCTCATGCCGGGCAGCGCCAGCCGCATCGTGGTGAACGGCACCAGCGGCGGCGGCGCGCAGAGCACGCAACTCGGGGCCACGGGCGACAGCGCCGACTATTTGCCCTACCTGCAAGCCGCCGGCGCGGCCGGCGTCGACTCGGACGGCAAGAGCTCCATCAGCGACAGCGTCTACGCCATCGTGGCCTACTGCCCGATCCAGGACATGGGCAGTGCCGACCTGGCCTATGAATGGATGTTCAACGTGCTGGAAACGCGCGCGCTGGTCTCGGCGGATCAGAAGGCCGGGCTGATCGTCGATGCGAGCGGCAATGAGCTGGTCCGCGCCTCGAACCCGGCCCCCGCGGGCAGCACGGCCTTGATGAACAAGTTCATGACCTACCAGTCCGGCCTGGGCCTTCAGGCCGACGACGGCACGGCGCTCACCACCGACAACATGCTGGCCGCCCTGCAGACCGAAATCAAGAAGGCGGCCAGCGCGTATGTCAAGGCCGGCAAGACCTTCGTCGCCTACAACGCCTACGGCAGCGCCGCCGCCAATGGCGTGGCCGGCGGCAGCGGAACGCTGTACTACAAGAACGACTTCATCAACGTGGATGCGAGCGGCACGGTCACGAGCTTCGACATGACGAACTACCTGAAGTTCGTGGCCAAGCAAGCCCGGCTCAAGGCCGTGCCGGCGTTTGACCAGGTTGGCCAGACCGCCGCCCTCGCAACGACGGCCACAGCCGACACCACCAAGGCTGGCACCACCATCTACGGCAACTACAGCGGCGGCGAATCCAACCTGTTCGGCACCGCTGCCCAGGTCTATTCCAACTTCACCGAGTACGCCTGGAACAACAACAACGGCGGCGACGCAGTCAATGCCACGCAAAGCGATGTCGGCCTGGCCAATACCGGCACCACCTGGGCCGCCAACCCGCAGCAGGCTTATCTGCTGAACCAGTACAAGATGATCAACGCGCTGCCCTATGTCGGCAAGACCGATGGCATCACGCCGCACTGGCGCATCCGCGTGGGCGCGCGCGACCGCGACACCTCCTTCACCGTGGCCTACAACCTCAGCCGCGCCCTGAAGGCGGACGCCAAGGTCAAGGATGTCGACTACGCCCTGTTCTGGGACCAGGGGCACGCCGGCAACTACGACGTGCTGGACGCCTTTACCTGGATCGACCAGAGGCTGGCCGCCGGCAATTAAATAAAAAAGGCGGTGCGGGCCCGAAGGCTCGCACCGCCATGGCGGCAGACCGCAGGAAAGCTCAGGCCACCGGGCGGGCCGTCATCGGCACATCGCTGGCCACGGGGACCGGCAGCGGCTCGCCGTTCAGGGCCGCATCCAGGCGGCTGTAGTCCAGCGCGTTTTCCCAGCGGGACACCACCACGGTTGCAACGGCATTGCCGATGAAGTTGGTCAGCGAGCGGCATTCGCTCATGAAGCGGTCCACGCCCAGGATCAGGGCCATGCCGGCCACAGGCACCTCGGGCACCACGGCCAGGGTGGCGGCCAGGGTGATGAAGCCGGCGCCGGTCACGCCGGCCGCGCCCTTGGAGCTGAGCATGGCGACCAGCAGCAGCGCCACCTGGTGGCCCAGCGACAGCTCGGTGTTGGTGGCCTGCGCGATGAACAGCGCCGCCAGCGTCATGTAGATGTTGGTGCCGTCCAGGTTGAACGAGTAGCCCGTGGGCACCACCAGCCCCACCACCGACTTGCTGCAGCCGGCCTTCTCCATCTTTTCCATCAGCGACGGCAGGGCCGACTCGGAAGACGAGGTGCCCAGCACCAGCAGCAGCTCGGCCTTGAGGTAGCGGCACAGCTTGAACACCGAGAAGCCGCACAGGCGCGCCACGAAGCCCAGCACCACCACCACGAACAGCAGCGAGGTGACGTAGAACGAGCCCACCAGCCAGGCCAGGTTCACCAGCGAGCCCAGGCCGAACTTGCCGATGGTGAAGGCGATGGCGCCGAAGGCACCGATCGGAGCGGCCTTCATGACGATGTTCACCAGCTTGAACACGGGCACCGTCAGGGCTTCCAGGAAGTTCAGCACCGGCTTGCCGGCCTTGCCCGCCAGCGCCAGCGACACGCCGAAGAGCACGGCCACCAGCAGCACCTGCAGGATGTTGTCGCCCACGAAGGGGCTCACCAGCGTCTTGGGGATGATGTCCATGACGAAGCCCGTCAGCGTCATTTCATGCGACTTGGCCACGTAGGACTTGACGGCGGTCTGGTCCAGATCGGCCGGGTTGATGTTCATGCCGGCGCCGGGCTGGACCACGTTGGCCACCACCAGGCCGACCACCAGGGCCAGCGTGGAGAAGAACATGAAGTAGGCCATGGCCTTGCCAAAGACCCGGCCGACGCTGCTCAGCTGCGTCATGCCGGCGATGCCGGTGACGATGGTCAGGAAGATCACCGGCGCGATGATCATCTTCACGAGCTTGATGAAGCCGTCGCCCAGCGGCTTCAGCGCCTCGCCATAGGCGGGCTCGAAATGGCCCAGCAAAACGCCCAGGACGATGGCAACGACCACCTGGAAGTACAGCTGGCGGTAAAAGGGCAGGGGCAGACGCGCGTGGTGGCTGTCTGCCGTTGGAATGGCATGCATGGGCTTGGCTCCGGAATCTGAGGACCACACCATCAGGGTGCGTCGAGGGGGCCGGTTGTACCGTCGCAGGCATGGGAAGCCGATAGCCCATTGGTATTAGTCGGCCGGGCTCCCCTGGGAGCCGGAAGCACCAACCTAGGGAAAGTACCTAGCCCCAAACTGGGGCACGCCGCCGTGGAAGGGCCTGCTCCTGCGCTCAGGGACAATTGGTGCGTGCCTCTCTTCACACCCCGCCGCCGCATTGCCTGGACGCTGCTGGTCCTCCTGGGAGGCATGGCCGGCAGCATGCTCCTGGCCGGCAGGCTGGCCTGGCACCGTTCGCTGAACGAGGAAAGCGACAACGTGCAGCGCCAGCTGACGCTGTATGGCCAGACCCTGAGGCAGGGCATTGACCGCTACCGCACGCTGCCCGAGGTGCTGGCCCTGGACAGTCAGTTGCGCGACGCGTTGAACCACCCCCTGCAGCCCGAGGAAGTCGCCCGCCTCAACCACAAGCTGGAGCAGGCCAACGGGGCAAGCCAGTCCTCCACCCTGACGCTGATCGACCGCCACGGCCAGGCCCTGGCCGCCAGCAACTGGCGCGCCGCCACCAGCAACGTGGGGGTGGACTACAGCTTCCGGCCCTATGTGCAGCAGGCCCTGGCGCAGGGCAGCGGCAGCTTCTACGGCATTGGCGTGACCACGGGCGAGCCGGGCTACTTCCTGTCCCAGGCCATCCGCGACGACAGCGGCCAGACGCAGGGCCTGGTGGTCATCAAGATCGCGCTGCAGGAACTTGAGCGCGAGTGGCTGCAGACGCCGGACATCGTGTTCACCTCGGACGAGCACGGCGTCGTCTTCCTGGCCAGCCAGGATGCCTGGCGCTACCGGCTGCTGCAGCCGCTGGACGACGAAGAGCGCCGCGAGCTGAGCGCCACGCGCCAGTACGCCGACCAACCCTTGCGGCCGCTGGATTTCCGTGTGGAAGAACGCATGGACAACGGCGGCACGCTGGCGCGCATGCAGACGCCGCCCTTGCCGGGCCGCGTGCTCTGGCAAACGCAGCCGCTGCCCGGCACCCCGTGGCAATTGCACCTGGTGCACGAGACGCATGGCAGCCTCGCCGACAGCCGCTGGGCCGCCGCCGCCGGCGCTGGCGGCTGGCTCGCGCTGGGCCTGCTCGTGCTGTTCGCACGGCAGCGCCAACGCCTGGCGGCCTTGCGCCAGCGCAGCCGCCAAGAGCTGGAAACCGTGCTGCGCCAGCACGCCCAGGAGCTGCGCACCGCGCAGGACGGCGTCGTGCAGGCGGCCCAGCAGGCCGACACCGGCCTCTCCCGCAGCCTTGAGCACCTGCCCCAGGGCGTTGTCATCGTCGATGGTGATCTGAAGCTGGTGGCCTGGAACTCACGCTACGTGCAGCTGTTTCGCTACCCGGCCGACCTGATGCGCGTGGGCCAGCCGATCGAGGCCCTGCTGCGCCACAACGCGCGCCGGGGCCTGCTGGGCCTGGGCTCCACAGATGCGGCCATTGGCCGGCGCCTGGAGCATCTGCGCAAGGGCACGCCGCATCTGCACGAGAGCGCCAAGGACGATGGCACGGTGCTGGAGATTCGCGGCAACCCGCTGCCCGAGGGCGGCTTCGTCACCAGCTACGCCGACATCACCAGCTACAAGAACACCGCACGCGAGCTGCGCTCGCTCGCCGACGCGCTGGAGCGGCGCGTGGCCGACCGCACGCGCGATCTGGCCCAGGCCAAGCGGGAGGCCGAGCAGGCCAACCGCTACAAGACCCGCTTCATCGCCGCCGCCGTGCATGACCTGCTGCAGCCGCTGAATGCGGCGCGCATGTTCACCTCGCTGCTGCGCAGCCACCTGCATGCCGATGCCGATCGGCATGCGGTAGACAGCATCGATGGCGCCCTGGCGGCGCAGGACGCCATCCTCAACAGCCTGCTGGACATCGCCCGCATGGAGTCGGGCCAGCTGGAGCTGCATGTGCGCGCCGTGGCGCTGGGGCCCATGCTGCAGGTGCTGCGGCACAACTTCGGCATCCTGGCGGAGAGCCGGGGCCTGCGGCTGTCGTGCGTGGACACGCGCTGCGCGGTGCGCACGGACGAGACCCTGCTGCAGCGCATCCTGCAGAACTTCCTGTCCAACGCCATCCGCTACAGCCCGCGCGGGCGCATCGTCATCGGCTGCCGGCGCGACGGCGAGCACGTGCGCATAGAGGTGCACGACCAGGGCCCGGGCATCCCCGAAGCCCTGCAGCGCGAGATCTTCGAGGAGTTCCGCCGGCTCGACGAGGGGCGCGACGGCGACCGTGGCGCCGGCCTGGGGCTGGCCATCGTCGAGCGCCTGGGCCGGCTGCTGGGCCACGAGATCGGCGTGCGCTCCCAACTGGGCCGCGGCAGCGTGTTCTGGGTGCGTGTGCCGCTGGGCGACCCGGCCGCCGTGCCGCAGATCGGCCCCCCGCCCCACGCCAGCGAGCAGGTGGACGACGCGCCGCTGCATGGCGGCAACGCCTGGGTGATAGAGGACGACAGCCAGACCTGCGCCGCCACCCAGGCCCTGCTGCAGCGCTGGGGCTGCCAGGTGCCCTTCGCCGGGGGCGCCCCAGAAGCCCTGGCGCAGGCGCAGCCCGGGCAGGCGCCCCAGCTCGTGCTGCTGGACGTGCACCTGGGCAGCCACCACGGCCCCGACGTCTATGCCGAACTGTGCCGGCGCTGGGGCAAGGCCCCGGCGGTGATCCTGGTCACGGCGGAACGCGACGCCACGCTGCGCCGCCATGCGGCGGAACAGGGCTGGGCCTTCCTGGCCAAGCCCGTGCGCCCGCCCGCGCTGCGAGCGCTGATGAGCCAGACCCTGCTGCGCTTGCGCGAAAGCGCGCGACACTGAGAACGTGGGTACGTTCTAGTGTCGCGTCAAGCGTGAGGTGAAGGATGGGTGCGAAGGCATCGGCGTGCAGCGCAAGGCGCAGGCCGCAGCCCAGGCTTTACGCCTGGGCAAGGGCTGCAACGCAGCGATGCGCGGCGAGGGCAAGCGCACACCGGCAGATCATGCTTGACGCGACACTAGGGGCCATCCCTTTCAAGGTCTTGTGGTCTGTTCGATAGTTCTGGTGTTTTGCTGATGGCGGGAGCCGGGCCGAGCGCAGCGAAGGCCCGTGTGGCTGGCCGGGGTCCCCTCTGTGGCGTCGAGGAACGGAGGAGTCGGCAGGTTGCCCGTAGCGAAGCGAAGGGACGGCGAGGACTGTTTGAGCGCAGCGAGTTCCGCAGCCGCCTGCCGATTCCGAGTACCGCAGAGCAGTCTGCGCAGCAGACCGCCACAGTGGGGTCGCCTTTTCTTCGGTTACCTTCTTTTGGCGAAGCAAAAGAAGGTGACTGCGCCGCCGGGCGCACATCCCGGCACCCGCCGCCTGCAAGGCACGCAAGCCCGGATATCTCAAAGACCTGGTTCCAAGGGCAGTCAGGGCCCGCTCTCCGGCTCCAGGCTCTTCACCAGCACCGCCGCCTGGGTACGGCTGTAGCACTCCAGCTTCTTGAGGATGGCCGTGACATGCACCTTGACGGTGTTCTCGGCCAGCTTCAGCTCATGGGCGATCTGCTTGTTCAGCAGGCCGTCGGCCAGGCACAGCAGCACGCGGAACTGCTGCGGCGTCAGTTGCGCCAGGCGGGTCGCCAGCTCGGCATCGGCTTCGGAGCGCTCGGCTGCCATCGGCGGGAACCAGCTGCCGCCGTCCAGCACGGCGGCGATGGCTTCGCCCATGGCCTCGGCCGGTGCCGACTTCGGGATGAAGCCGGCCGCCCCGAACTGCTGGGCGCGGCGGATCACGCGCGGATGGTCGTTGGACGAGATCACCACCACCGGCAGCTGCGGGTATTCGCCCCGCACATGCAGCAGGGCGGAGAAGCCCCGCGTGCCCGGCATGCTCAGATCCAGCAGCACCAGCTCCACCTCGGGATGCTCCTGCAATGCCGCCCCCAAGGTGGCCGCGCTCGCGGCCTCCAGCGTGCGGAACTGCGGCAGGCGCTCGTGCAACACGTGCAGCACGGCGGCCCGGAACAGCGGGTGGTCATCGGCAATCAGCAGCGTGGGCAGGGACATGGTCCTCAGTCTGCCACGAGGCCCCGGCGCCAGAATTCAGGTTGCGCGTAGTGCTGGCGCAGCCAGTCGATCCACAGCCGCACGCGCAGGGGCAGGTGTTTGCGCTGTGGAAACACCACGTAGATGCCATTGGGCGGTGCGGCGAAATCCTCCAGCACGGCCAGCAGGCGGCCTGCGGCAATCTCGGCCTCGACCTCCCAGGTGCTGCGCCATGCAATGCCCCAGCCCCCAAGGCACCAGTCGTGCAGCACCTGCCCGTCGGAGCAGTCGAGCGGGCCGCCGGGCCTGAAATGCACCACCTCGCCCGCGCCGCCTTCGGTCGGCAGGCTAAAGGCCCAGCCCCGGGTCTGCGAGGCGTCGCTCGACAGGGTGAGGCAGTCGTGCTGCGCCAGTTCCGACGGATGGCGCGGCGTGCCGCGGCGCGCCAGATAGTCCGGCGTAGCCACGCACAGCCGCCGGTTGTCCGCGATGCGCGCGCTGACGAGCGCCGAGTCAGGGAGGTCACCGACACGCACGGCGCAGTCGAAACCCTCGCCCGCCAGGTCCACCACGCGGTCGCTCAGGTTCAGGGAGATCGTCACCTCCGGATGGGTATCCCGAAAAAGCGGCACCAGCGGCGCGACGTGGCGCCGGCCAAAGCCCGCCGGCGCGGTGATGCGCAAGTGGCCGCGCGCCTTCAGCCCACCGGCGCTGACCGCCGCCTCGGCGTTTGCCAGCTCGGCCAGCACGCGCTGGCAGTCTTCCAGGAAGGCGCTGCCCTCATGCGTGAGCGTGATGCGGCGCGTGGTGCGCACCAGCAGCTTCACGCCCAATTGGGCCTCCAGCGCGTCGATGCGGCGGCCGATGATGGCCGGCGCCACGCCCTCGGCCTGCGCGGCCGCAGTGAGCGTGCCGCGGCTGGCGACCGAGACAAAGGTTTCCAGCGCTTTGAGCTTGTCCATGGGCGGTAATTATCGTGGTGCGCCGCCGGATTGCATCTTAAAAAGTCACGAATTAATCGACATCGAGGCGCTTAATGCTGGTGGAGAGATCCAATACAGTTGCCACACGGGCCGATGCCATCGGCTGCGATTCCCCACTCACTCACGCTCATCCAAGGCGCTTCACCATGACCGCACGCACTAACGTCCACGGCCTTCAGGTCGCCACCGTTCTCCATCGCTTCATCGAAGAGCAGGTCCTGCCCGGCACCGGCGTCGCCAGCGAAGTCTTCTGGAAGGGCTTCGATGCCATCGTCCATGAGCTGGCCCCGAAGAACGCCGCGCTGCTGGCCGAGCGCGACCGCCTGCAGACCGCACTCGACGACTGGCACAAGGCCCACCCCGGCCCGATTCAAGACCTGCCGGCCTACCGCGCCTTTCTGGAACAGATCGGCTACCTGCAGCCCCAGCCCGCCGGCGTGAAGGCGACCACCACCAATGTCGACGCCGAGCTGGCGCTGCAGGCCGGCCCGCAACTGGTGGTGCCGATCCTGAACGCGCGCTACGCCCTCAACGCCGCCAATGCGCGCTGGGGTTCGCTGTACGACGCGCTGTACGGCACGGATGCCATCCCCGAGACCGATGGCGCCGACAAAGGCAAGGGCTACAACCCGCTGCGCGGCGCCAAGGTGATCGCGTTTGCGCGCCAGTTTCTGGACGATGCCGTGCCGCTGGCCGGCGGCTCGCACGCCGATGCCGCCGGCTATGCGGTGGAAGGCGGCCAACTGGTGGTCACGCTCCAGAGCGGCAAGACCGGCCTGAAGACGCCGGCGCAGTTCGTCGGCTACCAGGGCGATGCGGGTGCGCCCTCGGCCGTGCTGCTGGTGCACAACGGCCTGCACATCGACATCCAGATCGACCGCGGCACGGCCATCGGCAAGACCGATGCGGCCGGCGTGTCAGACGTGGTGGTCGAGGCCGCGCTGTCCACCATCCTGGACCTGGAAGACTCGGTGGCGGTGGTCGATGCCGAGGACAAGGTCGTCGCCTACGCCAACTGGCTGGGCATCCTGCAAGGCACGCTGACCGAAGAGTTGAGCAAGGGCGGCAAGACCTTCACCCGCAGCCTGAACCCCGACCGCCTTTACACCGGCGCCAACGGCCAGCCGGTGCGCCTGCATGGCCGCTCGCTCATGTTCCTGCGCAACGTCGGCCACCTGATGACCAACCCGGCCATCCTGTGGGACGGCGGCAAGGAGATTCCTGAGGGCATCCTGGACGCGGTCGTCACCACCACCATCGCGCTGCACGACCTGAAGCGCCGCGGCAAGGAAGACATCGTCAACTCGCGCACCGGCAGCGTCTACATCGTCAAGCCCAAGATGCACGGCCCGGCCGAGGTCGCCTTTGCCAGCGAGCTGTTCGGCCGCGTCGAGCAGTTGCTGGGCTTGCCCGCCAACACCGTGAAGCTGGGCATCATGGACGAAGAGCGCCGCACCAGCGTCAACCTGCAGGCCTGCATCGCCGAGGCCGCCGCGCGCGTGGCCTTCATCAACACCGGCTTCCTCGACCGCACCGGCGACGAGATGCACAGCGCCATGCAGGGCGGCGCCATGCTGCGCAAGGGCGACATGAAGACCACGCCCTGGATCACGGCTTATGAGAAGAACAACGTGCTGGTCGGCCTGGCCTGCGGCCTGCGCGGCAAGGCGCAGATCGGCAAGGGCATGTGGGCCATGCCTGACCTGATGGCCGACATGCTCAAGGCCAAGATCGCGCACCCCAAGGCCGGCGCCAACACCGCCTGGGTGCCCTCGCCCACCGCCGCCACGCTGCATGCGCTGCACTACCACCAGGTCAACGTGGCCGAGGTGCAGCAAGCGCTGGAAAAGACCGACGCCGCCGCCGAGCGCGACGCGCTGCTGGCCGGCCTGCTGCAGGTGCCCATCGCCCCCGCCGTGAACTGGAGCGCCGCCGATCGCCAGCAAGAGCTGGACAACAACGCGCAGGGCATCCTCGGCTACGTGGTGCGCTGGATCGACCAGGGCGTGGGCTGCTCCAAGGTGCCCGACATCCACAACGTCGGCCTGATGGAAGACCGCGCCACCCTGCGCATCAGCAGCCAGCACATCGCCAACTGGCTGTTGCACGGCGTGGTGACCCAGGCACAGGTGAAGGAAACCTTCGAACGCATGGCCGCCGTGGTCGATCAGCAAAACGCCGGCGACCCGCTGTACCAGCCCATGGCCGGCCACTTCAACACCTCGGCCGCCTACCAGGCTGCGCTGGATCTGGTGCTGAAGGGCATCGAGCAGCCCAGCGGCTATACCGAGCCGCTGCTGCATGCGTGGCGGCTGAAGGTGAAGGCTGCTGCGGCCTGAAGCTGCAGGTATCAGTGATGAAAGAACGGCGCCTGCGGGCGCCGTTTTCGTTGTGGCCTGCGCGGGCCTCAGGAAAGCATCATGGCGCGGTCTTGCTGCGCGGGGGAACACGCACCACCTGCCCCGCACGCACGACGATCAGGTCCGTGCCCGTCTGCTCGGCCAATTGCCGCGCCCGCAGCGCCGCACGCTTCATCGCCGCCATCGCTCCTTTGATATTGGCATCCTCGGCCGCTGTCAGGGGGCCGTAGTGGGCCAGTGGTTCGCTCACATGTTTGGGGCTTGTCATGGCTTGTCGCTCCAGCTCTTCAATTGGGGCTCGTTGTGCGGATTCCGATTGTGCGGCGCCGATTACCGCCGCAATCGACAGCAGCAGCACACAGCCTCCCTGCCTTCCACCGCCCACGCCCACGCCCACGCCCACGCAGCAAACCCCACGCCAGATGCAGCTTTCCTCTCGGGGTTTCATCCTACAAACCAAACGCCAAACCGCTGCGTAAAGACATCAGGCAAACAAATGCTGTTCGCCCTTTTGTCACGATCCAACCAGGAGCTCTCCATGAAGCAACTTGTTCTTGCAGCTGGCGTCACCGCCTTGCTCACCGCCTGTTCCGGCGGCATGTACGGCGGCGGCACATCTTCGGTCGATGCGCGCTCCAATCCCATGACCACCAACGGCGGCACTGGCGTGATGACGCCCAATGGCCCTTCCGTCAACGGCATGGCGCCACCGCCCATGGCCAACTCCATGCCGATGCAGTCCTCCATGCCCGGCCCGGTCATGGTCGGCGGCGCGCCGATGTACCCGAACCGCGACATCATCGACAACGCGGTCAACTCCAAAGACCACACCACGCTGGTCGCGGCCGTCAAGGCGGCCGGCCTGGTCGACACCCTCAAGGGCCCGGGCCCGTTCACGGTGTTTGCGCCGACCAATGCGGCCTTCGCGCTACTGCCCGCCGGCACCGTAGACACGCTGCTGCAGCCCACCAACAAGCCCACGCTGACCAAGGTGCTGACCTACCACGTGGTGCCTGGCCGGCTCGATGCCGCCGCGCTCAGCCAGTTGATCCGCGCAGGGGGCGGCCGCGCCGTGCTCAATACGGCCAGCGGCGGCACGCTGACCGCAAGCATGCGCGGTGCCAGCATCGTCATCACGGACGCCAAGGGCGGCTGGGCCACGGTCACGACCAGCAATGTCTACCAATCCAATGGTGTGATCCACGTGGTGGACCATGTGCTGCTGCCGGGCTAAAGGATAGCTACCAAATAGATAGCTATAAGCCCAGGTAGCACCTGGGCTAAAGGCACTTTTCCTTTGAAACCGGCACAGAGCGGCAGTGCTGTGCCAGACTTGGCCGATGCCGACTGTTACACCGCCCATGCTGCTCGCGACGCTGCTCGCGGGCACCTCGCTTCTGCCCAGCGCCGTCCAGGCGGCCGAGGATGCAGCCGGCACGGCCGACCCCACGCTGCGACCGGTGGTCATCACCGGCGCCGCGCCGGATCGCCAGCGCTGGGTATCGCCCGCCTCCATCGACGTGATCGACGGCGAAGAGATCCGCGCCGGCCAGTTGCAAATCAACCTGTCGGAGAGCCTCGGCCGCGTGCCCGGCCTGGTGGTGCTGAACCGGCAGAACTACGCGCAAGACCTGCAGATCTCCATCCGCGGCTTTGGCGCGCGCTCGACCTTTGGCGTGCGCGGCATACGTCTGTTTGTCGACGGCATTCCCGCCACCGCACCCGACGGCCAGGGCCAGACCGCCAACTTTCCGCTGGGCCTGGCCGAGCGCATCGAGGTGATCCGCGGACCTTTCTCAGCGTTGTACGGCGCGTCGTCTGGTGGCGTGATCGCGCTGACCACGGCCGATGGCAGCACGCCCACCGTAGTGCGCACCGGCCTGGCTGCGGGCTCAGACGGGCTGTGGCGCGCGTCCACGCAAGCGCTGGGCACGGTCGGCGAATGGAGCTACGCGCTCGACGCCTCGGCCTTCTCCACCGATGGCGCGCGGCCGCAGTCGGCGGCGGACCGGCAGAGCGGCACGCTCAAGCTGTCGCGCCGCTATGGCTCGGGCGACACCGCCGGCCGCATCGTGCTGCTGGGCAGCCGGCAATCCGGCAGCGCGCAAGACCCGCTGGGCCTGACCCGCGCCGAGTTCAACGCCGACCCGCGCCAGACCACCGCCAACGCCCAGCGCTACAACACGCGCAAGGAAACCGAGCAATCGCAGCTCGGCCTGGCCTGGCAGCAAGGCCTGGGCGGCGGCCACCAGCTGGAGCTGATCGCCTACGGCGGCACACGCAGCGCCCTGCAGTACCAAGCCATCCCGCCCGCAACGCAAGTGCCGGCCAGCTACCCCGGCGGCGTGATCGACCTGGACCGTGACTACGCCGGCTGGAACGCGCGCTGGCGCTTTGACCAACGCGAAGGCACGGGCCCCGACGCCCGCCGCTTCACCATCACCGCCGGCCTGGCTTCTGACGTGCAGCGCGAAGTGCGGCGCGGCTACCAAAACTTCACCGGCAGCGCCGCCGCCCCGACCGCGCTCGGCGTGCAAGGCGCGCTGCGGCGCGACGAGGTCAACCGCGCCACCACGCTCGACCCCTATGTGCAGGCCGAATGGGAAACCGCCGACTGGACCTGGACCGCCGGCCTGCGCCACTCGCGCGTGCGCTTTCGCTCTGCCGACCACTACATCGTGCCGGGCAACCCGGACGACAGCGGCGCCACCAACTACTCAGGCACCTCGCCCGTGGCCGGCGTGCGCTGGCGCCTGACACCCGCCATGCAGGCCTTTGCCAGCATCGGGCGCGGCTTCGAGACGCCCACGCTGAACGAAGCCGCCTACCGCGCCGGCGGCCTGGCCGGCCTCAACACCGACCTGGCCGCCAGCCGCAGCCGCAGCGCCGAGGCCGGCCTGCGCGGCCGTCACGGCGTAGGCGCCTGGACCGCCACCGTCTTTGACATCCGCACGCGCAACGAGATCGTGGTGCTGGCCAACACCGGCGGCCGCTCCACCTACCAAAACGCCGGCGCCACCACGCGCCGCGGGCTGGAGCTGTCGGGCGACGCGCAATGGGGCCGGGTCACGCTCAACGGCGCGCTCACCTGGATGCGCGCCGAGTACGCCGACAGCTTTGCCTCCGGCGGCCAGACCGTGCCCGCCGGCAACCGCATGCCGGCCATCCCGCGCACCCAGGCCTACCTGCAACTGGCCTGGGAGCCCTGGGATAAAAGCGTGTTCACCGCAGAACTGCGCCACAGCACGCGCATCGCCGTGGATGACCGCAACAGCGACTTCGCCGCCGGCGCCACCGTGCTCGCGCTCGGCGCCCGCTTTCAGCAGGATTTCGGCAACGACTGGACGCTGCGCCAGTTCGTGCGCCTGGACAACGCCACCAACCGCCGCTACGCCGGCTCGGTCATCGTCAACGAAAGCAATGGCCGCTTCTTCGAGCCCGGCCTGCCACGCGCGCTGTACGCGGGCATCGAGCTGGAAAAGCGCTTTCGCTGATTTCAACGTCAGCTACATATTTAATAGCTAATAGCCCAGGCACCACCTGGGCTTCAGGCACTTTTCGCTTAAAACACCTGGCGGCGCGGCTACACTGGCTCCCCATGTCCCGCCCCGCCGACGCCAATCACTGCCCGCTGTGCGGCGCGCTCAATAGCTGCGCCGTCGAAGCGGCACGGGCCACGGGCACGGCGCCCACCGATTGCTGGTGCTTCAAGCTGCCGGCCATAGACGCCGCAGCGCTGGCGCGCATCCCGGCCGCCGCACGCGGCCAGGCCTGCATCTGCGCGCGCTGCGCCGCCGGCGCTCCTATGATCGACACCCCTCATCACTCTGCGTAGAAAGCTCTGCATGCCCACCTATCACATCGAAATGATGGAAGGCCGTACGGTCGAACAGAAGAAAAAGCTGGTGGCCGAAATCACCCGCGTTTCCGTCGAAATTCTGGGCGGCTCGCCTGAGTCGGTCGACATCCTCATCACCGACATCGCGCGCCACAACTGGGCCACCGGCGGCAAGCTCTGGTCCGAACCGCGCGAGTAAGCCGCACGCCCTTCCCGCTCCCCATGTCGGCCGCCGCCAGCCCACCGCCCCCCGCGCTTTCGCTGCGCGAGCGCTACGGGGAGCGCTACCGCTGGCTGCTGTTGATGACGGTGATGATCGGCACCATGGCCTCGGTCATGTCCTCGACCATCGTCAACGTCGCCATTCCCGGCATGAGCCACCACTTCACGCTCGGACAAGAGCGTGCGCAGTGGGTGTCCTCGGGCTTCATGGTCGCCATGACCGTCTCCATGCTGGCCACGCCCTGGCTGCTCAACCGCTACGGTTACCGCAAGACCTACGCCGGCGCAATGTGGCTGCTGCTGGCCGGTGGCCTGCTCGGCGGCTTTGCCAATGCCTACAGCCTGGTGCTCGGCGCCCGCGTGGCCGAAGGCCTGGCCGCCGGCGTGGTGCAGCCGATCCCGGCCATCATCATCCTGCGCGCCTTCGCACCGCATGAGCAGGGCCGCGCCAGCGGCATCTTCGGCATGGGCGTGGTGCTGGCCCCGGCCATCGGCCCCAGCATCGGCGGCGTGCTGGTCGACCTGTTCGGCTGGCGCTCCATCTTCTTCCTGGTCGTGCCCTTCTGCCTGGTGTCGCTGTGGCTGGGCCAAAAGTTTGTGCCAACTACCGCCCCCGGCGGCATCGCAACAGACCGCGCCGGCAAAGGCCTGGACTGGCGCGGCCTGCTGCTCGGCTGCATCGGCACCCTGTGCCTGCTCAACGGCCTGGTCGCGCTGCGCGGCAGCAGCCCGTTGCAAGCCGCACTGCTGCTGGCCGCGGCCGTTGCAGCGCTGATCGTCTTCATCTGGTGGGAGCGCGGGCTTGGGCAGCAAGGCCGGCAACCGCTGATGAACCTGGCGCTGTTCTCGCACCGCCAGTTCGCCATGGGCAGCATCGTCTCCTTCATTTACGGCACGGCGCTGTTCGGCTCGACCTATCTGCTGCCGGTCTATATGCAGCTCGGGCTGCAGCTGTCGCCGTCCTACGTCGGCACCATCCTCATGCCCGCCGGCTTCGTGCTGGCCATCGCCATCGCCCTGGTCGGCCGGCTGGCCGACCGCCATCCCACCTATCTGCTGGTATCGATAGGCTTGGCGCTGCTGGCCGCCTCCTTCGCGCTGATGGTGCTGGTGCGCCTGGACAGCGCGATCTGGCTGCTGATCGCCTTTGCCGTCCTCGGGCGCATCGGCCTGGGCTTCATCCTGCCCTCGCTCAACCTCGGCGCGCTGCAGCCATTGGCGCCACCCCTGATCCCCCAGGGCGCGAGCGTGGTCAATTTCGTGCGCATGCTCGGCGGCGCCGCCGGCGTCAGCCTGTGCGGCATCGTGCTCGAATGGCGGCTGGCCGCGCATGGCGACACGCTCAGCAACCCCGCCACCAGCCCAGAGCGCCTGGCCGCCTTTGGCGACACCTTCCTCATGCTTGCGGCGCTGTGCCTGCTGGCGCTCGCCGCCGCCTCGCAACTGCGCCACGGACCCCACCGCACCCCGCCACAGAAAGATTGAATTCCATGTGCCAACTGCTGGGCATGAACTGCAACACGCCCACCGACATCACCTTCAGCTTCTCAGGCTTTGCGCAACGCGGTGGCGGCACCTCGGACCACTCCGACGGCTGGGGCATCGCCTTCTTCGAAGGCCTGGGCCTGCGCCATTTTGTTGATCACCAGCGTGCTGTTGATTCGCCCATTTCCGAACTGATACGGCGCTATCCCATCAAAAGCCAGCACGTTATCGCCCACATCCGCAAAGCCACGCAAGGCGTCGTCAGCCTGCAGAACTGCCACCCCTTCGTGCGCGAGCTATGGGGCCGCTACTGGGTCTTCGCGCACAACGGCGACCTCAAAGACTTTCAGCCGCGGCTGCACGGCAGCTTCCACCCGGTAGGCAGCACCGACAGCGAACGCGCCTTCTGCTGGATCATGCAGGAACTGGCCAAATCCCACGCCGGCGTACCCAGCGTCGACGAACTCACGCGCACATTGCGCGAGCTGGCGCCGCAGATTGCTGCGCACGGCACCTTCAATTTTTTGCTCTCGAACGGGCAAGCGCTCTGGGCGCACGCGTCCACCCAGCTGTATTACATAGAGCGTCGCCACCCATTTGCCTCAGCCGAGCTTGCAGACGAAGACGTCACCATAGATTTCGCCGCCCACACCACGCCGCAAGACCGCATCGCAGTCATCGTGACCGCCCCCTTGACCAGCAATGAGCAATGGCAGGCCTTTGCGCCAGGGGAGCTGAAGGTATTCGTAGACGGCGCGGAGCACGAAGTAGAAGCGCTGAACCTGCCGACCTGAAGCGGCAGGCGGCAATACTTCAATAATCCCTCAGCACGCGCAGTGCTGAGTTAAAAAAGCGTTCGCCCAAAGACAAACACCCCCAATCTTTCGACTGGGGGTGTTTGAGGGCTGTAAGAGCCTGACGATGACCTACTTTCACACGGGAACCCGCACTATCATCGGCGCGGAGGCGTTTCACTGTCCTGTTCGGGATGGGAAGGAGTGGGACCACCTCGCTATGGTCATCAGGCATAACTGGGTGTCGTGCTGAACATGGTTCAACACAACGAATTCATAGAGTTTGGAATCAGCTTGAGTATTTTGAATGCGTCAACTTGGCATAACACCTTGATCTGCTGATCAAAGTTATAGGGTCAAGCCGCACGAGCAATTAGTATCAGTTAGCTTAACGCATTACTGCGCTTCCACACCTGACCTATCAACGTCCTGGTCTAGAACGACTCTTCAGGGGGCTCAAGGCCCCGGCAGATCTCATCTTGAAACGAGTTTCCCGCTTAGATGCTTTCAGCGGTTATCTCTTCCACACTTAGCTACTCGGCAATGCCACTGGCGTGACAACCGATACACCAGAGGTGTGTCCACTCCGGTCCTCTCGTACTAGGAGCAGGCTTCCTCAAATCTGCAGCGCCCACGGAAGATAGGGACCAAACTGTCTCACGACGTTTTAAACCCAGCTCACGTACCTCTTTAAATGGCGAACAGCCATACCCTTGGGACCGGCTACAGCCCCAGGATGAGATGAGCCGACATCGAGGTGCCAAACACCGCCGTCGATATGAACTCTTGGGCGGTATCAGCCTGTTATCCCCAGAGTACCTTTTATCCGTTGAGCGATGGCCCTTCCATACAGAACCACCGGATCACTATGTCCTGCTTTCGCATCTGCTCGACTTGTCAGTCTCGCAGTTAAGCACGCTTATGCCATTGCACTATTATCACGATGTCCGACCGTAACTAGCGTACCTTCGAACTCCTCCGTTACACTTTGGGAGGAGACCGCCCCAGTCAAACTGCCTACCATGCACTGTCCCCGATCCAGATAATGGACCTAGGTTAGAACCTCAAACGCACCAGGGTGGTATTTCAACGTTGGCTCCATGTGATCTAGCGACCACACTTCAAAGCCTCCCACCTATCCTACACAGATCCGTTCAAAGTCCAATACAAAGCTACAGTAAAGGTTCATGGGGTCTTTCCGTCTTTCCGCGGGGAGATTGCATCATCACAAACATTTCAACTTCGCTGAGTCTCAGGAGGAGACAGTGTGGCCATCGTTACGCCATTCGTGCAGGTCGGAACTTACCCGACAAGGAATTTCGCTACCTTAGGACCGTTATAGTTACGGCCGCCGTTTACTGGGACTTCAATCAAGAGCTTGCACCCCATCATTTAATCTTCCAGCACCGGGCAGGCGTCACACCCTATACGTCCACTTTCGTGTTTGCAGAGTGCTGTGTTTTTAATAAACAGTCGCAGCCACCGATTTTTTGCAACCTCATTGGGCTCCAGGAGTAAATCCCTTCACCTACTAAAGGCACACCTTCTTCCGAAGTTACGGTGTCAATTTGCCGAGTTCCTTCTCCTGAGTTCTCTCAAGCGCCTTAGAATACTCATCTCGCGCACCAGTGTCGGTTTGCGGTACGGTCGTGTGTAGCTGAAGCTTAGTGGCTTTTCCTGGAAGCAGGGTATCACTCACTTCGTCTGCAAGCAGACTCGTTATCACCCCTCATCTAAGCCCGGCGGATTTGCCTACCGGGCACGACTACAGGCTTGAACCAACATATCCAACAGTTGGCTGAGCTAACCTTCTCCGTCCCCACATCGCACTACACATCGGTACAGGAATATTGACCTGTTTCCCATCAGCTACGCATCTCTGCCTCGCCTTAGGGGCCGACTCACTCTACGCCGATGAACGTTGCGTAGAAAACCTTGCGCTTACGGCGAGGGGGCTTTTCACCCCCTTTAACGCTACTCATGTCAGCATTCGCACTTCTGATACCTCCAGCGCGCTTTACAACGCACCTTCACAGGCTTACAGAACGCTCTCCTACCACTTGCAATAAATTGCAAATCCGCAGCTTCGGTAACTGGCTTAGCCCCGTTACATCTTCCGCGCAGGACGACTCGATCAGTGAGCTATTACGCTTTCTTTAAATGATGGCTGCTTCTAAGCCAACATCCTGACTGTTTTAGCCTTCCCACTTCGTTTCCCACTTAGCCAATTTTAGGGACCTTAGCTGGCGGTCTGGGTTGTTTCCCTCTTGAGTCCGGACGTTAGCACCCGGTGCTCTGTCTCCCGCGCTGTACTCTTCGGTATTCGGAGTTTGCCTTGGTTTGGTAAGTCGCCATGACCCCCTAGCCAAAACAGTGCTCTACCCCCGAAGGTAATACGCGAGGCACTACCTAAATAGTTTTCGGAGAGAACCAGCTATTTCCAAGTTTGTTTAGCCTTTCACCCCTATCCACAGCTCATCCGCTAGTTTTGCAACACTAGTCGGTTCGGACCTCCAGTACCTGTTACGGCACCTTCATCCTGGCCATGGATAGATCACTTGGTTTCGGGTCTACACCCAGCGACTGGACGCCCTATTCGGACTCGATTTCTCTACGGCTTCCCTATTCGGTTAACCTTGCCACTGAATGTAAGTCGCTGACCCATTATACAAAAGGTACGCAGTCACCCCTTACGAGGCTCCTACTTTTTGTAAGCATGCGGTTTCAGGATCTATTTCACTCCCCTCCCGGGGTTCTTTTCGCCTTTCCCTCACGGTACTAGTTCACTATCGGTCAATGATGAGTATTTAGCCTTGGAGGATGGTCCCCCCATATTCAGACAGGATTACACGTGTCCCGCCCTACTTTTCGTTAGCTCAGTACCACACGTCTCTTTTCGCATACAGGGCTATCACCTGCTATGGCCGGCATTTCCAAACCGTTTTGCTAAGAGTCGTGCTATCACTAACAGGCTTTTCCGATTTCGCTCGCCACTACTTTCGGAATCTCGGTTGATGTCTTTTCCTCGAGCTACTGAGATGTTTCAGTTCACCCGGTTCGCCTCGCATACCTATGTATTCAGTATGCGATACCCTTTCAGGTGGGTTTCCCCATTCGGAAATCTCCGGATCAAAGCTAATTTGCCAGCTCCCCGAAGCTTATCGCAGGCTATCACGTCCTTCGTCGCCTATCATTGCCAAGGCATCCACCACATGCTCTTATTCACTTGACCCTATAACTTTGACTTCTCTTGCGAGACTCCAAAGCACATCAAGGAATTGCCAGGTCTTTCACCTGGCGCGTTATGCCGTATGAAGCTTTCGCTTCGATACTTGAATTTCAGACAAGTCTGATATTCGTTTTGACGCAATCAAAAATTCATGCTGCTAACGGCACGGTGGGCTTTCGCCCTTTCCGCTAGCAGCGCTGATTCGACTCTATGAATTTTTAAAGAACAGCCGATTGATTACACGATGGCAATCAACAACAAAGAAGCCTCATGCATTGCACAAAGCCGCTTTGGTGTTGAAACACAATAAGATAAAAACAAGATGTTGGTGGAGGATGACGGGATCGAACCGACGACCCCCTGCTTGCAAAGCAGGTGCTCTCCCAGCTGAGCTAATCCCCCAAGGATCGACGGAATGGTGGGTCTGGTTGGATTCGAACCAACGACCCCCGCCTTATCAAGACGGTGCTCTAACCAACTGAGCTACAGACCCAAGCCGGCCACTAGAGGCTCAGACTCGATCCAAGCCGCTGGCGACAACCTTTTCCAACAACCGATAAGTGTGGGCGTTCAAATTAGACCGCAGTTTCCAGAAAGGAGGTGATCCAGCCGCACCTTCCGATACGGCTACCTTGTTACGACTTCACCCCAGTCACGAACCCTGCCGTGGTAATCGCCCTCCTTGCGGTTAGGCTAACTACTTCTGGCAGAACCCGCTCCCATGGTGTGACGGGCGGTGTGTACAAGACCCGGGAACGTATTCACCGTGACATTCTGATCCACGATTACTAGCGATTCCGACTTCACGCAGTCGAGTTGCAGACTGCGATCCGGACTACGACTGGCTTTATGGGATTAGCTCCCCCTCGCGGGTTGGCAACCCTTTGTACCAGCCATTGTATGACGTGTGTAGCCCCACCTATAAGGGCCATGAGGACTTGACGTCATCCCCACCTTCCTCCGGTTTGTCACCGGCAGTCTCATTAGAGTGCCCAACTAAATGTAGCAACTAATGACAAGGGTTGCGCTCGTTGCGGGACTTAACCCAACATCTCACGACACGAGCTGACGACAGCCATGCAGCACCTGTGTTATGGCTCTCTTTCGAGCACTAAGCCATCTCTGGCAAATTCCATACATGTCAAAGGTGGGTAAGGTTTTTCGCGTTGCATCGAATTAAACCACATCATCCACCGCTTGTGCGGGTCCCCGTCAATTCCTTTGAGTTTCAACCTTGCGGCCGTACTCCCCAGGCGGTCAACTTCACGCGTTAGCTTCGTTACTGAGTCAGTGAAGACCCAACAACCAGTTGACATCGTTTAGGGCGTGGACTACCAGGGTATCTAATCCTGTTTGCTCCCCACGCTTTCGTGCATGAGCGTCAGTGCAGGCCCAGGGGATTGCCTTCGCCATCGGTGTTCCTCCGCATATCTACGCATTTCACTGCTACACGCGGAATTCCATCCCCCTCTGCCGCACTCCAGCGATGCAGTCACAAATGCAGTTCCCAGGTTGAGCCCGGGGATTTCACATCTGTCTTACATCACCGCCTGCGCACGCTTTACGCCCAGTAATTCCGATTAACGCTTGCACCCTACGTATTACCGCGGCTGCTGGCACGTAGTTAGCCGGTGCTTATTCTTACGGTACCGTCATGGACCCTCTTTATTAGAAAGAGTCTTTTCGTTCCGTACAAAAGCAGTTTACAACCCGAAGGCCTTCATCCTGCACGCGGCATGGCTGGATCAGGCTTGCGCCCATTGTCCAAAATTCCCCACTGCTGCCTCCCGTAGGAGTCTGGGCCGTGTCTCAGTCCCAGTGTGGCTGGTCGTCCTCTCAGACCAGCTACAGATCGTCGGCTTGGTGAGCCTTTACCCCACCAACTACCTAATCTGCCATCGGCCGCTCCGTCCGCGCAAGGTCTTGCGATCCCCTGCTTTCATCCGTAGATCGTATGCGGTATTAGCACAGCTTTCGCTGCGTTATCCCCCACGATCGGGCACGTTCCGATGTATTACTCACCCGTTCGCCACTCGTCAGCATCCGAAGACCTGTTACCGTTCGACTTGCATGTGTAAGGCATGCCGCCAGCGTTCAATCTGAGCCAGGATCAAACTCTACAGTTCGATCTTGATTTTTGCGTCCAACCTCGCGGTTGAACAAAACTCATAAAAAAAGAAATTGAAGTGAACTTCACTTCTATTCTCATGAGCGTTTAAAAGTCTTGCGACTTAGTTCCAAAGAACTTGGCAGTCACCTTCAAACGCCCACGCTTATCGGCTGTATATTTTTAATGATCCCAGAAAACAAACCAAAACACCTCAGCGTCTCAATCCATCTTCTTAACCTCGCTGCGATCAGCGAAGCCTTGAATTCTAGCACGGCTTTTTAAGTACCGTCAAACTTTTTTCTCAACCACCTTCGATTCGCTTTGATCAGCACCGCCTTGCGGCAACATCAATCTCACCAACCGTTTTAGCTGAGCCTTCGATTCTAGCACGAGTTTTTCAACTCAACCACAATCTTTTTGCTCCGACTTCTCAGTCAATCCGCTTTGCAGCAATTAACCAATCCACCGTTTTTAGCAGAGCCTTCGATTATATACCGCTTTTGCGTTACTACTGAAATGATATTTGAATCTCTTCAAAATCTAATCAGCAACTAATCCAAGGCCTTGCCCACTTCACGACTTCCAACCAACCCTTCTCAGGGCAGCTCTCAGTAGCGAAGCCCTCGACTATAGCACGGGAAGTTTGGCGTGCACAAGGCCCACGAAGGGGCCTGCTCAAGCCCCTGCCAGGGAGGCCTCCAGTGCGTCGACGAACATGGCTGCGACATCGAAGCCGGCTTGCTGCTGGATCTCTTGGAAGCAGGTGGGGCTGGTGACGTTGATTTCGGTGACTTTGTCGCCGATGACGTCCAGGCCGATCAGCAACAGGCCGCGCGCGAACAGGGCCGGGCCCAGGGCTTCGGCGATTTCACGGTCTCTATTGGTAAGAGGCCGAGCCACGCCTTTGCCACCGGCCGCCAGGTTGCCGCGCACTTCTCCGCCCTGGGGGATGCGCGCCAGGCAGTACGGTGCGGGTTTGCCGCCGATGATCAGGATGCGCTTGTCGCCCTCTGCGATGGCCGGCAGGAATTTCTGGACCATCACCGTTTGCGCGCCGTCGCGGTTCAGGGTTTCGGTGATGGAGCCCAGGTTCAGGCCGTCGTCCTTGACGCGGAAGATGCCCATGCCGCCCATGCCGTCGAGCGGCTTCAGGATGATGTCGCGGTGCTCGGCGTGGAAGGCGCGGATGGCGTCGGCGCTACGGGTCACCAGCGTGGGGCCGATGAACTGCGGAAACTCCATGATGGCGAGCTTCTCTGGATGGTCGCGCAGTGCACGCGGCTTGTTGAAGACGCGCGCGCCTTCGCGCTCGGCCTGCTCGAGCAGATGGGTGGCGTAGAAGTATTCGGAGTCGAAGGGCGGATCCTTGCGCATCAGGACGGCGCCGAAGCTGTTCAGCGCCTGGGGCTGCGCAACCGCTTCTGCGCTGAACCAGTTCACTGCGTCGCCAGTGAGGCGCAGGTTCTGCACGACCGCCGTGACCTGGCCGCCGCTTTGCCAGGCCAGGTCTTGCGGGCCGCAGGCCGCCAGCGTGTGGCCGCGCCGCTGCAGCTCTCGCATCATGGCGAACGTGGTGTCCTTGTAGATCTTGAAGGTGTCGAGCGGATCGGCGATGAACAGGATGTGCATGGTGCGGCAGCAAGTGGTGGCGCGCAGTCAGGAGCGCTGCGGCCGGGCCCGGTATTGTTGTACGAAGAGCGCAATCGCGCCTGCGACCACGCCCCAGAAGGCTGAGCCGATGCCGGCTATTGCGACGCCACTGAGCGTGACGAGGAAAGTAATGGTGGCGGCTTCGCGGTGAGTGTCGTCGCGCAGGGCCGATGCCAGCCCGCCGCCGATGGTGCCGAGCAAGGCCAGCCCGGCGATGGCCGCCACCAGTTCTGGGGGGAAGGCGGTGAGCAAGCCGGTGACAGCCGCGCCAAAGATGCCGATCAATACATAGAGTGCGCCGCAGCACACGGCGGCGGTGTAGCGGCGCGCCGGGTCAGGATGCGCCTCGCGGCCCATGCAGATGGCCGCGGTGATGGCGCTCAGGTTCAGCGCAAAGGCGCCGAAGGGCGCGAGCACCAGGGTGACCAGGCCGGTGAGGGTGATGACCTTGGAGACCGGCATGCTGTAGCCAGCGGCGCGGATGGCCGCGACACCAGGCAGGTTCTGCGATGCCATGGTGACCACAAACAGCGGCAGCGCCAGGCTGATGACGGCCTGCCAATGGAATGCCGGTGCGATGAAGACCGGTTTTGCCAGGTCAAAATGCCACTGAGCCGAGACCAGGTCTCCGCGTATAGCTACGAAAACAATAGCGACCAACAACGTGACCGGCACGGCATAGCGCGGCGCGAGCCGGCGCGCCAGCAGATAGGCCAGCAGCATGCTGCCGACCAGCGGCAGCGCCGTGCCGGCGGCGGCAAAGGCCTGCAGGCCGAAGCGCGCGAGCACGCCGGCCAGCAGGGCCGAGGCGATGGCGACGGGGATGCGGTTCATGACGCGTTCGAACCAGCCGGTGGCGCCAACCAGCACCACCAGCGCGGCGCTGACCAGAAAGGCGCCAACGGCATCGTTCAAGCCAAAGCCGCTGCCCGCGACGGCCAGCACGGCGGCGCCCGGCGTGCTCCAGGCAACCATCACCGGCTGGCGCCACCAGAGCGAGGGCAGGGCCGAGCACAGGCCCATGCCCAGGCCCAGCGCCCACATCCATGAGCTGATCACCTCAGACCCGGCGCCAAAGGCGCGCGCGGCCTGGAACACGATGGCGACCGAGCTGGTGAAACCCACCAGTACCGCCACAAAACCGGCGGTGGCCGCCGACAAACTCAGATCCCTGAAGAACCGCATGTCTCCATCTCCCCCTTATATGAAGGGCGCCATTGTGCGAGCAGGGCATGTCTCTTGCTGAACCCGCAGCGACTGGAGATACCTGTGCCCAATCCAACGTTTACCGGAGCCTTGCCGCACCACGGCCGTTTTGGCTATGCGCCGATCACGCGCCGCCCCGACTACGCCTGGCCGGGCGGCGCGCGGCTGGCGGTGTACCTGGGCTTCAATATTGAGCACTTTGCCTTTGGCGAGGGGCTGGGCGCCAACATCGGGCCAGCGTCGCCGCAGCCCGACGTGCTCAATTACACGTGGCGCGAATACGGCAACCGCGTCGGCGCCTGGCGCTGCCTGGAGCTGTTCGATCAATTGGGCCTGCCAGCCGGCGCACTTATCAATACCGCGCTGTATGCGCATTGCCCGGAACTGGTGGCGGCGCTGGTGGCGCGCGGCGATGAGCTGATCGGCCATGGCCACAGCAATGCCGAGCGCCAGGGCGCGCTGGACGAGGCGGGCGAGCGCGCCCTGCTGGCGCACTGCCGCAGCCGCATCGCCACGGAGAGCGGCCAGGCGCCGGATGGCTGGCTGTCGCCGTGGATATCCGAGACCCCGCGTACGCCCGATCTGCTGGCCGAGACCGGCTACCGCTACACGCTGAACTGGTGCCACGACGACCAGCCCGTGCCGATGCGCACCCGCGGCGGCCAGCGCCTGTGGTCGGTGCCCTACCCGCAGGAGCTCAACGACATCCCGGCGATCGTGCACCGCCAGATGGATGCGGCGGCGTTTACCGCCATGGTGATCGACAACTTCGACGAGATGCGCCTGCAGTCACAGGCGCAACCGCTGGTGATGGGGCTGGCGCTGCATCCCTACATCGTCGGCCAGCCCTACCGGCTGCGCCACCTGCGCCGCGCGCTGGAGCACCTGGCGCGGGCCCGGGATGCGGGCGACATCTGGTTCACCACGCCTGGCGCGATCTGCCGCCATGTGGATGCCCTGGCTGCCGAGCGGCCCGGGGAATTTTGATGAAATACGCCTCTAGCCCAGGCACAGCCTGGGCTATTAGCTACTTATTTAATAGCACCACTCAGATTTCGATCTTCGACCCCAGCTCCACCACCGCGTTGTTGGGCAGGTGCAGGAAGTCGGCCGCGCCGCTGGCATTGCGGTGCATCTGGGCAAACAGTTTCTCGCGCCAAGGCGCCATGCCGCGGCCCATGGTGGGGATCACGGTGTCGCGCGAGAGGAAGTAGCTGACCACCATCGGCTCCATGTCGCAGCCGCGCCCGCTCAGTTGCGACAGCGCCTTGGGCAGGTCCGGGTCATTCTTGAAGCCGTAGTGCACCACCACCTGCCAGCAGTCATGGCCAAGCGGCTCGACTTCCAGCCGGCGGTCCAGGCCGATCCAGGGCTTCTCGTGGTTGCGCACCGTGACGAACAGGTTCTGCGCATGCAGCACCTTGTTGTGCTTGAGGTTGTGGAGCAGCGCATTGGGCACGGCGCCCGGCTCGGCGGTGAGGAACACCGCCGTGCCCTCGACCCGGGTCGGCGGGCTGACAAAGACCGCGTCGAGGAAGCCGGGCAGGTCGATCGCGTCGGCGTGCATCTTCTCGTTGAGCAGCTCGCGGCCACGCTTCCAGGTCATCATCAATGTGAAGACGCAGCCCCCGATCAACAGCGGGAACCAGCCGCCGATGAACAGCTTGAGCAGGTTGGAGCTGAAGAACGCCAGGTCGATGACAAAGAACGCGCCGGTGGCGGCGATGCACAGCGGCAGCGGGTACTTCCAGCCGTAGCGGATCACGAAGAAGGTCAGGATGGTGGTGATCAGCATGTCCAGCGTCACCGCAATGCCATAGGCCGCCGCCAGGTTGCTGGACGAACGGAAGGTCACCACGGCCAGTACGATGGCCACGAACAGCCCCCAGTTGACGAAGGGGATGTAGATCTGCCCGGCCTCGCGCACGCTGGTGTGCTGGATATTGAGGCGCGGCAGGTAGCCCAGCTGGATCACCTGCTTGGTGATGCTGAAGGCGCCCGAGATCAGCGCCTGCGAGGCGATCACGGTGGCCATGGTGGCCAGCAGCACCAGCGGGATCAGCGCCCATTCGGGCGCCATGCGAAAGAACGGGTTCTGCACCGCGCTTGGGTCGGCCAGCAGCAGCGCGCCCTGGCCAAAGTAATTGAGCGTGAGTGCCGGCATGGCCACGGCGAACCAGGCCAGGCGGATCGGCCGCTTGCCGAAGTGGCCCAGGTCGGCGTAGAGCGCCTCGGCGCCGGTCACGCACAGCACCATCGCGCCCAGGATGATGAAAGTGATCAGCGGCTGGTGCCAGATGAAGAGCAGCGCGTAATAGGGGTTGAGCGCCTTCAGAATCTCGGGGTGGCCAGCGATGTGCATCACGCCCAGCGCCGCAATGACGATGAACCAGGTGAGCGTAATCGGCCCGAAGAACTTGCCGATGCCGCCAGTGCCGCGCTTTTGCACCGCAAACAGCGCAAACAGCACCACCAGCGTCAGCGGGATCACGTAGTTGCGGAATTCAGGCGACACCACCTCCAGGCCTTCCACCGCCGACAGCACCGAGATCGCCGGGGTGATGACGCCGTCGCCATAGAACAGCGAGGTGCCAAAGATGCCCACCACCAGCAGCACGCGGCGCAGCCGGGGCTTGTCTTTTACCGCCTGCGAGGCCAGCGCCAGCATGGCCACCAGCCCGCCTTCGCCGTTGTTGTCGGCCCGCAGCACCAGCACCACGTACTTGAGCGAGACGATGACCACCAATGTCCAGAAGAACATGGACAGCACGCCATAGATGCTCTCGTGGTTGAACGGCACGTGCCCGGCATGGAACACCTCCCGCATCGCATAGAGCACGCTGGTGCCGATGTCGCCGTAGACGACGCCGATGGCGCCCAGGGTCAGAGCCGGGAGGGTCGATTTGGAGGTAGCGGACACGAAGCGCGGGTGCGGCGGCCACCCTTGCGTGGCGACGGGCCGAAAGTCTTGCCGCGTCGACGGGGCAGGCCGTCCTGGTTGCTGGGGGACCGCCATTGTGCGCCCAGGCGCCCCAAAACCATGCGTCGGCAGCGGCGGATGTTGCAGCGCAACAACCCGTCCGGCGCCGGTGCAGGGCTATTCGTAGATCTCGGCTTCGGGGTTGGTGGCCTCAAGCTCGTAGCTGGCCGCCAGCATGGCCAGCCGGCCGATCACGCCGTACATATAGAAACGATTGGGCGCATCGGCGGCCGATTTGCCGCCCGGCTGCAGCAGGTGGGCGCTGTCGTCGAACTCCAGCGGCTGGAAGCTGGCGCCGGGCGCGTTGAGGTTCTCGTCCACGCCGCGCTCGCCGTGCACCCGGTAGAAGCCGCCGACCACGTAGCGGTCCATCATGTAGACCACCGGCTCGGCCACGCTCTCGCCGATGCGCTCGTTGGTCAGCACGCCTTCCTGGATGATCACGTTGCTGACCGCCTGGCCGTCCTTGATGACGCCCATCTTGTTCTTGGCCTTGCGCGTCAGCGCGTCCAGGTCCTTGGCGTCGCGCACCGTCATGATGCCCATGCCGTAGGTGCCGTTGTCGGCCTTGACCACCACAAACGGCTTCTCGTTGATGCCGTATTCCTTGTACTTGCGCTTGATCTTGGCCAGCAGGGTGTCGACATTGCTGGTCAGGCAGTCCATGCCCGAGCCGTCGGAGAAATCGACCTCGCCGCACTTGCCGAACATCGGGTTGATCAGCCACGGGTCTATGCCCAGCAGCTTGCCAAAGCGCTTGGACACCTCTTCGTAGCTCTGGAAGTGGTTGCTCTTGCGGCGCACCGACCAGCCCGCGTGCAGCGGCGGCAGCAGGTACTGCTCGTGCAGGTCTTCCAGGATGCCGGGGGCGCCAGCCGACAGGTCGTTGTTCAGCAGGATGGTGCAGGGATCGAAATCCTTCAGCCCCAGCCGGTGCTGCGAGCGGATCACCGGCTCCAGCGTGACGCGGCCGCCATTGGGCAGGTCGACCACGGTGGATTCCTTGACCTCCGGGCTGATCGAGCCCACGCGCACATTGAGCCCGGCCATGTGGAAGATGCGCACCAGTTGCGCCACGTTCTGCAGGTAGAACACGTTGCGCGTGTGGTTCTCGGGGATCACCAGCAGGTTGCGCGCCTCGGGGCAGATCTTCTCGATGGCGGCCATCGCCGCCTGCACCGCCAGCGGCAGCATCTGCTGCGTGAGGTTGTTCCAGCCGCCGGGGAAGAGATTGGTGTCTACCGGCGCCAGCTTGAAGCCGGCATTGCGGATATCGACCGAGCTGTAGAACGGCGGCGTGTGCTCCATCCATTCAAGGCGGAACCAGCGCTCGATGGCCGGCATGGAGTCAATGACGCGTTGTTCGAGTTCGTTGATCGGGCCGGTGAGCGCCGTGATGAGATGCGGAACCATGCGGCCCTCGTGTCGTGTGTGTCGGGAAAGGCGGAGCGAATTGTAGGGATATGAGGTCACTTGCCCGGTGTGCAAGGGTAAGCACGCCGGGCTTTCATATCCGCACTCGCCAGCCCCGTCAGACGCGGATTTCGCCGTCTCCCAGCACCACCCACTTGAGCGAGGTCAGCCCCTCCAGCCCGACCGGGCCGCGGGCGTGGAACTTGTCGGTACTGATGCCGATTTCCGCCCCCAGCCCGTACTCGAAGCCATCCGCGAAGCGGGTACTCGCATTGACCATAACGCTGGCCGAATCGACCTCGCGCAAAAAACGCTGGGCATGCACGTGGTCGCGCGTGAGGATGGCGTCGGTGTGGTGGGACGAATAGCGGTTGATGTGCGCAATCGCCTCGTCCACGCCCGCCACCACCTTGACGCTGATGATGGGCGCCAGGTATTCCTCGGACCAATCCGCCTCGGTGGCGTCGGCCAATTGGGCGCCCGGCACCTCCGCCAGAATGGCGCGCGCCTCGGCGTCGCAGCGCATCTCCACGCCCTTGCCCGCGTAGACCGCACCGATCAGGGGCAGGAAGGCCGCCGCCACGCCGCGCGCCACCAGCAGGCCTTCACTGGCATTGCAGGGGCTGTACTTCTGCGTCTTGGCGTTGTCTGCCACCTTGACCGCCATGGCGATGTCACACGGGTCGTCCACATAGGTGTGGCAGTTGCCGTCCAGGTGCTTGATGACCGGCACCTTGGCCTCGCGGCTGATGCGCTCGATCAGGCTCTTGCCGCCGCGCGGGATGATCACGTCAACGTAATCGGGCATGGCAATGAGCTGGCCCACGGCCTCGCGGTCGGTGGTGGCCACCATCTGTACCGCGTCAGCCGGCAGGCCGGCCTCTTCCAGCGCCTGCTGCACCAGCACGGCCAGCGCCTTGTTGGAGTCGATCGCCTCCGAGCCGCCACGCAATATGCAGGCATTGCCGCTCTTGATCGACAGGCTGGCGGCCTCAATGGTCACATTGGGGCGGCTCTCGAAGATCATGCCAAACACGCCCAACGGCACGCGCATCTGGCCCACGCGGATGCCGCTGGGCTGCTGCTTCAGGCCGCTGAGCTCGCCGATCAGCTCCGGCATGGCGGCCAGTTGCTCGCAGCCCTGGGCCACGGTCTCTATCACCTTGGGCGTGAGGCGCAGGCGGTCCACCATGGGCGCGGCCAGGCCGGCGGCCTCGGCGCGGGTCAGGTCCTTGGCGTTTTCAGCGGCCAGCGCCGGGCCAGCCTCGCGCAGGCGCCGTGCCAGCGCCTTCAGCGCGCGGTTCTTGGTGGCGGCGTCGGCCCGCGCCATCAGGGCGGAAGCAGCCCGGGCCTGCACACCGAGGGTCTGGACGTATTCGGCAACGTTGAGAGCGTTCATGGCGGGCATTTTCTCACGCGGCCTATTTCCCCGAGGCGCTAGCATCGTCGCCTCACTCCGGGAAACGCCATGCCACTGCCAGCCGCCGTCCGCGCCGCCTTCACCCCGAAAGGCCACCTGCGCGCCTCCATCAACCTGGGCAACCCGATCCTGGCCGGCATTGATCCGGCCACTGGCGCGCCGGTCGGCGTGTCGGTCGACCTGGCGCGCGGCTTTGCTGCACAACTGGACTGCATCCTGGAGTTGGTGGTGTTCAACACCGCCGGCGAGTCGGTCGACGCGGTGACCAAGGAGCAGGCCGACATCGGCTTTTTTGCCATCGATCCGTTGCGCGGCGCCGGCATTGCCTTTACCGCAGCCTATGTGCTGATCGAAGGCAGCTACCTGGTGAAGAATGGCTCGCCCCTGCACAGCAATGCCGAGGTGGACCGCGCCGGCCAGCGCGTGGCGGTGGGCAAGGGCAGCGCCTATGACCTGTTCCTGACGCGCGAGCTGAAGGCGGCGGAGATCGTGCGCGCGCCCTCCTCGCCCGCCGTGGTCGACACCTTTCTGGCGCAAGGCCTGGAGGTCGCCGCCGGCGTGCGCCAGCAACTGGAGGCCGATGCGCGCCGCCTGCCCGGCCTGCGCCTGCTGCCGGGGCGCTTCATGGTGATCCAGCAGGCCATGGGCCTGCCCAAGGGCCGTGGCGACGCGGCCGCCACAGCGCTGGCCCGCTATGTGGAAGAGCAGAAGGCCAGCGGCTTCGTGGCTGCGGCGCTGAAGCGGCATGGCATCCAGGGTGCCTCGGTGGCGCCCGCCGCCTGATCACGGCAAAGTCAGCACCGCATCAAGCCCCTGCACCGCGCCGCCTGCGACGCGGTTCTGCAGCACCAGCGAGCCGCCCAGCGCCTGCGCCAGATCACGGCATATCGCCAGCCCCAGGCCGCTGCCGCGTGACGGGCGGTCGGTGGCGAAGGGCGTGAAGACCTGCTCCTGCATCGCCTCCGACAGCCCCGGCCCGGAATCCCAGACGGTGAGCGTGGCGCCGCCCGGCGCCGGCAGGCCAATGCGCATGCCGAGCGCCGCGCCCTCGGGGGTGAACTCGATGGCGTTCTTCAGCAGGTTGCCCAGGATCTCGCGCACCATCCAGGCGTAGCCGCTCAGCGTGGCGGCCTCGCCCTCCAGCTGGAAGTCGAGGTGGCGCTGGGCCAGCAGCGGCGACAGCTCCACCGCCACGTCCTCTGCCACGGCGCGCAGGTCGAAGGGCTCGGCCGGCTCCTGGGTGGCGGCCTGCTGCGCGCGCGCCAGCGACAGTAGCTGCTGCACCAGGCCGGTGGCCCGCCGCGTGGTGGCCGCGACGCTGGCCAGCGCCTCGCGCTCGGGCAGGTCGCCACGCAGGCCGGCGTCAGCCTGCAGTTGCAGCACGGTGAGCGGCGTGCGCAACTGGTGCGAGGCGTCGGCCACAAAGCGCCGCTGCTGCTCCTGCGCTGCGGCCAGCCGCGACAACAGGCCATTGAAGCCGGCCACCACTGGCAACAGCTCGCTCGGCGGCCGCTCCAGCAGCACCGGCGTCAGGTCGCGTGCCTGGCGCAGGTCCAGTTGCCGCGCCAGCGCCCGCGCCGGCTTGAGCGCGACCGTGGCCACGCCCCAGATCAGCAGCAGCAGGATGGACAGCAACCCCGCCTGCCGCAGCAAGGTGCCGCGCAGGATTTGCGCTGCCAGCCGGGTGCGGTAGGCCGAGGACTCGCCCACCTGCACCACCACCAGGCGCATGCCTTCGAAAGACTCCACCGGCTGCACCAGGGCCGCCATGCGCATGGGCTCGGTGCCCTTGACGGTGTCATAGAGCTCGATCATCGACTGGTACACCGGGTGCTGCGGCGGCCGGCCACGGTAGGGCGCCAGGTCTTCGTCGCCGGCCAGGTAGGCGCCGTCGAGAAAGCTCACGCGGTAGACCATGCGGCTGCGGCCCGGGCCGTCTTCCGGCGTGCCGCCGCCGGCGCCGGCGCCGTCGTAGATCTCCAGGGCGGCGTGCGGCAGGGTGATCTGCAGCTCGCCGCGCTCCAGCCGGATCAGATCGGCCAGCGCATGGGCCGAGGTGACCAGCAGCCGGTCGAAGGCCAGTTGCGCGGTCTGCAGTGCGGCGCGGTAGTTGGCATAGGCGTCCAGCGCCAGGAAGACGACCAGCGGCGCCACCAGCCAGAGCAGCAGCCGGCTGCGCAGCGAGCGCGGCCGCGCCAGCCCTTGCGCATCAGGCATGGCCGCGCGCTTCCTGCACCAGGTAGCCGACGCCGCGCAGCGTGGTGATCTGCACGCCGGTATGGGCCAGCTTCTTGCGCAGGCGGTGCACCACGACCTCGATGGCATCGGCCTGGGCCGGCGGCTCCTGGCCAAAGGCCAGCACCGTCAGGCGCTGCTTGGTCATGGCGTGGCCAGGGCGGTCCATCAGCGCGGCCAGCAGGGCGCTTTCGCGCGGCGTGAGTTCGAGCGGGCTCTGGCCCAGGTAGAAGGCCCCCGAGCCGCGCTCGTAGCGCAGCTCGCCGCAGCGCGGCGCCTCCATGCCGCCCGAGCGGCGCACCAGCGCGCGCAGGCGGGCGTCGAGCTCGTCCAGGTCAAACGGCTTGGGCAGGTAGTCGTCTGCGCCCGCCTGGAGCCCGGCAATGCGGTCGCCCACCGCGCCGCGTGCGGTCAGCACCAGCACCGGCACGGTCAGCCCGCGGCCGCGCAGGCGCTGCAGCAGTTGCAGGCCGTCGATGCCGGGAATGCCCAGGTCCAGCATGACGACATCGAAGCGGCCGTTCTGCAGCAGCTCCAGCGCGCTCACGCCGTCGTTGCAGTGGGTCAGCTCGAAGCCGCGCCGGCTCAGCACCCGCACCAGGGCGCCGCTCAGGTCGAAATCGTCTTCCACCAGCAGCAGCTTCATCGGGTCGGGTCCAGGAAAGGGAGAGGGGCGGGAGCGGTCGGGGCCATGCCGGATCATCCGGGCGCCGCGCCATGCATGCGTCCCCGGGCAAGTACCAGGGTATTTTGCAAGCAGTTTGAAAGCCCCCTGAAGGCTGAGCGAAAGGCGCGGCCCCCAGCGCCGGCTGCGCTGCCTATAGTCCGCAGCGTTTACCAACCAAAGGACTGGCATGAAAAAAATAACCGCCGGCAAGATCGCCGCCTCCACCGCCCTGCTGCTGGGCGCCGCCGGTGCATTTGCGCAGGACGCCTGCGCCTACCGCGGCGACCTGGACGCCGCCTACTGCGACGCCAACCGCGACCTGGTGGCCGACACCCCGACCGACCCGAAGAAGCTGCGCAACCCGTCCACCCTGGTGTTCGCCTTCACGCCGGTGGAAGACCCCGCCATCTACGAAAAGCTGTTCCGCCCCTTCATGGGCCACCTGTCGCAGTGCCTGGACAAGAAAGTGGTGTTCTTCGCCGTGCAGTCCAATGCCGCGCAGATCGAGGCCATGCGCTCGGGCCGGCTGCACATGGCGGCGTTCTCGCCGGGCCCGGTGAACTTTGCCGTGAACCTGGCCGGCGCCGTGCCCTTTGCCATCCGTGGCAACAGCGAGGGCTCGGTCG
Source organism: Xylophilus sp. GW821-FHT01B05 (assembly GCA_038961845.1). NCBI lineage: Bacteria > Pseudomonadati > Pseudomonadota > Betaproteobacteria > Burkholderiales > Xylophilus > Xylophilus sp. GW821-FHT01B05. Next base: position 5,640,123 of record CP152408.1, read on the forward strand.
GCATGAACCTGCAGATGATCGTGCGCAAGGACAGCCCGTTCCAGAAGATTGCCGACCTCAAGGGCAAGAAGATCGCGCACACCTCGCCCTCGTCCAACTCGGGCAACCTGGCGCCGCGCGCGCTGTTCCCGGCCATCGGCCTGACGCCCGACACCGACTACAAGGTGGTCTATTCGGGCAAGCACGACCAGTCGATCCTGGGCGTGAAGTCGGGCGACTACGACGCGGCACCGGTGGCCAGCGACGTGCTGCAGCACATGACCGAGCGCGGCGTGGTCAAGGCCGACGACTTCCGGGTGCTCTACACCAGCGACAAGTTCCCGACCGACGCCTACGCCTACGCGCACAACCTCGAACCGGCGCTGCAAAGCAAGATCAAGCAGTGCTTCTACGAGTACAAGGTGCCGGCCGAAATGGCCAAGGGCCTGGGCGGCGACCGCTTCCTGCCGATCAGCTACCAGAAGGACTGGGAGCTGGTGCGCAAGGTGGCGACCTCTGCCGGTGAGTCCTTCACCCGCGACGCCTACGACAAGGCCGCCTCCGGCAAGAAGTAAGCCGGCCACGGCCACCACCCACAGACCGCGCCGCGTGCGCGGTCTTGCCGCTTCCCGCCGCCATGGCCGGGAGGCGCCCCCATCTCACGGAAGATTCGCATGACCCCCTCCCTGCATGCAGGCTCGCTGCACATCCAGAAGCTGGTGAAGGAATACCGCCCGGGCGTGCCGGTGCTGAAGTCGATCGACCTGCGCATCGACGGCACCGGCCTGACCAGCATCATCGGCCCCTCGGGCACCGGCAAGTCCACGCTGATCCGCTGCATCAACCGCCTGGTCGATCCGACCGCCGGCCAGATCTGGCTCGACGTGGCCGGCGAGCGGCTCGACATGGCCCAGTTGCGCGGCAGCGCGCTGCGCCGCAGCCGGCGCCATATCGGCATGGTGTTCCAGGAATACAACCTGGTCGAGCGCCTGACCGTCATGGAAAACCTGCTGACCGGCCGCCTGGGCTATCTGTCGGCCTGGAAGGCCTGGCGCCGCAAGTTCCCGGCCGAGGACTTCGAGCGCGCCTACCAATTGCTTGACGTGATCGGGCTGGGCAGCTTCGCCCACCAGCGCGCCGATGCGCTGAGCGGCGGCCAGCGCCAGCGCGTGGGCATCGCGCGCGCACTGATGCAGCAGCCGGCGATCCTGCTGGCCGACGAGCCCACGTCTTCGCTCGACCCCAAGACCTCGGTCGAGATCATCCAGCTGCTGCGCGAGCAGGGCCGCGCGCGCGGCATCCCGGTGATCGTCAACATCCACGACGTGGAGCTGGCGCGGCGGCACTCCGACCGCATCGTTGGCATGACCGGCGGCCACGTGGTCTACGACGGCCCGCCCGCCGGCCTGACCGACGCCCACCTGCAGACCATCTACGGCGGCCAGGAATGGATGCAATGAGCAGCGCCCAAGCCGCCACGCCCGCGCCCAGGCCGGCGCAGGCCTTTGCCTGGAGCGGCACGCAAAAAACCGTGCTGCTCGCCGTGCTGGCCTACAGCGTCTACGTGATCGCGCAGATGGACCTGTCGTGGGCACGCCTGTCCACCGGCATGCACCAGGGCGCGCGCTTCCTGGGGCGCATGGTGCCGCCCGATTTCTCCAAGATGGATGTGCTGTGGGAAGGCATCCGCGAGACGCTGCAGATCGCCGTGCTGGCCACCGTGGCCGGCGTGGCGCTGAGCCTGCCGGTGGGCCTGCTGGCGGCGCGCAACATGGTGCCGGGCTATGTGCGCACCGGCGCGCGCGGGCTGATCGCGGTGTGCCGCTCGCTGCACCCGGTGATCACCGCCATCCTGTTCGTGAAGGCGGTCGGCTTTGGCCCGCTGGCGGGCATCCTGGCGCTGGTGGTGGCCACGGTGGGTTTTGTCGGCAAGCTGTTTGCCGATGCGATCGAAGAGATCTCGCCCAAGCAGATCGAGGCGGTGCGCGCCACCGGCGCATCGTTCGCCAACGTGGTGCTGTTTGGCGTGCTGCCGCAGGTGATGGGCCGCTTCGTCGGCTTTGCCACCTACCAGCTCGACTCCAACCTGCGCAACTCCACCATGGTGGGCATCGTCGGCGCGGGCGGCATTGGCGGTGCGCTGTTCTCCGCCTTCCTGCGCTTTGAATACAGCTTTGTCTGCACCATCCTGGCCACGGTGATCGCCATCATCGTCGTCGGGGAAATCGTGGTGAACGCCACGCGAAAGGCCTTGAATGTCTAGCCCCGCCCTCCTGCCTGCTGCTGCTGCGGCCGCCGCGCCGCGCCAGTGGCAGCGCTTCTCGCTCGGCCAGCGGCTGCTGCGCTACGCGGTGACGCTGCTGGTCGTCTGGGCCGTGGTGCAGTCGGCGCGCACGGTCGAGGTGATCCCGGAGTTCCTCGTCGATGCGCCCGAGCAGATGGTCGACATGCTGCAGCGCATGTGGCCGGTGGACTGGTCGCACTACCCGGCGGTGGTGCACGCAGCCCTGGTCGAGACGCTGCACATGGCCACGCTCGGCACCCTGCTGTCGCTGGCGCTGGCGATCCCGCTGGGCCTGCTGGTGGCCGGCAACGTCACCCGCAACCGCGCGCTGAACTTCGCGGCGCGCGTGGTGCTGGTGGCCAGCCGCTCGGTCAACTCGCTGGTCTGGGCGCTGCTGTTCGTGGCGATCTTCGGGCCCGGGCCGCTGGCCGGCATGTTCGCCATTGCCTTCCGCTCGGTGGGCTTTGTCGGCAAGCTGCTGGGCGAGGCGATCGAGCAGGCGCCGCGCGGCCCGATCGAGGCGCTGCAGGCCGCGGGCGCCTCCACTTCCGCGCAGATCTGGTACGGCTACTGGCCGCAGGTCAAGCCGGCCTTCTGGTCGGTGGTGCTGCTGCGCTGGGACATCAATGTGCGCGAGTCCGGCGTGCTTGGCCTGGTGGGCGCAGGCGGCATCGGCGTGGCGCTGGACACCGCACTCAACCTGTTCCAGTGGACCCAGGTGGCGGTGATCCTGATCGCGGTCTTTGCCGTGGTGGTGCTGGCCGAGGTGGTGGTGACCCAGGTGCGCAAGCGGGTGCTGTGACGCCGCGCCAGGTTTTTTGGTAACTACTCACCCCCGTTCGCCCTGAGCCTGTCGAAGGGCTTGGTGATGCGTGGCAGGGCTTCGACAAGCTCAGCCCGAACGGTGTGGGGGCTGAGTAGTTACGTTTTTTGAACAAAAAGTGGCTTAAGCCCAGGTGGGTCCTGGGCTTATAGCTATCAAATAAGGAGCATCAAGCGCCGGCGCGCGCAGGCGTCGCGGCGCAGGCCCGGCACAGGCCCTGGGCCAGCCGGTGCAGCGCCTGCCAGCCGTTGCGCGGCCAGCCTTCCTGCGGCAGGCCTTTGACGATGCCGTCGACCTGGTGCGCGGCCTGCAGCAGACGGGCCAGCGTGCGCGCATCGAGCCGGGGCAGCACGCGCTCGAACAGGCGCTCGCGCGGGCCCCAGATGCGCTGCTCGCGCAGCGCCATCGGCAGCGGGCGGCCCGCAGACATCGCGTCTTTCACGCGCTTCAGGGCGCGGATGTCTTCGGCCAGGGTGTAGTGCACCAGCACCTCGGCCTCGCCCTCGGCCTGCAGGCCGTCGAGCATGCGCTGCACCCGCGCCGCCTGGCCGCCCAGCACCGCCTCTGATAGCTTGAAGACGTCGTAGCGCGCCACATTGGCCACCGCCGCCTCGACCTGCTCCTGCGTCAGCACGCAGGGCGTGCCGGGCACGGCCGGGTAGAGCAGCGCGAGCTTCTGGATCTCCTGGTGCGCCGCGAGCAAATTGCCCTCGACCCGGTCGGCAAAGAACTGCAGCGTGCGCTGGCCTTCATCGCCGGCCGCCACCTGCTGGCCCTGGCGCTGCAGGCGCTGGGCGATCCACTGCGGCAGCGCGCCGCGCTCCACCGGGTCGATCTGCAGCGTGACGCCGGCGTTCTCCAGCGCCATGAACCAGGCGCCGGTGCGCGTCGCCTTGTCCAGGCGCGGCAGCATGACCAGGGTCAGCGTGCCCTCTTGCCCGGCGGCGCCAGCGGCCAGTTGCTGCAGCGCGGCGCTGCCGTCCTTGCCCGGCTTGCCGGAGGGGATGCGGATCTCGACGATCTGGCGCTCGGCAAACAGCGAGAGCGAGCCGCCGGCGGCCAGCACCTCGCTCCAGTCGAAATGCGCGCCAGCCACGGTGTAGACGGTGCGCTCAGCCGGGCCGAGCGCGCGCGCGGCCGCGCGGATGGCGTCGGCCGCCTCCTGCTGCAGCAGCGGCTCGTCGCCATGCAGCACATAGAGCGGGCGCAAGCCCTTTTGCAGATGGGCGGCGAGCTGGGCCGGGGCCAGTTGCATATCAGTGCCCCGCCATGGCGTTGCACGATGCGCGGCCCAATGCCAAGAACACCGCGGAACCGGCTCCGCCGGGCCGCTGGTGTTGCCCCCTGCAAGGGGGTTGGCGAAGACGCGAAGCGCGAAGCCTGGGGGTCATATAGTTTTTACAGCAGCAAGGCGCCGCATGATTTGCTGCACCACGTCGGTCTGCATGCTGCGGTAGATCAGCTGCGCTTCGGCTTCCTTGGCCAGGGCCAGGGTTTCGTCGTAGCTCTGGTCCTGCTGCATGAGGATCTCGGTCGGCGCCAGCAGTTCGCGGTCGTCCGGCGAGCGCAGGCGAAAGCGCACGCGTATGCGCAGCTGGAACTCGCGCACCTGGCCGGCCGAGTTGTAGCCCAGCACCACGCGTTCGCGCTGGTCCTGCAGCACCTCCAGGATGACCTGCGCGTTGTCGCGCTGGGCGATGTCGCGGATCACGGTGATCTTGCCGCCCGACTCCAGGTTGCGCCGCAGCTCGATGCCGAAGGATGAGTTGGTCGCCAGGTAGATGCTGGAGAAGGCGAAGTTGGGCGCCTGCCGCAGATGGAAGCCGCAGCCGGCCAGGCCACCCGCCGAGGCAAGGACCACAAGAGAAGAGGCAAAGGCGCGTCGCTGCATGCTGCGGCTCCGGTTCAAATGACGATGTTGACCAAACGGCCAGGCACCACCACGATCTTCTTGGGGGCGGCACCAGCGGCCAGCTTGCGGTACTCCTCATTGGCCAGCGCGGCCTGCTCGATCACCTCTTTGGAGGCGCCGGCCGGCACGCGGATCGCGCCGCGCAGCTTGCCGTTGACCTGCAGCATCAGCTCGATCTCGTCCTGCTGCAGGGCGGATTCATCCACCACCGGCCAGGGCGCATCGAGCAGATCGCCCAATTCGCCGGCATAGCCCAACTGCGACCAGAGCGTGTGCGTGAGGTGCGGCGTGGCTGGGTAGAGCACGCGCAGCAGGATGCCAAAGCCTTCGATCAGCGCCACTTCAGCGCCCGGCGTGCCGGTGGACTTGAAGCTTTCCAGCGCATTGAGCAGCTTCATCGCGCCAGAGACGACGGTGTTGTACTGCATGCGCTGGTAGTCGTAGTCCACCTGCTTGAGCACGGTGTGGACTTCCAGGCGCAGGGCCTTGGCTTCCTTGCCAAACTTTACGTCTTTCAGGGCTTTAGCCCCCGCTACGCTTAGGCTGGCAGCTACAGAATCAATAGCAGAAAGCTTGGCACCGAAGTTCCAGACGCGGCGCAGGAAGCGGTAGCTGCCCTCGACCGCAGCGTCGTTCCACTCCAGCGTGGCTTCGGGCGGCGCGGTGAACATGGTGTAGAGCCGCGCGGTGTCGGCGCCGTACTTGCTGATCAGGTCCTGCGGGTCGACGCCGTTGTTCTTGGACTTGGACATGGTGCCCACGCCCTCGTAGTCGATGGCGGTACCCACCGGCAGCGCGCCCACGGCATTGACCAGCTTGGCGCCAATGACCTTGCCGGCCTCGTCCAGCACATGCTCGACGTCATGCGGCCAGAAGTATTCCTTGCCGCCCTTCTCGGTGCGGCGCGAGTAGATGTGGTTGAGCACCATACCCTGCGTGAGCAGCTTGGCAAAGGGCTCGTCGACCTTGACCAAGTCCAGGTCGCGCATGACCTTGGTCCAGAAGCGGGCGTAGAGCAAGTGCAGGATCGCGTGCTCGATGCCGCCGATGTACTGGTCCATCGGCATCCAGTAGTCGGCGCCCGCGCCGACCATGGCCTGCTCGTTCTTCGGGTCGCAATAGCGCATGAAGTACCAGGACGAGTCCACGAAGGTGTCCATGGTGTCGGTCTCGCGCCGCGCCGGCTTGCCGCAATGCGGGCAGACGACGCCAGCGTGAAAGCCTTCGTGCTTGTGCAGCGGGTTGCCCGAGCCATCCGGGATGCAGTCCTGCGGCAGCACCACCGGCAGGTCTTTCTCAGGCACCGGCACGGCGCCGCAGTCTTCGCAATGGATGATGGGGATCGGCGTGCCCCAGTAGCGCTGGCGGCTCACGCCCCAGTCACGCAGGCGCCAGGTGGTCTTCTTCTCGCCCAGGCCCTTGGCCTGCAGCGCATGGACGACGGCATCGACCGCCTCCTGGTAGGGCAGGCCGCTGAAGCTGTCGGAATTGATGGTGACGCCGCGCTGCTTGTCACCGTACCAGTCCTGCCAGCGGTGGTAGTCGTAGTGCTCGCCGTCGACCAGCACCACCTGCTTGATCTCGATGCCGTACTGCAGCGCAAAGGCAAAGTCGCGCTCATCGTGCGCGGGCACGCCCATCACGGCGCCGTCGCCATAGGACATCAGCACGTAGTTGCCAACCCAGACCTCGACCTGCTCGTCGGTGAACGGGTGCGTCACGGTCAGGCCGGTGCGCACGCCCTTCTTCTCCTGGGTGGCGATCTCGGCCTCGGTGGTGCCGCCAGACTTGCACTCTTCGATGAAGGCGGCCACGCTGGGCTGGGTCTTGGCCGCATGCAGCGCCAGCGGATGCTCGGGCGCAATGGCGCAGAAGGTCACGCCCATGATGGTGTCGGCACGGGTGGTGAAGACGTAGAGCCGGCCGTCGCCGATCAGCGCACCGTCATCGCCGCGAACGTCGTGCGGGAAGGCAAAGCGCACGCCCTGGCTCTTGCCGATCCAGTTCTCTTGCATCAGGCGCACGCGCTCGGGCCAGCCCGGCAGCTTGGTCTGGACATGGTCCAGCAGCTCTTCGGCGTAGTCGGTGATCTTCAGGTAGTAGCCCGGGATCTCGCGCTTTTCCACCACGGCGCCGGTGCGCCAGCCCTTGCCGTCGATCACTTGCTCGTTGGCCAGCACGGTCTGGTCCACCGGGTCCCAGTTGACGACCTGGGTCTTGCGGTAGGCGATGCCCTTCTCCAGCATCTTCAGGAACAGCCACTGGTTCCACTTGTAGTAGCTGGGGTCGCAGGTGGCGACTTCGCGCGACCAGTCGATGGCCAGCCCCATCGCCTGCATCTGCTTCTTCATGTAGGCGATGTTGTCGTAGGTCCACTGCGCCGGCGGCACGCCGTTCTTCAGCGCCGCGTTCTCGGCCGGCAGGCCGAAGGCGTCCCAGCCCATGGGCATCAGGACGTTGTAGCCCTTCATGCGCAGGCTGCGGGTCAGCATGTCGTTGATGGTGTAGTTGCGCACATGACCCATGTGCAGCTTGCCGCTGGGGTAAGGCAGCATCGAGCAGGCGTAGTACTTGGGCTTGTCCGCGTTCTCGGTCACGCGGTAGGCGTCGCGGGCGGTCCAGTCGGCCTGCGCAGCGCGCTCGACCTCGGTGTGTTGGTATTTGTCTTGCATGGAAACGGTGGGTTTGCCGGCGCCCGCTGCGCGGCGCTCGGCACGAGCCGCAGACGGCGGCATGACGCCGCGATTTTAGGGTTTCCGCCCGGCGGGTGCCGCAACAGCCGGGTCGGCCATGAAGCCGATGCGCGTGAGGCCTGCCTTCTGCGCCAGGCCCAGCACCTCGACCACGCGGCCGTAAGGCACGCCGGCATCGGCGCGCAGCTGTAGTTCGGTGGCCGGATCAGCCCGCGCGGCATCGGCAAAACGCGCCGCCACGGCCTCGACGGCCACCGGCTTGTCGTCCAGGAACACCTGGCCGGATTTGTCCATCACCACCGCCAGGGATGCCGGCTTGCTCACCGGCGCGGCGGAAGCCGCCTGGGGCAGGTCGAGCCGGATGCTGCTGGCCAGCAGGGGCGCGGTCAGCAGGAAGACCACCACCAGCACCAGCATCACATCCACCAGCGGCGTGACGTTGATGTCGCTGAGGGGCGCGCTGCTGGCGCCGCGGTCGAGACGTCCGAAGGCCATGGTGCGGCGGCCGGCTCAGCCCGGCGGCAGCTCCGGCAGGTCGCGCAGGTCCTGCGCGAAGCCTTCGAGAGCCGCCTCGATGCGCGTGATGCGGCGGCCAAACAGGTTGTAGGCCAGCACCGCAGGAATGGCCACGGCCAGGCCGGCGGCCGTCATCACCAGGGCCTCGCCCACCGGGCCGGCGATGCGCTCGATGGTGATCTGGCCGGCACCGGCGATATCGACCAGCGCACGGTGGATGCCCCAGACCGTGCCGAGCAGGCCCACAAACGGGGCAATCGCGCCCACCGTGGCCAACAGCACCTGGCCAAACTGCAGGCGGCCCAGGACCGCGTGCAGGACATCGCGCAGCACCCGGGTGCGCCGCTGCTGGCGGTCGCCGGTGCCCGCCAAGCCCGGTGTTGCAGCCAGTGGCGCCAGGGCTGCCAGGAAGGGAGTGACCAGCGCATGCCGGTCGAAGGTTGCCACGGCGCGATGGGCATCCGCCAGCGAGTTGGCCTGCCAGAAAGCGGCGGTGCCGCGTGCCACGTCGGCCACGGCGCGCTGCAGCAACCAGAGCTTCCAGGCAATCACCACCCAGCTCGCCACCGACAGCACCAGCAAGCCAATCGCGACGCTGCGCGAAACGGCATCACCTTCGATCAGGAAGCGCGCCGCGTTCATCGCACCGCTCAGCCGTGCAGGCCCAGCACATCGAACATGTCGTAGAGGCCCGGCTTCTTGCCAGCCAGGAAGCGCACCGCACGCAGGCTGCCCTGGGCGTAGCCGGCGCGGCTGGAGGCCTTGTGCGAGATCTCGATGCGCTCGCCGGTGCCGGCGAACAGCACCGTGTGGTCGCCCACGATGTCGCCACCGCGAATGGCGGCAAAGCCGATGCTGGAGGGATCGCGCTCGCCGGTAACGCCCTCGCGTGCATAGACCGCGCATTCGTCGAGCGAGCGGCCAAGCGCGCTGGCAATCACCTCGCCCATCTTCAGCGCCGTGCCCGAGGGCGCATCCACCTTGTGGCGGTGGTGGGCCTCCAGGATCTCGATGTCATAGCCGGTGGACAAGGCCTTGGCAGCCATCTCCAGCAGCTTGAGCGTGACGTTCACGCCCACGCTCATATTGGGCGCCATGACGATGGGAATGTCGCGCGCGGCAGCCGCAATGTCTGCCTTCTGCGCCGCGGTAAAACCGGTGGTGCCGATCACCAGCGCCACGCCGCGCTCACGGCAGGCCGCCAGGTGCGCCATCGTGCCTTCCGGGCGGGTGAAGTCGATCAGCGCATCCGCACCGGCCACGCCGATGGCCGGGTCTGCCGTGATCTGCACGCCGCTGGCCAGGCCCAGGAATGCAGATGCATCCGAGCCGATGGCGGGGCTGGCGGCGGCGTCCAGCGCACCGGCCAGCACGCAGTCGTCGGCGGCACGCACCGCCTCGATCAGCATGCGGCCCATGCGGCCGGAGGCGCCGGCAATGGCCACACGGTGCCGGGCAGCGGAAGAAGAAGGCGTAGCGCTCATGCGAATGGCATCAGGAAAAAGAGGAGGAATTGGTGCACCGCGGCGGCACCAGGTGCTCAGCGCCCGGTAGAGGACGATTCGAGCGGCGGGTAGCTGGTGGGCAGTGGCGGCTCGGCCGCCTGGGACGTCGCGGCATCGGGCGACGGCGCCTTGCTGGCAGGAAAGCGTTTGAGCTGCGCTTCGGTCGCCTCCAGCACCGGCGCCTTGCCGGAAGCCCGGGGCCGGGTATCGAGCTGGGCCACGAAGTCGGCTTCGCTCGGCATCTCGTCGCCCTCGAAGCGCTCAAGCAGGTCGTCCTTGAAGAACACGCTCAGGCGCCGTGCCTGGGGTTCGACATTGGGGCGCTTGATGGTGAACACATAGTCCCAGCGATCAGCGTGGAAGATGCTGGTCACCAGCGGAGTGCCCAGCACTTCGCGCACCTGCAGCCGGCTCATGCCCGTCTGCAGCGCCGCCGCTTGCTCCTTGGAGACGAAGTTGCCCTGCACGACCTCGATCTTGTAGGGCGTCACCATGCTGGCAATGCGGTTGCTGGCACTGTCGACCGAGCCGCAGGCCGGCAGCAGAGCGCTCAGGGCGACAATGGCGCCGGCCAGGGCGCCGCTGCGGAGAAGTTCGGGCATGGGAAGGAAGGCTGACGATATGATCGGCCCATTGTAGCGGCAGCCCCTTTTGCCGCCGTCCCGCCCACCCGCCATGCAAAATCCTTGCATGGCCGCAGTGGCAGCTTCGGAGAACCCATCCATGTCCAGCAACATCGAAGACCTCAAGAGTACCGGTCTCAAGGCCACCTTGCCGCGCCTGAAGATTCTGGAAATCTTCCAGAAGGGCAAGCAGCGCCACATGACGGCCGAGGACGTGTTCCGTGTGTTGCTGGAAGAGCGCTCCGACATCGGCCTGGCTACGGTCTACCGCGTGCTGACCCAGTTCGAGCAGGCCGGCATACTGAGCCGGCGCCATTTCGAAAGCGGCAAGGCCGTCTACGAGCTCAACGAAGGCTCGCACCACGACCACTTCGTCTGCACCAGCTGCGGCAAGGTCGAGGAGTTCTACGACGCCGAGATCGAGAAGCGCCAACTGGCCGTGGCCAAGGCCATGGGCTGGCAAATGCAGGACCACGCCATGGCGCTGTACGGGCTGTGCGCCGACTGCATCAAGACAAAAGGCTAAAGCTCGCCCCCCAGGCTTCGCACTTCGTGTCTTCGCCAACCCCCTTCCGGGGCGGCACCTACGGCCCGGCGGAGCCGGTTCCGTGGTGCCCTTGGGCTGATAGGTCGGCGCCTTAAGGCTCGCCGCGTTCCATCGCGCGCTGGTGGCGCTCGACGAATTCCTGGTAGGTGTCGATACCGCGCAACTGCAGGATGGTGTTGCGCACCGCAGCCTCGACCAGCACGGCGATGTTGCGGCCGGCGACCACCTGGATCACTGCCTTGCGCACCGGGACGTCGAGCACATCCTGGGTTAGGGGCTCATGCGGCAGGCGCTCGTACTCGCGCTCCATGGTTTCGCGCCGCACCAGGTGCACGATCAGTTTGAGCCGCATCTTGCGGCGCACCGCCGTCTCGCCAAAGATGGCGCGGATGTCCAGCAAACCGATGCCGCGCACCTCCAGCAGGTTCTGCAGCAGCTCGGGGCACCGCCCCTCGATGGTGGCCTGGTTGATGCGAAACAGGTCCACCGCATCGTCGGCCACCAGGCCGTTGCCACGCGAGATCAGCTCCAGCCCAAGCTCACTTTTGCCCAGGCCCGACTCGCCGGTGATCATCACGCCCAGGCCCAGGATGTCCATGAAGACGCCGTGCATGGTGACCCGGTCGGCGAAATGCTTGGACAGGTAGGCACGCAGCACGTCGATGACAAAGGCCGCCGACTCGTGCGTGGCGAACATCGGGATCTGCGCCCGCTCGCACATGGACACCAGCGCATCGGGTGCGGTCTGGCCGTCGGTCAGGATCAGCACCGGCGGCTCGAGCGTGACGATGCGCGCGATGCGCCGCGCGCAGTCCTCAGGGGTGGCATTGGTGAGGTAGGCCACCTCGCGCTCACCCAGGATCTGCACCCGGTAAGGGTGGATGTAATTCAGGTAACCGACCAGGTCGGCGCCGGAGCGCGCGGCGCTGACGGCCACGGCTTCGAAGCTGCGCTCGGAGGCGCCCAGGCCCGCAACCCATTCCCAGCGCAGCGAAGAGCGAAACTCCTCGAACAGAACGTCAGCGCTGACGACGGTGGGTTTCACGCAGGCTGAGTGGATTGCCAACTGGCAATCGTGGTGTGCAGTTCGGTGGCGTCAGCGCAGGTCTTGATCTTCTCGCGCAGCGGTGCATCGCTCAGCAACTCGGCGATCTCGGAGAGGATCTCCAGATGCTTCTGCGTGGCGGCTTCAGGCACCAGCAGGAAGATCAGCAGGGCAACCGGGCGCTCGTCGGGGGCATCGAAGCCGATCGGCTGCGCCAGTTGGAACACGGCAGCCATGGGCGCCTTCAGTCCCTTGATGCGGCCGTGGGGGATGGCCACACCATGCCCGAGGCCGGTGGAGCCCAGCCGTTCACGGGCGAAGAGGCTGTCGGTGATGAGGGCTCGGCTCAGGCCGTGCTGTTCTTCGAACAGCAGTCCGGCCTCTTCGAATGCGCGCTTCTTGCTAGTGGCATCGACGCTCACAAGCACCTGAGCGGCCGGCAGAATGGAGGCGAGACGGTTCATAGTGGTGAGGGCGGATTATGCACCTTGCGGTGCAACAATCCACCCCCAGGGGCCAGTACGGTTGGCGCATATGCGCAACAGCCGCGGGCGGCCCCGAGCCGCTTACATGAGGCGCTTGGACGGTTCGTGGTGGTGGTCCTGCAGGCGGTCCTTGTGCCGGACGACCTGGCGGTCGAGCTTGTCGAACAGTTCATCTACCGCAGCGTAAAGATCGGCATGCGCGCATTCCGCGAACATGGTGTTGCCTTTGACGTTGATGTTGCACTCGGCGCGCTGGCGGCGTTGCTTCTCCTTTTGCTTCTCGACTGTGAGCAAGACCTTCACGTCCACCACCTGATCGAAGTGGCGTGTGATTCGGTCCATCTTGGCAGTTACGTAGTTGTGCAGCGCAGGGGTGACATCGAGGTGATGACCGCTGATCGTCAAGTTCATAAATAGCCTCCAGGAAAAGCTCCGGTTGGAAATACCACCCCGTTGCAGGGCGGCGCGAACGCATGTTTTCTCGAGTCGGATTCACTATGCGCCGGCCGTACGCCGAAATCAATCAGGAGCGCCGGCAACGCCTGGTGACCCGCATGCAGGCCTATGATTTCATTGATCTTTTCGAGACTGAAGCACGATGTAAAAGTCCGTCTGCAAGGGCTGTTGCGGCCAGAAACCCCAGCGCCAACAGGGCAATCCCGCCTGGCTTGCGATGCGCTTTTTTGGTGCCCACGGGCCGGGGCCCGACATGGTGCGGTGCGATAATTTCGCGCTAGCATTTTTTGCAGGAAAAGCACCATGGAGTCCTCTCCCAGTCGGTAGCTTTCAGGGCCCGTGACGCATCGTGCACCGGGAGCTGAAAGCCAGTCCCCCACACCTTGCCGATGCCCTACCCCTACGGGAATGCTCCATGCTCAATATCTTCTCGCTCGTCAACGGTCGCCTGGTCCAGGAGGAGATCGAATCCCTCGAAGAGCTGACCCGCTTCCAGCCGATCTGGGTGGACCTGGAATCACCAACGCTTGAGGAAAAGCGCTGGATCAAGCAGCACTACGCGCTGTCGATCCCCGAGGACGCCACGGGCGAAGACATCGAGGAGTCGGCCCGCTTCTACGAAGAAGACAACGGCGACCTGCATGTGCGCAGCGACTTTTTGATCGCCGACGAGGAAGAGCCGCGCTCGGTGCGCGTGGCCTTCATCCTGAACCAGCACAACAGCGGCAACCGCAGCCGCGGCGTGCTGTTCACCATCCACGACGAGGATGTGCCAACCTTCCGCCTGCTGCGCATGCGCGCGCGCCGGGCGCCGGGGCTGATCGAGGATGCCAAGGACGTGCTGCTCAAGCTGTTCGACGCCGATGCCGAATACTCCGCCGACACGCTGGAGGACATCTACGACGAGCTGGAAAAAGCCAGCACCAAGGTGCTGTCGGGCGACGTGACCGATGCGCTGGCCGGCGAGGTGCTGGGTGCGATTGCGCGGCAGGAAGACTTGAACGGCCGCATCCGCCGCAACGTGATGGACACGCGCCGCGCGGTGAGCTTCATGATGCGCAGCAAGATGCTCAACGCCGAGCAGTTCGAGGAAGCGCGCCAGATCCTGCGCGACATCGAGTCGCTGGACAACCACACGGCCTTCCTGTTCGACAAGATCAACTTCCTGATGGATGCGACGGTCGGCTTCATCAACATCAACCAGAACAAGATCATCAAGATCTTCTCGGTGGCCAGCGTGGCACTGCTGCCGCCGACGCTGATCGCGAGCATCTACGGCATGAACTTCAAGATCATGCCGGAGCTGGACTGGGCCTGGGGCTACCCCTATGTGCTGGGGCTGATGATCGCCAGCGCGGTGGTGCCCATGTGGTACTTCCGCCGGCGCGGCTGGCTGGGCTGAGCCATTTTTAAGAGAAAAGTGCCTCTAGCCCTTATCCCACCTGGGCTACTAGCTATTATTTAAGTAGCACCCCATGATGACCCCGGCATAGCGGCTGGCCACGGCCGTGACGAAGGCGGGGAAGTCGACATGCGCGGCATCGTCGGCCCGGTCGGACACGGTGCGCACCGCGGCAAAGGGCAGGCCGTAGGCCGCGCAGACCTGGGCCACGGCGGCGCTTTCCATGTCGACCGCCAGCGCCTCGGGCAGCGCGGCGCGCAGCTCTGCCACCTCGGCGTGCGAGGACACAAAGCGGTCGCCGCTTGCCAGCAAGCCATGGTGCACCTTTGGCTGCTGCAGGCCAAAGCGCAGGCGCTCGGCTGCATCGACCAGATCCGGGTCCGCCAGCGCCGCGCGCGCCGCCTGCAACAGAGCGTCGGTCAGGGCGGCATCTGCGGGGAAGCGTGAAACACCCGTAAGCGGCACCTCGAAGCGCGGGAACAGCGGCGCTGCATTCATGTCGTGCTGTACGAAGTCGCGCGCCACCACGACGTCGCCCACCCGCACCTGCGCCCCGAGCCCGCCGGCCACGCCGGTGAACAGGATGCGCGCCGCGCCAAAGCGCTCGATCAATAGGGTGGCGGTGCTGGCTGCGGCCACCTTGCCAATGCCGGACAGCGCCAGCACCACGGGCAGGCCGTCGAGCGTGCCTTGGACGAAGCTGCGGCCAGCATGGCTGCTGGCGACCGGAGCGGCCAATCGCATGGCCAGGCCGGCTTGTTCTTCGGGGAGTGCGCTGAGGATGGCGGTGGGCGCATGGGCGGTGAGAGGCATGCGCCCGATGATCCCACGCGGCGCGTGGGCCGGGTCAGCGCTTGTCGCGCAGCTCGCGCCGCAGGATCTTGCCGACCGGTGTCTTGGGCAGCTCGGCGCGGAACTCGACCACGTGCGGGCGCTTGTAGCCGGTCAGGTTGGCGCGGCAGTAGTCGAGCACCTGGGCTTCGGTCAGGGTTTCGTCTTGCCGCACGATCACCACCTTGACGGTCTCGCCGGTCTTCTCGTCCGGCACGCCGACTGCCGCGCATTCACGCACGCCGGGCATGGCCGCCAGCACGTCCTCGACCTCGTTCGGGTAGACGTTGAAGCCGCTGACCAGAATCATGTCCTTCTTGCGGTCGACGACGCGGAAGTAGCCGCGCTCGTCGACCACGCCGATGTCGCCAGAGCGCAGGAAGCCGTCGGCGGTCATGACCTTGGCGGTCTCGTCCGGGCGCTGCCAGTAGCCGGCCATCACTTGCGGGCCGCGGATGGCGAGCTCGCCGCGCTCGCCCAGCGGGACTTCGTTGCCCTCGTCGTCCAGCAGCTTCATCTCGGTGGAGGGCAGCGGCAGGCCGATGGTGCCGGTGTAGGCGGTGCTGTTGGTCGGGTTGCAGCTGACCGAAGGCGAGGTTTCCGACAGGCCGTAGCCCTCGCAGATCGAGCAGCCGGTTTTCTTGAGCCACAGCTCGGCCACCGCTGCCTGCACCGCCATGCCGCCGCCGACCGAGATCTTCAGATGGCTCCAGTCCACCTTGTCGAAGTCAGGGTGGTGGGCCAGGCCGTTGAACAGCGTATTGACCGCAGGAAAGCTGTGGAAGCGGTGCTTGGACAGCTCCTTGAGCGTGCCAGCAAGGTCGCGTGGATTGGGGATCAGCACGGTCTTGCCGCCGGTGCGCATGCTCAGCATCATGTTCACCGTGAAGGCGAAGATGTGATAGAGCGGCAACGCGCAGATGGCCGTGGGCTGCTCGCCTGCGGGCACCTTGTGCATGGCGGGCAGGTTCCAGGCCTCGGACTGCAGCACGTTGGCAATGATGTTTCGGTGCAGCAGCGTTGCGCCCTTGCTCACGCCCGTGGTGCCGCCGGTGTACTGCAGCAGGGCTACGTCGTCGGGGCCGATGGCGGGGGCGGTGAAGCTGCCGCGCGCGCCCTGGGCCAGGGCGTCGTTGAAGCGCACCGCGCCCGGCAGGCGATAGGGCGGCACCAGCTTCTTCACGCTGCGCACCACATAGTTGACGATGGCGCCCTTGAGGAAGCCGAGCCGGTCGCCCATGGCGCACAGCACGATGTGCTTCACCGGCGTGGCGGCAATGCACTGCTCCAGCGTGTGCGCGAAGTTCTCGATGATGACGATGGCCTTGGCGCCGGAGTCCTTCAGCTGGTGCTCCAGCTCGCGCGGGGTGTAGAGCGGGTTGACGTTGACCACCACGCAGCCCACGCGCAGGATGGCCGCCACGGCCGCCGGGTACTGCGGCACGTTGGGCATCATGATGGCGACGCGGTCGCCCTTGGTCAGCCCCAGGCCCTGCAGGTAAGCCGCGAGCTTGCGGCTGGTGTTGTCGGTCTCTGCGTAGCTGACGTCGCGGCCCATGAAGCTGTAGGCCGTGCGGTCCGCATAGCGGCCAAAGCTCTCTTCCATGAGGGCCACCAGCGAGCGGTACTGCCCGGGATCAATCTCTGCCGGCACGCCCGCCGGATACTGCGAAAGCCAAGTCTTTTCCATAGGTTTTGTGTCTCCTCAAGTGGCCCATTGTGGCCCAAAAAGCACGATCGTTCTAAAACGCCGCCCGCGCCCGCAGGCGCGGCATCTCACTCGATGGCTTTGGTCATGTCCTCGACCACCTTCTTGGCGTCGCCAAACACCATCATGGTCTTGTCCATGTAGAACAGCTCGTTGTCCAGGCCGGCATAGCCCGCGGCCATGGAGCGCTTGTTCACGATCACCGTCTTGGCCTTGTAGGCCTCCAGGATGGGCATGCCGTAGATCGCGCTGCCCTTGGTGTGCGCAGCCGGGTTCACCACGTCGTTGGCGCCGAGGATGATGGCGACGTCGGCCTGGCCGAACTCGCCGTTGATGTCTTCCATCTCGAACACCTGGTCGTAGGGCACCTCGGCCTCGGCCAGCAGCACGTTCATGTGGCCCGGCATGCGGCCGGCCACCGGGTGGATGGCGTACTTGACGGTGATGCCCTTCTCGGTGAGCTTGGCGGCCAGTTCCTTCACCGCATGCTGGGCGCGCGCCACGGCCAGGCCGTAGCCGGGCACGATCACGACCGTCTCGGCGTTGGACAGCACGAAGGCGGCGTCGTCGGCGCTGCCGCTCTTGACCGGCCGCTGTTCGCTGCTGCCGGCACTAGCGGTGGCCGCCTCGCCGCCAAAGCCGCCCAGGATCACGTTGAAGAAGGAGCGGTTCATGGCCTTGCACATGATGTAGCTCAGGATCGCGCCCGAGCTGCCCACCAGCGAGCCGGCAATGATCAGCATGCTGTTGTTCAGGCTGAAGCCAATGCCCGCGGCCGCCCAGCCCGAGTAGCTGTTGAGCATGCTCACCACCACCGGCATGTCGGCCCCGCCGATCGGGATGATGATGAGCACGCCCATGACGAAGGCCAGCGCCAGCATGGCAAAGAAGGCCGGCCAGCTCTCGGTGGCCACGAACAGCAGGCCCAGGGCAACGGTCAGCAGGCCCAGCACCAGGTTGAGCATGTGCTGGCCCTTGAACTGCACCGGCGCGCCACGGAACAGGCGGAACTTGTATTTGCCCGAAAGCTTGCCAAAGGCAATCACCGAACCGCTGAAGGTGATGGCGCCGATGGCCGCGCCCAGGAACAGCTCCAGCCGGTTGCCCGGCGGGATCGGATCGCCCTGCAGCGCAATGCCGAAGGCATGCGGCTCGGCCACCGCGGCCACGCCGATGAACACCGCGGCCAGGCCGATCATGCTGTGCATGAAGGCGACCAGCTCGGGCATCTTGGTCATCTCCACGCGCTGCGCCATCACCGCGCCCGCCGTGCCGCCCACCAGCAGGCCCAGCAGCACCCAGCCCAGGCCGAGCGCGCTGCCGGCCAGCGTGACGATCAGCGCAGCGGTGGTCAGCACGGCGATCGCCATGCCGGTCATGCCGAAGATGTTGCCGCGAATCGAGGTGGTGGGGTGGCTCAGGCCCTTCAGGGCCTGGATGAAGCAGACGCTGGCGACCAAATACAGCAGCGTGACAAGGTTCATGCTCATGCCGCATCTCCCTTGTCGGCCGCAGGCGCAGCTACCTTCTTGTCTTTCTTGCGGAACATCTCCAGCATGCGCCGGGTGACCAGAAAGCCGCCAAAGACATTGACCGCCGCCAGCGCCACGGCCAGCACGCCCATGGTCTTGCCCAAGGGCGTGGTGGTGAGCGCGGCGGCCAGCATGGCGCCGACGATGACGATGGCCGAGATGGCATTGGTCACGGCCATCAGCGGCGTGTGCAGCGCGGGCGTGACCGTCCAGACCACGTGGTAGCCGACATAGATCGCCAGCACGAAGATGATCAGGTTGGTGAGGGTGTGGGAGATTTCCATGGCGTCCTCTTGCGGTTCAACTACGCTTGACTTCGCCGCCCTGTGCCACAAGGCAGGCGGCCACGATGTCGTCGTCCAGGTTGACCTGCAGGCCGCCCTCTTTGGTGAGCACGAGCTTGAGAAAATCCAGGATGTTGCGCGCATAAAGCGCCGAGGCATCAGCCGCCACCAGCGCAGGCAGGTTGGTCTCGCCGACGATGGTCACGCCATGCTGGACCACGGTCTTGCCAGCCTCGGACAGCGGGCAGTTGCCACCCACGCCACCCGGGCCCTTGCCCGCGGCGATGTCGACGATGACCGAGCCCGGCTTCATGGCCTTGACCATGTCCTCGGTGACCAGGGTGGGCGCAGCGCGGCCGGGAATGAGCGCGGTGCTGATGACGATGTCGGCCAGCGCCACGCGCTTGGCCACTTCCACCTGCTGGCGCGCCAGCCAACTGGCCGGCATGGGCTTGGCGTAGCCGCCAACGCCGACGGCGGCTTCCTTTTCTTCGTCGGTGTCATAGGACACCTCGATGAACTTGCCGCCGAGCGACTCGACCTGCTCCTTGACGGAAGGCCGCACGTCCGAGGCTTCAATGACGGCGCCCAGACGCTTGGCCGTGGCAATCGCCTGCAGCCCCGCCACGCCCACACCCAGCACCACGACGCGCGCGGCCTTCACCGTGCCAGCGGCGGTCATGAGCATGGGGAAGAAGCGCTGGTATTTGTCGGCTGCGATCATCACGGCCTTGTAGCCGGCGATATTGGCCTGGGACGAGAGCACATCCATGCTCTGCGCGCGCGTGGTGCGCGGCGCGGCTTCCAGCGCAAAGGCGGTCAGGCCTGCGCCCGCCAGGCGCTGCAGGCCGTCCTTGTCGAAAGGGTCGAGCATGCCGAGCAGCGCGGCGCCGGAGCGCATCAGGGCCAGTTCGTCGGGCTGCGGGCTGCGTACCTTGAGCACCAGATCGCTGCCAAAGGCGCCAGCGCGGTCGGTGATCTCGGCCCCGGCTGCGACATAGGCCGCGTCGGTGACGCTGGCCGCCACGCCGGCGCCGGACTGCACCCGCAGCACGTGGCCTTGCGCGATGAGCTTCTTCGCTGTCTCCGGGGTGACGGCTACTCGGGCTTCGCCCACCGTGGTTTCGGCGGGTACTCCTATCTGCATGGGACTCTCCTCTGGAATGGAAGGAAACTCAGCGCGCGAAGGCGGAGCTTACCGGATGTAACCGCCTGGACCGCCTGCCGCAAACCCGCAGTTCGCCGTGCGGCGGCGCCATATCCCGACGGGATAATGCCGGCATGAATAAACCCGTGACGACGCGATGGAAGCCCAGCGTCACCGTGGCAGCGGTGATCGAGCGGGACGGCCGCTTTTTGCTGGTGGAAGAGCAGACCTCCGAAGGACTCAAGCTCAACAACCCGGCCGGCCACCTGGACCCGGGCGAAACCCCGGCCCAGGGCTGCACGCGCGAGGCGCTGGAAGAGTCCGCCTATGACTTCACGCCTACGGCGCTGGTGGGCGTGTACATCTCGCGCTTCCAGCGCAGCGATACGGGCGACGACATCACCTACCTGCGCTTTGCGTTTGCCGGCGATGTGGGCACCCACCACGCCTGGCGCACGCTGGACGATGGCATCGTGCGCACGCTATGGATGACGGCCGATGAGATCCGCGCCTGCCCCGACCGCCACCGCAGCCCGCTGCTGCTGCGCTGCCTGGACGACTACCTGGCCGGCAAGCGCTATCCGCTGGACATCGTCTACACCGATGCTTCGGTATTGGCGGGAATCTAGGCCAGGTTCTGCAGCGGCTGCCCGGCCTGCCAGCGCGCAAGATTGCTGAGGAACAGCGCCTCCACGCGCGCCGCATTGCCGTCGGAGAAGCCCGCGCTGTGCGGCGTGGCGATGACATTGGGCAGATGCCAAAGCGGTGAATCAGCCGGCAGCGGCTCGTGCGCGAACACGTCGAGGAAGGCGCCCGCAAGCCGGCCGCCGCGCAGCGCGTCGATGAGCGCGGGCTCATCCACCACCTCGCCGCGCGCCACGTTCACCAGGTGCGCGCCCTGCGGCAGCCGCGCCAGCGCCGCCGCATCGACCAGGCCATGGGTGCGCTCGGTCAGTGGGCAGGCCAGCACCAGCCAGTCAGCGCGCGGCAGCACGGCCGGCAGCTCGTCGTAGGCGACGGTTTCGACACCGTCCGCAGGCCCTGCGTGTTCGCGCCGCACGGCCACCACATGCAGGCCCAGCGCCACCAGCCAGGCCCCGAGCTGGCGGCCGATGGCGCCCCAGCCGACGATCACCGCCGTCTGGCCGGCCAGGTCGCGCGGCATGCCGCTGCCGAGCAGCGGCGCCCAGCGCGCCTCGCGCTGCGCCGCCAGCAGGCGCGGGAACTGCCGTGCCAGCGCCAGCACGGCTGCCAGCGCGGTCTGCGCAACCACGGCGGCATTGGTACCGGCCGAGGTAGTCACTTGCACGCCACGCGCGCGCAGTTCCACGAACACCGGCCGGTCAGCGCCTGCCGAGTGCACATGCACCCAGCGCAGCGCGGGTGCGGCCAGCAACGCGTCGTAGAAGCTCTGGGTGGCGGGCAGCACCTGGTGCTTGGTCGAGAGCCCGGTCACATCGCGCGAGACGAAGGCCGCATCGAACGGCGCGCCGGCTGCGGCCTCTGCAAGCGACAGCGGCACGACCGCCGCGCCGAGCCGCGTGCCCAGGCGCTCGCGCGCCGGGTCGGACAGCAGCAGGCGCAGCGGCTCCGGGACACTCACTCCGCCACGGCTCCCGAGGCCTGCACGATGATCTTCCACTTCTCATACTCCTTGCGCGTGAAGGCGCCGAACTGCTGGGGCGTGCCGCCCACCGGGTCGGCGCCTTCGCTGATCATCTGCTCTTGCAACTGCGGCAGGACTTCGTTGACGGCCCGGTTCAGGGCCTCGACGACTTTGTCGGGCGTTCCCTTCGGGCCGAAGAAGCCGAACCAAGAGCCTGCTTCAAAGCCGGGGAAACCCTTCTCGGCCACCGTCGGCACACCCGGCAGCGAGCGTGAATGCCGGGAACTCGACACCGCGAGCGCACGCAGCTTGCCGGCCTTCACCTGCTGGATCACCGAAGGGATGGTGGCAAACATGAACTGCAGCCGCCCGGCCAGCAGATCGTTCAAGGCGTTGGCGCCCTTGTAGGGCACGTGCAGCGGCTCGCCGCCCACGCGCTGGCCGAGCATGTAGCTCGACAGGTGCGAAGAGGTGCCAACGCCGGTGGAGCCGTAGCTGAGCTTGCCGGGGTTGGCCTTGAGGTAGGCCACGAACTCCTCGAAGGTCTTGGCTGGCACCGACGGGTGGACGACCAGCACATTGGGTACGTCTGCGATCTGCACGATGGGCACCAGGTCAGTCAGCGGGTCGTACGGCAGGTTCTTGTAGAGCGTCTGGTTGATCGAGATCGGCCCGACCGAGTTGACCAGCAGCGTGGCGCCGTCAGGCACGGCACGCACCACCTCGGCGGTGCCAATGTTGCCGCCGCCCCCAGGCTTGTTGTCGATGATGAAGGGCTGGCCGAGCTTCTCGCCCAGCTTGTTGGCCACGGCGCGCGCCAGGATGTCGGTGGTGCCGCCGGCCGTGAAGGCAACGACCACGCGTACCGGCCTGGTGGGCCAGCGCTCCTGCGCCTGGACCGTGAACGGCATGGCGGCAGATGCGGCGAGGCCCAGGCCTGCGGCCAGTGCCTGGCGGCGTGGCGGTGACGAAGGAAGGTGGCGGTTCATGGTGGTGTCTCCTGTACTTGTGGTGGCGAACAACGGGGCTCAGGCCGGCACGGGCGCAAAGCCGTAGAGAGCAGCAGGGTTGTCGACCAGCACGCGGCGGCGGGTCGCTTCGTCGGGCAGCCAGCGCGCCAGCAAGTTGAGCAGCGCGCCGTCGTCCGGCACCTGGGCCGGGTCGTAGTAGTTGATGTGCGGCCAATCGCTGCCCCAGACCACGCGTGCCGGATTGGCCCGCAGCAGGGCCTGGGCGAACGGATCGATGTCGGCGTAGTCGCGCCCGCCCTGGGTGTTGCGGTCGGCGCCGGAGATCTTGGTCCAGGCCTCGCCGCGCTCCAGCATGCGGCACAGGTGCTCGAAGCCCGGGTCGTCCACACCACGATCGGTGGCCATGCGGCCCATGTGGTCCACGACGAGCGGCAGGCCCAGCCGCAGCAGCCGGGTACTGAGCGCGGGCAGGTCGGGCGCATGGATCCACACCTGCGCATGCCAGCCGCGGCGCGCGATGCGCGGGGCCAGCGCCTCCAGCACGTCGAGGCCTACGCCATTGCGGTAGACCGCATGGCCCTCGCGCTGGAACAGGTTGATGCGCACGCCGCGGATGCCGGCGTCGTGCCAGCGGTCTAGCTCGTCGTCGCTGGTGGCAGGTGACGGCACGGCCACCGCGCGCAGGCGATTGGGATGGCGCTGCAGTGCGTCCAGCGCCACGCCGTTGTCGGTACCGCTGGCGCTGGCCGTCACCAGCACGCCACGCGCAAGGCCAAAGCGGTCCAGATGCGCCAGGAAGGCCTCGATAGGCGCCTGGTCAGGCGTGTAGCTGCGGTCCTCGGCCAGCGGATAGCGGGCATAGGGGCCAAACACATGGGCATGGCTGTCGCAGGCGCCGGGGGGCACGGCAAAGGCCGCCGGCTCATGGGTGGCGCGTGGCGGCAGGCAGGGGCGGGTCATGCGGGGACTCCTCTAGCAAGTGGTGGTGACGGGCGTGGTGCGAGCCCCATCAGGTATTGCTTCCCGCCAGCCGGCCGGACTGCGCGAGCTTCTGAGCGCGCTGGTCTTCTTGCTGCAGCAGTTGGTCGAATGCAGCGGCGCTGCTGGGCCGCGGCGTGCTGCCAATGGTCTGCAGCCGCTGGCGCACCTGTGGGTCGGCCAGGGCTTTGGCCAGCGCAGCGTTCAAGGTGGCGACTGCCTCGGCCGGTGTGCCGCGTGGTGCGAGCAGTCCGGTAGCGGTGGTGGCGTCGAAGTTGGCAACGCCTGCTTCGTGCAAGGTGGGCACCTGCGGCAGTTGCGGGTCGCGCTCGCGCGAGAGCACCGCCAGCGGCCGCAGCGCGCCCGACTGGATGTGCTGGAGCGAACTGGAGAGCTGGTCGCAAATCAGATCGGTCTGGCCACCGATAGCATCCACCAGCGCCGGGGCCGACCCCTTGTAGGCCACGAGGTTGAAGCGGACGTTCGCAGCATCCTCGATGAGCATCAGCGCGACGTGGTTGGTGGTGCCCGGCCCCGCATGGCCGGCGCTGAGGCGGCCGGGATTGGCCCTGGCCTCGCGCAGCAGCGCTGCTGCGTCGGGCAGGCGCTTGTTTTGCGCGCTGGTGGCCAGCACCAGTGCCGTACTCGACACCAGCCCGACCGGCTCAAAGCTCTGCAGCGTGTAGGTGGTCTTGACCATGCGTGGCAGCACCGCAAGGGCATTGGGCGTGGTGACCAGCAGCGTGTGGCCGTCGGCTTCGGCGCGCGCAACAGCCGTCACCCCGATGGCGCCACCGGCGCCGGCGCGGTTGTCCACCACGATGCTCTGGCCGAGCGTGTCCTGCAGCGCCGGCGCGATGGCACGTGCGACGAGGTCGAGATTGCCACCCGGTGCAAACGGCACGACGAGCATGACCAGCTTGCGTGGAAAGCCGCTGCCGTTGGCAGCAGCAAGTGCATGCGGGGCAGAGAAGGGGCCGGCAGCCGCGCAAGCGGCGGCCCAACCCAGCAGTTGCCTGCGGCGGGTAGTCATGGGGGTCTCCTTTTTCGTTGTGGGTAGGCGGCGTGACGCCGTAGGCCTGGGGCCTCAGTCGCGGTAACTCGGGTCGATGCGGTCGAGCATGCGCAGCAGCGCGGGCCACTCCATCACGCCGTAGGGGCGGCGGGTGCCGGGCTGGTAGTTGTTCCAGGTTTCTTCCAGCACCGGCTGCGCCACCTGGGCCAGCGGGCTGCCGGTGGCCATGGCGGCGAGCTGCGAGCGGCAGGCAAGCTCAAGCCGGTGCATCCAGTTGAAGGCCTCACCGACGGTGCGGCCCACGGTGAGCGCGCCGTGGTTGCGCAGGATCAGCGCCTCGCCCTGGCCCAGGTCTAGAAGCAGCGAGGCCTGCTCGGCCGTGTCGAGCACCACACCTTGGTAGTCGTGGTAACCGATCTTGAGGAAGCGCATCGCAGTCTGCGTGATCGGCAGCAGCCCGCATTCAAGTGCCGATACCGCCATCGAGGCCCAGCTGTGCGTGTGGATCACGCAGGCCACCTCGGGCCGCGCCTCGTGCACGGCGCTGTGGATCACGTAGCCGGCCTTGTTGACGCCATAGCCGAGCGCGCCAAAGTCGGGCTTGGCGAGGATGGCGCCGTCGTGGTCCACCTTGATGAGGCTGGACGCCGTGATCTCTTCGTACATCATCCCGTAGGCGTTGATGAGGAAGGCGCCGTCCTCGCCGGGCACGCGCGAGGAGATGTGGTTGGCCATCATGTCGGCCATGCCGTAGTGGGCGACTAGGCGGTAGCAGGCGGCAAGGTCGACGCGGGCCTGCCATTCGGCGTCGCTGCAGTGCGCGCGCATCGAGGGGATCTGCAGCACGCCGGTGCTGGCGGAGGTGGTCATATGGGTTTCCTTTTTTCCGTGTTGGTCAACTCGCGGTGATCTTGCGTTCGCGTACGACCTTGCCCCATTTGTCAGATTCACTGCGCATGAAGCCAGCGAGTTCTTCGCGTGTCGTTGGCTGCGGCGTGAGGCCATGCTTGTCGAGCGCGGCCTTGACCTCGGGGTCGTTCAGCACCTTGACGATCTCTATGTTCCAGCGATTGAGCAAGGGCACGGGCGTCTTGCCGGGCGCAACAAAGGCGTACCAATTGAGCGCCTCAAAGCCGGGGTAGCCGGCCTCGGCCACGGTCGGGATATTGGGCAGATAGGCCGGGCGGGCGGGCCCGGTGGTGGCCAGCGGGATGAGCTTGCCCGCCTCTACATGCGGCATGGCCGTGGGCGGCGCCGAGAAGTAAGAGGCCACGCGCTCGCCCAGCAAATCCTGCAGCGCCGGCGCGCCGCCCTTGTAGGGCACGTGCACCATCTCTATGCCTGCGCGCTGGTTGAACAGCTCGCCCGCAAGGTGCGAGGCCGAGCCGGCGCCGGTGGAGGCGAACTCCACCCGGCCGCCGTTCTTGGCCAGGGCGACGAACTCGGCCAGGGTCTTCACGCCCAGGCCCTTGTGCACCACCAGCACGTTGGGAAAGTTGACACCGCCGGACACCGGCGCGAGGTCCTTGAACGGGTCATAGCCGACCTTCATCAGGTGCGGCGCAATCGTCAGCGGCCCGACGGAGCCAAACAGCAGCACCGTGCCATCGGCCGGCGCATGGGCCACCTGCTGGTGCGCGATGTTGCCGCCAGCGCCGCCCTTGTTGTCCACCACGACCGACTGGCCGATGTTCTCGCCCAGCTTCTTGGCGATGATGCGCGCGGCGGCATCGGCCGCGCCACCGGGCGCGAAGCCGACCACCAGCGTGACCGGCTTGGATGGCGGGAAATCCTGGGCCGCGGCGGGCATCGCTGCGGCAGCGAGTGCGCAGGCTGCGGCGAGGCAGGCAGTGCGTCGTTTCATCATGGTTTTGTCTCCTGTTGTTGTTCAATCCGACCCTAGCTGCAGCCTGCTGGGCAGGCGCTTCTCTATCGCGTACTTGAGCAGCGCGGCCGAGCGGAAGATGCCGTGGGCAAACTTGCCGTAGGGCAGCGTGAGGAACAGCGCCATCACCGTGCCCAGGTGGATCGCCAGCCACAGCGCCATGAAGCGCGTGTCGCGCAGCACCAGCAGCGCCAGGCCGGTCAGGCTCACCAGCAGCAGCAGTGCGATGAAGCCGCGGTCCATGGGCTTTTGCGCCGCGTCGCCATGCTGCGGATCGCGCCGCAGGTTGAGCCACAGCAGGCCCACGGGCCCTATCACCAGCCCGATGCCACCAGCCGTGCCCAGCAACACCGGCAGGCTGGACAGCGCATAGGGCGCCTGCAGACCCAGCAGGTAGTGGTAGAGCGTGGCCACACCGGTCGAGGCGAAGCACAGCATGAAGCCGTAGAAGGTGAAATGGTGGAAGCGCCGGCGCCAGAGCGTGAAGCGGTCGTCTGCGTTGTTGCAGCCCTCGCCGTGGCCGCCATCGAGGTACTTCAGCCGCAGCGCATCTTGCGCGGCCTCGCTTGCGGCGGCGCCGCGCACGCGGGCCGTGCCGGCCGGGTCATCGCGGGCCGGCGAGACCTCTCGCCAGAAGCGGCGCACGCCCATGCCCAGGGCGAACACGACAAACGCAAACACGCTGCCAAACACAGCCGCCAGAAAGTTGTGCGGAAAGATGGCGTAGAAGTTGCCCGCCAGCGGCGCGTGCACCAGCGCGCCCGCCATAGCCACGGCCAGCACCAGGAACAGCGCCAGGCCGCCCGCCAGGGACAGCGCCACGGTCAGGCCGGCGCGCTTGTAGAGCGCGCCCAAGGCGGGTGGCCAGGCGTAGTCGGCATAGGTCTGGCCACGAACCTCGGCCATGGCCTTGGGCACGTTGACGGCGAACTCGTGCGGCGGCGCGTACTGGCAGGCATGCAGGCAGGCGCCGCAGTTGTGGCAGAGGTTGGCCAGGTAGTGCGTGTCGGCGCTGCCAAACTCCAGCCGGCGCGTCATGGCCGGGAACACGGCGCAAAAGCCCTCGCAGTAGCGGCAGGCATTGCAGATCTGCAGGATGCGCGCGACCTCGGCCTCGCCGGCGTTCAACGGCAGCGCTGCTGCGTGGATCGGTATGACGCGCGGGCTGGCGATGCCGCCGGCATCGGCCTTGGCACGCTCTACAAGCTCAACGACCTGCTGCATGCGCGGCCTCCTGGTGATTCTTTTGCTGCGCCGCACGTGCGGCCTGGGTGCCGGCGATGCGGCCAAAGGCCGTGCCTATGCTCATGCCCACGCCTGCGGTGTAGCCCTTGCCCAGCACGTTGCCGGCCATCATCTCGCCGGCGACGAACAGGTTCGGGCTGGGCCTGCCGCCAAAGCGCACGGCGGTGGTGTCGTCCACCTTCAGTCCCAGGTAGGTGAAGGTAATGCCGGGCTTAAGCGGGTAGCCGTAGAAGGGTGCCGTGTCTATCGGCCGCGCCCAGTGCGTCTTGGCGGGCGACAGGCCTTCGGTGTGGCAGTCATCGAGCGCGGTGTGGTCGAAAGTGCCGACACGGCAGGCGGCGTTGTAGTCGGCCACGGTCTGCAGGAAGGTGGCCTCGTCCAGGCCCAACTTGCGCGCCAGCTCGGGCAGCGTCTGCGCGGTGGTGCCCGGGAACACTGGCGGCATGAAGCGGCCGATGGCCTTCTGGTCGATGATCGAGTAGCCGACCTGCCCCGGCTGCTGCGCCACCAGGCGGCCCCAGATGGCGTAGCGCTTGGGCCAGAAGTCTTCGCCCTCGTCGTAGAAACGGCGCGCCTCGCGGTTGACCACGATGCCCAGCGACACGCAGTCGATGCGGGTGCAGATGCCGCCGTCGTAGAGCGGCGCGCGCGCGTCTATCGCCACCATGTGGCCCTGCGACGGATCGCCAATGGTGTCGGCGCCGGCCTCGATCATGTGCTTGAGCAGCACGCCCTGGTTGAAGCGCGTGCCACGCACCAGGAAGTTGTCGGCCGGCCATTCGCCGCGCGCGTTCTGGCCCCAGGCCTCGCGCAGCCATTCGCGGTTGGACTCGAAGCCGCCGCAGGCCAGCACGCAGCTCTTGGCGGCGATGCGTTCGCCGCGCTCGGTGTGCACCGCGACAAAGCAATCACCGTCCAGCTCCACGGAAGTCACCGGTGTGTCGTAGCGGATCTGCACGCCCAGGCGCTCGGCGCTGCGGTAGTAGGCATTGACCAGGGCCTTGCCGCCGCCCATGAAGAAGGCATTGGTGCGCGCCACATGCAGCGCGCCCGACAGCGGCGGCTGGAAGTGCACGCCGTGGCTGCGCATCCAGTCGCGGCAGCGGGACGAGGCACGTATCACCAGCCGCGCCAGGTGCTCGTCGGTCTGGCCGCCGGTGACCTTCAGCAGGTCTTGCCAGTATTCCTCTTCCGGGTAGGCATCGACCAGCACGTCTTGCGGCGCATCGTGCATGCAGCGCAGGTTGCGGGTGTGCTGCGAATTGCCGCCGCGCCAGGCACGCGGCGCGGCCTCCAGCAGCAGCACGCTGGCGCCGGCCTCGCGTGCCATGAGGGCGGCGCACAGCGCGGCGTTGCCGCCGCCTATTACCAACACATCAGGCAGCGCCATCATGCGCGGCCTTTGGCGATCAGGCGGGAGTGAAGAGCAGGCAGGCCCAGGCCTGCCCGTTGGAAGCTGCGGTGCACAGAGCGGTCTCCGTCGTGGGGTTTTGTTTGCACTGAATGTAGGCAGTGCGGCGCCCGGGCGAAAGGCGCGTGCAGGCATGGCCCCATCACGATTCGTGATGGGTGCGTGCGTCAGCTATCCGCTGGCAGCAGCGTGGCGCCGGCCCAGCGGCCGGCCCCGACCAGCGCGCGGGCGCAGTCGGCCAGCACCACGCGTGCCGCCAGCGCGGCGGGCGACAGTTCGTCGTCCGACAGGCTGCACAGCAGCGAGCGGCGCCGGGCCGCAGCGTCGGCGATCTCGGCCAGATGAAAGCGCTGCGCCGCGTCGTGAAAGCGCCCCACGGCAGACCAGGGCTGCAGCGTGCTGCCCAGGCCGGCGTTGACCGCGTCCATGACCAGCGCCAGCGAGTCGATCTCCATCGCGATGCGCGGCTTGGTGCGCGCGCGGGCAAAGGCCGCGTCCAGCGTGCTGCGCAGGCCATGCGGGCCGCTGGGCAGGATCAGCGGCTCGTCGCGCAGTTGTGCCAGGCGCAGGCGCGCCGGCAGTGGGGCATCCATGGCCTGCGCGGAGCGGATCAGGAACAGCGCCTCGTCCAGCAGCGGCAGCACGCTCCAGCGGCGTGCGGGCTGGGTGTCGAACAGCACGGCCAGGTCCAGCTGGCGCGCGTTGAGCATGGTGGACAGATGGCCCGACAGGCCCTCGACCATATGCAGCCGCACGTCGGGATAGCGCTCGCGCATGGCGCGCATCAGCGGCACGCCCAGCACCGATGCGGTGGTGGGCGCCAGGCCCACGGTGACCGAACCGGTGAGCCGCGCCTGCTGCGCCGCGCGCACCGCCTGCTCGGCGTGGCGCAGCGTGAGCTGGGCCTCGCGGAAGAAGGCCAGCCCGGCCTCGGTCGGCGCCACGCCCTTGCTGCTGCGCTGCAGCAGGCGCGTGGCCAGCTCGCTCTCGAGTCGGCTCAGTTGCTGGCTCAGGGCCGAAGGCACCAACTCCAGGTCCAGCGCGGCACGGCCCATGGAGCCAAGTTCCACGACGCGGACGAAATAACGGAGTTGGCGCAGTTCCACGGGCTCCCTGTCTGGATGAAGAAGCGGGATTGTCCTGCGGAACCAGCGCCTGCAGCCAGCACCGCATGTAAGCTATTAAATAGATAGCTATTAGCCCAAGTGGCGCCTGGGCTAGAGGCATATTTCATCAATATTCTGATCTGCCCCCGGGAAGCGCGCCGCTCAGAAGCATCCCTTTCAAGGTCTTTGAGATATCCCTTGGCGGCTTGCCTTGCAGGCGGCGGGAGCCGGGAGTTCGCCCCGGCGGGCGAGTAACTTTCTCTTGTGGTCTGCCCAAGAGAAAGTCACCAAAGAGAAGGCGACCCCACGTGCTGCGTCCCCTGCGCTTCGCTGCGGGGCAACCTGCGGTACTCGCGTCAGGCGGGGTATCGCCCAAACTCGCTTCGCTCAGACAAGGGCGATCCCTTATCCGCCTGCCGCTGCGCTCCTCGGCGCATCCCGAGGGGACCCGGGACAGCCACACGGGCCATCGCTGCGCTCGGCCCGGCTCCCGCCGTCAGCAAGACACGAGAACTACCGAACCGATCACAAGACCTTCAAAGCGATGCCGCTCAGAAGGTGTGCATCACCCCCAGCGAAGCCCCGGTGGAGCGCGACTTGTTGCCCGCGCCCTGGTAGCCGTCCTGCCAGCGGGTCAGGTCCAGTTCGGCATACAGGCGCGTGCGGCGCGACAGTTTGTATTCGCCCACCACCACGGCACGGCCATAGCCGTCGGCCCGCGCCGTGGTGCGCGAGCGATCCACCTTGTAGTAGGCCGCCGTGATGTCGATGGCCTGGGTTGCCGCAAAAGTACCGCCGGCCGAGAGCACGCGCTGCACCGTCTCGGCGGTGGCCGAGGTCTGCGCCTTGTTGCGTCCCGCATTGGCGGCCAGGCGCAGCGCGCCCCAGCGGTAAGAGGCGCCCAGCGTGTAGGCCTCGAGCTTGCGCCCATCGGCATCCTTGAAGCCCTGGTAGGCGCCGGATACCGCCAGGTCGCCGCTGGCATAGGCCAGGCCCGCTCCGCTGGAGGACAGGGACGATGTGCTGCCTGCCGCCTCGCCAAAGCCGTACATCGCGCGTGCGGTCACCGGGCCAAAGCTGCCGCTGTACTTCACGGAGTTGTCGAGCCGGTAAGAGCCGGTGGTCAGGCCCGCGCTGCCAAACTGAATGCCCAGGCCGTGCTGGCTCAGGGCGACGGTGTTGATGTTCGGGTTGAAGCTGGCCACCCGCATGCCCAGCGGGTCGACCGGCGAGATGGCATCGGCCAGCACCGTGGTCTGGCGGCCCGCCGTCACCGTGCCCCAAGGCCCCGACAAGCCAAGGTACGAGCCCCGGTCAAAGTACTTGCTGTTGACCGACGTCCCGGTATCCAGGTTAAGGCCCGCCTCCAGCAGGAACAGCGCCCGCAGGCCACCGCCCAGGTCCTCGGTGCCGCGCAGCCCCCAGCGGCTGGTGTTGTCGACCCCGCTGTTGAGCCCGCTGAACGAGCCCGCCGCCGGCGCAAACGACGGCGACAGGCCGCTGGCATGGCGCACACTGGCATCGGCGATGCCGTAGAGCGTGACATTGCTGGTCTGCGCCATGGCGTGGCTGCCCGCCAGGGCGGCACACAGTGCGAGTGTTTTTTTCATGAAAGTCTCCTCAGTTTTTTTAGTGGGAAAACGGTCGTCCGCAAGGCGGTGAAACCAAGCGCGCAGTCTCGGCCAGTAGTTCCCGGCGCAGCGTGATTTCTGATTGCCTTGCGTTCTCAATAACTTATTTATCTGGGGTTAACCCTTGGCGCTCTGGCGCACTCCCCCAATCAGATAGCGGGCAAAAGGCATTGGACGTGCCGATAAAACTTATCGGCATATCAGCGGCGCAGTACCCTCAATCAGCCGCGAGCCGCGCCTGCTCGACCACGCCGCGCCACTTGACCAATTCCTGGCGCACCGTGCTGCCCAGGCCGTCGGGCGTGCTGGTATCGACCACCGCGCCGTGGGCTTCGATGCGGCTGACGATCTCCTTGTCGGCCAGCGCGGTGTTCAGGGCCTTGTTGAGCTGCTCGACGACGGCGCGCGGCGTCTTGGCCGGCGCAAACAGCGCATACCACTGGGTCACGTCCACGCCCTGGATGCCAAGCTCTTCCAGCGTCGGGATGTCGGGCATGGCGGACGAGCGCTTGGCACCCGCTACCGCCAGCGCGCGCAGCTTGCCGCTCTTGACGTAGGGGTAGGCCGTGAACAGGCTGGGGAACATGACCTGGGTCTGGCCGGCCATGGTGTCGGTCATGGCGGGCGCCGATCCCTTGTAGGGCACATGGGCCAGTTGCGCGCCGCTCGCCAGCTTGAACATCTCGGCCGCGAAATGTGGCGCCGTGCCATTGCCGGCCGATGCGTAGTTGAACTTGTCCGGCTGGGCCTTGCTGAGCCGGACCAGATCAGCCACGGTCTTGGCCGGCACCTGCGGGTTGACCACCATCAGCGTGGGCGAATAGCACACCATGCCGATCGGCTCGAAGCTCGCAACCGGGTCATAGCGCAGCTTTTGCAGCGCCGGGTTCATGCCATGCGTGCCGATGTAGCCGAACAGGATGGTGTAGCCGTCCCCCGTGGCGCGCGCCACGTACTCGGAGGCGATCGAGCCATTGGCGCCGGCCTTGTTGTCGACGATGACCTGCTGGCCCAGCAGCGTGGACATCTTCTGCGCCACGGTGCGCGCAATGGCGTCGTTGCCGCCGCCGGCCGCCGTCGGCACCACCAGCGTGATCACACGTTCGGGGTAGGCGGCATGCGCTGCAAAGGCGCAGATGCCCAGCGCGGCGGCGGTGATGGTGCCGAGCATGCGGCGGCGCCCGGACGGGCCAGGTGGATGGCTTTTCATGATGTCTCCTTCTTTGCGAAATGGCGCTGCCTGGCAGCGCCGGGGATCAGGTCGCGAGAACGCTCTCAGGCATGTACAAGGTGCCTTCCAGGATCTTTCGCGCCGTGCGAACCAGGGCGGCCTGCACCAGGCGGAACACGCCATCGGTCTCGGCCAGTTCGACCTCTACGTGGATGCAGCCGGCCGGGTGCAGCACCGTTACGCGGCGCGTGCCGCTGCTGGGTGTGCAACGCATATCGGTGGCGACGGTGCCCGGCAGCACCAGGGCTGCGGCCACGCCGATGGCGCCGGTGGCGGCATGCGAGCGGTGGCAGCGCGCAGGTGTGAAGTAACGCGACTGGATGCTGCCCGGCAGCGGGCCTGGCGACACCAGCACCGGCTTGGGCAGCACGCTGCTGGAGACATCGCCCATGCCCATGCGCAGGGCCGCGCTGCGGCGCAGCGCCTCCAGCCGCGCCAGCAGGGCGGTGTCGGCATCGAGCACGGCCGGCGTCTCGTCACCGCGCAGGCCCAGCGCATGCGCGGGCACCAGCACCATGACCTGCGCCGCGTCTATGCAGCTGACTTCTATGCCGTCGATCAGGTCGATGCGATTGCCGGTGGGGAAGATCTGCCCCGTCACCGCACCCCAGGCATCCAGAAAGCTGAGCAGTACCGGCGCGGCCGTGCCCTGCACGCCGTCGATACGCACATCGCCCTCGTAGCTCACACGGCCGCCGGGCGTGTGCACCTGTACGTTGATGCGGGAGCGGGTATTGACGTTGAAGACACGCACCAGCGTCGTGTCGCTGCCAGCGCTGGCGGCCACCAGCCCCTGCTCGATGGCGAACGGGCCCACGCCCGCCAGCATGTTGCCGCAGTTGGGGCGGGTATCGACGCGGGCCTCTTCCACGCTGACCTGGGCGAACAGGTAGTCGACATCGCAGTCCGGCTGGGTCGAGCGCGAGACGATGGCGACCTTGCTGGTCAGCGAGTTGCCGCCGCCCAGGCCGTCGATCTGCAGCTCGTGCGGCGAGCCCAGCGCCGCAATCAACGCGCGGTCGCGCTGCAGCGTGTCGGCAGGCAGCCAATCGCCCAGAAAGAAAGGGCCGCGGGAAGTGCCGCCGCGCATCAGAACGCAAGGAATGCTGTGAACCATGGCGGCGATGTTCGGTTCTGACCGACCATCTGTGAATTGCAATTTTCACAAGCATTGATGCATGGCACGGAGGTTTCTTATTGCGCGCCGGGCATGGATGGGTGCACCATGCGGCACCGTCCTGCACCCGCTCACGCACCCGATCCATGAACACCAAATTCGACCTGGCCGACATGCAGGCCTTTGCCGCCGTCGCCGAGCTACAGAGCTTTCGCGCTGCGGCCGAATCCATCCACCTGTCGCAGCCGGCCTTCAGCCGGCGCATAGACAAGCTCGAAGAAGCGCTGGGCGTGCGCCTGCTCGACCGCACCACGCGGCGCGTCACGCTGACCGCCGTGGGGCGCGACTTCGCGCGCAAGACGCGGCAGTGGCTGGACGACCTGGACGGCATGCTGATGGGCCTGGGCGACGTGGCGGCACAGCGCATGGGCGAGGTCACCATCGCCTGCGTGCCCTCGGCCGTGTACTACTTTCTGCCGCAGGTGGTGAAGCGCTACCACGAGCGCTTTCCGCGCATCCGCGTGAAGGTGCACGACGCCAGCGCCAACGAGGTGCTGGTGGCGGTGGCCCAGGGCGATGCCGACTTTGGCCTCAACTTCATTGGCAGCCAAGAGACCGAGATCGAATTCAAGCCGGTGCTGGCCGAGCGCTTTGTTGCCGCCTGCCGGCGCGACCACCCACTGGCGCGGCGCAAGAAGGTGAGCTGGGCCGACCTGGGGCAGCACGACTTCATGTCGGTGGGCAAGACCTCTGGCAACCGCCTGCTGATGGACCTGGCGCTGGCCAACGTACCCGACCGGCCGCAATGCCTGTACGAGGCCAAGCATGTCACCACCCTGCTCGGCCTGGTGGAAGCCGGCCTGGGCGTGGCCGCCGTGCCAGGCCTGGCGATGCCGGGCAAGGACCACCCGACGCTGGTGAGCATTCCACTGGTGGACCCGGTCGTCACGCGCCAGATGGGGCTGATCAAGCGTCGTGGCCGCTCGCTGTCGCCGGCTGCGCAGCAGCTTTATGAGCTGCTGGCTGCGACGCGCTCCGCTCGGTCCACGCGCGTTCGCAAGGCCTGAGCCGCGAGAGGGTGTTTGAGATATCTCTGCGCTGTGTGCCTTGCAGGCGGCGGGTGCCGGGAGTTCGCCCCGGCGGGCGAGTAACTTTCTTTCGCGTCGCCGAAAGAAAGTCACCAAAGAAAGGGCGACCCCACTGTGGCGGTCCGGCTTTGCCGGACTGCTCTGCGGTGCTCGGCGTGGGCAGGCGACTGCGGAACTCGCTTCGCTCAAACAGTCCTCGCCGACCGCGCTACGCGCGGCAACCTGCCCCCACCTCCGCTCCTCGACGCCACAGAGGGGACCCCGGGACAGCCACACGGGCCATCGCTGCGCTCGGCCCAGCTCCCGCCATCAGCAAAACACCAGAACTATCGAACAGACCACAAGACCTTGAAAGGGATGCGTCTTACAAACCCTTGGGCAGCAAGGCCGCCAGTGCGCTGCGCATGGCGCGCGCTATCAACTGCTGGCGCTCGCGCGGCATGCGGTCGATGGAGGAGGCCACGCTGATACCCGCCACCGGCGCACCGCTGGCATCGCGCACCGCCATGCCGGCAGCGAGCACGCCCTGGGTTGCATGGTTGCCGATCACGGACCAGCCGCGCTCGCGCGTGGCGCGCACCAGGATCTGCATGCGCTCAGGCGTCATGCCGCCGTACTGCGCCAGCACTGCGGCGTTGGCTGCGGTGGTGGCCTTGACCTCGTCATCCGGCAACGCCGACAGCAGGGCCAGCCCGGCGGCGCCGACACCCAATGGCTGCCGCGTGCCGACCTGGATCACCAGCATCTGCAGCGGGTGCGTGCCCACGTGGCGTGCGATGCAGTGGGACAAGGGCCCTTCGCGCACCACCGCAAACGCGGCGTCGCCGCACGCGGCGCTGACACGCGCCAGCACGGGCTGCAGGCGCACCGCCATGTTCGATGTGCCCGCGGGCGGCACCGAGCTGGCCAGGCGCAGGCCCGCCACGTAGCGAAAGCGCCCGCGCTGCGCCACGTAGCCGCACTCCAGCAGCGTGGCCAGCAGCCGGTAGACCGTGGCGCGCTCCAGCTCCGCGATGCGGCACAGATCGACCACGCGCAGGCCCTCCTGGCCGCTGGCAGCGACCGCGTCCAGCAGTTGCAAACCACGCCGCAAGGTGCGGCTGCCGAGCTCATCGCCCGGCTCTGCCGCAGGTTTGGGCGGCGGGGCCGTCTTTTTCAAAACGTCCGGCTGCCGGACGTTTCGATTCGCGGTGCGGGAAGGCATGGAGAAGAATTTCCTGGTCAACGGAGCCATCTTGCAGTGTGCCGCAGCGCGGCCGGCAAGAGGTATCCACCATAAGGAGACAAACCATGACATCGCATACCGCTTCGCGCCGGCGCCTGTTGGCGCACGCCTTCGCCCTGGCGCTTTCCCTGCCCTTTGCGCAGGCCCAGGCCCAAACCACCAACTGGCCGACCAAGCCGATCAAGCTGGTGGTGGGCTATGCCGCAGGCGGGGCCACTGACGTGGTGGCGCGCCTGGTCGCCGTCAAGCTGGGCGAGCAACTGGGCCAGCCGGTGATCGTGGACAACCGCAGCGGCGCCAACAGCAATGTGGGCGCCGAGGCAGTGGCACACGCGCCGGCCGATGGCTACACGCTCTATGTCTTCACCATCGCCAACACCATCAATGCCTCGCTCTACGACAAGCTGGGCTACGACCCGCAGAAGGACTTCGAACCGATCGGGCTGATCGCCAAGATCCCGAACATTCTGGTGGTGAACCCCAAGCTGCCGATCAAGACCCTGGCCGACTACGTGCGCTTTGCCAAGGAGTCGCCCAACGGCATCACCTTTGCATCTTCGGGCAGCGGCTCGTCCATCCACCTGTCGGGTGAGATGTTCAAGATGTACGCCAAGCTCAACATGCTGCACGTGCCCTATCGCGGCAGCGCGCCGGCCGTGACCGATCTGCTGGGCGGGCAGGTGCAGTCGATGTTCGACAACACGCCCTCCTCGCTGCCGCACGTGAAGGCCGGCCGGCTGCGCGCGATTGCCATCACCAGCGCCCAGCGCTCGCCACTGCTGCCCGATGTGCCAACGGTGGCCGAGTCTGGCTTCCCGGGCTTTGACGTGCAGTCGTGGTTCAGCCTGGCTGCCCCTGCGGGCACGCCGCAGCCAGTGATTGCGCGCGTCAACGCCGCGCTGAACCAGGTGCTGACCGCCCCCGAGATGCGCCAGCGCCTGATGGACCTGGCCGCCACACCAGAGCCCGGCACGCCCGAGCAACTGCGCAGCTTTATCGCGGCCGAGACCAAGCGCTGGCACGAGGTCGTCAAGCAATCCGGCGCCAAGGCCGAATAAGGAGTACCCAGGCACCATGTTTCCCATCGATTTCTTCTGGCGCGCGGCCGAGCGCTGGCCCGGCAACATCGCCATCGACACGCCCGGCGGCGGCATCCGCTACGACGCGCTGGCCGCGCAGGTGTCGGCACTGGCCGCAGCCCTCAACGCGCTCGACCCGACACCGCAAAGCCGCGTGGGCATCTGCGCCAAGAACAGCGCCGAGCACATCGCCGTGCTGCTGGCGGTGCTGGCCTGCGGCAAGGTCTGGGTGCCGCTGAACCCGCAAAGCACGCGCCCGGAGATACGCCGCATCATCGATGCGACCGAGCCCTCCATCCTGGTGCTGGACACGGCCTGCGCCGAGCTGCTGCTGGATGCCCCCGGCGCGCGCATCTACAGCGGCGCCGCGCCCCAGGGCGAGCCCACCCTTGCCGCGCTGACGGCGCAACACGCCGGCGCGCCGCGCCCGGTCTTCGACCTGCCGCTGGACGCCACGCAGGCCATCAAGTTCACCGGCGGCACCACGGGTGCCCCCAAGGGCGTGATGCAGCCCTACCGCGCCTGGATGGCCAATATCGCCAACCAGATCCAGGCCTGGGGTTTTGACGAACACGAGCGCTACATCGTGGCCGCGCCGATCACCCATGGCACCTCGACCTACCTGCTGCCCATCCTGGCGCAGGGCGGCTGCCACGTGGTGCTGGCCGGTGCGGGTGCCGAGGCGGTGCGCTCGGCGTTCAAGGAGCGCGGCGGCACGGTGTGCTTCATGCCACCCACGCTGGTCTACATGCTGATGGCGCTGCCTGGTGCATCGCGCGCGGATTTCCCGCAGCTGCGCCGGCTGATCTACGGCGGCGCGCCGATGCCGCCAGAAAAAATCCGCGAGGTGCGCGACTTCTTCGGCCCGGTGCTGGGCACCACCTATGGCCAGACCGAGGCGCCGCAGATCCTCACCGTGATGCGCCCCGAGGATTTCGAAGACCCGCGCAACTGGGCCGCCGTGGGCCGCAGCACCTGGTTCAACGACGTCGCCGTCATGGCGCCCGATGGCCGGCTGCTGCCCACCGGCGAGGTGGGTGAAGTCGTGGCGCGCGGCGATCTGCTGATGACCGGCTACTGGCGCCTGCCCGAGAAGACGGCAGAGACCCTGGTGAACGGCTGGCTGCACACCGGCGACCGCGGCCTGATCGACGCGCGCGGCTACCTTTACTTGAAGGACCGGCTGAAGGACATGGTCATCACCGGCGGCTTCAACGTCTACCCGGTGGACGTGGAGAACGCGCTGGGCCAGCACCCCGCCGTGCACGAATGCGCGGTGTTTGGCGTGCCTGACGACAAGTGGGGCGAGGCCGTGCATGCCGGCGTGCAGCTGCGCCCCGGCATGCAGGCCAGCGCGGCCGAGCTGATTGCCTTTGTGCGCGAGCGCCTGGGCCCGGTGCAAACGCCTAAGCACATCCATTTCCATGACAGCCTGCCGCGCTCGCCCGTGGGCAAGGTGCTCAAGACCGCCGTGCGCGACCGCGCCATTGCTTCTATCGCCTGATGAAGGAACCCTCTATGACCAACACGCCCACCACCCGCCTCTGCACCCACACCCTCACCAGCCTGCACTACCGCGATGCCAACCTGGTCGAAGACCTGATGGGCAAGAAGAGCTTCACCGAAGTGATGCTGATGCAGATCCTGGGCCGCAACCCGCGCGGCGTGGACC
This sequence comes from Xylophilus sp. GW821-FHT01B05, assembly GCA_038961845.1. Taxonomy (NCBI): domain Bacteria; kingdom Pseudomonadati; phylum Pseudomonadota; class Betaproteobacteria; order Burkholderiales; genus Xylophilus; species Xylophilus sp. GW821-FHT01B05. The sequence continues at coordinate 5,679,155 of CP152408.1, forward strand.
TGCGCATCACCGACGTGGTGCTGATCGTGCTGATGGAGCACGGCCTGACACCCAGCGCCATTGCCACGCGCCTGATCTACATGAGCGCACCCGAGAACCTGCAGGGCGCGGTATCGGCCGGGCTGCTGGCGGTGGGCAGCTCTTTTGTCGGCACCATGGAGAACTGCTCGCGCCTGCTGGACCGCATTGGCGCGGCAGCCGACCCGGAGGCCGAGGCGCAAGAGATCGCACGCGAGCACAAGGCCTTGAAAATCCCGGTGCCAGGCTTTGGCCATCACCTGCACAAGCCGGTAGACCCACGCGCTTACAAGCTGCTGGACCTGGCGCGTGCCGAGCCGGATCTGGCGGGCGACAAGATCCGCGCGCTGGAGTGCCTGTCGCGCGCAGTGGATGCCGCCGCCGGGCGCCCGATCACCCTCAACGCCACCGGCGCCGTGGCCGCCCTGCTGGGCGAGATCGGCGTGCCCACCAACGTGATGCGCGGCTTTGCCGTGATCTCACGCGCGGCGGGCCTGGTGGCGCACATCGTCGAAGAGCAGCAAAGCCCGTCGGGGCGCTTTATCTGGGACACCATCGAGCACGCCATTCCCTATGTGGGTGAAGGCGGCCAGGCCGCATGAGCACGCGGCCGCCGGCGCTGCCGCTGGACCTGTCGGGCCGCGTCGTCTTCGTTGCCGGCGCGGGCTCGGCCGGCCCGGGCTGGAGCATTGGCCGCGCCTCCAGCCTCACCTACGCCCGGCTGGGCGCGCAGGTCTGCGTGGTGGACCGTGACGCGGCCTCGGCCAACGAGACCACCGCGCTGATCCAAACCGAGGGCGGCACGGCCCAGACCTTCATCGGCGATGTGGCAGAACCCGCCGACGTGCTGCGGCTCTTTGCCCAGGCGCGCGAGCGCTTTGGTGCCATCGACGTGTTGCACCACAACGTCGGCATCGGCAAGACCGGCGGCCCCATGGAGACCAGCGCCGAGGACTTTGACCGCATCCACAGCGTGAACGTGCGCAGCCTGCTGCTGGCATCGCAGCAAGTGCTGCCCGGCATGGTGGAGCGCGGGCGCGGCGCCATCATCGCCGTATCGTCCATTGCCGCCATGCGCTATCTAGGCTACCCACACCTGGCCTACGGCGTGACCAAGGCGGCGGTCACCCACTTCACGCGCATGTTGGCGCAGCAGTACGCAACCCAGGGCGTGCGCGCCAACACCGTGGTGCCGGGGTTGATCGATACGCCACGCATCGCCACCACGGTGGCCAAGATGTTCTCTGCCACCGACCTGGACGAGGCCCGCGCCGCCCGTGCACGCCAGGTGCCCATGGGCCGCATGGGCACGGCCTGGGATGTGGCGCATGCCTGCGCTTTTCTGGCCAGTGATGCGGCGGCTTATGTCACGGGGACTGAGTTGGTGGTGGATGGCGGGATTACGGGCAAGTTTGTTTGATGGATTTTGATGAAATATGCCTCTATCCCAGGTTCTGCCTGGGCTATTAGCTATTAATTTGATAGTTTCGCCTTGCTGGCGGCGCAAGCGGACAGCCAGTCCCCACCCCAGCCCTCCCCCAGCGGGGGAGGGAGTACACGCGGGCCGAGCGCAGCGATGGCCCGTGTGGCTGTCCCGGGGTCCCCTCTGTGGCGTTGAGGAGCGCAGGAATCGGCAGGTTGCCCGCAGCGAAGCGAAGGGACGGCGAGGACTGTTTGAGCGCAGCGAGTTCCGCAGCCGCCTGCCGATTCCGAGCACCGCAAAGCAGTCCGGCAAAGCCGGACCGCCACAGTGGGGTCGCCTTTTCTTTGCCTACTTTCTTTTGGCGAAGCAAAAGAACAGTAGGTCGCCCGCCGGGGCGAACTCCCGGCACCCGCCGCCCGCAAGGCAAGCAAGCCTGAATATCTCAAAGCCCCACCCCATTGCCCCGCCACCAGCCAGGGCTCGCCCCAAAAAATACAATCCCCGCAATGAATGCACATCCCAAGCAGCGCGTCGTCGTCGGCCTGAGCGGCGGCGTCGACTCTGCCGTCACCGCCCATTTGCTGAAGCAGCAAGGCCACGAAGTGGTCGGCATCTTCATGAAAAACTGGGAAGACGACGACGACAGCGAGTTCTGCTCCTCCAACATCGACTTTGTCGACGCCGCCGCCGTGGCCGACGTGCTGGGCATAGAGATCGAGCACGTCAACTTCGCGGCCGACTACAAGGACCGCGTGTTTGCCGAGTTCCTGCGCGAATACCAGGCTGGCCGCACGCCCAACCCCGACGTGCTGTGCAATGCCGAGATCAAGTTCAAGGCCTTCCTGGACCACGCCATGCGCCTGGGCGCCGAGAAGATCGCCACCGGGCACTACGCCCGCGTGCGCTTTGACGCGGCCTCGCAGCGCTACCAGTTGCTCAAGGGCCTGGACCCGTCCAAGGACCAGAGCTACTTTCTGCACCGGCTGAACCAGGCGCAGCTCAGCAAGACCCTGTTCCCGGTGGGCGAGCTGCACAAGACCGAGGTGCGCCGCATCGCGGAAGAAATCGGCCTGCCCAATGCCAAGAAGAAGGACTCGACCGGCATCTGCTTCATTGGCGAGCGGCCGTTTCGAGAATTTCTCAACCGCTACATCAGCAAGGAGCCGGGCACCATCCAGGACGAGCGCGGCCGCACGCTGGGCCGGCACGAGGGCCTGAGCTTCTACACCCTGGGCCAGCGCCAGGGGCTGGGCATAGGCGGCATCAAGGAGAAGGGCGCGCAGCGCGGCGGCGGCGAGCACGCGCCGTGGTTTGTGGCGCACAAGGACGTGGAGAAGAACGTGCTGCGCGTGGTGCAAGGCCATGACCACCCCTGGCTGCTGTCGCACCGGCTCACGGCCGATGACACCAGCTGGGTGGCCGGCAGCGCCCCCACCAGCACCACGCTGGCCGCCAAGACCCGCTACCGCCAGGTCGACGCCGCCTGCAGCTTTGCGCCGGCGGGCGACGGCTTCGCGCTGGCCTTCCCCGATGCCCAGTGGGCCGTCACGCCCGGCCAGTCGGCCGTGCTGTACGACGGCGAGGTATGCCTGGGCGGCGGGGTGATTGCGTCGGCGGAAACCTTGGCGGTTTGAGTTTTCAAGCGAAATATGCCTCTAGCCCTTGTCCCGCCTGGGCTTATAGCTATATACAAGATAGCAAACAAGCCCTGCCGTTCCTAGCGCCGCCGCCCGCGCAGCCACTCCAGCGCCAGCAGCAGCGCGGTGGTGAAGATGATCAGCAGCGTGGCAACGGCCGCGATGGTGGGCGAGATGTTCTCGCGGATGCCGGTGAACATCTGGCGTGGCAGCGTGACCTGGTCTGGCCCCGCCAGGAACAGCGTCACCACAACCTCGTCGAACGAAGTGGCAAACGCAAACAGCGCACCTGAGATCACGCCCGGCGCAATCACCGGCAGCGTGATGCGCATGAAGGTGCGGAACGGTGTCTCGCCCAGGCTCAGCGATGCGCGCACCAGGTTGTGGTTGAAGCCGGCCAGCGTGGCGAGCACGGTGGTCAGCACAAAGGGCGCGCCCAGCGCCGCATGCACCACGATCAGCCCGAAGTAGGTGTCGGCCAGGCCCAGCGGCGCGAAGTACAGGTAGGTGGCCACGCCCACCACCACGATGGGCACCACCATGGGCGAGATCAGCACGGCCATGAGCAGGCCCTTGAAGGCAAAGCTGCTGCGCGACAAGCCCACCGCCGCCAGCGTGCCCAGCACGGTGGCCAGCACCGTGGCGGCTGGCGCGACGATGAAGCTGTTGCGCGCCGCGCGCGCCCACTCGGCTGAACTGAACAGGTCGCGGTACCAGCGCAGCGACCAGCCGGGGATCGGGTAAGCCAGGAAGGAGCTGTCAGAGAAAGACAGCGGGATCACCACCAGGATAGGTGCCAGCAAAAAGGCCAGCACTGCGACGCAGCCGGCGCGCACCGCCCACCAGCCGAGCTTGTCGGCAAAGGTGGCATAGGCCGGGAATTGGGGAAGCTTCATGTGCATCTCAGTTTTTCATTGCGCTGCGCGCCACCCACATCACACGAAACGCAAGGCCGCGGAGCAGGCCATGCCAGGGCACCCATGGAGCCGGCTTCGCCGGGCCATAGGGTGCGCCCCCTTGAGGGGGTTGGCGAAGACGCGAAGCGCGAAGCCTGGGGGTGATTTCATTTTTAGCCCAAGCTCAGCTCGGCCTTGCCGATGCGGCGGTACACGGCATACAGCAGCAGCGTGGCCACCAGCAGCACGGCGCCCAGCGCGCAGGCCATGCCCCAGTTGATTTCCACGTTGGTGTAGCGCGCGATGTAGTAGCTCAGCATCTGGTCGCCCGCGCCGCCGAGCAGGGCCGGCGTCACGTAGTAGCCAATGGCCAGGATGAAGACCAGCAGCGCGCCCGCGCCAATGCCCGGATAGGTCTGCGGCACATACACGCGAAAGAAGGCCGCCAGCGGCGAGCTGCCCAAGGACACGGCCGCGCGCAGGTAGGTGGGCGGCACGCTCTTCATGACGCTGTAGAGCGGCAGGATCATGAAGGGCAGCAGGATGTGCACCATGGCAATGATCACGCCGGTGCGGTTGAACAGCAGCGCCAGCGGTTGGTCGATCAAACCAATGCCCATCAGGCCGCGATTCACCAGGCCTTCGGACTGCAGCAGCACGATCCAGGCCGCCACGCGCACCAGGATCGATGTCCAGAACGGCACCAGCACCAGGATCATCAGCACATTGGCCTTGCGCGCCGGCAGCGTCGACAGCCACCAGGCCAGCGGGTAGGCCAGCAGCAGGCAGAAGATGGTGACCACAGCGCTGATCTGGAAGGTGCGCAGCAGGATGCTGGCAAAGGCGCGCTGGTCGGCGGGCATGCGCTCTACTTCGCCCGCCGCATCGCGCCGCAAGTCGACCGAGGCCAGCAGGTAGTCAGGCGTCCAGCGCGAGCCGTTCTTGGCAATCGCCAGCCAATACGGTGCCTCGCCCCAGCGCGGGTCCAGCGCCAGCAGGCGCGCCTTGACCTCGTCCGGTGTGCCGGCAATCGGCAGCGCCCGGAAGGTGCCCATCACCAGCGAGCGCGCACCCGCCACCTCGGTGTTGAGGCGGCGCGCCAGCGCGCCGGCATCAGAGCTGTCGGGCAGCTTGCCAAGGTCAGCCACGATGGCGGCATAGGCCGCAGGCGCGGGCGCTTCCTTGCGGTTCCAGCCGTCCAGCGCGCGCACGGTGCGCGGCAGCGCGTTGGCCACCTCGGGGTTCTCGACCGCGCGCTGCAGCAGCGCCACGATGGGCACCAGCAGCGTCAACAGCAAGAAGACCAGCAGCGGCAGCGTGAGCACAAAGGCGCGCCACTTGCGGCGCGACTCGGCACGCGCCAGCGCATGCTTGAGCGAGCCGGGCGGCGCCTGTGCCGCAACCTGGGGAACAGTGCTTGCCGCTTGCATGGCCTCTTTCACGGTCGTGTTGCTTACTGCGTGGCCCAGGACGCAAAGCGCTTCTCCAGCGCCTCACCCTGGTCGGCCCAGAAGGCGACGTTGATCTGCAGCGCTTCCTTGGCGTTGGCCGCAGAAGTCGGCAGGTCACCCAGCACCTTGCTGCTGAGCGAGGCCAGCGCCTTGGTGTTGGTCGGGCCGTAGGCGATGTTCTGTGCGTAGACCGCCTGGTTGGCCGACTGCAGCGCAAACTGGATGTACTTGAGCGATGCCTCCTTGTTCGGCGCGCCTTTGGGGATCACCAGGTAGTCCAGGTCATAGATGCCGCCCGGCCAGAAGATCCTGAGGTTGCGGCCCTCGCGGTTGGCGGCGTCGATGCGGCCGTTGAACACTGTGGTCAGCACCACATCGCCAGCCACCAGGAACTGCGGCGGTTGCGCGCCGGCTTCCCACCACTGGATGTTGGGCTTGAGCTCGGTCAGCTTCTTGAAGGCGCGGTCTGCGCCTTCCTTGGTGGCCAGCACCTTGTAGATGTCGGCTGGCTTCACGCCGTCGGCCATGAGCGCGAACTCGAGGTTGTAGCGCGCGCCCTTGCGCATGCCGCGCTTGCCCGGGATCTTCTTCACGTCCCAGAAATCGGCCCAGCTGGTGGGCGCAGCCTTGAGCTTGTCGCCGTTGTAGGCCATCACGGTCGACCACACGAACAGGCCTACGCCGCAATCGGTCACCGCCGCCGGCAGGAAGTCGGCCTTGTTGCCGATCTTGGCGTAGTCGAGTGTCTCGAACAGGCCCTCGTCACAGCCGCGCACCGCATCGGGCGACTCGACCTCGACCACGTCCCAGGTGACTTTCTTGGTCTCGACCATGGCCTTGATCTTGGCCTGCTCGCCGTTGTACTCAACCGGGATGATCTTGGTGCCGGTCTTCTCGTAGGGCTCGTAGTAGGCCTTCTTCTGGGCGTTGGCATTGGCGCCGCCAAAGTTGACCACGGTGAGCTGCTGCTGGGCAAAGGCCGGCAGCGCAAAGCTGGCGGCAAGGGTGCAGGCGAGAAGTGTCTTTTTCATGCTGAGTGCCTTCCTGGGCGATAGACGAGGATGAGGGAACGGACGGACTTCAGGGCTTATAGAGGCGCGTATGCGCCATTGGAATTTCGAGCACCACGGCTTCGCCGGCCTGCGGCGCGGCAGTGCCGTCAAGGCCGGTCAGCGGCAGCTTCACCGTGGCTTCGGCCTGGTCGCCACCGAGCTTGCACAGCAGCCGCAGGTGGTCGCCAAAGTAGATGACGCGCGCCACTTCGGCGGCGAGCATGTTGGCGCCTTGCGCCTCGGGCTGGCGGTGCAGCACCACGCGCTCGGGGCGAATGCAGGCCTCTACCGCCGTGCCCACGGCCGCGCCGCTGACGTTCAAGCCCTGCAGCACGCGGCCATCGGGCAGCGTCATGGCAGCCTGCTCGCCGCCGTGGCTCAGCTGGCCCTTGAGCACGGTGTTGTCACCGACAAAGCCGGCCACGAAGCGGTTGGCCGGCATCTCATAGAGGCGGTCCACCGTATCCAACTGCTGGATCACGCCTTCGTTGAACACCGCCACGCGGTCGCTCATGGTGAGCGCCTCGCCCTGGTCATGTGTGACATACACAAAGGTCACGCCCAGTTGGCGGTGCAGGTCTTTCAGCTCGATCTGCATGTGCTCGCGCAGTTGCTTGTCGAGCGCGCCCAGCGGCTCGTCCATCAGCACCAGTTGCGGCTCGAACACCAGCGCGCGCGCCAGTGCCACGCGCTGCTGCTGGCCGCCGGAGAGCTGGCCGGGCAGGCGATCCGTCATGCCGCGCAGCTGCACCATGTCAAGCGCGCGCTGCACGCGGCGCTGCTGCTCGTCCTTGGGCACCTTGCGCACGGTCAGCGGATAGGCCACGTTCTGGCCCACGCTCAGGTGCGGGAACAGCGCGTAGTTCTGAAACACCATGCCAAAGTTGCGCTTGTGCGGCGGCGTCTTGGTGATCTGCTTGCCATCGAGCAGGATGTCGCCCGCAGTGGGCGACTCGAAGCCCGCCAGCATCATCAGCGTGGTGGTCTTGCCCGAGCCCGAAGGCCCGAGCAGGCTCAAGAATTCGCCACGGTGGATGTCCAGATCAAGCTGGCGCACCACCAGGTGGTCGCCGTCATAGGTTTTCTGGACGCGCTGGAAGCGCACCAGTGGTTCTGCTGTCATGGAGGGCTTCAAGAAAGTGTCGATCAGCGCAACGCGGCGAAACTGTCCGCCAGCAGCGCCAGGCCTTCGTCCACAAGCAAGTCCGATGCCGTCAAGGGCACCAGCACGCGAATGACGTTGCCATGGCTGCCGCAGGACAGCAGGATCAGCCCGCGCCGCGCTGCCTCGGCCACCACCTGGCGCGTCAGTGCGGCGTCGGGCCGCGCGGTGTCGCCTTGCTCGAACAGCTCGATCGCCACCATGGCGCCCAGGCCCCGCACGTCGCCAATGGCCGGCTCATTGGTCGCAATGCGGCGCAGGCCGGCCGTGAGCCGCTCGCCCAGCGCCCGGCTGCGCGCCAGCAGTTGCTCGTCGTCAAACACTTTCAGCACCGCCAGCGCCGCCGCGCAGCCAATGGGGCTGCCGGCATAGGTGCCGCCCAGGCCGCCGGGCGTGGGGGCGTCCATCACCTCGGCGCGGCCGACCACGCCCGAGATCGGGAAGCCGCCCGCCATCGACTTGGCGGTGGTGATCAGGTCCGGTGCCACGGGCCATTGCTCGCTGGCAAACCAGGTGCCGGTGCGGCCGGCGCCGGTCTGCACCTCGTCGGCAATGATCAGGATGCCGTAGCGGTCGGCCAGCGCGCGCAGGCCTTCAATAAAGTCGTTGGGCGCCACGTAGAAGCCGCCCTCGCCCTGCACCGGCTCCAGGATGAAAGCGGCCACGCGCTCGGGTTCGATGTCGTTTTTGAACAGCAGCTCGACCGAGTGCAGCGCATCGTCCACGCTCACGCCGTGCAGGGCGTTGGGGTACAGCGCATGGAACACCTCGCCGGGGAACGGGCCAAAGCCGATCTTGTAGGGCGCCACCTTGCCGGTCAGGCCCAGCGTCATCATGGTGCGGCCGTGGTAGCCGCCGGTAAAGGCGATGACACCGGGGCGCTTGGTATAGGCGCGGGCGATCTTGACGGCGTTCTCGACCGCCTCGGCGCCGGTGCTCAGGAAGATCGACTTCTTGGCGAAATTGCCCGGCGCCAGCGCATTCAGGCGCTCGGCCAGCTCCACATAAGACTCATAGGCCAGCACCTGGAAGCAGGTGTGCGAGTAAAGATCAACCTGCGCCTTCACGGCGGCGCTGATCTCGGGGTGGCAGTGGCCGGTGTTGAGCACCGCGATGCCACCAGCAAAGTCGATATAGCGGCGCCCCTCGACATCCCAGACCTCGGCATTGGCGGCGCGGCTGACGAAGATTTCATGGGCCTGGCCAACACCACGGGCCACGGCCGCGCCACGGCGGGCCATAAGGGCGGCATTGCTGAGATGGGGTTCGCGCTGCATGGATACGATCTGTGCCTGAAGGGTAAGAAGCAGGCACTTTAGGTTTTGCGCCCCGGCCCGGCCATGTACACCGCAAGGGCCGGTCTGGCAGACTGTGCAGGTCCTGTACCCTGTACATACTTTCCCCAACCTGGTGCAGATCGCCCTGCCAGGATGCCTTCGATGCTTATTCTTCGCCCCGAACAACCAACCTCCCTGGTAAGCCAGATCGTGGAAGGGCTGCGTGGTCTGATCGGCACGCAGAGGCTCAAGGCCGACAGCAAGCTGCCCTCGATCCGCGCCTTCGCCGCCGCCCACGGCGTGAGCGTGTTCACGGTGGTCGAGGCCTACGACCGGCTGGTGGCGCAAGGCCTGCTGGTGTCGCGCGCCAATGCGGGCTTTTTCGTCAAGCGGCGCAGCGAGGACAGCAGTGCAGGCGGCACCGTGGCAACGCAGGCCGACCCGCGCTTCGATGCGCGCTGGTACCTGCGGCAGATCTTCGAGAACCGCAACCTGCCGCTCAAGCCCGGCTGCGGCTGGCTGCCGCACGACTGGCTGTTCGAAGACGGCATACGCCGCAGCCTGCGCACGCTGGCCGCCGGCGGCACCGACATCGGCGGCTACGGCCTGCCCTTTGGCCATATGGCGCTGCGCATGGTGGTGGCCGAGTCGCTGTCCGAACGGCAGATCGTGGTCGAGGCCGATCAGGTGCTGCTCACCCAAGGCTCCAGCCAGGCGCTGGACCTGGTGGCGCGCCAGTTGCTCAAACCGGGCGACGAGGTGCTGGTGGATGACCCCGGCTATCCCAACCTGATGTTCATGCTGCGTTTTCTGGGCGTGAACCTGATCGGCGTGCCGCGCACGCCCACCGGCTACGACCTGCCCGCGCTGGAAGCGCTGCTGGCCGTGCACCGGCCCAAGGCCTTCTTCACCCAACCCCGGCTGCAAAGCCCGACCTGCTCGCTGGCATCACTGCCGCAACTGGTACGGCTGCTGCAACTGGCGCAAGAGCACCGCTTTGTGCTGGTAGAGAACGACATCTATGCCGACATGGATGCGTCTTCACGGCCCTCGCTGGCCAGCCTGAGCCAACTGCGCCAGGTGATCTACGTCAGCAGCTTCTCCAAGACCATTTCGCCCAACATCCGGGTTGGCTATGTGGCGGCAGAGCCGGAGCTGATGGAGGATCTGGCCCAGCTGAAGATGGTTTCAGGCCTTACCTCTTCAGACATCACCGAGCGCCTGGCCTTTGGCGCCGTGACCGACGGCCGCTGGCGCAAGCACCTGAAATCGCTGCGCGACCGGCTGGCGCAGGCACACGCCAATGTCGCACGGCAGCTGGAGGCGCAGGGCTTCGAGCTGTTCCATGAGCCTGCCGCGGGCCTGTACCTGTGGGCACGCCACCCCGACATCACCGACACCGCCGAGCTGTCGCGACTGGCCGCCGCCGAAGGCATCCTGCTCGGCCCAGGCCAGCTGTTCCTGGTCAACCCGCGCCCCACCGGCTGGCTGCGCTTCAACGTGGCCTTCAGCGAGGACGAGCGGCTGTGGCGCTTCCTGGCGCGCAGCGTTGAGGAACGCAAGGGCGACTGACTGACGGCAAAGAAAAAGGCCCGCAGCCTTGCAGCTGCGAGCCTTGGTGGGCGGAACGGGGGCGTTCTGGATCAGAACGGGATGTCGTCATCCATGTCGTCAAAGCCCGAGGGCGCGCGGCTGCTCGGGGCGGGTGCCGGGGCGGCGCGTGGGGCGGGCGCTGGGGCCGGGCGCGGTGCTGCGGCGGGCGCGGCGCGGCGTTGCGGCGGGGCGCTGTCGTAGCCGCCGCTGTCGCCGCCGCCTTCATAGCCGCCATCACCACCGCCTTGCGGGCCGCCGGCGCCCTGACGGCTGCCGAGCATCTGCATCTGGTCAGCGCGGATTTCGGTGGTGTACTTTTCGATGCCGGCCTGGTCGGTCCACTTACGGGTGCGCAGGCTGCCTTCGACATAGACCTGCGAGCCCTTGCGCAGGTACTGGCCGGCGATTTCGGCGAGCTTGCCGTTGAAGACGATGCGGTGCCACTCGGTGGCCTCGCGCATTTCGCCGCTGGTCTTGTCGCGCCAGCGGTCGGTGGTGGCTACGGTGACGTTGGCGACCTGATCGCCGTTGGGGAAAGAGCGCATCTCGGGATCGCGACCGAGATTGCCAACGACGATGACTTTGTTGACGGATGCCATGGTGGGGGGCCTACAGAGAATGAGGTAGAGGGGGAAAGCAGCACTGGGGCCAGCGAAGGACCGCCATTGTGCCGCAGCCCGGGCCGGCACGGGGCTGCGAGAATCCCGGGCAACCATGCGCGAGCACCCGAACTTCTGGCAGAGCGTCCAGGCTGAATTCTCCAGCTGGCGCCTGTGGCTGGACCGCAGCGTGGTGCTGGCCTATGCCATCGCCGCAGGCCTGCTGGTGGTGGCCTTCACCATGCTGAGCGAGGTGGCTTTTGGCCTGTTCCAGCGGGTCTACCACTGGAACTGGTGGGCCGTGCTGCTGTGGACACCAGCCTGGACGGCGGCGCTGGTCTGGCTCACGCGGCGCCATTTCCCCGGCGCGGCGGGCTCCGGCATCCCGCAGGTGATGACGGCGCTGGAGCCGTCCCTGCCCGAGGCGCAGCGCGGCCGCTTCGTCAGCCTGCGCCTGACCGTGGCCAAGATCGTGCTGTCTTCCGCCGCGCTGATGGCCGGGCTGTCGGTGGGCCGCGAGGGGCCTTCCGTGCAGGTGGCCGCAGGCGTGATGCAGCATGCGCGGCGCTGGTTGCGCAAGGGCTCGGGCATAGACCAGCATGCACTGCTGGTGGCCGGCGGCGCGGCCGGCATTGCGGCGGCCTTCAATGCGCCGCTGGCCGGCGTGGTGTTTGCCATCGAGGAGCTGTCGCGCAAGCTGGAGTCGCGCAACAGCGGCCTGATCATCGCGGCCATCGTGCTGTCGGGGCTGATGGCGGTGTCGGCCTTTGGCAACCTGACCTACTTCGGCGTGATCCGCGTGCCGCACCTGGGCTGGAATGCACTGCTGCCGGGCCTGCTGGTGACCCTGGTGGCGGCGGTGCTGGGCGGCCTGTTCTCGCGCCTGCTGGCCAACTCCATCATTGGCCGCTCGCCCGACCGCTTCAGCCGCTGGCGGGCGCGCTACCCGGTGCGCTTTGCGGCGGCAGGCGGGCTGGTGATTGCCATCATCGGCTGCGTCACCGGCGGTGGCACCTTTGGCGCGGGCTCGGAAGAGGTCAAGCAGATGCTGGCGGGCGACGCCCATGCGCCGGCCTTCTTCGTCACGCTGAAGTTCATCGCCACCTGGCTCACCGCCTGGTGCGGCGTACCGGGCGGCATCTTTGCGCCCTCGCTGTCGATTGGTGCCGGCGTGGGCCAGAACGTGGCACTGCTGACCGATGCCCACCTGGCGCCGGCGCTGATCGCCATGGGCATGGCGGCCTTCCTGGCGGCGGTGACGCAGGCGCCGCTTACGGCCTTCATCATCGTGATGGAGATGGTCGACGGCCACGCCATGGTGCTGAGCCTGATGGCCGCCGCCATGCTGGCCAGCCTGGTGTCGCGCATGCTGAGCCAGCCGCTGTACAGCGCGCTGTCGGAGCACATGCTGGCAGCAGCGGGGGGGCAGCCGCCTTCAGGGCCTCGGCACTGACACCGGCCGCAGGCCCCAGGTGACGGCCAGCCAGAGCAGGGACAGCAGCAGCGTGGCCGCGAACAGGCCCGTGGGGCCGGCGAACTTCACCAGCACCCCGCCCAAGGCACCGCCCGCGAACAGGCCCAGCGACTGCAGCGTGTTGTAGGCGCCCAGCGCCGTGCCGCGCAGCGCCGCTGGCGCCATGCGCGACACCAGGCTGGGCTGGCTCGCCTCCAGCACATTGAAGCCGCAAAAGAACACAAACATCAGCAGCCCCAGCCAGGCAATGCCCGGGCCGCCCTCGCCGCCCCATGCCGCCAGCAGCAGGCCCAGTTGCACCAGCGCCACCAGGACGACCGCGCCACGCAGCGCCGCGCGCAGGTGGCCGCGCCGCTCCAGCCGGAACAGGCCCAGGCCCATCACCAGAAAAGACGCCAGCACCGCCGGCAGGTAGACCCACCAGTGGTGCATCTTGTCCAGGCCGGCCTGCACCAGCAGGCCAGGCACTGCCACCCACATGGCCAGCTGGATGGTGTGCAGCGCAAACACGCCGGCATTGAGCCGCAGCAGGTCGCCATGGCGCAGCAACGCGGCCAGCGGCGCGCGCTCTGCGCTGCGGTGCAGGGCCGGCTCGGGCGGCACCCACCAGAGCACCACGGCCACGCCGGCCAGCGCCAGCCCCCCCGTCAGGCCAAACAGGCCCGGCAGCCCGGCCCAGGCCGCCAGCGGCGGTGCCGCCACCAGCGCCACGGCAAACATCAGGCCGATGCTGCCGCCGATCAGCGCCATGGCCTTGGTGCGCACCACCTCGCGCGTCTGGTCGGCCAGCAGCGCCGTCACCGCAGCCGATACCGCGCCGGCGCCCTGCAGCGCGCGGCCGGCCACCAGCCAGGGCAGGCTGGGCGCGAAGGCCGCGACAAAGCTGCCCAGCGCAAACACCAGCAGGCCAGCCACGATCACCCGCTTGCGGCCCAGCCGGTCAGAGGCGATGCCAAAGGGCATCTGCAAAAAAGCCTGGGTCAGCCCGTAGATGCCCATGGCCAGCCCGACCAGCGCCGGGTCGTCGCCGCCCGGGTACTTGCGCGCCTCCAGTGCAAACACCGGCAGCACCAGGAACAGGCCCAGCATGCGCAACGCGAAGATGGCCGCCAGCGCAGCACTGGCGCGGCGCTCCAGCGGCGTCATGGCAGAAGCAGGGCTGCGCGCGGCGGCGCGCGGGGGCACGGTGGAGGATGGCAAAGGCGGGGGGCTGGACACGGCAGGCGATGGCGGCAAGGCAATCGGGACGAAAGCGAAGACCGGCCCGCGGCGCCGCGGATCGGCGCCGGGCATTGTCTCCGATCACCGGCGCGCCACGCGCGGCACCCTTTCACAATAGTTACGTTTCGTAGCGAGCGTGCTGTAATCGCGCCCATGAGCGCAGCCCGAAGACTCCAAGGCGCCTGGAAGGATGCGGTCCAGGCCTGGGCGAGCGTGGGCGAGGCCCCGGCCGAGCTGGAGCGCTGGGCCGCCTTCATGCTGCACTGCGACCGGCTGCACAACCTGGCGCAAGAGCACGGCATGGCCGAGGTCGAACACGCGCTGGCGCCGCTGCTGCAACTGCTGGGCAACATCGCCGAGCCCGCAGACGCGGCCTATGCCCCGGCCCACCGGCTGGTGCCGGCCATCGCCGAGGCCGTGCACGGCGTCTATGACGGCAGCGGCCAGCTGCGCGCGGGCAGCGCCTCCGAGCGCGCGGCCCACGCCACCCCGACCGTGCTGGTGCTGAGCCGCGACGAGGCCGCCACCGAAGACCTGCTGCTGCAAATGGAGCACTACGGCTACCGCGTGCTGCGCGAGCCCGATGCGCAGCGCGGCCTGGCCACCGCCGCAGCGCAGCGGCCACTGGCCGTGATCGTCGACCTGACGCAGGGCTTCGAGCCCGCCGCGCCCATCGTCGCCGAGCTAACCCGCCTGGGCCTGCCCTGGTGCGCCCTGGCACGCCAGGGCGACTACGCGCTGCGGCTGCAGGCGGTGCGGCAGGGCGCGCTGTTCTTCTTCCTGGCGCCGCTGTCCATCGACACCCTGGTGGAAGTGCTGGACCCGCTCGCCTACCCGCAGCAGGAAGCCCCCTACCGCGTGCTGGTGCTGGACGACTCGCGCACCGTGCTGGCCAGCGTGCGCCAGGCGCTGCGGCCCTATCCGCAACTGCACCTGGGCGTGCTCAGCCGGCCCGAGCGCGTGCTGGACGTGCTCAACTACTACTGGCCCGACGTGCTGCTGCTGGACTTCCACCTGCGCGACTGCACCGGGCTGGAGGTGGCGCGCATCATCCGCCAGCACAAGGCCTTTGAATCCATTCCCATCGTCTACCTCACCAGCGAAACCCGCGAGGCCATGCAGCAAGAGGCCATGCGCCACGGCGGCGACGACTTCCTGATCAAGCCGGTGGGCCGGGAGCAGCTCTTCCACACCGTGCTGCACAAGGCACGGCGCTACCGTGGCCTGCGCAAACTCATGGTGGAAGACAGCCTGACCGGCCTCTACAACCACGTAAAGACCAAGTCGCTGCTGCAGCAGAGCCTGGCGCAGGCCGAGCGCCAGCGCGTGCCGCTGTGCTACGCCATCCTGGACATAGACCACTTCAAGCGCGTCAACGACGGCTACGGCCACGCCATCGGCGACAAGGTCATCAAGGCCCTGGCGCGGCACCTGCGCCAGCACCTGCGCGACGCAGACATCGTCGGCCGCTATGGCGGCGAGGAGTTCGTGGTGGTGCTGCGCGGCTGCACGCCCGAGCAGGCCCAGCGGCGGCTCGACGCCCTGCGCGAGAGCTTTGGCCAGCTCTACCACGCCTATGACGACGGCATCTTCGTCAGCACCTTCAGCGCCGGCATTGCCCACTACCCGGCCTGCGGCTCCATGACCGGGCTCATGGCCGCCGCCGACGCCGCGCTCTACGCCGCCAAGCGCGCAGGCCGTAACCAGGTACTGATGGCCGATACGGCAGACTGACAAAACCCATGGCCCTGCAAGACACCGCCGCCCCCCCATCGCCGCTGAGACCCCGGCGCATCGGCGCGTGGTGGTGCGCAGCAGCCTTGTGCCTGCTGCCCGTGCTGTGCCTGCCCGCCCTTGCCGCAGACGGCACAAACGGCAGCGACCCGGCCCCCCTGCACCTGCAGCAGGCCCGCCTGGTGGCAGAGCCCGGCGCCGGCTGGGACGCGCCGGCCACGCCCCCGGCCGCGCTGCTGGCCCCCGATGGCGCCGCCTGGGAGAGCGTGGCCCTGCCGCACGCCCGCCCGCGCAGCCTGGCCAAGGCCAACACCACGCTGAACGAGCCGCCCGAAGTCGTCTGGTACCGGCTTGAACTGCCGGCGGGCGCTGCCGGGCCCGGGCCGTTCTTCTACCTGCCGCGCTGGCAGACCATGGGCAACATCGCCATCTATGCCGACGAGCGGATGGTCTACCGCTCGCGCGGCAGCCTCTTGTGGAACGGCTTCAACCGCCCGCTGTGGCTGCCACTGACCGAGGCCGCACAAAGCCCCACGCCCCGCACGGTGCTGGTGCGCATGGCCAACCTGCCCGGCGTCGGCGGCGCGCTGTCCAGCGCCTGGGTGGGCAGCGAGCAGGCGCTGCAATGGCGCTACCGCGTGCGCTCCCTGCTGCAGACCGACCTGATCACGGTTGCCTCGGGCACCTTCGCGACCATAGGCCTGTTCTCTTTTGCCGTGTGGTGCGTGCGGCGGCGCGAAACCCTCTACCTGCTGTTCTTTACCACCGCAGTCGCCCAGGCGCTGCGCACGCAGCAATTCATCATCGGCAACGAGGCGCCGCTGCTGCCCGACGCCCTCTTCGGCTGGGTGACAGCGAATGCGGTGAACTGGTGGATCAGCTGCGTCTACCTGTTCACCATGCGCGTGCACGGCAAGACACTGCCCTGGGTGGAGCGCGGCCTCGTCACCACAGTGGCCGCCGTGTCCCTGGCCACGCTGCCGGGGCTGGGGCTGCGGCCCGAGACCATGTTGCCCCTGCTCTACCTGATGAATGCGGCACTGGCGGTGACCGTGGCGCTGACGGGCCTGTGGGTATCGCGGCGCAGTGGCTCGCGCGCCGGGCTGGTGCTGAGCATCTGGTTCGCGCTTGCCGTGCCGGCCGGCATCCACGACATACAGCTGGCCAACTACCGCCTGCCGATCGAGCGGCTGTACCTTGCGCCCTATGTGTCGATTGGCCTGTTCAGCATCTTCCTGGTGATCCTGTACCAGCGCTACATAGGCGCCCTGCGCTCGGTGCAAGCCGCCAACGCGCAGTTGGGCGTGCGCCTGGCCGAGCGCGAGCGCGAACTGGCCGCCAGCTACGCCCAGCTGCAGGCGCTGGAGCACCAGCGCACGCTGGACGCCGAGCGCCAGCGCCTGATGCAAGAGATGCACGACGGCATAGGCTCCTCGCTCATCAGCGCGCTGCACCTGGCCGAAGGCGGGCGGCTGCACGAGGCCGACATGACGCGCCTGCTCAAGGAGTGCATCGACGACCTGAAGCTCTCCATCGACTCGCTGGAACACTCGGGCACCGACCTGCTCAGCGTGCTGGCGGCCCTGCGCTTTCGGCTGGCGCCGCGCCTGGAAGCCGCCGGCCTGGCGCTGCGCTGGCGCGTGGTGGACGTGCCCCCGCTCACCTGGCTCGACCCGCAGAGCGCAAGGCACATCCTGCGCATCCTGCAAGAGGTGCTGGCCAACATCCTCAAGCACAGCGGCGCGCAGCGCATAGAGATCGCCACCGGCAGCACGGCCGAAGGCGACGTGCTGGTCTGGGTGCACGACAACGGCGTGCCGCACCACGCCATCGAACCCGCCCCGCCCGGCTACAGCAAGGGCCTGGCCAACGTCCGCAACCGCGCCCAGGCACTGGGCGCGCACTGCAGCTGGAGCGTGGAAGAAGGCGGCAACCTGTTCGAGTTGCGCCTGCCGGCGCGGGGCGCCATACCGGCAGGCTGAGCTTGTGGCGACGGCAAGCCGTGAATCTTGCCAAAAAGTGCCTCCAGCCCAGTACTCACCTGGGCTAATAGCTACACATTCAATAGCACCACCTTAGCGGCAGCCCCGCTACCGGCGGCGCGGCACCCCCTGCCGCCAGGCCATGCCGCCCAGCAACAGCGCCAGCAGCATCAGCCCCCATTGCGATAGCGTGGGGATGCTGGTCACGCCCGCGCCGGGCACGGCGGCGGCCAGGGCCGGGGCGAAGGGGTCGCTGATCTGGCCGACAGTGGCGTCGCTGTCGCCCACGCCGTTGTCGTTGATGGTGTAGCTCACCGTCATGCGGTCGCCGCTGAGCGTGGCGCCGGTCCATTCGAACCAGGTCGATTCAGCCGCCCCGGCAGCCGCCGGGCCGTACTTCCAGAACTGCACGCTGGCCGGCAGCGGCGTGGGGTAAGTCAGGTTCAGCGTCAGCGTCGAGCCGGCGTTGCAGCCCGTGGCCTGGAAGCTGAACTGGCCGTAGGGCAACTGCCGGCCTTCAGGCACGCTGCTGGCCGCGCCAAAGCCTGCGCCCGGCGCCAGCGTGCAGCCCACGCCGCCGCCGGTGAGCACAGCCGTGGCATTGCCGGCCATGCCGGGCACTGTGGTGGTGGCGCTGCTGAAGGGCGTAGCCGTGGCGGAGGCCGAGGCCGCGCTGATGCCCGCCGCATTGCGCGCAGTCACCGTGAAGTTGTAGAACTGCCCCGCCGTCAGGCCCGTGACGCTACAGCTGAGCGCCGGCGCCGTCGCGGTGCACGCAGCCCCGCCAGGGCTGGCCGTGGCGGTGTAGACCAGCCTCAGGCTGCCACCGCTGTTGTCCGGCGCGCTCCACTGCACCATGGCCTGCAGGTTGCCCGCCGTGGCGCTGATGGCCGGGGGCGGGCCGGGGGCGTCCACCAGATGCAGGACGGTGGCAAGGCCGGTGCTACCGTCCCGGAAGGCCAGGATGGGGCGCCCGCCTGCGAATGCCAGCGAGTTGTAGAGCACTGCATTCACCGAGGCGCTTGCTGCGCCTACCGGTTGCCAAAGGTTGTTGGCGTCATTCAAGCGCATCACCGTGGCCTTGTAGCTGTTGCCAGCGTCCTGGTACGCCACATAGGGCTTGCCGTCCGGGCCAAAGGCCAGCGAGAGGTAGGACGCCGTCCCCGCCGAGAACCTCGTATTGCCCACCGCCTCCCAGCCCGTGCCAGCCGCGTTCAAGCGCATCACCGTGGCCTTGCCGCCGCCGTTGTCGTCCCCGTACGCCACGTAGGGCTTGCCGTTCGGGTCGAAGGCCAGCGAGACGGAATCCGCGAAGCCTGCAGAGAACCCCGTCCCGCCCACCACCTCCCACGTGTCATCGTCCCTCAGGCGCATCACCTTGATCCTGAGGCTTTCCATGTACACCACATAGGGCCTGCCGCTTGGACCCGGAGAGACAGCGAGGGAGATGACGAACGCCTTCGCCGACAGCCCAGTCTCTGCTGCCTCCCAAGCGTCGGAGCCGTTCCAGCGCATGGCCCTGGCGTTGCCGCCGTTGTCCCGATACGCCAGATAGGGCGTGCCGTCCGGGCCAAAGCCCAGCGAGGTGTAGAGCGCCAAGCCTTCCTCAGAGAACCTTGGTGACCCCACCGGCCCCCAGCTCTGGGAAGCCTCGTCCCAGCGCATCACCGTAGCCCTGGGGAGGACGCTGGTGGCATCGCCGTCCTGATACGCCACATAGGGCACGCCATTCGGGCTGAAGGCCAGCGAGAGGTAGGCCGCCCTGCTGTCGGAGAACCCCGCCGTTCCCACCACCTCCCAGCCCGTGCCCGCCGTGTTCAGCCGCATCACCGTGACCTTGCTGCCGTTAGGCCCGTCCTGGTACGCCACATAGGGCCTGCCGTCCGGACTGACGGCCAGCGAGGGGTACATCGCGTCGCCTACCGAGACCCCCTCTTTGCCCCCGGCCTGCCAGGGCTCCCAGGCTTCCGCTTGCGCCGCCATGCCGGTAGCCAGCAGCAGGCAGGCCAGCAGGGCGCGCAGTGCCCTGGCAAGGGTGATCCAGGCCAAGACGGCCGGCAACGGAGCCGCCCGGTGGCCCGGTGCGACAAGGGCGATAGGGGGATGCGTCATGGCAGGCAGGTTTCCGTCAGACGGGCGGGCAGGAGAAAGGCCAGAAAACACGCAGGCCCGGCTCATAGGCCTGCCTTCACACGGCGCGGCACCCCTTGCCGCCAGGCCATGCCGCCCAACAGCAGCGCCAGCAGCATCACGCCCCATTGCGACAGCGTGGGGATGCTGGTCACGCTCGCGCCGGGCGCGGCCAGCAGCAGCGGGATGAACGGGTCGGTGATGGTGCCGGGCGTGGTGGTGTCGCTGTCGCCCTCGCCGTTGTCCACCACCGTGTAAGTCACCGTCTGGCTGTTGTTGCTTAGCTGCAGGCTGCTGGGGGTGAACCAGCTGGCTGCGGCCCCCTGGCTCCGCGGGCCGTACTTCTGCAAGCTGAGACCGGCCAGGCTTTGCGGGTAGGTGACGCTGACGCTGAGCGTGGCCCCGGCGCAGCCGGTGGCGGTAAAGCGCAGCACGCCCAGCGGGGCGCTGGCACCTGCGGGCGCGCCGGCCGGGATGGTGCTGTCTATGGTCAGCGCACCCAGCGTGCAGCCCGGAGGCCCGCCACTGATCACCACGCTGGCATTGCCCGCACCATTGCCCGGCAGCGGCACGCTGGGGTTGCCCAGCGCCTGCGGTGTCGCCTGCACCGGGGCCGAGGCATCGCCTGTGCCCACGGCATTGCTGGCCTGCGCGGTAAAGGCGTAGGTCGTTCCATTGGTCAGGTTGCCCACGATGCAGGCCAGCGCTGGCGCTGTGGCCGTGCAGGTGCCCAGCGCAGCCGCGCCTTGCACGTAGGGCGCTGCATAGGCCGTGGCGGTGTAGCCCGTCACTGGGCTGCCGCCATCGTCGGCGGGGGGCGCCCAGCCTACACGTACGACGCTGTCGCCGGGGGGGACGGTGACGCTGGTGGGCACGCTCGGTGCCTGGGCCGCCTTGGCAAACAGCGGCTTCGAGCCAATGCCATTGACCACCGCGCGCAGCGCATACCAGCCTGCGGGCAGCGGTGTGAGCAGCGGCTGCGAGCTGTAGCTGGTGTCAGTGGAGCTGGCAGGCGCCAGCCAGGCGATTGCACTGTTGTCCAGCCGCTGCAACTGCAGCAACGGCAGGTTGTGCGCCTCGCCGCGCGTGCCGCCGCCGGCCTCGCTGTCGCCGTGCAGCCGGGTGCCGGTGAGGGCGATGGCGGTGCCCGGTTGCAACACCGGGCTGGCGAGGCTGGTCAGGATCGGCCTGCGGTCATCGGCCACGCCCTGGTCTTCCTGGTACAGCTCGGCACTGGCGAGGGAACTGCCGCTGTTGTATCCACCCGCGACCAGCACCTTGCCGCTGGGCAGCAGCGTGGCGCTGTGGTCGTAGCGCGCCGCGGCCGGGGTGCCCGCAGCACTCCAGGTCTTGCTGGCCGGGTCGTACAGCTCTGCGCTGGCGAGGGCGCCGCCGCCGTTGGCTCCGCCGGCGACCAGCAGCTTGCCACTGGGCAGCAGCGTGGCGCTGTGGTCGTAGCGCGCCGTGGCCAGGTTGCCCGCAGCGCTCCAGCTATTGGTGCCCGGGTCGTACAGCTCGGCGCTGGCGAGGAGGCCGCTGCCGGATCCGCCGGCGACCAGCACCTTGCCGCTGGGCAGCAGCGTGGCGCTGTGCGCCTGGCGCGCAGTGATCAGGTTGCCCGCTGCGCTCCAGCTATTGGTGCCTGGGTCGTACAGCTCGGCGCTGGCGAAGGTGCCGCCATTGTTTCCGCCAGCGACCAGCACCTGGCCGCTGGGTAGCAGCGTGGCGCTGTGGTAGTAGCGCGCCGTGGCCAGGGGGGCCGCAGACCTCCAGGTATTGGTGGCCGGGTCGTATAGCTCGGCGCTGGCGAGGGTGCTGCCGTTGCTGGCTCCGCCAGCGACCAGCACCTGGCCGCTGGGCAGCAGCGTGGTGCCGTGGTTGGAGCGCGCAGTGATCAGGTTGCCCGCAGCGCTCCAGCTATTGGTGCCCGGGTCGTACAGCTCGGCGCTGGCGAGGAGGCCGCTGGTGTTGTTGTATCCGCCGGCGACCAGCACCTTGCCGCTGGGCAGCAGCGTGGCGCTGTGGCGGTAGCGCGCCGTGGCCAAGGGGCCCGCAACACTCCAGGTATTGGTGGCCGGGTCGTACAACTCGGCACTGGCCAGATAGCCGGCGCTGCCGACGCTGCCGATGCGTCCGCCGGCGACCAGCACCTTGCCGCTGGGCAGCAGCGTGGCGCTGTGGTAGTAGCGCACCGTGGCCAGGGGGGCCGCCGCGCTCCAGGCACTGGTGGCCGGGTCGTATAGCTCGGCGCCGGCGAGGTAGCTGCTGTTGCTGTTGAATCCGCCGGCGACCAGCACCTTGCCGCTAGGCAGCAACGTGGCGCTGTGGTTGTAGCGCGCCGTGGCCAGGGTGCCCGCAGAACTCCAGCTATTGCTGGCCGGGTCTGGGTCGTACAGCTCGGCGCTGGTGAGGTAGCCACCGCCGCTGTCGATTCCGCCGGCGACCAGCACCTTACCGCTGGGCAGCAGCGTGGCGCTGTGGAGATGGCGCGCCGTGGCCAGGGGGCCCGCAGCACTCCAGCTATTGCTGTCCGAGTCAGGGTCATATAGCTCGGCGCTAGCGAGGGCGTTGCTGCCGTTGTTTCCACCCGCGACCAGCACCTTGCCGCTGGGCAGCAGCGTGGCGCTGTGCCAGTAGCGCGCCGTGGCCAGATTGCCCGCAGCACTCCAGCTATTGCTGTCCGGGTCCGGGTCGTACAACTCGGCGCTGGTAAGGGGACTGCTGCCGTCGAATCCGCCCGCAACCAGAACCTTGCCGCTGGGCAGCAGCGTGGCGCTGTGCGCCTGGCGTGCCGTGGCCAGGGGGCCCGCGGCACTCCAGGTATTGTTGGCCGGGTCATACAGCTCCGCGCTGACGAGTCTGTCGCTGCTATTGCGTCCACCGGCGACCAGCACCTTGCCGTTGCGCAGCAGCGTGGCGCTGTGGTCGCGGCGCGCCGTGACCAGGTTGGCCGCGGCACTCCAGGTATTGTTGGCCGGGTCATACAGCTCGGCGCTGTCGAGGTAGCTGCCGTTGTATCCACCCACGACCAGCACCTGGCCGCTGGGCAGCAGCGTGGCGCTGTGGCGGTAGCGCGCCGTGGCCAAGTTGCCCGCAGCGCTCCAGGTATTAGTGGCCGGGTCGTACAACTCGGCGCCGGCGAGGGGGCTGCCGTTGTTGTTGGACCCCCCCACGACCAGCACCTTGCCGCCGGGCAGCAGCGTGGCGGTGTGAGAGTCGCGCGCCGTGGCCAGGTTGCTGGCCGCCGCCCAAGCGGGTTGCGCCAGCGCCTGCCCCGGCAGGCAGGCCCCCAGCCAGGCCAGCAGGACCAGGGCGACAGCAAGCCAGCGGCGTGCCAGAAGGGCATAAGGGGCGCAGTGCATCAGGGCATCTCTTTCAATTGCCCCGCCACTCTAGGGATTCGTTGCGTTTAGCAACATCCCTGAAACTAGGTAATTTGTGCCCCGGCACAGGTCGGCCTGTGCTTCTTCAGCGGCCACCCGGGCGGCGCCACGCCCCCGCTGCGCGGGCGCTTGACTATCATGGTGGGTTGTCCTGCACACGCCCCCACGCGCCCCGCTCTTGAACTCCTTCACCGACGACGACGCCCCACGCCCGGCTGACGGCATGTCTGCCAGGGAAGGGGCCTACCTGGCCCGCGCGCTGCGCGAGCAGCGCATCAGCATCCGGGGGGCGCGCACGCACAACCTGAAGAACATCGACCTGGACATTCCGCGGCACGAGCTGGTGGTGATTACCGGGCTGTCGGGCTCGGGCAAGTCGAGCCTGGCCTTTGACACGCTGTATGCCGAGGGCCAGCGGCGCTATGTGGAGAGCCTGTCGGCCTACGCGCGGCAGTTTCTGCAGCTGATGGACAAGCCCGATGTGGATGTGATCGAGGGCCTGTCGCCCGCCATCAGCATCGAGCAGAAGGCCACCAGCCACAACCCGCGCTCTACCGTGGGCACGGTGACCGAGATCCACGACTACCTGCGCCTGCTCTACGCCCGCGCCGGCACGCCCTACTGCCCCGACCACCATGTGCCGCTGCAGTCGCAGACCGTGTCGCAGATGGTGGATGCGGTGCTGGCGCTGCCGGCCGAGACGCGGCTGATGGTGCTGTGCCCGATGGCGCGCGGGCGCAAGGGCGAATTTGCCGATCTGTTTGCCGGCATGCAGGCGCAGGGCTATGTGCGCTTTCGGGTGGATGGCGTGATCTACGAGCACGAGAATCTGCCGGCGCTCAAGAAGACCGAGAAGCACGACATCGACGTGGTGATAGACCGCGTCAAGGTGCGCGCAGAGAGCGAGCCGCAGGCGCGCGCCGAGTTCCGCCAACGCCTGGCCGAGAGCTTTGAGGCCGCCCTGCGCGTGGGCGGCGCCGATGGCGCGGGCCGCGTGATTGCGCTGGAGATGGATGGCGGCGCCGAGCACCTGTTCAACGCGCGCTTTGCCTGCCCGATCTGCAGTTGGTCGATTGCCGAGCTGGAGCCGCGCCTGTTCTCGTTCAACTCGCCCGCTGGCGCCTGCCCGGCCTGCGACGGCCTGGGCGTGCAAGAGGTGTTTGACCCGCAGCGGGTGGTGGCCTTCCCGTCGCTCAGCATGGCTTCGGGCGCGGTCAAGGGCTGGGACCGGCGCAACGCCTTCTACTTCTCGATGCTGGAGAGCCTGGCCGCGCACTACGGCTTTGGCCTGGACACGGCCTATGAAGACCTGGCGCCCAACTTCCAGCAGGTGCTGCTGCATGGCTCGGGCACGGAAGAGATCAAGTTCAGCTACACGCTGGAGTCCGGCCCGCAGAGCGGCAAGAAGGTGAGCAAGAAGCACCCCTTCGAGGGCATCATCCCCAACATGCAGCGGCGCTACCGCGAGACCGACTCGGCCGTGGTGCGCGAGGAACTCACGCGCTACCGCAGCACCCAGGCCTGCCCGGTGTGCCACGGCGCGCGGCTGCGGGTAGAGGCGCGGCACGTGAAGATCGGCGAGGGCGAACAGGCCCGCCCGATCCAGGACGTGAGCCACATGACGCTGCGCGACGGCCAGGCCTGGTTTGCCGCGCTGCGCATGTCGGGCGCCAAGGCCGAGATCGCCAGCAAGATCGTGCGCGAGATCGGGCTGCGGCTGAAGTTTTTGAACGACGTGGGCCTGAACTACCTGAGCCTGGACCGCAGCGCAGAAACCTTGTCTGGCGGCGAGGCCCAGCGCATTCGCCTGGCGAGCCAGATCGGCTCGGGCCTGACCGGCGTGATGTACGTGCTGGACGAGCCCAGCATTGGCCTGCACCAGCGCGACAACGACCGCCTGATCGACACCCTGAAGCACCTGCGCGACCTGGGCAACAGCGTGATCGTGGTCGAGCATGACGAAGACATGATCCGCGCCGCCGACCACGTGATCGACATGGGCCCGGGCGCCGGCGTGCACGGCGGGCGCGTGATGGCGCAGGGCACCTGCGCCGAGGTCGAGGCCAACCCCCATTCCCTCACCGGCCAGTACATGTCCGGCGTGAAGAAGATCGCCGTGCCCACGCGCCGCACGCCCTGGCTGCCAGTGCTGCGCGAAGCCGCCCCACCTGAGACCAAGGCATCGAAGAAAACCGGCAAGCCCAGCGCCGCCGCACTGGCCTGGGCCGAGCGCCAGGCCGCGCACCAGGCCACGCAGGGCGACCTGCAGGCGCTGCGCGTGGTCAACGCCACCGGGCACAACCTGCGCGGCGTGACGGTCGAGTTCCCGGTGGGGCTGCTGACCTGCGTTACCGGCGTGTCGGGCTCGGGCAAATCCACGCTGGTGAACGACACGCTGTATGCGGCGGTGGCGCGCCAGCTCTACCGTGCCCATGAAGAGGCGGCGGAGCACGAGGCGATCGAAGGCATGGAGCACTTCGACAAGGTCATCAACGTCGACCAAAGCCCCATCGGCCGCACGCCGCGCAGCAACCCCGCGACCTACACCGGCCTGTTCACGCCGATCCGCGAGCTGATGGCAGAGACCAATATGGCCAAGGAGCGCGGCTACGGCCCGGGGCGCTTCAGCTTCAACGTGGCGGGCGGGCGCTGCGAGGCCTGCCAGGGCGACGGCGTGGTGAAGGTAGAGATGCACTTTCTGCCAGATGTGTACGTGCCCTGCGACGTGTGCCACGGCCAGCGCTACAACCGCGAGACGCTGGAGGTGCAGTGGAAGGGCCGCAACATCGCCCAGATCCTGGACATGACGGTAGAGGCCGCGCACGATTTTCTGCAGGCCGTGCCCACCATTGCGCGCAAGCTGCAGACGCTGCTGGACGTGGGCCTGAGCTATATCAAGCTGGGCCAATCTGCCACCACGCTGTCGGGCGGCGAGGCGCAGCGCGTAAAGCTGGCGCTGGAGCTATCCAAGCGCGACACCGGCCGCACGCTCTACATCCTGGACGAGCCCACCACCGGCCTGCACTTTGCCGACATCGACCTGCTTTTGCGCGTGCTGCACCAGCTGCGCGACGCGGGCAACACCATCGTCGTGATCGAGCACAACCTGGACGTGATCAAGACCGCCGACTGGGTGATAGACATGGGCCCCGAAGGCGGCGCCGGCGGCGGCACCGTGGTGGGCCAGGGCACGCCAGAAGACATCGCCGCCAACCCGGCCAGCCATACCGGGCGCTATCTGCAGCGCCTGCTTTGATTATTCAAAAATCATAGCTACTAGCCCAGGCTGTACCTGGGCTAGAGGCCTATTTGGCTCATATTTTTTGCAGGTTGCCCGCCGCAATGGCGCGAAAGCCGTCAGAGATGCGCGCGTCTGCCGCCGCTGCCTGCCAGAACAGCGCCGCCAGCGCGCGTGCCTGCTCCCAGGCCGGCAGCGTGGCCGCCGTGGGCTGCAGGCCGCGCGCGGCAAAGTCGCGCGGCACCAGCTCGCCACCCACGGGCGCATAGAGCATGGGCAGCATGTCGTAGGTGGGGGACAAGGCCCAGTCGTCGTCGTCCAGCAGCAGCGAGATGTTGCCGTAGTGCCGGTCGGTGTTGGCGATGAGGATGCCGTAGGCCTCCAGCAGGCGCAGGTGCGCGGCGTCGGCCGGGGTGAGCAGGCGGCGCGCCTCCATGCGGCCGGCGGTGGCGGCCCAGTTGTCCATCTCGCCGATGTATTCAGAGTCATAGACCAGCAGCGACACCATGCCGATGCGGCCCTGCGCCGTGCGGTCGAAGCGGTCGGCCTGCAAGAACACGCGGCCGGCGCTGCTGCTGATTTGCGTGCGCGCGGCGGGCAGGCCGGCGTGGGCCAGGGTTTGCAGCGCCAGGTGCTCGCACACCAGCAGGTCGCGCAGGCGCTGCTCGACCGGGCTCTGGCCGGCGGGCGAGAACTTCACGATGACATGGCGGCCATCGACGATGGTGCAGAACTTGGGCTGCTCGCCGCCGGCCGAGGAGCCCGACAGCGTGCCCTGCATGGCCTGCTCGGCCAGGCGCGGGTAGTCTGCCGCCGAGGCCACGCGCGAGGCGCGCGCCGGCAGCGTGTGAAAGCGCTGGAACGCGGCCTCGCCCACCACCAGGTTGCCGGGCAGGTCGTCGCCAAACAGGGCCAGGGCGCGCAGCACGTCGTCGTCGCTCCAGTGGCGCGGGTCGGCGCCCAGTTGCAGCTCGGGGTGCGCATGGGCAAAGGTGCGGCCCATGAAGCCCTGCGGCCGCATGTCGTTCAGGAACCAGGGCAGGCCGTCGTGGCGCTGGCTCAGGCCGTCGGCCTCGTCGACCCAGATGCCGCCGCCCTGCAGCGGCACCATGCGCGCGAAGGGGCTGGCTTGGCCTTGGGCGTCTATGCGCATCACCGGCACCTCTCGCCCCAGGCCGGCGATGCTGCGCGGCAGCAGGTAGCGCTGCGAGCGCGCCGCGCCGGCCTTTTGCACCTCGCCCGAGCGCAGCAGCGGCGCCAGCGCGCGCGACACCGTGGGCTGGCTTACGCCCAGCAGCTCTTGCAGCTCGGCGCTGGACAGCACGCCGCCGCTGCGGCGCAGGGCCTGCAAGAGCTTGGGGGCCAGGGCAGGAATGGTCATTGAATTGATAGATGAATAGATATTTCTTTTAAAAATACCATCAAATCAATAGTTTGCAAGCACTGGCGAATGGATACCGCAGCAATCATCCGCCGTGCTGGGCATCCTCTGCGACCAGGTTCTGGTGCAGCCCAATGCCCGCCGCCGCGCCGTCGGCGCAGGCAAAGCTGATGCTGTGCGGGGCGCGGGCCAGGTCGCCTGCGGCGTAGACGCCGGGCACGGAGGTGAGCTTCCAGGCGTCGGTGCGCAGCACGGGGCCAAGGGGCGTGTCGTTCAGCGCGCAGCCCAGTTGCCCGGCCAGCGGGCTGGTGATGCGCACGCCCATGCCCACAAACAGCGCACGCAGGGCCACCAGGCGCCCGTCCTGCAGGCGCACGCCATCCAGCGCCGGCGCCGCCCCTTCCAGTGCCAGCACCGGGCTGGCCTCCACCGTGACGCGGCGCCGGGCCAGCAGTGCGCGGGCCTCTTCGTCCAGCTCGACCAAGCCCTGGGTGAACAGGGTCACCTCGCCCCATTCGGCCACCAGCGATGCCTGGTGCGCCGACATAGGCCCGGCAGCCAGCACGCCGATGGCGCCGCCGCCAATCTCGTAGCCATGGCAATAAGGGCAGTGCAGCACGCTGCGGCCCCAACGCTCGCGCAGGCCGGGCAGCTCGGGCAGCACATCGGCCACGCCGGTGGCCAGCAACAGGCGCCGGCCCTCAAAGCGCGCGCCGGCCTCGGTCTGCACACTGAAACCAGCACCACCGGGCTCGGCAGAACTGACCGTGGCCTGCTGCAGGGACACGCTTGGGTAGGCCCGCAACTGCTGCGCCGCCGTGACCAGGATGTCGGCGCCGGGGCGGCCGTCTTGCGCCAGCACGCCGTGGGCATGCGCGGCAAAGCGGTTGCGCGGCCGCCCGGCATCCAGCACCAGTACCCGGCGCCGGGCACGCCCAAGCTGCAGGGCCGCGGTCAGGCCGGCAAAGCTGCCGCCCACGATGATGGCGTCATAGGTCATGGGGTTTCCCTTGTGGGTGATCGTGGTGGTGGTGGTGCGCGCCATGCAACTGCATGCGCTGGTGGAAATCAGCCGACAGGTCGGCCAGCGTGATCTGCGCCAGCCGCGTGCTCAGCAGCGCGTCGGCGGCCTGCAGGCTGCCCTGCAGCGCCCGCTGCACGGCCTGCTCCACCAGGCATTCGGGCGGGGGCGCTTCTGCTGCGGCGTCTTCCTCCACCGCCATCTGCACGTCCAGCAGCGTGACCGAGGCCAGGTCCCGCGCCAGCACCCAGCCGCCGCCATGGCCGCGCTCGGACACGACAAAGCCCGCCTCGCGCAGGCCGGCCATGGTGCGCCGCACCACCACCGGGTTGGTGTGCAGGCAGACCGCCAGCGCCTCGGAGGTCATGGGCCCGCCCTGCTCGGCCATGTGCAGCAGGGCGTGCAGCACATTGGACAGGCGGCCTTGGTGTTTCAAGTAACTTCTCATGTTGCGTGATTTTAGGCACCGTGGGCAAAACCCTGCCGCGCCTGCGGCCATGGGCCAGATCGCGCGCAAGCGAAAATGGCGGTTTTGCTTCTGTCATCCGAAAGCCGCGCCGCCATGAAAATCACCAAGGACACCGCCGTCACCCTCCGCTTCAAGGTCGCGGACGCCCAGGGCAAGCTGATCGAGCAAAGCTCGGAGCCCACCGTCTACCTGCACGGCGGCTACGACAACACCCTGCCCAAGATCGAAGAAGCGCTGGAAGGCAAGGAAGCCGGCTACGCCGTGACGCTGGCGCTGGAGCCCGAAGATGCCTTTGGCGTGCGCGACGAGTCGCTGGTGCGCACCATCCCCAAGAGCGAGTTCCCGCCCGGCGTGAAGGTGGGCGGCCAGCTGCAGGGCGTGACCGATGGCGGCGAACCGCACATCTTCCACGTGATGAAGATCAAGGGCCCCGTGGTGCACCTGGACGGCAACCACCCGCTGGCGGGCAAGTCGCTGCGTTTTGGCATCACGGTGACGGATGTGCGTGCGGCATCGGCCGAAGAGATCGCCCACGGCCATGTGCACGGCGAGCACGGACATCATCATTGAGGGATTCCCCCAGGCTGCGCGAAGGGGGCACATCCAGCGGCCTGGCAAAGCCAGTTCCGCAGATGTCTGCGTATGGCCTGCTCCGCGGCCTTCTGCGCCCCGCGCCCGGTTCTTTTTTGATAACTAGAAGCCCAGGTGCAGTCTGGGCTAAAGGCATATTTCGTTCATATTTCTGTTCTGCGCACCATGCGACACCGTGACGGCCCTGGCGGCCTGGTTTACTCCACCGATGCGGGCCGCATGTGCCCGGACTGCCGCCAGCCGGTGGCGCAATGCGTGTGCAAGGCGCAGGCGGCGGTGCCGCGTGGCGACGGCACGGTGCGCGTGTCTTACGAGACCAAGGGCCGTGGCGGCAAGGGCGTGACCCTGGCGCGCGGCATACCGCTGGCGGCCGACGCGCTGGCCGCGCTGGGCAAGCAACTGCGCAGCGCCTGCGGCGCCGGCGGCACGGTAAAAGACGGCACGGTCGAGGTCCAGGGCGACCACCGCGACACGGTGATCGCCGCGCTGCAAAAGCAGGGCTACACCGTCAAGCGCGCGGGCGGGTAGATAGGCTGAACATGCAGCCCGAAGACCTCGAAAAACTCGTCACCCGCGAGATGCCCTTTGGCAAGCACAAGGGCTGCGTCATCGCCGACCTGCCGGCCAACTACCTGCACTGGTTTGCACGCGAAGGCTTCCCGCCCGGCGAGATCGGCCGGTTGCTGGCGCTGATGTTCGAGATCGACCACAACGGGCTGATGGACTTGCTGAAGCCGCTGCGCGCGGGCGCCCGACGGCCGCCGCGCTAGCGCACTAACGCGCCTGCTGCGCCGGGTCGTACCAAGTCGCCTTCTGTGCCTTGAAGGCGGCCTCGCATTGCGCACGCGCGGCCTTGCGTGCGGCGCTGCCGGCCGGGTGTGCCGCCTGGGCCTGCTTGCGGCCGGCGGATGCCTGCTCGGCATGCGCCTTGCGGGCTTCCTGCCAACGGCGCAGGCGGACAGCCGAACAGCCAACAGCCGGCCCCCACCCCAGCCCTCCCCCAGCGGGGGAGGGAGTAATGCAAAGGCCGAGCGAAGCGACGGCCCGACTGGCAGTCCCGGGTCCCCTCTGTGGCGTTGAGGAGCGCAGGAGTCGGCAGGTTGCCCGCAGCGAAGCGAAGGGACGGCGAGGACTGTTTGAGCGCAGCGAGTTCCGCAGCCGCCTGCCGATTCCGAGCACCGCAAAGCAGTCCGGCAAAGCCGGACCGCCACAGTGGGGTCGCCTTCTCTTTGGTGACTTTCTCTTGGCGACCACAAGAGAAAGTTACTCGCCCGCCGGGGCGAACTCCCGGCACCCGCCGCCCGCAAGGCACACAGCGCAGGGATATCTCAAAGACCTTGAGAAAGGGATGGTTCTCAGACCCGACGAATCCCGCGGGACCTCCCATCCAGCCCAAACCCAACGATCGCCCCCGGGCCAACGGGCGTGAGTAGTTAAGCCAGCCACGCAATCAAGTCGCGTACACCGCCTCCAAATCCCGGAAGCCCTTGATCTCGATCGGATTGCCAAACGGATCAAGAAAGAACATGGTCCATTGCTCGCCCGGCTGGCCTTCGAAGCGCGACTGCGGCGGCAGCACGAATTCGGCGCCGGCGGCCGTCAGCCGATCGGCCATGGCCTTCCATTCGGGCAGCGCCAGGATCAGGCCAAAGTGCGGCATGGGCACCAGCTTGTCGCCCACGTGCCCGGTGGGCGCGGTGCTGAAGGGCTGGCCCAGGTGCAGGGATATCTGGTGGCCGAAGAAGTCGAAGTCGACCCAGGTGTCGGTGCTGCGGCCTTCGCGGCAGCCGAGCAGGCTCCCGTAGAAATGCCGGGCGCGGTCCAGGTCGGTGACGTTGAAGGCGAAGTGGAAGATGGAGGGCATGGGGCGGGTTCTGGATGTGTGGGTTTTTTGGAAGGGTCCGTGGTCCAGCGAAGTGGTGTTCTGGCGCATGCTGATGCTTCAGCGTGCGTCGCCCTGGATGATCTGGCCGAGCAGTGGCAGATCGATGTTGCCGCCCGAGAGCACCAGCACCGCATCGCGCCCGTCCAGGCGCAGGTGGCCGGCCAGCAGCGCGGCCAGGGCCACGGCGCCGCCGGGCTCGACCACCAGGTGCAGCTCTTCCAGCGCAAAGCGCAGCGCGGCGGCCACTTCGTCGTCGGTGACGGCCACGGCCTGGCTCAGGAAGCGCCGGTTGATCTCGAACGGCAGCTCGGCCGGCGTGACGGCTTGCAGCGCGTCGCACAGAGTGGTGGCGCCAGCAGCATTGGTCTCGCGCTGCCCGCTGTGCAGCGAGCGCACCGTGTCGTCAAAGCCGGCCGGCTCTGCCGCCACCAGGCGCGTGCCGGGCCGCAGCGCATCGATCACCAGGCCGCAGCCGGCGATCAGGCCGCCACCACCGCAGGGCGCAGCAAAGGTGCCCAGGTTGTTGAAGGCCTCTTGCGGCAGATCGCGCAGCGCCTCCAGGGCCACCGTGCCCTGCGCCGCCAACACGGCCGGGTGGTCGCCCGGGGGCACCAGCGTGCCGCCGGTCTCGGCCAGCAGGCGCATGCCAATGGTTTCGCGGCTCTCGCGGGTGCGGTCGTACTGCACCACGCGCGCGCCCTGGCTGGCCGCGCGCTGCACCTTGTTCTTGGGCGCATCAACCGGCATGACGATGGTCGCCGCCACGCCCAGTTGCTTGGCGGCCCAGGCCACGGCCTGGCCGTGGTTGCCGGTGGAATAGGCCACGACGCCGCGCGCGCGCTCTTCAGGCGACAAGGCCAGCAGCGCATTGAAGGCGCCACGCGCCTTGAACGAGCCGGTGACCTGCAGGCTCTCGGCCTTGAGCCAGACCGGCGCGCCGGCGATGGCGTCGAGCCGGGGCGAGCGCAGCAGCGGCGTGCGGCGCACATGCGGCGCGATGGCGGCAGCGGCGAGCTCCACGTCCGCAAAGCTCGGGACCCGCATCAGGCCCAGCATTTCATGCTGGATGGATTCCGCGGGCCGGGTGCGGACAGGGGCGGGGGCCGGGGTGTTCTGGAGGGCAGGCATGGGGCGGTTCGTGGGGGCGCGATCGATGGCAAATGCCGTCAAATCTTATGGTGCATTTTTTATGTAAATACAAAACTTTCTCGGACAATGCATGAAATTCTCTTATGTAATTTCGCCATGATCCGCTACCTCAACACGCTGGCCGCCGTGGCCCGCTACGGCACCTTTGCTGCGGCCGGCGACCGCGTGGGCCTGACGCAGTCAGCCGTCAGCATCCAGATGCGCCGGCTGGAAGAGGCGCTGGGCATAGAGCTGTTTGACCGCAGCGGGCGCAGCGCCGTGCTGAACGAGGCCGGGCGCCGCGCGCTGGTGCATGCCGAGCAGATCGTGCTGCTGTTCGGCCAGATGTCCCAGGGCGTGGCCGACGCCGAGCTGACCGGCACCCTGCGCGCGGGCGCCATCACCACCGAGCTGCTGGGCGATGTGGTCGGCGCCATGGCCGCCTTCCGCAAGCAGTTCCCCAACGTGGAGGTGCACCTGACGCCGGGCGCATCGGTGGACCTGATCGCCATGGTGGAAAAGCAGTTGCTCGACTGCGCGTTGATCGTCAAGCCGGCCTACCCGCTCGAAGGCCCGCTGCACTGGCGGCCCCTGCGGCAAGAGCCCTTTGTGCTGATCACGGCACAGGGCGAGAAATCCAGCGACGTGCCCTGGCTGCTGGCCAACCGCCCCTTCATCCGCTACGAGCGCCACTCACACGGCGGCAGCCTGGTCGAGCGCTTCTTGAAGCGCAAGAAATACGCGCTGAAAGAAGCCATGGAAACCGACTCGGTCGAGGCCATAGGCCTGCTGGTGGCGCGCGGCATAGGCATTGCCATCACCCCCCGCACGCCGGCGCTGAAGGTGCTGGGGCTCAAGCTGCGCCAGATTGAGCTGGGCGCGGACACCTTCTACCGCGAGATCGGCCTAGTGGAGCGCGCGGACAATCCGCGTGCGCATTTGAATGGGGATTTTTGGCGGGCGTTGACGGAGAAGACGGCGGGCGTGCCCTAGTGTCGCGTCAAGCATGATCTGCCGGTGTGCGCTTGCCCTCGCCGCGCATCGCTGCGTTGCACGCCGATGCCTTCGCACCCATCCGTCACCTCACGCTTGACGCGGCGACACTAGTCGATCACCACCTTGCCATCCCGCACCAGCGCGGCGAACTTGGCGGTCTCCTCCGCAATCTGCTGCGCCATCTGCGCCTGCGTATTGCCCAGCGGCTCGGCACCTATGGCCTGCATGCGCTGCGCAAAGTCGGGCGAATGGATGATCTTCACCATCTCGGCGTTCAGCCGCGCCACAACGTCGGGCGGCGTGGCGGCCGGCGCCAGCACGCCAAACCAGGTGCCGATGTCAAAGCCCTTGAGCCCCGCTTCTTCCAGCGTGGGCACATCCGGCAGCACCGAAGAACGCTTGGCGGTGGTGACCGCCAGCGCGCGCAGCTTGCCGCTCTTGATGTGCTGCAGCACCGGCGTGATGGTGTCGAAGGACATCGCCACCTGGCCGCCCAGCAAATCGACCGTGAGCGGGCCGCTGCCCTTGTAGGGCACGTGCAGCAGTTGCACGCCGGTGCTGGCCTGGAACTGCGTGCCAATCAGGTGCTGCGCCGTGCCGTTGCCGTTGGAGCCATAGGCCAGCTCCTTCGGTGAATCCTTGGCAAAGGCCAGCAGCTCCTTCACATTGCGCGCCGGCGTGAGCGCAGCGTTGACGACCAGCACGTTGGGCACCATGGCCACCGTGGTGATGGGCGCCAGGTCTTTCTGGAAGTCGTAGGGCAGCTTCTTGTAGACGCTGGTGGCTATCGTGTGGTGCACCGCGCCCATCAGCAGCGTGTAGCCGTCTGGCTTGGCCTTGGCGACATAGTCGGCGCCCAGCGTGGCGCCGGCGCCGGGCTTGCTCTCGACGATGACCGGCTGGCCGATGCTCTTGGTCAGCGCGTCGGCCAGCGCACGGGCCAGCACGTCGGTGGTGCCGCCCGATGGGAAGGGCACGACCAGGCTGATCGGCCGGCTCGGCCAGCCGGCCTGCGCCATGGCCAGCGTGGAAGAAAGCCCCAGCGCCAGCACGGCGGCGCGCAGCACACTGCGGCGCAAGGGGTTTCCATGGGATGAATGGATGGGCATGGTTTGTCTCCTGTCCTTGTTGTATTGCCGGGAATACGCGGCCGGCATACCGCGCGGGGGAAACCTAAGCCGCCATGCGCTGCGGCAGTGCGGCCAGGTGCGCACACACGGCGCGCGTGACCTGCTCGGTGGTGGCGCTGCCGCCCAGGTCCCGGGTGTGCAGCGCGGGGTTGGCGGTGACCTGCTCCACGGCCTGCATCAGGCGCTGCGCGGCGGCGGGCTCGCCCAGGTGCTCCAGCATCATCACCACCGACCAGAAGGTGCCGACCGGGTTCGCCAGGCCCTTGCCCATGATGTCGAAGGCCGAGCCGTGGATGGGCTCGAACATGCTGGGGTAGCGGCGCTCGGGGTCGATGTTGCCGGTGGGCGCAATGCCCAGGCTGCCAGCCAGCGCGGCGGCCAGGTCGCTCAGGATGTCAGCGTGCAGGTTGGTGGCAACTATGGTGTCGAGCGTGGCCGGGCGGTTGACCAAGCGCGCGGTGGCGGCGTCGACCAGTTCCTTGTCCCAGGCCACATCCGGGAACTCTTTGCTGATCTGCACGGCGATCTCGTCCCACATCACCATGGCATGGCGCTGGGCGTTGCTCTTGGTGATCACGGTCAGCAGCTTGCGCGGCCGCGACTGCGCCAGCTTGAAGGCGAAACGCATGATGCGTTCCACGCCGGCGCGGGTCATCATGCTGACGTCGGTCGCGGCCTCGATCGGGTGGCCCTGGTGCACGCGGCCGCCCACGCCGGCGTACTCGCCCTCGGAGTTCTCGCGCACGATGACCCAGTCCAGGTCCTGCGGGCCGCAGCGCTTGAGCGGGCCGTCGATGCCGGGCAGGATGCGCGTGGGCCGCACGTTGGCGTACTGGTCAAAGCCCTGGCAGATCTTCAGGCGCAGGCCCCACAGCGTGATGTGGTCGGGGATGTGCGGGTCGCCGGCGGAGCCGAACAGGATCGCGTCCTTGTTGCGCAGCGCATCCAGGCCGTCGGCCGGCATCATCTCGCCATGCGCGCGGAACCAGTCGCCGCCCCAGCCGAAGTCCTCGAACTCGAAGCGCAGCCGGCCATCGGCCGCCGCCAGCGCCTCCAGCACCTGGCGGCCGGCGGGCACCACCTCCTTGCCAATGCCGTCGCCCGGGATGGTCGCTATGCGGTAGGTCTTCATGCTGTCCTCTGTGGATATGGCTGTCGAAAGCTGCACTGTAGGATCGGCACGGCGATTTGATTCATGGCAGAAGTGAATCCATCCTTAACTTCAATTCAACAATCCGCACCACCATGACCGACCCCATCCAGGCCGCCGATCTGGGCTTTTTTGCCGCGCTGGCGGGCGCTGGCAGCCTGAGCGCAGCGGCGCGCGAGCTGGGCGTGACCACGCCGGCCGTGAGCAAGCGCCTGGCGCAGATGGAGGCGCGGCTGGGCATTGCGCTGGTCAACCGCAGCACGCGCCGCATGGGCCTGACGCCCGAGGGCGAGCTGTACCTGGAGTACGCGCGCCGCATCCTGGGCGAGATCGACGACCTGGCCCAGTTGCTGGGTAATGCGCATTCAGAGCCGCAAGGCCTGCTGCGGGTCAACGCCACGCTGGGCTTTGGCCGCAGCCACGTGGGCGCGGTGATCTCGAAGTTTGCGCGCCGCCATCCGCAGGTAGAGGTGCAGCTGCAGCTGTCGGTCAACCCGCCGGCGCTGACCGACGATGCCTTTGATGTCTGCATACGCTTTGGCGCGCCACCCGAGGCGCGCGTGATCGCCCGGCGCATTGCGTCGAACCGGCGCCTGCTATGCGCCGCACCCGCCTACCTGGCGCGCGCCGGCACGCCCAAGACGCCGCACGACCTGGTGCGGCATGCCTGCATCGGCATCCGCCAGGGCGACGAGGCCTATGGCGTCTGGCGCCTGACCCACGGCCGCGGCACTGCGCAGCACACCGAAGCCGTCAAGACACGCGGCATGCTGGCCACCAACGACGGCGAGATCGCAGTGCACTGGGCGCTCGAAGGCCACGGCATCTTGATGCGGGCTGAGTGGGACATTGCCCGCCACCTGAAAAGCGGCCGGCTGGTGCAGGTGCTGCCGCAGTACCGCACGCCGGATGCAGACATCTACGCCGTCTACCCGCAGCGTCACCAGATGTCGGCGCGGGTGCGGGCCTTTGTGGATTTTTTGGCGGCGGCGCTGTCGCGCGGTCAGTACCCCACCGCGTAGCGGTAACCCCTGAAGCGCAGCACCGCCTGCTGCGCCTCGATCTTCTCCAGCACCACGCCGGGCGCGGCGGTGTCGCCCTCGTGCAGCACCTGGCCGTTGACGATCACCATGCGGTAGAGCGGGTTGGCCGAGTAAGTCGCGCCGCTGAAGGCCAACGCGGGCAGCTGCTGGCGCACGGCGTCGGGCAGCTCGCGCAGGGCCAGCACGCGTGGCTGCGCCGGGGCGGGCGCAGGGGCCGGCGCAGGGGCGGCAGGCGCGACGGCAGCGGGCCGTTTCTCTTCCCGCGTGGCGGCCGGGCGCTGTTGCAGCGGCGGCGGGGGCGCCTTGGCTGCGGCGGGCGCGCTGGGCTCGGCGGCCGGGGCAGGAGCCGGTGCGGGCAGCACCGGCGGCGCTGCTGGAGCCGGGGCCGGCAGTGCCGCCGGCGCCTCGGCCGGGCGCGTGGCCAGCACCACGGCGGGCGGCGGCGCGGGCCGTAGCCAGAGCCACCAGGCAGCGGCGGCCAAGGCCGCCACGGCCAGTGCGCCGATGGCGCCAGCCGCCAATGCGCCACGGCGTGCCGGGGGCGTGGGGGCGGCACCGGCCGGCAGGGCTTGCGCGGTGTGCAGGCCGGGCACGGCGCCGCGCCCGCGTTCGGCGTCGGCGCGACGCAGGGCGTCGAGGATGTAGGACATGGGCGTCAGGCTCCGCTGTGCAGGCGCGGCTCATCGACCGCGGCGGCGCGGTTGAGCAGCATGAAGGTCAAGGGGCCGGTGCGGCCATCAGGCGTCAGGCCGTGGGCCAGCTGGAAGCGGTAGATGCGTGCCTTGCGCGTGGCGGCCGGCTTGTCGGTGGCCTCTGAGGGCAAGGCCGGCTGCGCCGCCGCCAGCTGCGTGTCGAACCATTCGCCGGCGCGCCGCGCGGCAACGTCGGCCGAGGGCGCGCCTTCGGCCCCGGGCGGCATGCGCCACAGCGTGGCGAAGTCGCCGCGCCACCAGCGCGCCAGTTCGGTCAGGGCGACGCGGCGCGGCACACCGCCAATGCTGAGCGTGGCGCGCTGCCCGTCCAGCCCGGTGAGCAGGGCCTGCACCGGCCGACCGTCTTCGCCGACCAGCGCCAGGATGCCGGGCCGGTCGAGCTGACGGATCAGGCCCAGGCTGGTGCGGCTGCTGCGGAAGCACTGCAGGCCTTGCTGCGGCAGGGCCTGGGCACAAAGGTCGGTAGCCGCCGCGTCGGCCTCCAGCGCCACCTTCCATGACTTGGCCAGCGTGCGCCAGGCATCGCCTTCGTCGTGCGGCAGCGAAGCCAGCACGGCGCTCAGGTCAAAGGGTGCTTCTGCAGCCACCGGCGATACCTGCGGCGCAGCGACGGGCACAACGGGCGCCACCGGCGCGGCCGGCAGGGCCACGGGCAGGGGCGCGGGCGGCCTGGCGCGCCCGGCCGACCAGCCCACCGCCCCGGCCAGCACAGCCGCCGCCAGCACGCCGCCACCGGCCAGCGCCCAGCGGCGCGGCGCGCGTGTGCCTTCGGCTACCGTGCCGCCAAACACTTCGCGCGCAGCGCGCTCCACGGTGCGGTCATCCACCGTGCGCACGCCGCCGGCATAGGCGCCCAGCAGTGCCCGGTCGCACAGCAGGTTGATACGGCGCGGCACGCCGCGCGCCATGGCATGGATGCGCCGCAGCGCACGGCGGTCAAAGGGCAGCGGCCCGGCCAGCCCGGCCACATCCAGCCGGTGGGCGATGTAGTGCTGCGTTTCGTCGGCCGACAGCGCATCGAGGTGAAAGCGCGCAATCACCCGCTGCGCCAGTTGCTCCAGCGCCGGCTGCGCCAGCAGCGTGCGCAGCTCGGGCTGGCCGATCAGCACGATCTGCAGCAGCTTGCGCTCGTTGGTTTCCAGGTTGGTGAGCAGGCGCAGCTGCTCCAGCACGTCGGCCGAGAGGTTCTGCGCCTCGTCGATGATCAGCACGTTGTTGCGCCCGGCCGCGTGCGCCTGCAGCAAGAAGGCGTTGAGCGGGTCAAGGCAGTCTTTCACCGTCTCCGCACCCGGCACGGCCGGCGCATGCGCCACGCCGAACTCGTCGCAGATCGAGCGCAGCAGCTCGGCCACGGTGAGCTTCGGGTTGAAGATGTAGGCCACGTTGCAGTCGGCCGGCATCTGCTCCAGGAAGCAGCGGCAGACCGTGGTCTTGCCGGTGCCGATCTCCCCCGTCAGCAGCACAAAGCCGCCCCCGCCGCCCAGCCCATAGAGAAAATGCGCCAGCGCCTCGCGGTGCCGCTCGCTCATGAACAGGTAGCGGGGGTCAGGCGCGATGGAGAACGGCTCGTGCTGCAGTCCGAAGAAGGAGGCGTACATGGGCCTGGAGAATACGGCAGAGCGTGGGACTGCTCGGGGCCGAGCGCAGCGATGGCCCGATTGGCAGTCCCGGGGTCCCCTCTGTGGCGTCGAGGAACGGAGGAGTCGGCAGGTTACCCGTAGCGCAGCGAAGGGACGGCGAGGACTGTTTGAGCGCAGCGAGTTCCGCAGCCGCCTGCCGATTCCGAGTACCGCAGAGCAGTCTGCGCAGCAGACCGCCACAGTGGGGTCGCCTTCTCTTTGGTGACTTTCTCTTGGCGAACACAAGAGAAAGTTACTGCGCCGCCGGGCGCACATCCCGGCACCCGCCGCCTGCAAGGCACGCCAGCCCGGATATCTCGAAGACCTCGAAAGGGTTGGTTCTGAACCCGAAGGCCAGATTAAGGCTGGCGGCACACAGCGCCGTCCCCCGCCGCGGAAGTCGTGTGCCCCCTGGGCGTGCACCAAAGCAGTCGCCATACAGCCGCCCCCCCCCACAAACCCAAGACCTCATCCGCGCAGACCATCCCGTTACCGGTTTTCACACCACTGCCGCTAGGATGACCACCTCGCAAGGAGGTGCCCATGCATGCCACGACGACTCGCCTTCCCCTGACCGGCCACGCCGTATGGCTGGTGCTGCTGCTGGTGGCCTGCGCGCCGGCCCTGGCGCAGGCGCTGTTCGACGGTGCGGGCCATGCCTTGCCCGCGTCTGACTACTTGGCGCCGGCCCTGGTGGCATCGTTCTCGGGGCCGATGGGCATGCAGGGCCTGGATGGCCTGCAGGACCGGCTGCCCACGGGGGCGCCGCGCGGCCCCAACGCAGGCCCCGGCTCCGGCAGCAGCGTTTTCAAGCGCTCGCCGGAGGTGCACCAAACCGTCGTGCACGCCATGGCCGATTACCTGGCCCAGGGAAATACCGCCCAGCGCGAGCGCCTGGTGCAGAGCCTGTCGCAGGACGACGCCATCGGCCGCTTCGACGGCCTGGTGCGGCCCTTCGGCCTGAACGGCAGCGACCTGGCCGACGTCTACACGATCTACCTGGTGATGTCCTGGGAGCTCATCAACAACGGCGACGCACGCGAGAACGCGGCGGGCATACGCGCGCTGAACACCCAGGTGCGCCATGCCTTCGCGCAGAACACCCGGCTGCAGACCTTGTCGGACGCCGCCAAGCAGCACATCGCCGAGACCATGGTCTACCTGGCGATGATCGCCGTCGCCTCGCGCAGCACGCTGCAGCGCAGCGGCAACGCCGCCGGCCTGGCCGAGCTGCGCGAGCGGGTGCGCAGCACCGCCCTCAAGCTGACCCAGGTCGACCTGAAGGGCGTGCGCTTTGACAGCATCGGCTTTGGCGCGCGGCG
The DNA here is from genome assembly GCA_038961845.1 of Xylophilus sp. GW821-FHT01B05. Lineage (NCBI taxonomy): Bacteria > Pseudomonadati > Pseudomonadota > Betaproteobacteria > Burkholderiales > Xylophilus > Xylophilus sp. GW821-FHT01B05. The sequence goes on from CP152408.1 coordinate 5,719,873, forward strand.
CACGCCCTAGCTACGTTCTGCACATGACCGAGCGCGAATCGCTGCAGCGCGCCATCCACGAGGACGTGGCCCTGCTGCCACATGACCCGTGCTGGCCCGCCCTGTTCGAGGCAGAGCGCGCACGCCTGGCGCGCCTGTTTCCGTCGCAGTTGCGCGCCATCGAGCACATAGGCAGCACCGCCATCGCGGGCATGCCGGCCAAACCCGTCATCGACATCCTGGCCGGCGTGGAGACGATGGCGGCGGCCGATGCGTTGGCCGCGCCGCTGTTCGAAGCGAACTACACCACGTCACCAGCCTTCAACGCCACGCTTGCAGACCGGCGCTGGTGGATGCGCTGGGCCAATGGCCACCGCACGCACCACCTGCACCTCGTGGTGCTGGACAGCCTGGAGTGGCAGCAGCGGCTGCGCTTCAGGGATGCGCTGCGCGCCGATGCGGCACTGGCGCAGCGCTACGCCCGGCTCAAGGCCGCACTCGCGCAGCAACACCAGACCGACCGCGAGGCCTACACAGAAGCGAAGTCGGCATTTGTGCGCGCGGTGCTGGCTGGCCCAGGCGCCACAAACACGGCCCATTCCCCATGAACATCCGCCCCATCACCCCACCCGAACTTGCCGAGCTGCTGGCGCTCTACCACCACCTGCATGCTGCGGACGACCCGCTGCCGGCACCGGAAGTAGTGCAGGCGGCCTGGGCGGAGTTGATGGCGGGCCCGCGCCATACCTGCCTAGGCGGCTATATCGACGAGGTGTTGATGTGCGCCTGCACGCTGACCATCATCCCCAACCTCACGCGCGGCTGCCGGCCCTATGCCCTGATCGAGAACGTGGTGACGCATGCGAAGCATCGCGGCCGTGGGCATGGCAAGGCGCTGCTGCATGCGGCCCTGGCCCGCGCCTGGGAGGCGGGCTGCTACAAGGTGATGCTGCTCACCGGCCGCAAGGACGAGGCCACGCTGGGTTTCTACGAGGCGGCGGGGTTTGATCGACATGGCAAGCAAGCCTTTGTCGCCAAGCCGCCCGTTTAAATCCTGTCCTCAGGCTACCCGCCGCACCGGCCACAAGCGCACCACCAGCGCCGCCGCAGCCGTCAGCGTAGCCAACAGGCACACGCCCTGCCAGCCAGCGCGGGCCAGCACCAGGCTGCCCAAGGCCGCGCCGCTGGCCATGCCGATGAACATGGAGGTGAACAACACGGCGTTGAGCCGACTGCGCGCTGCAGGTTCGATGCCGAAGACGATGGTCTGGTGCGCCACCAGCGTGGCCTGCATGCCCAGGTCGAACAGCACGGCGCAGACCACGATCAGCCACAGCTGGCCCGGGCCCAGCGCCATGGCCAGGAAAGACACAGTTGCCAGGCCCGCGCCCAGGCGCGTGACCAGCTCCGGGCCCTTGCGGTCGGCCAGGCGGCCGGCCAGCGGCGCGGCCAATGCGCCGGCCGCGCCCGCCAGGCCAAAGGCACCGGCCGCGGCACTGCCCAAATGGAAGGGCGCGCCGTGCAGCATCACCGCCAGGGTGGACCAGAAGGCGCTGAAGCCCAGGCTCAGCAGGGCCTGCGCCAGCGCCGCGCGGCGCAGCTTGCCGTAGCGCAGCCATAGCGTGCCCAGCGAGCGCAGCAGCGCGCCATAGGGCAATTGCGAGGTCGGCACAAAGCGCGGCAGGCCGCGCCACAGCGCCACGCCCAGCAGCGCAATGCTGAGCGCGGCCACGACAAACACCGCGCGCCAGCCGAACTGCTCGGCGATCAGGCCGCTTGCCACGCGCGACAGCAGCACGCCCAGCAGCAGGCCGGTCATCACCGTGCCCACGGTCTTGCCGCGCCGCGCCTCGGGCGCCAGCGTGGCGGCAGCGGGCACCAGGTCTTGCGCCAGCGTGGCCGCCAGGCCCACGACCAGGCTGGACACCAGCAAAAAGCCCAATGAGGGCGACGCCGCGCCCAGCAGCAGCGCCGCGCACAGCGCCACGGCCTTGACCAGGATGATGCGGCGCCGGTCAAAGCGGTCGCCCAGCGGCGCCAGCAACAGAATGCCCAGCGCATAGCCGAGCTGGGTCAGCGTGGGCACCAGGCCGATGGCCTCGGGCGTGGCGTGCAGCTCGTCCGCCAGTACGCCCAGCATCGGCTGGCTGTAGTAGAGCGAGGCGGCGGACAGGCCGGCACCTATGGCCAGCAGCAGCACCAATGAATGGGGCAGCGCCGGCCGGGTTTGGTCATGCGTCATGGGAACGGAAGTCATCGGGAAAACCCTGGGATTCTGCAGGGGGCCGAGTGTGCTGCAGCCATCCAGCCCCGGGAAGCCCCTTGCTGCGCACAATTGTTATACGCTGCACGTATGAAGACAGCCCCCGACCGGATCGAGCTGATGCAGACCTTTGTGCGCATTGTGGAGGCGGGCAGCCTGTCGGCCGCGGCGGCGCAGATGGGCGCCACCCAGCCCACGGTAAGCCGGCGCCTGCAGGCGCTGGAGCGCTCGCTCGGCCTGCGCCTGCTGCACCGCTCCACCCACGCCATGAAGCTGACCGAAGACGGCGAGCGCTGCTTCGAGCGCGCCAAGCTGCTGCTGGCCAGCTGGGACGCCTTCGAGACCGACCTGCGCGGCACCGACAACGTGCCCGAGGGCACGCTGCGCGTGGTAGTACCGCACGCCTTTGGCCAACAGCAACTGGTGGAGCCGCTGGCCGACTACCTGCGCCGCCACGGCCAGGTGGCGGTGGAGTGGCTGCTGCACGACGGCACGCCGGACTTCGTCGCCGACGGCATCGACTGCGCCATCCATGTCGGCGCGGTGGACGACCAGTCCCTGGTGGCGCTGAAGCTGGCCGAGGTGCCGCGCATCGTCGTTGCCGCGCCCTCGGTGGTGGCCGGCGCGCCGCTGCCGGTGCATGCGGCGGAGCTGGCCGGCCTGCCCTGGCTGGCGCTGCGCACCTACTACCGCAACGAGGTGACGCTGGTGCATGCCAGCGGCGAGCGCCACCAGTTCCCGATCCGCCCGCGCATGAGCACCGACAGCCTGCTGGCCATGCGCAGCGCAGCCCTGCTGGGCCTGGGCGCGGGCGTTGCATCGGCCTGGTCGGTGGCCGACGAGGTGGCGCACGGCCGCTTGCTGCACCTGGCGCCAGAGTGGCATGCGCCCTCGCTGCCGGTGTACCTGATGTACCCGTACGCGCGCTTCTACCCGGCCAAGCTGCGCCGCTTTGTCGAGGTGCTGCGCACGGCGATGCCGGGCTCGCTGGGCGGCTGACAGCGGGCGATCAGGCGGTTGGCGCCAACAGGTGCGCCAGCATGCGCTGCGCATGCTGCGGCAGCGCCTCCGCCGGCCGTACGCAGGCCAGCAGTTGCCGCGCGGCCCAGGCGTCACTGAGCGCCACGCGCGCGATCTTCATCGAGCGCCCGCAGCGCAGCGCCGCAGCCCGGGGCACCACGCCCACGCCTATGCCCTGCTCCACCATGCGGCACAGCGCCTCGAAGCTGCGCACCCGCACGCGGTAGCGCAGGCGCATGCCCAGTTGCCGGGCATGCTGGGCGACGTGCTCTTGCAGCGGGCTGCCAGCGGCCAGGCCGACAAAGTCCTGGCCAGCCGCATCGGCCAGCGCAATGCGGCGGCGGCCGGCCAGCGCGTGTCCGCGCGGCAGCACCAGCACCAGCGGGTCGGGCCGGAACAGCTGGCACTGCAGGCCTTGCGTATCGACCGCATCCGAGACGATGCCGATGTCGCACAGGCCGGCACGCAGCGCATCGACGATGTCCTGGCTGGGCTGCTCTTCCAGGTCCACCGCCAGGCGCGGGTGCTGCGCCAGGAAGCGGCTCAGCAGCTCGGGCAGGTGCTCGGTCATGGCCGAGGTGTTGCACAGCAGGCGCACATGGCCATGCAGGCCGGCGCCGTAGTCGCCCAGCTCGCCGCGCAGGCGCTCCATCTGCTGCAGCACCAGGCGCGCGTGGTGCTGCAGCGTGCGGCCAGCCTCGGTGGGCTGCACGCCCTGCGCGCTGCGCAGCAGCAGCGGCGCGCCCAGCAGGTCCTCCATGCCGCGCACACGCTGGCTGGCACTGGCCAGCGTCATGTGGCTGCGCGCGGCGCCGGCGGTAAGGCTGCCGGCCTCCACCACGTGCAGGAAGAGGCGCAGATCGGTCAGGTCGAATCGCATGCCGCGATGTTAGTTATCCACAGTGCTGCGCACCACCCGCAGCGCATGAAACCGACCGGCGCCGAAGGCCGCGGAGCAGGCCACGCGCAGACATCCGCGGAACTGGCTTTGCCAGGCCGCTGGATGTGCCCCCTGCAAGGGGGTTGGCGAAGACACGAAGTGCGAAGCCTGGGGGTGTTTCATTCCACACGGCAGGCCTACGGCCCTGGCTGAGACGGGCTCTGTGCATTCCACATAGGCAGCGGTGGCCGGCGGCAGCAGACTGGAGGTACCGCCCATGGGGCGAATGGAGATGTTCTGAATGGATGCAAACCTGGGGCTCTGGAGCGCAGTGGCCGCCGTGTTCCTGCTGGCCGGCGTGGTCAAGGGCGTGATCGGCCTGGGCCTGCCAACGCTGTCGATGGCGCTGCTGGCGCTGTGGATGCCGCCGGCGCAGGCGGCGGCGCTGCTGATCCTGCCTTCGCTGCTGACCAATGTCTGGCAGATCCGGCCCTGGGCCACGGCCTGGCCGCTGCTGCGCCGGCTGGGCGGCATGCAGCTGGGCATCTGCGTGGGCACGCTGGCGGGCGCCTGGGCCTTTGGCGCGCCGGCCGGTGCCTGGGCCACGACGCTGCTGGGCGTGGCGCTGCTGGCCTATGCGGGCTGGGGCCTGGCCGGGCGCACGCTGCACCTGGCGCCGCGCCACGAGCGCTGGCTGGGCCCGCTGGTGGGCGCGGCCACGGGCGGGGTGACGGCCGTCACCGGCGTGTTCGTGGTGCCGGCCGTGCCCTATCTGCAGGCGCTGGGCCTGCAGCGCGATGGGCTGGTGCAGGCCATGGGCTTGTCCTTCACCACCTCGACCGTGGTGCTGGCGGTGGCGCTGGCGGGCGAAGGCGGCTTTTCCCACGCGGCGCTGGGCGGCTCGCTGGCCATGCTGCTGCCGGCGCTGGCCGGCATGGCGCTGGGGCAATGGGCGCGGCAGCGGCTGTCGGCGGCGGTGTTCCGGCGCTGCTTCTTTGTCGGGCTGGCGCTGCTGGGGGCTTACATGCTGGGGCGGCAGTGGCTGGGATGACGCTTCTCTTTTTATAGCTAATAGCCCAGGTGCCACCTGGGCTAGAGGCACTTTTCTTTAAAATTTATGGCGCGGGCGCTGCGGCCGGCCACGGCAGCGGCTACGCTCGGTGCAGGAGACACTGCATGACAACGCCACCGGCCGCGCCCCCTTCCCCCCGCACGCTCTGGACCATGCTGCTGGCGCTGTCCGCCGGCTTTGCGCTGAGCCAGGCCTTTCGCACCGTGGCGGCCATCATGGCGACGCCGCTGCAGGCGGAGTTCGCGCTGTCGGCGCAGGCGCTGGGGGTGTTCGCCGGGGCCTTCCACTTCGCGTTTGGCGGCATGCAGCTGTTCATGGGCATTGGCATCGACCTGTACGGCGTGCGGCGCACCGTGCTCACCGCGTTTCCGCTGGCGGCGGCGGGGGCGCTGCTGGCGGCGCTGGCGCCGAGCTATGGCGTGCTGGTGCTGGGGCAACTGCTGATCGGCGTGGGCTGCGCGCCTGCGTTCCTGGTGTGTACGGTGTTCATTGCGCGGCATTTCCCGGCATCGCGCTTTGCGGCGGTGTCCGGGGCGGTGCTGGGGCTGTCGGGCGTGGGCATGCTGGCCACCGGCACGCCGCTGGCGTGGCTGGTGCAGGCCTTTTCCTGGCGCGCCGGCTTTGCGGTGCTGGCCGCTGCCTGCGTGCTGGCCTGGTGCGCCATCTTTGCCATGGTGCGCGAGCCCGCGCCCGCTGCGGGCGCGCCCACGGCGCCGCGCGAATCGGTGGGCGCGGCGGTGCGCGGCTTTGCGGCGCTGTTCCTGGTGCGCCATACCTGGGGCATCGTGGCGCTGGGCGTGGTGGCCTATGCCAGCTTCATCACGCTGCGCGGGCTGTGGCTGGGGCCGCTGCTGATCGAGCGGCACGGCTTCTCGCTGGTGGACAGCGGCAACGTGGCACTGGCGGTGTCGCTGGCCGGCATCTTCGGCGCGCCGCTGTTCGGCCGGCTCGACCCGGGGCCGGCCAGGCGGCGCCGCTGGATCGTCGGCTTCTCGCTCTTGCTGGCGCTGGTGTTCGCGGCCATGGCGCTGGTGCACAGCGCCTGGCTGGACGTGGCCGCGCCGCTGCTGATCGCACTGCTGTCGGGCTACATCGTGCTGCAGTACGCCGAGGTACGCGCCGCCTACCCGGCCGCCCTCACCGGCCGCGCCATGGCGGTGTTCACCATGGCCATGTTCCTGGGCGTGGCATTGATGCAGTGGTTCACCGGCGCGGTGGCCTCGGCCGCGCAGGCGCAGGGCTGGGAGCCGTTTACCGTGGTGCTGGGGCTGATAGGCGCGCTGCTGGCGGCGGGCGCGGCAGCCTTTGCCTGGCTGCCGGCGCCGCCGCGCTGAGGTTCGCTGCGCGTTCATATCTGCAGGTAAGAGTGCGCAACACATTCTTAGCCGGGGCTTAAGAAGCCGCGCAGCGGGGGAACACAGGGATAGGCTGTCGAATCCGACACGCACACCCTCCCTGAAAAAGCATCCGCCATGACTCCCCAAGAACACCAGCTGCTCAGCGACTTCCTGGGTCGCCTGGCCGCCGTCGACAAGACCGCCAAAGACCCGGAAGCCGATGCCCTGATCTACCAACGCCTGGCCCCGCTGCCCGACGCCCCCTATCTGCTGGTGCAGCGCACCCTGCTGCTGGAGCAGGCGCTGGAGGCCGCACAGCGGCAGATCGCCCAGTTGCAGCAGAACCCACCGCACGCCGACGCCGGCAGCCCGAGCTTCCTGAGCCCGGGCGCAGCGCCAGGCTTTGGCCGCGCGCCTTCGCAGGCCTATACGCCGCCGCCCTCCAGCTACCCGCCCGAGGCCGCCGTGCCCGCCGCGCCGCCGGCACCCGCCAGTTGGCGTGACCGGCTGTTTGGGGCGCCACCGGCGGCAGCGGCACCTGCCGCAGCCCCAAGCTTCCTCGGCCAGGCCGCCAGCACCGCCGCTGGCGTGGCCGGCGGCATGTTCCTGTTCAACGGGCTGGAGAACCTGCTGGGCCGCCACGGCAACAGCAGCAGCAGCGGCTTGCTCGGCGACAGCAACGCCAACATGTTTGGCGGTGCCTTGCTGCCGCAAGAGACGGTGGTGCAGAACATCACCACCAACGACAGCTTCTTCCTGGACGACGACGGCAGCAACGGCCGCGACGAGAGGCGCGAAGCCGACGGCGACGCCAGCGACCTGCCGGACGACGACAGCGACGATTTCATCTAAGAACCATCTCTTTCAAGGTCTTTGAGATACCCCTGCGCTGTGTGCCTTGCGGGCGGCGGGTGCCGGGAGTTCGCCCCGGCGGGCGAGTAACTTTCTCTTGTGGTCGCCAAGAGAAAGTCACCAAAGAGAAGGCGACCCCACGTGCTGCGTCCCCTTCGCTTCGCTGCGGGGCAACCTGTGGTGCTCGCGGCAGGCGGGGTCTCGCTCAAACTCGCTTCGCTCAGACAGGAGCGATCTCTTATCCGCCTGCCACTGCGCTCCTCGGCGCATCCCGAGGGGACCCGGGACAGCCACACGGGCCATCGCTGCGCTCGGCCCGGCGCCCGCCGTCAGCAAGACACACGAACGACCGAACAGATCACAAAACCTTGAAAGGGATGGCGCCAAGACCAGAGCGGCCTACCATCGTGGGGCCCACGAAAGCCCCGCCCGCATGTCCTACGACGAAAACCAGCTGCCGCTGCCGCCCTCCTTCCACGCCCTGTACACCGACGCGCGCCAGCGCCTGACCGCGCCGCTATTGCAGGTGCAGGCGCGCTACGAGCTGTGCGAAGACCTGGCCCAGCACCTGGTGGAGCAAACCCAGGGCCTGCACCAGGACAGCCTGCGCGAGCAGCGCGAGATCCTGCAGCGCTACCAGCAGGCCCTGGCCGCACCCGAGGCCGGACTGACGCAGGCCGAGCCGCACTGGGTCGTGCGCCGCCTGGCCGAGCTGCTGGGCTGGCCGGACGAGGCGGCCAACGCGGCCTAAGCCGTCGCCCATGCGCCATGCACCTGGGGTGCTGCGCCGCGAGAATGCAGGCTTCCTCATGCCCCTGGAGACACAGCCCCATGATTCACGTCGTCGCCGTCATCACCGCCAAGCCCGGCCAGCGCGCCCAAATCCTCGAAGCCTTCCACGCCAACCGTGCCGCCGTGCTGGCCGAAGCCGGCTGCATCGAATACACCGCCACGGTGGACGCCGAGGGCATGCCGGCCTCCAAAGGCACCTTTGGTGGCGACACCTTCGTGGTGATCGAGAAGTGGGAGACGCTGGACGCGCTCAAGGCCCATGCAGTGGCGCCGCACATGGCGGCCTACGGCGCCAAGACGCGCGAGCTGACAGAGAACCGTGTGATCCACGTGCTATCACCCATCTGAGCTCATCGCACGCCCAACAAAAAACGCGCCCTCAGGCGCGTTTTTTCTTGCTGGGCGCAGTCGCGAATTACTTCGCGGCCACCACGCGCACCATCTCCAGGCACTTGTTGGAGTAGCCCCATTCGTTGTCGTACCAGGACACCAGTTTGACGAAGGTCTTGTCCAAGGCAATGCTGGCGTCGGCGTCGAAGATCGAGGTGCGGGTGTCACCGCGGAAGTCGGTGGCCACCACCTTGTCTTCCGTGTAGCCCAGCACGCCCTTCAGCGCGCCTTCGGACTGGGCCTTGAGCTCGGCCTTGATCTCGTCGAAGCTGGCTTCGCTGTTGAGCTCCACCGTCAGATCGACCACCGACACGTCAGAGGTCGGCACGCGAAAGCTCATGCCCGTGAGCTTCTTGTTCAGCTCGGGGATCACCACGCCCACGGCCTTGGCCGCGCCAGTGCTGCTGGGAATGATGTTTTCCAGAATGCCGCGGCCGCCGCGCCAGTCCTTGTTGCTCGGGCCGTCCACGGTTTTTTGCGTGGCGGTGGCAGCGTGCACGGTGGTCATCAGGCCGCGCTTGATGCCCCACTTGTCGTTCAGCACCTTGGCCAGCGGCGCCAGGCAGTTGGTGGTGCAGCTGGCGTTGGAGATCACTTCCTGGCCGGCGTAGGTCTTGTCGTTGACGCCAAAGACGAACATCGGCGTGTCGTCCTTGGACGGCGCAGAGATGATGACCTTCTTGGCGCCGGCGGCAATGTGCTTGGCGGCCGTGGCCTTGTCGAGGAACAGGCCGGTGGATTCGATGACGACGTCGGCACCGACCTCGTTCCACTTCAGGTTGGCCGGGTCGCGCTCTTGCGTCAGGCGGATCTTCTTGCCGTTGACGATCAGGGTGTTGCCCTCGACCGCGATTTCGCCCTTGAAGCGGCCGTGCACGCTGTCGTACTGCAGCATGTAGGCAAGGTAGTCGGGCTCCAGCAGGTCGTTGATGCCCACGACTTCGATGTCGCTGAAGTTCTGCACAGCCGAACGCAGCACATTGCGCCCAATACGGCCGAAGCCGTTGATACCGATCTTGATCGTCATGTCATTTGCTCCTGGATGATGTGAAACCTGTCGGGAACCCTGCCGCGGCTGCGGCAGCGCCTCTGCTTATTTCTTGCCGAGTACCTTGCGCACGGTGTCGGCCACGTTCTCGGGCGTGAAGCCAAACTCCTTGAACAGCACGTTGGCCGGTGCCGATTCGCCGTAGTGGTCGATGCCAACCACGGCATCCACGCCGTACTTCCACCAGCCGTCGGTGACGCCCATTTCCACCGCCACGCGCGGCGTGCCGGCGGGCAGCACGGACTTCTTGTAGGCCACGTCCTGGCGGTCGAAAACGGTAGTGCTGGGCACCGAGACCACGCGCACGGCGATCTTGTCGCGCGCCAGCAGCTCTTGCGCCTTCAACGCCAACTGCACTTCCGAGCCGGTGGCCAGAATCACAGCCTTGGCCTTCTTGGTCTTGAAGCCGACGGCGGTCGGCTCGCTCAGCACGTAGGCACCGCGGCTGATCTCGCCCAGGTCGCTCTTGGCGGCGTAGGGCAGGTTCTGGCGCGACAACAGCAGGGCGCTTGGGCGGTTCTTGTTCTCCAGCGCAACGGCCCAGGCCACGGCGGTTTCGGCCGTGTCGGCGGGGCGCCAGACATCGAGGTTGGGGATCAGGCGCAGGCTGGCGGCGTGCTCGATCGACTGGTGCGTCGGGCCGTCTTCGCCCAGGCCGATGGAGTCGTGGGTGAACACATGCACCACGCGCAGCTTCATCAGCGCGGCCATGCGGATGGCGTTGCGGCTGTAGTCGCTGAAGGTCAGGAAGGTGCCGCCGTAGGGGATGAAGCCGCCGTGCAGGGCCACGCCATTCATGATGGCGGCCATGCCGAACTCGCGCACGCCGTAGTTGATGTGGCGGCCGCCCACCAGGGTGCCCACGGCCGATTCCGTCTGCACCACGTCGCCTTGCGCATCAAAGCGCAGCGCGGGCGTGCTCTTGGTGTTGGTGAGGTTGGAGCCGGTCAGGTCGGCGCTGCCGCCGAGCAGCTCGGGCAGCGCGGCGGTGAAGGCTTCGAGCGCGATCTGGCTGGCCTTGCGGCTGGCCACGGTTTCGGCCTTGGTGTGGGCGGCGATCACGGCGTCGACGGCGGTCTGCGCAAAGTGCTTGGGCAGCTCGCCACGCATGCGGCGGGTGAACTCGGCGGCCAGTTCTGGGAAGGCGCTGGTGTAGGCGGCAAAGCGCTCGTTCCAGGCGGCTTCGGCCTTGGCACCGGCGTCCTTGGCGTCCCAGGCGGCGTAGACATCGGCCGGGACTTCAAACGGCGCATGCGGCCAGTCGAGCACGTTGCGGGTCAGCGCGATTTCTTCTGCGCCCAGCGGCTCGCCGTGCGCCTTCGAGGTGCCGGCGCGGTTGGGCGAACCCTTGCCGATGGCCGTCTTGCAGACGACCAGCGTGGGCTTGTCATGCGAGGTCTTGGCGCTGGTCAGCGCAGCGGCCACGGCGGCGGCGTCATGGCCGTCGACCGGGCCGATCACGTTCCAGCCGCAGGCGCGGAAGCGGGCCGGCGTGTCGTCCACGAACCAGGGCGCTACCTGGCCGTCGATGGAGATGCCGTTGTCGTCGTACAGCGCGATCAGCTTGCCCAGCTTCCAGGCGCCGGCCAGGGCCACGGCCTCGTGGCTGATGCCTTCCATCAGGCAGCCGTCGCCCAGGAACACGTAGGTGTGGTGGTCGACGATGGCGTGATCGGCGCGGTTGAATTCCTTGGCCAGCAGCTTCTCGGCCAGCGCAAAGCCCACGGCATTGGTGATGCCCTGGCCCAGCGGGCCGGTGGTGGTTTCCACGCCTGCGGTGTAGCCGACTTCCGGGTGGCCCGGGGTCTTGCTGTGCAGCTGGCGGAAGTTCTTCAGCTCGCCAATCGGCAGGTCGTAGCCGGTCAGGTGCAGCACCGCGTACAGCAGCATGGAGCCGTGGCCGTTGGACAGCACAAAGCGGTCGCGGTCGGCCCATTGCGGGTTGGTCGGGTTGTGCTTGAGGTGGCTGCCCCACAGCGCAACCGCCATGTCGGCCATGCCCATGGGCGCGCCGGGATGGCCGGAATTGGCCTGCTGGACGGCGTCCATCGCCAGCGCGCGAATGGCGTTGGCCATGGCGGCGGTCGGCTCGGTGGGGGATGCGGCGTGCGCCAGGGTGTCGGTGGTGGCCATCTGCGGCGGCTCCGGAAGGGGAAAGAGGGTGGGAGGTGCGGGGGAACCCGGCATTTTACCGGGCGGCCTGCGCCGGCCGCTTCCACTACAGTCGCCGCCATGCACGGCCTGCACCTCACCGCTGACCTTCACGACTGCCGCTGCGCCCCGCACTGGCTGACCAACGCCGACGCCTTGCTGGCCGCCTGCGAGCAGCGGGTGCGTGCCGCCGGCCTGCAGCCAGTGGCCCAATTGGCCCACGCCTTCCCGGCCACGGCAGAAGGCCCGGGCGGCGTCACCGCCACCGTGCTGCTGGCCGAATCGCACCTGTGCGTGCACACCTGGCCCGAGCGGCGCGCGGTGACGCTGGATGTCTACGTCTGCAATTTCAGCGGCGACCACGCGGCCAAGGCCCACGCGCTGGAAGCCGCGCTGCTGGCGCTGTTTGACGCGGCGCAGGTACAGCGGCATGCGTTGCAGCGCGGGGCAGCACCGGTATTAAATTTATAGCTACAAGCCCAGGCGGCACCTGGGTTTAGACCACTTTTCGCCAATATTTCGAAGAACAGGCGTGCAATGCGCCGCTCAGGCCCTTTGCCGGCGCCGCAGGCCGTGCCATGCGGCCAGCGACAGCAAGGCCAGCAGCAGCAGCCGGCCCCACTCCGAGAGGGTCGGGATTGCCGTGGCGCCGGCACCCACCGCCGCAGCCACCAGTGCCGGGCCGCCGGGCTCGACCACCGTGCCGTTGGCCCGCAGGTCATCGTCACCCAGGCCGCCGTCCACGATGGTGAGGGTCACCGTATTGCCCGAGATCACGGCCCCCGGGAACGCATACCAGTGCGGCGTGGTGTTGGCGGCGGTGGGGCCGAACTTCCAGTACTGCGTGCCCGCAGGCAGGGGCTGGGAATAGGTCAGCGTGGCGGTCATGCTGGAGCCCGGCGTGCCATTGATGGCGACGAAGTCGAACAGGCCCACCGGAAAGCTCACACCCGCCGGGGGCGCCACGGCGGGCGATTGCGGGTGGCCCTGCAACGGGATGAATCCGGCCGACTGCGGTGCAAAGACCCAGCCCGCGCCACCCACGCTTGCCGTGACCGTGCCGCCGCCCGAGCCGACCGTGCCCGCCAGGTTCGTGCTGGTACCGGCGGGCAGCGTCACGGCAAAGCTCTGGTCCACGCCGGGCGCCGGGTTGTAGCGGCTGTCGCCCGCCTGCTCGGCGCGCAGCGTGCACTGGCCTGCGGTGAACAGATGCACCGTCTGATCTGGCTCGACTGCGCACACGCCCGCGCTCTGGCTGCTGAGGCTGACCGCCAGGCCCGATGACGCGCTGGCGCCGGCATTGAAGTCGCCGCTGCCCAGCACCCTGTCGGGCAAGGCGCCAAAGCTGATGGTCTGGTCTGCCTTGCCCACGTTCACCGTGGCCTGTGCCGTGGCCTGCTGGTAGTGGGTGTCGGCGGCCTTGGTGGCCATGACGGTGCAACTGCCCACGGCCGTGCCGGTCAGCGTCGCGCCCGAGAGCGCGCAATTGGCTGCGCCCGATACCAGCGAGAAGGAAACCCCACCGCCGCCGGAACCCCCGTTGGCGCTGAGCGTGGCGCTGCCATTGACCGCAATGCTGGCGGGCGCCGTCACATTCAATGCCGCCTGCTGGGCCAGGCCCACGGTCACATCGACGGTGGCAGAGGCCGGGCCGTAGCTGCTGTCCCCGGCCTTGGTTGCCGTCACGGTGCAGGTGCCCACGCCAATGCCGGTGAGCGTGCTACCTGCGACCGTACAGAAGCCGGTGCCCGCCGTGACCGCATAGGACACGGTGCCGCTGCCCGAGCCCCCGTCGGTGACCAGCGCGGCCGTGCCGTTGTAGGCGATGGCGGGCGGGCTGGCGGTCACGCGCAGGGTGGCCTGGCTGCCCGGGCTGTTGGTCAGTGCGAACGTGGCGCTGACGGTCCCCGCCTGCGCCGTCACGCTGTAGCTGCCGGCCGTGCCGTTGGCCGTGGCTGTCACCGAAGCCAGCCCGTTGGCGTCGGTGGCCACCGAGGCGGACGGCGTGAAACTGGCCGAGGCGCCGCTGGTCGGCGCGGTGAAGCTCACCACCACGCTGCGCATGGGTGCGCCGTCGCCGTCCAGCACCTTGACCTGCAGGGCCGTGGCAAAGGCGGTGTTGATGGGAGCGCTTTGCGGCGTGCCGGCCTGCACGGCCACGTTGGCCGGCGGGCCGAAGGGATCGATGCGCAACACCAGGCCGTTGGAGGCGGCGGCGCTCGCAGAACTGGCACCGGTGGTCGGCAGCGTCAGGCCGCTGGTGCCACTGGTGGTTGTCACGCCGCCCAGCGACAGGATGGTGCCGCCATCAGCCTCGGTCGCAGCCAGTGCGTAGAGGGCGTCCGACGCCGGCGTGCCGATGAAGCCGGCGTAGGCAAAGGCCATGGGCGTGGCACGCGCGATGCTGGCCAGGAAGCCATCCTGGCCGCCGCGGCGCGTGGCGCTCAGGCCGCCTTGCGCCACCGTGGGAAAACCGGTGCCCGGGTTGGTCACGCCGGCCAGGTAGAACGCCAGCCCATCGGTGGCCACGCCAGAGACGAAGTCATAGCCCGATCCACCGACATAGCTGGCCAGGTCGATGCTGGCGCCCGCAGCGTCCAGGCGCAGCACGAAGCCGTCCATGCCGCCGCCGGATGCCACTTGCGGCCCGGTACCCACGCGGGCATTGGCCTCCGAGGCCGGGAAGTTGGCCGAATCCGTCTCGCCCCCCACGACGACCGAGCCGTCGTTTTCCAGCGCGATCGCCAACGCCCGGTCGGCACCGGATTCGCCATTGGCCGGCGGGCTTCCGGTGAGCAAGGTGAAATAGCCCAGGCCGCTGCCGTCGGCCAGGACCTTGGCGGCAAAGCCGTCGGCGGCATCCACCGCGCGGGGGTTGGCCGTGGTGCGAAAGCCGCCCGGCGCCGCCAGGCCGCTGGCCGAGTCGGTGCTGCCTGCCACATAGGCCGTGCCGTCGTCGCCTGCGGCAATCGCGTTGCCCATCTCGGCACCGCCGTCGCCGCCAATGAAGCCGGCGTACTCCAGCGTGCCGCCGTCGGCCGCCACGCGTGCGACAAAGGCGTCCATGCCACCGGTGCCGAGCGCGTCGCCGCCGTGGGTGAGGCGCGGGCCAGTGAGCGCGGGGAAGGCGGTGCTCGCCGTCACACACCCCGCCGCCTGTGTTGCGGTGCAGGTCGAGAAGCCCGTCACATAGGCGCGGCCCGCGCTGTCCACCGCAATCGCGTTGGCCTGGTCGTCTTCCGAACCGCCAATGAAGCCGGAGTAGCCGACGCTGGCGCCGCTGGGCGCAAGCCGCGTGACGAATGCATCGCGGTCGCTGCCCTTGGTGCGGCGCAACCTGTTGGCGCCATCGCTGCCCGCCACGGGGAAGTTGCTGGAGGCCGTGCCACCCGCCAGGTAGATATTGCCCGCGCCATCCAGGGCAATGCCGTTGCAGCTGTCGTTGTTGCTGCCACCCAGGTAGGTCACGAACTGCGCGGTGCCCTGCGCGTTGAACTTCACCACGAAGGCGTCGTCGCTCCCCTGCGAGCCCAGCCTGCTGGCACCCGGCAGGTCAAGCGAGCGCGTCACGCCGCAGGCATAGGTGTTGCCCGGCACATCGCGCGCCACGGCCAGCACCTGGTCGTCGGCATTGCCGCCCACCAGGCCGGAGTAGCCGATCCACGCGGGGTCGATCACCAAGGGCCTGGACGTGTCATAGGCGGCCAGGGAGAAGCTGATGCGCCAGCTGTTGGCACCCAGCGGCTCGATGCGGTAGGCCGAAGCCACCGGCACCCGGGCCGCGCCCACGGGCTGGTACACCACCGGCGCGTCGTCCACCACGGTTTCGCCGCCCACGTGCCAGACCAGCGCGCCCGCCGCGTTCACCTGTACGTCGTCGGCGCCATCGACCCGCCAGGCCACGCGCGCCGGGTCGGCCCCGGCGGCCAGCTCGAACTGGTACTTGAAGCCCTGCGCGTCCCCGGCAAACACCGCATCGGTGCCGGGCCAGACGCCACGGTAAGCAATGCCGCCATAGCTCTTCAGGCCGGTAAGCCACTGCGCGCGCTCACCCACCAGCCAGTGGTACAGGGTGGCCGAAGGGTCCACGCCCTGCGGCGCCACCGCCGCGCCGCCGTCAAACGCATAGCGCAGCGCGCTGCTGCCGCCCAGGCGCTTGGCCTGCAGCGCATCGCCTTTCATCTGTACCTGTATGTCCGACACGCCAAAGGCCAGTCGCCGGCCCGCGGCCATGGCGCGGAAGCCCGCAGCCGCATCGCCCGCGGGCATGGCGATGAAGCGGTTGCCCCGGCCTGCGAACTCGCGCTGGACCAGAGGCTCGCCCCCTGCCAAAACAGGCATGGCACATGCGGCAAGCGCGATAGCGGCAGCAGAGCGGCGCATGGTCGGAGCCTATGGCCGCGAAGGAAAAATGCCCTGCATGGCGATGATGAAGTTCAGCACCAGATAAGGCGGCAGGTTGTTGTGCGGCTGCCCCGCGCCGGCAACGCCCACGGCGGCTGGGGACATCGCCACGCTCGGCGCGGCCGTGCTGCTGTAGGGCCGGGAAGGCGAAGCCCCCAGCGCTGCCCCCTGCGGGTCGGCCACCGCGGCATTGGCCGGAGCGCCCGGCACGATGTTGTGGCTATGCGATGGCAACTCTGACGACAGCAAGGTCACGCTCGAAGCCCCACCGATCTGTCCGATGTCGTATGAGGACAGACTGGGCCCCTGCCCCTGGTGCAGGGGGAAACTTCCCTGGAAATTGGGCAGCGCAAAAGTGGTGTTCCCATCGCCGCCATAGTTCGTGCCCAGCAGCGAGAACAGCGCGGTGTTCTGCGATATCGGCATCAGTTGGCCGTTGCATTGCGCCCAGCCCGTTGGGGCGAAATTGAAGGTGACGATACGGATCTCGGCAACGAATGGGTTGGACATGGCGTGGGCCTAGTTCCGCGACGGGAAGATGCCCGCCAATGCAACGACGAAATTCAGCGCCAGGTAGGGCGGCATGTTGTCGTGCGACTGGTTGCCGCCAGTGCTTGAGACGGACTGCGCATCCAGTGCCACGCCTGCGCCCTCTGCATAGTGGCCGCGGGCCGCCGCCAGCACATTGCCCGCCGGGGCCGTGGCGCGGCCGGTGGCGGAGGTGCCCATCAGCAGATGATTGTGGCCGGGCATCTCGCCGACAGTAAGCGTGTGGCGCTCTTCGCCGCCGCTTTTCCCTTGCACGAAGCCTGATCCCTGATGCATGGGCATGCGGCCTCGCAGATCCGGCAATTGGAAGTTCGTGGTGCCATCGCCGCCGTACCGAGTGCTCATCAGCGAAAAAAGCGCCTGGTTCTGGTTGATAGGCATCAGTTGCCCATTGCAGAGCGCCCAGCCTCGTGGGGCGAAATCGAATGAAACGATCCGGATCTCACCGAGATAGGGTTGCGACATGGCTGCTCAGTTCTGCGACGGAAAAATGCCGAACAGAGAAATGATGAAGGACACACACATATAAGGCGGCAGGTTCTCGTGCGGCTGGTTGCCGCCCGTTGCCGAAAGGCTGGAGGTATGCAGCGGCGTGCCGCCCATACCCGCGCCCGTGGCCACGAAGGCCTTGTAATCGCGGTGCCGCGCGGGCAGGCCGTTTTCCGGGCTGGCCAGGTAGCCGGCGCTGGAGGCCGCCATGAGCTGATGGTTGTGCTCGGGTATTTCCTGGGTGCTGAGCTGGACGGTTTCAGCCCCGGCGCGCTGCCCCTGCAGATAGGTCGTGCCAGTGTTGCCCCTGCCCATATGCAAGGGGATGCGGCCGCGCAAGTCAGGCAATGCGAAGGCGACCACCCCATCACCCCCATAGGTCGTGCCGATCAGCGTGTAAAGCGTGTCGTTCTCGGCGATCGACAGTAGCTGGCCGTTGCAGAACGCCCAGTTCACGGGCGCAAAGTTGCCCGCAAACATGCGAATCTCGCCAACATAGGGGTCCGACATGGAGATGTACCAGCAGCAAAGTTGCCGTAAACAAAAACGATAAAAGCATCTAGATGCAACGCGTGGCAGGTATTAGAAGCGCCCTCCGGCCAGAACGCAAACCAGCTGGCTAACGGCCCAGCCGCATGGGATGCGGCGCCTCTTCTATGATTCGCAGCCTTGCCCCACTTCCCGGAGCGCCCCATGAGCCGTAGCCGTCGCAGCTTTCTCCAATCCGCGGGTGCCGTGCCGGTGGCCGCAGCCACGGGCTTCGCGGCCACGCCCGCGCTGGCCGCAGGCGCCGAGATGCGCAGAAGCCACTTCATGCCCCTGGTCGGTGAGCACTTTGGCTTTGCGCGCGACGGCCTGCCGGCGGCAGGCGCAACCCTGGTCTCAGCCACCCCGCTGCCGGGCGCGGCGGACACGGACCGCTGCTTTCAACTGCTGTTTGCCGTGGGCGCAGGCCAGCAGGTGGTGCAGGACTCCTGGCTGCTCAGCCACCCCCGCCTGGGCAGCCACACGGTGTTCGTGAGCCCCAACGATGCCGAGGGCCGCAGCGTGGAGGCCGTGTTCAACCGCCTGTAGACGGCGCCCGGCGCATGCGGATGTAGGGCCCCTCTACGCCGTCGTCAAGAAAGCCATGGCGGCCATAGAGCCGGCGGGCCGGATTGTGGGACTCCACGTACAGCAGCACGTCACGCCCCTCATGCTCGGCCCGCGCCAGCACCCATTGCAGCAGCGCCGTGCCCAGCCCCTGGCCGCGCACGGCCGGCAGCAGGGCAATATCCATGAGCCGCAGCGGCCCCGGGGCCGGGTCCACGTAGATGCGGCCGAGCGGCGCCGCGTCGCGCTCCACCACCAGGAAGACGGCCTCGGGATAGTGCTCGCGGTAGAAGCGGTCCTGCAGGCCGAACTGGGAGTCGGCGAACGCCTGCCGCTGCGGCTCGGGCCAGCCGGTCAACTCCAGTTCGGGGTCGCGCACGCTGCGGTAGAGCGCACGCAGAAAGGCTTCGTCGCGCGCCTCGGCCAGGCGCAGCCCCATGCCCGGCACGGGCCACGCCGGGGCTTCAGGCCACATGGGAGAAGCAGGCTTCGTACTGGGTCGCCTCGGCGCTCTGGCCGATGGCCGTGACGAAGATGGCGAAGTCGCCCAGCTCGGGATGGCGCACCTGGTAGGTCTGCTGCGGCAGCACCGGCGACCGCGCACCCTGGAAGGTGATGGTGAACTGGTGCCCGCCAGCCATGGGCGGCCGCTCAGCCACCGCGATGACATCCAGCGGCATGGCCGCGGCCTCCGTGTCGCCCACGAAAAAAGTCACGCGCGACTGCGCGAAGCGCTGCGCGTCGCTCCAGGAAAGCTGGCGAAGGTAGAGATCGGGGTTCAACACGGCAAGTGCTCCTGTGGGGCCGCCGGCATTATGGGCGCGCCATGCGCGAAGCGGCGGGCATCCGGATAATCCGGCGCATGGCTTCCCCCATCCCCGACGCTGCGCCGGCTGGCGCGCTGGTCCTGGCTGCCGGCCGCGGCGAACGCATGCGGCCGCTGACCGACAGCACTCCCAAACCCTTGCTGCAGGTGCGCGGCAAGCCGCTGATGCAGTGGCCGATGGAGGCGCTGGCCGCTAGCGGCACCCGGCACATCGCGGTCAACACCGGCTGGTTGGGCGAGCAGATTGAGGGCCATTTTGGCCCTCAACCCAAGCTGGACGAGGGCTTGCCGCTATCAATTTCATATTCGCGCGAGCAGCAGGACTTTGGCTACGCGCTGGAGACCCTGGGCGGCATCGTGCGCGCGCTGCCGCTGCTGGGCGACGTGTTCTGGGTGGCTGCGGGCGATGTGTATGCGCCCGACTTCGCCTTTGCGCCGGCCGAGCGCGAGCGCTTTGCCGCCAGCGGCAAGCTGGCCCACCTGTGGCTGGTGCCCAACCCGGCGCACCACCCGCGCGGCGACTTCGGCCTGGGCGATGGCGGCCTGGCGCTGAACCAGACCGCCGACCCGGCCGCGCCGCGCTACACCTTCTCGACCATCGCGCTGTACCGGCGCGCGCTGTTCGAGCCGCCCTGGTGCGACATCCCGTCCGGCAACCCGCAGGGCATTGCCCAGCCGCTGGCGCCGCTGCTGCGCGCAGCCATGGACAATGGCCAGGTCAGTGCTGCGCTCTACACCGGTCGCTGGACCGATGTGGGCACACCCGAACGGCTCGCCTCGCTCAACCACACGCCATGACCGACACCTCCCTCTACGCCGCGCGCCGCGCGCGCCTGGCCGCCGCGCTGGGCACCGACGGCATCGCCCTCATCCCCACCGCCCCCGAGCGCGCCCGCAACCGCGACAGCGACTTTCCCTACCGGCACGACAGCTACTTCTACTACCTCACCGGTTTCACCGAGCCCAATGCCTGGCTGGTGCTGACCGGCGACGGCCGCAGCACGCTGTTCTGCGCGCCCAAGGACCTGGAGCGCGAGATCTGGGACGGCTACCGCCTGGGCCCCGACGCTGCCCCTGAGGCGCTGGGCGTGGACGAGGCCGTGTCGGTGGCCGAGCTGGACAACCGCCTGCCGCGCCTGCTGGAAAACCGCAGTGCGGTCTGGTACCCGTTTGCCACCCACACCGGGCTGGAGACGCGTGTCGACGGCTGGCTGGCCAAGGTGCGCGCGCGCGTGCGCTTTGGCGCGCTGTGCCCCGAGCAGCAGCGTGACCTGTGCGGCCCGCTGGACGAAATGCGGCTGGTGAAAGACGCGCACGAACTGGCCCTGCTGCGCCGCGCCGGCCAGATCAGCGCCCAGGCCCATGTGCGCGCCATGCAGACCAGCGCACGCATGCTGCGCGCCGGCGAAGACGTGCGCGAGTACCACCTGGAGGCCGAGCTGCTGCACGAGTTCCGCCGCCACGGCGCGCAGTTCCCGGCCTACACCTCCATCGTCGCTGCGGGCGCCAATGCCTGCGTGCTGCACTACCGTGCCGACGTGACGCCGGTGCGCGCTGGCGAGCTGGTGCTGATCGACGCCGGCTGCGAATACGACAGCTACGCCGGCGACATCACCCGCACCTTCCCGGCCGATGGCAAGTTCACCGGCCCGCAGCGCGCGCTCTACGACCTGGTGCTGGCCAGCCAGACCGCCGCCGTGGCGGTGACCAAGGCCGGCAGCCGCTTCAACGACCCGCACGAGGCCACGGTGCGCGTGCTGGCGCAGGGCCTGCTGGACCTGGGCCTGCTGGATGCGACCAAGGTCGGCAACGTGCAGGACGTGATCGAGCAACGCGCCTACTTCCCCTTCTACATGCACCGCACCGGCCACTGGCTGGGCATGGACGTGCACGATTGCGGCAGCTACGTGGAGCCGACAGAGGCCGGCCAGATCAGCGAGCGCCGCGACGCGCTGTCGGGCGAGATCGTCAAGGACCGCCCCAGCCGCATCCTGCGCCCGGGCATGGTCACCACCATCGAGCCCGGCCTGTACGTGCGCCCGGCCGAGGGCGTGCCCGAACAGTTCTGGAACATCGGCATCCGCATCGAGGACGACGCCATCGTCACCGAAAGCGGCTGCGAGCTGGTGACGCGCGGCGTGCCGGTGGAGGGGAATGAGATCGAGGCGCTGATGCGCGCTTAGCGTCGCTGTCGCTAAGCCAGCGGCATGGCCGCAGCCTCTTCCTGCAGCCAGGCGCAAAAATGCCGCACCGCCTCATCCCCCGGAGCCTGCAGCTTGGCCACATAGTGGTAGCCGCTGGCGCAAAACCCGAAGGGTGCGACCAGCCGGCCTGAGCGCAGGTCGTCCATCACCAGATGCCAGGGCGCGATGCAGATGCCCAGGCCGCCCACCGCAGCCTCCAGCGTGAAGTAGTAGTGCGCAAATTCAGGCCCCGGCAGCACGCGCGGCGTGTGGCCAGAGGCCGCGCTCCACATCGCCCAGGCATTGCTGCGCGTACGGGTGCGCAGCAGCGCCAGGCCATCCAGGTCGTCAGGTGAGCCCAACGCCAGTTGGGCCGCCAGGCCGGGCGCCAGCACCGGCCCCAGCATTTCCGCAAACAGCGGCAGACCATCGCCACTCGACGGCGCGGCCGTTTCCACCGTGATCGCCACATCACAGCGCGACGCGGGCGCTTCCGCTCCCTGGTCGGTGGACTGCAGGCGCACGTTGATCTGCGGGTGGCGGGCATGGAAGGCATAGAGGCGCGGGATCAGCCAGCGCATGGTGAAGGTGCTGAGGCAAGACACATCCAGCGTGGCGCCCTGCTGCCGCAGCACGGCATCCACCGCCCGTTCGATCTGGCCAAACGCCGCCGATAGCGCGGGCTGCAGCAGCCGCCCCGCAGGCGTGAGCTGCGGTCGCTGCTTGGGCCCGTCGAACAGCGTGACGCCCAGCGCCTCTTCCAGCTGCCGCACCTGCCGGCTGACGGCGCCGGGCGTGACATGCAGCTCTTGCGCGGCGGCCGTCATGCGCCCGAGGCGGCCCGCCGCCTCAAAGGCGCGCAAGGCATTCATGTGGCGAAGATGCTGCTTCATGAAGTGAGTTTATGGCACATAGCGGCGGCCGATACATCGTTTGCTGGACAGGCACTGGCTACTTATAAACAAAGGCTGCAGCAACAGCTGCGACCGCCTTGTTTATTGAGAAAATTGCCATGCCCTTCATCAAGACCGCCCTCCCCCAAGACACCTCCGCCGAGCAGCGGCAGGCCATCGTCGATGGCATCCACCAGGCGCTGGTGGACAGCATCGGCATGCCGCAGGACGAGCTGTTCAACCTGGTCACGCCTTATGCGCCAGAGCAGTTCTTCTACAACCGCAGCTTCAACGGCGTAGCCCGCTCGGAGCGCCTGGTGGTGGTGGAAATCACCATGCGTCGCGGCCGCAGCGACGCCATGAAGAAGGCGCTCTATGCCCAGATCGCGCGCAACCTGGAGGAACAGGCCCAGCTCAGGCCGGCCGATGTTTTTATCTTCACCCACGAGAACGACTACTCCGACTGGTCGGTCGGCCATGGCCTGTTCGCCATGGGGCTGGTGCAGCAGCGCGGTACGGATCTCTAGTGTCGCGTCAAGCGTGAGGTGACGGATGGGTGCGAAGGCATCGGCGTGCAGCGCAAGGCGTAGGCCGCCGCCCAGGCTTTACGCCTGGGCAAGGGCTGCAACGCAGCGATGCGCGGCGAGGGCAAGCGCACACCGGCAGATCATGCTTGACGCGACACTAGTGTCCCTTGGGCTTCCAGGCGGGTCTTCTTGCGAGGCCAGTGTTGGCAAACACGCCGCGCCTTAATCACAGCAGCAGCGCTTGAAAAAGCACGGCTGCCCACCCAGCTTCCGGGTACCCCACTACCCGCAACGCTGGCCATGGCCCCTGTGCTTCTTATCTGTCTGGCCGTGCTGGCACTGGCGGCCCTGCTGCGCCAGCCGATCGCCACCGCGCTGCGCCGTGGCCGCCTGCGCCGGCGGCCGTTCCCGGCGGAGTGGCGGCAGATCCTGCGGCGGCGCGTGCCTTACTTCCAGCAATTGCCGGCGGACCTGCAACTGCAGCTGAAGCGCCACATCCTGGTGTTCCTGGCCGAGAAGCCCTTCATCGGCTGCGGCGGGCTGGTGGTGACCGACGAGATGCGCGTGACCATCGCCGCGCAGGCCTGCCTGCTGATCCTGAACCGGCGCAACCACTACTTTCCCTCGCTGCGGCAGATCCTGCTGTACCCCGGCGCCTTCGTGGTGGAGCGCGTGCAGGCCGATGGCAACGGCCTGCAGCAGGAGCAGCGCCGGGCGCTGTCGGGTGAATCCTGGGTACAGGGCCAGGTGATCCTGTCCTGGGACGATGTGCTGCGGGGCGCGGCCGATGCGCACGACGGCCACAACGTGGTGCTGCATGAGTTTGCCCACCAGCTCGACCAGGAAAAGGGCGTGGCCAATGGTGCGCCGCCGGTGGCCGGACGGGCGCGGCGCGCACGCTGGGCGCAGGTGCTGTCGGCCGACTTCGCGCGGCTGCAGGCGGCCGTGGCGCGCGCGGAGCCGACCCTGCTCGACGCCTATGGCGCCACCGACCCGGCCGAGTTCTTTGCCGTGGCCTCGGAGACCTTCTTCGAGCGCCCGGCCGAGCTGGCGCGCTGGCACCCGGCCCTGTTCCGCGAGCTGGGCCTGTTCTACCGGGTGAACCCGCTGAGCTGGTAGGCCATGACCTCCGAGGTCATCGACCCGCGGCGGGGCGACCTCCAGAATCGATTCCGTCGAACCCATCGACGCCTTCGATCCACCCCTTGGAGATTGCCATGAACACCGTTGCCGACACCCTCATCACCACGGCCCCCGCCGACGTTGCCGCGCGCTACCTGGCCGCCTGGAACGAGCCCGATGCCGCCCGCCGCAGCCGCCTGGTGGCCGACAGCTTCGCGCCCGACACCTACTACCTCGACCCGATGATGGACGGCCACGGCCACGACGGTGTGGCCGGCCTGATCGCCGCCGTGCAGCAGCGTTTTGCCGGCCACCGCTTCACGCTGGAGGGCACGCCCGAAGGCCACCACGACGTGGTGCGCTTCTCGTGGTCGCTGGCGGCCGATGGCGCAGCGCCGGTGGCACGCGGCACCGACGTGGCCGAGCTCGACAGCGATGGCCGGCTGCGCCGCGTCACTGGTTTCCTCGACTACATCGCGGGCGCCTAATCGCGCATCATGCGGCCATGCACGCCCCCACCGCACACGCTCCCGCCCGCCGCCTGGGCATAGGCGAACACCTGCGCCACTGGCGCGAGCACCGGCGGCTGAGCCAGCTCGCGCTGGCGCAGGAGGCGGCCGTGTCCACCCGGCACCTGAGCTATGTGGAAACCGGCCGCGCCGAGCCCAGCCGCGAGATGGTGCTGCGCCTGGCCGAGCGGCTGGACATTCCCCTGCGTGAACGCAACGTGCTGCTGATGGCCGCCGGCTTTGCCCCGCTCTACCGCGAGCGCCCGCTGGACGACCCGGCCCTGGCCGCCGCGCGCGAGGCGGTAGAGCTGGTGCTGCGCGGCCACGAGCCCTATCCCGCGCTGGCGGTAGACCGGCACTGGCAGATGCTGGCCGCCAACCGCGTACTGCCACGGCTGCTGGAGGGTGCGGATGCCGCGCTGCTGCAAGCGCCCATCAACGTGCTGCGCCTGTCGCTGCACCCGCAGGGCCTGGCGCCGCGCATCGTCAACCTGGCGCAGTGGCGCGGGCATTTGTTCGAGCGCCTGCGCCAGCAGATCGCCGCCACCGGCGACCCGGTGCTGGCCGCCTTGTTGGATGAGTTGCGCGCCTATCCTTGTGACGACCCCAGCGCCGCCCACGCCGCAGGCGAGCACCCGGGCGTGGTGGTGCCGCTGATCCTGCGCAGCGCGGCGGGGCCGCTGGCCTTCATCAGCACCACCACGGTGTTTGGCTCGCCGGTGGATGTGACGCTGCAGGAGCTGGCGGTGGAGTCGTTTTTTCCGTCGGATGCGCAGACGGCTGCGGTGTTGCGGGGGTGGGCCGAGGGCTAGACGCCCAACATGGCCATGGCCCAAGGCGGCAGCGGCGCGTCGATCACCGTGACCCCGCCAGCGGTACGTACCGCCACCAGGCGCGGACCGCCGTCAGCCACGTCGCGCGCATCGTAGAGATAGGCGGCATCGGCCAGCAGCACGGCCTGCGCCAGATGGGCCATGGTGCGGGCATAGCGCGCCAGGATGCGCTCGGCCGGCACACCATGGCCGCCTTCGCGCACGCGCTGGGCCACGCGGGTCAGCAGGCGCTGCGGATCGTCCAGTGCCACCACATGCAGCGCCACCGTGAAGCCGTGGGCCCGCGCCTCGCGCAGCAGCTGCAGCTTGGATGGGTGCGAAAACACCGTCTCGCTGACGAACGCGGTACCCGCGGCCAACAGTTGCGCACGACGCGCGTCGGCCCAGGCACGGGCCGCTTCAGAGCGCTGCTGCGGGTCGGCCATGTGCTGCAGCTGGTCACGCTCGTGCAGGTCGGCATTCACAAATTCCAGTGCCTTGCCCACGATGCCGTCACGCACCAGCGCACGATAGAGCGTGGATTTGCCGGCGCCGTTGGGGCCGGCCAGCAGGTGGAACCAGACGGGTGCGGGCGTCGGCATGCGTCGGTCAGACTGCGCGTGCCAGGTTCTCTTGCACCACCTCGCGCACGCGCTGGGCCAGCGTGCCGCGCGACTGCGCCGCCACCAGGCGCGCGGTGAGTTCGTCCACCGATTGCGGTGCCTGGGCCTGGGCAGACGCGGCGCGCTCGTACTGCTCGATGGCGGTGCGGGCCTCTTGCACGCTCAGGCCGGTGTGCTCGACCACCTGCCCCAGCGTGGCCCAATACTCGATCTGGCTGGCGACCGAGCGGCGCATGGGCTGGGCGGCCTCGCGCGCCTTGTCGACCAAGGCGCCGGGGAGTTTGACGGAAGCAAAAGCGGTGGATGCCATGGTGATCTCCTGATTGGCGCATTTTGCGCCAATCGGGTGGCAACTTCAAGGCAGCTTGGTTTCGCCCTCGTCCACCAGCCCGCTGCGCTGCTGCCGGCCCCAATGGCCGCGCCCGGTCAGGAACACCACCCAGCCCAGCGCGGCGCCGGTGTGGCGCAGCAACTGAAAGGTAAAGGGCTCGGCTAGCGCGGCCAGCAGGCCCTGGCCGATGCGAATGCGGGCGTTGCCACCGGCCCAGCGCCGGTACAGGTGGATGGACCAGAGGTGAAACGCCAAGTCGATCGCCAGCTTGATGCCGATGACGCTGGCCGCCGCCCCCAGCACGCCCAGGCGGCCAGAGGCCAGGTAGTAGGCCAGCAGCAGAAAGGCGGTGAGCCCGTACAGCGGCTGCAGCGTGTCCACCGCCTTGACCGGCAGCATCAGCAGGCCAAGCCAGCCGTAGCGCCGGTCGCCCACCATCTCGCGGTAGCGGTACTGCGTCTGCAGGAAACCGCCGAACCAGCGCCGGCGCTGGCGCAGGAAGGCGCCCAGGGTGCCGGGCGCCTCGGTGCGGGCGCGGGCGTCGCCCAGCACGCGCACGCGCCAGTCCAGCCCGTGGCGCACGGCGTGGCGGCGCAGGCGGTGGGTCAGCTCGTAGTCCTCTACCAGGCTGGCCGGGTCGAAGCCGCCCACGGCCAGCAGGGCGTCGCGCCGGTAGGCGGCAAAGGCGCCGGACACCAGCAGCAGGCTGTCGACCTGCATCCAGGCATAGCGCGAGAGGAAGTTGCGGATGTACTCGTAGGTCTGGAACCACTGGAAGATGCGCCCCGACAGCGAAGGCCCGCACACCGGCGTGACGACGCCCGTGGCCACCACCAGCGCGGGCTCGGCCGAGAAGGCGCGCCGCACGGCGGCAATGGCGCCGGGGTCGAGCAGGGTGTCGCCATCCACGGTCAGCACGGTGTCGGTGCCCACCAGCGGCAGCGCGGCGTTCAGCGCCACCGCCTTGCCGCCGTGCGGCAGGCGCAGCCAGCGCAGCGTGGGGTAGGCGCTGCCGGCGGCGCTGCACTGGCCCAGTGCCGGCTCGGGCACGCCGTAGCGCTGCGTCAGCAGGGCGCCGGTGGTGTCGCTGGAGCCGTCGTCCACCACCACGATCTGCTCGGGCGGGTCGGTCTGCGCCAGCAGCGCGGCCAGGGTCACGGGCAGCACGGCTGCCTCGTTGTGCGCGGCCACCAGCACGCCCAAGCTCAGGCGCGGCAGTGCCGCTTGCGGCGCGACCGGCGTGGCCGCCGCGGCGCGGTGCAGCGCCCAGGTCTGCCAGCCCACAAAGACCAGCAGCAGCGTGTCATACGTCACATAGGCCACGCCGACCGACCAGGCCAGCACGCCGCCACGGGCAAAGGCCATGGCGAACAGCAGCGCCCATACGCCCAGCACCGCCGCGTGGATAAGCAGGCTGCGCCAGGGCGTCTGCCCCGGCCTGAGTTGCGGGGACGCAAGCGCCAGCGCCTGGCGGAGGGGATCGGTGGACATGCAGAGCGGGGGGCAGGAGGCAGGAATGGGCGGGCAGACCGGTGGATGGAGCGCGGCGGAGCGCGAACGTTCCCTTGCCGCCAGCAGAGAGGGTACGCGCCGCGGGGCCATCCGGATGCCGCCCCGGATACGGGTTTGGATTGCGGGTTTTAATGGAGGGCCCATCGGTTTCCATTCCCCGACGCCCCGCATGACGCTCTCCCCGCGCTACACCCGCACCGCCATCGTGCTGCACTGGCTGATCGCGCTGCTGATCGCCCTCAACGTTGGCCTGATCCTGACGGTCGATTTCTTCCCCGACGCGCTGGTGCGCCCGGTGATCGACGGCCACAAATCCATAGGCGTCACGGTGCTGGGCCTGGTGCTGCTGCGCCTGCTGTGGCGCCTGACCCATCCGGCGCCGCCGCTGCCGGCCGACTACCCGCGCTGGGAGCGCGCCTCGGCCCACGCCGTGCACATCCTGCTGTACGGGCTGATGCTGTGGATGCCGCTGTCGGGCTGGTTCCATGACTCGGCCTGGAAGGACGCCGCCACCCATCCCATGTACTGGTTCGGCACCTTCGAGTGGCCGCGCGTGGGCTTCATCGCCAGCGTGCCGGCCGACACCAAGGAAATGCTGCACACCCTGCTTGGCCAATTGCACAGCGGCGGCGCCTATGTGCTGTATGCGGTGTTCGCGCTGCACGTGGCCGGCGCGCTCAAGCACCAGTTCTTCGACAAGGAGGCGGTGTTGCGCCGCATGTGGGGCTAGCTTGGAACACCCCCAGGCTACGCGCTTCGCGTCTTCGCCTTCCCCCTTGCAGGGGGCACATCCTGCGGCCTGGCAAAGCCAGTTCCGCGGATGTTTGGGCATGGCCTGCTCCGCGGCCTTTGGTGCCACCACGCCGCTCGATTTCACGATTCCCTTGCCATCGACCTTCTACCTGCCATGACGACGACCCTGCCTACCTACGACGACGTTGCTGCCGCTGCCACGCGCATTGCCGGCCATGCCCATCGCACGCCTGTGCTGCGCTCGCGCACCGCAGACGCCGCGCTGGGCGCCCAGGTGTTCTTCAAGTGCGAGAACCTACAGCGCATGGGCGCGTTCAAGTTCCGTGGCGCGTTCAATGCGCTGTCCAGGCTGGACGCGGCCCAGCGCCGTGCGGGCGTGCTGGCGTTTTCCTCGGGCAACCATGCGCAGGCCATCGCCCTGTCGGCGCGCGAGCTGGGCATTCCCGCCACCATCCTGATGCCTGAGGACGCCCCCGCCGCCAAGCTGGCCGCCACGCGCGGCTATGGCGGCGAAGTCATCACCTTCAACCGCTACACCGAAGACCGCGAGGCCCTGAGCCGCCGCCTGGCCGAAGAGCGCGGCCTGGCCCTGATCCCGCCCTATGACCACCCCGACGTGCTCGCCGGCCAGGGCACCGCCGTCAAGGAACTGCTCGAAGAAACCGGCCCGCTCGACGCCCTGTTCGTCCCCCTGGGCGGCGGCGGCCTGCTGTCGGGCTCGGCGCTGTCGGCGCGCGCGCTGGCGCCGCAATGCAAGGTCTACGGCGTAGAGCCCGAAGCCGGCAACGACGGCCAGCAGTCCTTTCGCAGCGGCAGCATCGTCCACATCGCCACGCCCAAGACCATCGCCGACGGCGCGCAAACCCAGCACCTGGGCCACATCACCTTCCCGCTGATCCAGCAGAACGTGGACGACATCCTGACCGCCACCGACGCCGAGCTGGTGGCCGCCATGCGCTTCGTCTTCACCCGCATGAAGCTGGTGGTCGAGCCCACCGGCTGCCTGGGCTTTGCGGCCGCGCTCGCCCGCAAGGAGCAGTTGAAGGGCCAGCGCGTGGGCGTCCTGGTGAGCGGCGGCAATGTGGATATGGAGCGCTTCTGCTCGCTGATGGCGGGTTAGGTTTATGTTTGCCTAAATGGTGGCCATGCCGTTCAGCCCAGGAGCCGCCTGGGCTTGAAGCAAGCCACCTGCATTAGGCGGCATGGAGCCAGCAAGACTTCTTTATGCGACTCGCCATAACCCTTCTAGTTGTCGGAGCAGCGCTGCTTGCCTGGTCCTTGGCGCTCCCGCCGTTTGAAGACCAGCAGGGGTTTGAAGCGCGTGCCATCAGCATGCAGGAAGGCCAAGGCGATGAATATCAGCGGCTCCGGGAGAAAGCGCTGACGCCGAAGTACGCCCTGCAAGACTATGGCCTCACTGCCATCACTCTGGCGGTTGGCGCATTCGCAGGCGCACGCCGTAGCCTGAAGAGGCTGTGCGCTCCAAGGACTCGCTCCACATTTGTTGCGCTGAGTCTCCTGGCGCCATTTCTGACCACGGTCGCCGGTGTCTTCGATCTTCGGCAGGCCTATTCGAGGTACGAGTATCCGCACTGGGCTGATTCGATGGGCATTGCTCTTGCGGGCGCCCTGATCTTGCTGATCGTCTCTCTTTTGTGGGCCGTCGCGCACTTGGCGTTCTTGCGGTCTCAGCCCTCAACTGCGATCCCGCTGGCGCTGGCGTTTTCGCGCAGTGCAAACCCGTGGCTGCTAGTAGTGTCGACACTGACGTTCGCGCTGACGGCTCTGTCTCTATTCCTTGGGCAGTATTGGTATGCCGCCCCTGGAATGTTGTGGCTCTATTTCTATCTTTCCCTCGCAGCCCGGCGACGGGCACTGCGCCAACCTTAGCGACAAGGATCGTCGATGACCTCTTTCGCCCTCATCATCAAACACCGCACCCGCGCCGGCATGCGGCCCGAGGTTCGCGCGATCTGGGAGAAGCACATGGCGCCCGCCGTCTCGGCCAACCCCGGGCATCTGTCCTATCTTTATTGCTTCGACAACGCCGACCCGGACTGCATCTGCGCCTTCCAGCACTACGCCAGCGCCGAGGCGGCAGAGCAGTTTTTAAAGACCGCCAGCTACACGGCCTACCTGAAGGAGGTCGAGCCCCTGCTGTTCGAGCCGCCGCAGGTCACGGCGCTGACGCCGGTGTGGGCCAAGGGCAGTTGAGGCCAGCGTACGCATGTACTCCTCCACCTTCATCTTTGCCAAGAAGCGGTTTGGATGGCTACCGGGTGGTGATATCCGAGGTGATCAAGACCTATGGGGACCGGCCGTTGGACGGCTTGCCAGGCTTGGCCGTACCGGGCTGAACCTGCACGCATGAAGTTTCGGCATCGCCTGCATGGCGCCCTCAAGAGGATCTCACCGGCCTGGGCCGCTGGCGCTGCTTTCGCTGCCGTCATGCTGGGGACCTTGCTCATCGCGGCCATCAGCCCTCCGGCCCGCGACGAGCGCGCCGACTGTCTCAAGCAATGCAAGCCCAGACACGGCGAACTGATCGCGGACAAGAACTACCCGATGTCGACCAGGGGCGGCTACCGGCAGGTATGCCAGTGCCAATAGCCTGAGCACTCACCGCACCCCATGGCACAACCCACAACCTACGCAGGCGGCTGCCTGTGCGGCAGCATCCGCTTCTCAGCCGGCAGCACCATTGGCCACCCACGCTGGCGATTGCCCTGGGCTGCTTTGATTCGCCGAATCGCAAGGAGCTGGCGCCTTTGGCGCACTCCCATGTGTCGACGCGACCGCGCTGGTGGTCTGTAGATGCGGCGTAAGCACAGGGTTTAGACCCTGGCAGCGCGGCTCCACTCATTCTGCAAGCCCCCCGGGTAGATCCCAGTGCATGGCCCACCACGGTCTTTAAGCTACGCGGGCGCATGGCGACGCCGTGCATCCCATGAAGGACAAGCTCGCATGCAGCTCACCACATCACTCAGGGCCTTCCTGGCCGCGCTGGCCTGTGCCGCGCTGGCCGCATTGACCGGCTGCGGCGGGGGCGGCGGTGGCAGTTCCAGCGCGGCGCCAGACTCTTCGGGCGGGCGCATCGTGTTGGCGGACGTCAAATCCGCCAAGACCGGATACAGCTACCCCATCCAGATCTATATTCCGCCGTCCTACGAGACAGGGAATGCCTCGTATCCGACGATCTACGCGCTGGATGGCGACGCCGTCTTCTCCGGCACGCTGAATCGGTTCAGCAACCTCAAGAACATCCTGCAGCGGCGCGGAACCAATGCGATTCTGGTCGGCATTGGCGGGACGGCGCGACGGCAGACGGACTTCAACTTTCCCGGCGCATACGCATACCACGCGTTCATCGCGCAGGAACTGATCCCCTACGTGGAGTCGCAGTTCCGCGCCGACACCCGCAAGCGAATGCTGTCCGGCCTGTCCTCGGGAGGAAACTTTGCCGCCAGCGCGCTGTTCATCGAGGCGCCGCAGAACCTGGTCTTCACCTACTTCCTCTCCGCCGAAGGCGCCTTCTGGCAGCAACCCGATGTGATCCAGACCCTGGAACAGCAGATGTTCGATGCGGTAGCGGGCAAGGACCTCCCCGTTACGCTGATCCTGGCCCGCGGCGCGGCGGGAAACACCACAAACGCGGTGTATGTGGATGAGTTGTACAAGCGGATCGCGGCCCGGCGCTACTCCGGCATGAACCTGGTGGAGACCACCTTCCCGCTCGGCCACGTGGAGATGGACAACCCCTCGTTCGAAGACGCCATCGCGCGGATATTGGGTTAGGAACGTGTTGGCGATCTCTATGGGGTCGCGCAAACCTTGCGCGTCAATCCAGCGTGATCTTGTTCTTGACGATGACCGGCGTCCAGCGCTCGCGCTCTTCCTGCATGAACGCGGCGAAGTCTTCGGGCGGGCTCGCCACTACCTCCATCATCTGCCCGCGCAAGGTCTGGACCACCTCCGGGTCTTTGAGAACCGCCGCGATTTCCTGGTAGATGCGCTGCTGCAGCGGCTTGGGCACGGCGGCTGGCGCCACCACACCGATCCAGGCGCCGGCATCGACGTCGGCCAGGCCTTGCTCCTTGAGCGTGGGCACATCGGGCAACAGGCTTGAGCGCCGCGCCGTGCTGGCGGCAATGACGCGCAGCTTGCCGGCGTTTACCTGGGGCAGCACCGACAGGGCGGGAAGGATGGCCATCTGGACATCGCCAGACATCACGGCGAGCATGGCCTGGCTTGAGCCCGCGTAGGGCACGTGGATGATGTCGGTGCCGCTCTTGAGCGCGATCAATGCCATCGTCAGATGCGACAGCGATCCATTGCCGATGGAGGAGTAGTTGAACTTGCCAGGGTTCTTCTTCAGCTCGGCCATCAACTCCGCCAGGTTGTGCGCAGGCGAATCACTGCGCACCACCAGCAGGCTTGGCTGGGTCACGGCCACCGTGATGGGCGCCAGGTCCCGCTCTGGCGCATAGGGCATCTTCTTGTACAGCTGGGTGTTGTTGACCAGCGGCCCCACTACGCTGAGGCCGAGCGTGTAGCCGTCTGGCGCCGCCTTGGCCACGGCATCGGTCCCCAGCATGCCGCCCGCGCCTGGTTTGTTGTCGACGACGAAGGGCTGCTTCAGCCGCGTCTGCAGCTTCTGCGCCAGCACTCTGGCCAAGGTGTCGGGTGTCGATGCGGGCGCAAACGGCGCAATGATCCGGACCGGCTTGGTGGGCCACTCCTGCGCCGTGGCGGTGGTCAGGGCAGCGAGCAGGCACAGGCCCGCCAATAGGCTGCGTTTCATGGATGTCTCCTTGTAGTGTTGTGAATGGATCGTGCCGTGATCAGCCGCCGCGGCCCAGCTCGGCGCCGTCTTGCGCCAGGCGTTGCTGCAATGCCTGGGTGCCCAGGTCGCGCGGGCGGCATCCGGCCGCCAGCGACAGTGCGGCTGCAGTGCCCGCCGCCTGCCCCATGACGAAGCAGGCACCAGACACGCGCGCTGCGGATTGCCCCATGTGCGTCATCGACGCGCAGCGCCCGGCCACGAGTAGGTTGTCGATCCGCTGCGGCAGCAGCATGCGATAGGGCAGATGGTTGAAGCCGCGAACGCGGGGGATGTCCTGCCACTTGAACAAGACATCGCCCGCCACATGCGCTTCGATGGGCCAGCCATTGACGCCAATGCTGTCGTCGAAGTCGACGCACTGCAGGACGTCTTCTTCGGTCAACTGGTATTCGCCGACGATGCGGCGCGTCTCGCGCACGCCGACCTGGGGCGCGATCTCAAGGATGTAGGCGTTCTCAAAACCCGGCGCCGAGCTGCGGAGGAACTGGAAGAAATCCACGATCTGGCGCCGGCCCTCGACCTCGGCCCAGCTCAGTTGCCGGGCATCGGTGCCATCCACGGGCGAGCCGTCCGGGTTGGCGAGCTGCGTGACATTGGCGCGCCATTCCATCGGGTTCTTCTGCGGGCGGATGATGGGTGTCTTGCGCGGGAACCGCCGCCCATCGCGCTCGGCGGCTTCCATCCAGCGCCCGAAATGGTTCCAGGCGTCGCCCGCGCGCTCGGGGTCAACGCCGTTGACGCGAAACATGGTCGACGGATAGAGCATGCCTTCGCTGTCGGTGCCCTTCTCGAATGGCGCCCCGGCGTGTGCGGCCAGGTCACCGTCGCCCGAGCAGTCGATGTAGACCTTGCCCATCACGGCCCGCCGGCCGGACTTTGTCTCGATCAGCAGCGCCTCGATCTCGTGGGGGCTGCGCATCAGCACGCCCACCGCCGACGCATGGAACAGCAACTGCGCACCGCTGTCTATCACCAGGCCGTCGGCAGCCACTTTCAGTGCCGTGTTGTCATACGCCTGCGCCGCGATCTTGCCGCCAAATATCACGTGCGGCTCGTTCAGGCCGCCAAGCGCGCGCATGCGCTCCAGCAACTGATCGGCCACACCATGCACGACCTGCTGGATCTTGCCCTGCACGTTGGCATGCAAGCCACAGAAGTTGGTCACGCCCGCCGCAGTCCCCATGCCGCCAAGAAAGCCGTAGTGCTCGACCAGCAGAGTGCGGCGCCCAGCCTGGGCCGCAGCGGCGGCAGCCGCTATGCCGGCGGGGCCGCCGCCAAGGACTACGACGTCGAACTCTCCAAACACTTCCGTGTCGCGTGCGACCTCGTGGACAAGGGTCGATTTCATTCGTGTGCTCCGTTGGATGCCTGCAAGGGCACGAATGCTAGATTCGCCCCACTATTCCGCCAATGGCATGGCGCATATAGGCAAAAACGGAAAATTAAATAATGGACCTGAAGCTGCTCACCATCTTTGATGAGGTTTACAAGACACGCAGCGTGTCGCGCGCGGGCGAGAACCTGGGCATGCCGCAGTCGTCCATCAGCATTGCGCTGGCCAGGCTGCGGCGGCACTTTGGCGACCCGCTCTTTGTGCGCACGTCAGACGGCATGCAGCCGACACCGCACGCCATTGCACTGGTCGCGCCGATCCGGCAGGCCCTGGAACTGTTGCGCGGCATCACCCGGCAGCAGGCGCTGTTCGATCCTGCGAGCGCGCAGCGCTGCTTTCGCATCTGCATGACCGACATCACCCATCTCGCCCTGCTGCCCTCACTCATCAACCGGCTGGGCGAGATCGCCCCGGCGATCAATGTCGAGATAACGCACATCTCCGCCCAGACGCCGAAGATGCTCGAGTCCGGCGAAGCGGACCTGGCCGTGGGGTTCATGCCGCAGCTGGAGGCCGGCTTCTATCAGCAGAAGCTATTCGAGCAGCACTTCTCCTGCGTGGTGCGGCAAGACCATCCGCGTGTGCGCGCGCGGCTCACGCAGAACATGTTCAAGCGGGAGAGCCACGTCATCGTGACCGCCGTGGGTACGGGCCACAACCTGGTGGAGGAGGAGCTGGAGCGCATAGGCGTGCGCCGCAATGTCACGCTGCGGCTGCCGAATTTTCTTGGCATAGGCGCCCTGGTTTCCAACACCGACCTGATAGTGACGGTGCCGCACAGGGTCGCTGAAACACTGCGGCGCATTGCCGCAGTAAAGGTGCTGCCGCCACCGTTCGATCTGCCCGGCTTCCCCATCAAGCAGCATTGGCATGACCGCTACCAGCAAGACCCGGCCAACCGATGGTTGCGATCGGTTATCTCGGATCTCTTCCTGGAATCGTGAAGCTGCGCAGCAGCATGCTCACCGCGCCTTCAGAAACTCTCCCACCTCCAGCAACACCATCTCGTTGTCATCCGCCTGGTTGGGCTCACGACTGCTGGAGAAGGGCAGGTTGTTGTCGTTGCCGACGACGATGTGGGTGGCGTCCACCACGTCGACGTTCTCGATGGTGAAGAAGGGGAACTTGAGCACGCCGTCATTCAGCGGCTTGCGCGCGAGCTTTTGCGGGTCTTGAATGTTGAGCAGGTCGATGTAGCCGATCTTGCGCACCAGGCTGCCGACGTTGGCTTCGCTCAGCTCGATCTTGTAGACGCGCTTGAACTTGGCGATGGTGGGGAAGCAGTCGCTGCCCTTCTGGCCGGCGGGGCAGGCCTTGTCGGCCGTGCCTTCGCCGTCGTCGCGCTCGATGATCAAACCCGTGGTCGCGTCGATCAGGTTGAAGTCGCCAATGGCGTTGCCGCTGGCCTCCAGCGGGTACTTCCACGAGCGGCCGGTCCATTGGCCGGCGTGGGTGTCAAATTCCAGCACGCGCAGCACTTCCTTGCCCTCCACCTTCTCGAACTCCTTGGCCTCGGCGTTCCACACCGGGCCTTCCAGCAGCGCGTAGAGCTTGCTGCCGTCGGGCGACGAGGCCATGCCCTCGAAGCCCTTGGAGCGTTTGATCTGGAAATCCACCGTGCCACCGGGCAGGCCGGGCGTGGTGATGGCCGGGTGATCGGGCGAGCGCACCACCTTGCCGTCCACCAGCGTGTCGTACACCGCCAGCACCTTGCCCTTCAGGTCGGCCTTGATCAGGAAGGGGCCGAACTCGTCGCCGATCCACAGCGCGCCGTTGGCGAACTGGAAGCTCTCGGTGTCAAAGTCAGAACCCGTCAGGTAGCGCTGCTGGCTGCCTTCGTGGACGATGCGAAACGGCACCTTCTTGTCCGGGTCGTGCAAAAAGATGGTGCCCAGGTGCTGGAACTTGCCGCCCTTGAAGTCCAGCTTGTAGTGGTTCAGGTAGAGCATGAAGTCGGGCGAGTTGGCCTTGCTGCCGGCACCGTTGTCGGTGATGACCCAGAAGCTGCCATCGGCCATGTGCTTGATGCCCGAGTCGCCCTGCAGCGGCTGGCCCTTGAAGGGCAGCGACACGCCGGTCGGGCGGCCAAAGGACTGGCCTTCGACGCTGCCGATTTTGTCTACCCGCTTGCCGGTGGTGAACTTGCCGCTGGCCTGCAGATCGGCCGGGGCGTCTTTGGGGGCGGGGATAAAGCTTTGCGCCGGCAGCACGGCGTGGCCGGCGAGCGTGGCGGTGAAAGCGGCCGGCCCATCCGTCTGGGCCTGGGCCGGCAGGCCCAGCATGGCGGCGGTAACGGCCAATATGGCGGCGCAGGTGGGAAGAACGCTGGAGCGGTTCATGTTTTGTGTGACAGCAAGGAAAGACCCCAGCCTGCCGCTCCGTGATGACCTGGCCATGACAGGCGCAGTGCGCGCTACTTTTTATATAGCTATATGCCCAGGCCCTGCCTTGGCTTCAGCCACTTTTCTTATAAATTCTGTAACTACTCAGCCCCCACACCGTTCGGGCTGAGCTTGTCGAAGCCCTGCCACGCATCACCAAGCCCTTCGACAGGCTCAGGGCGAACGGGGGTGAGTAGTTACTAAATTCTGTATTCAGCACCAGCCCCGCAGCAAGGCCGCTGCGGCGACCGCGCCGGCCAGCAGCGCGCATTGGGGCGCGCGCTGCGGCGCATAGCTCAGCAGCAGGGCCTGCGCCAGCGCACCGGCGGTGAGCACGCCGCACCACAGCACCCAGCCCTGCGCCAGGCCGGCCAGTGACAGGCTGGCGGCCAGCGACAGCAGCAGCGCGGCGCTGCCGCCCGCGCGCAGCCAGGGGCGCAGGCGGCCGGGCTCGCGGCCACGGCCGTAGCTGTCTTCAAAATGCCGGTCCATGGCCAGCGCCAGCGCGGCAAAGCCGGCCAGTGCGGCGCTGAAGGCGCCAGTGGCCAGCGGCCAGGCGGCGCTCATGTCCTCACCTCGGCGGGGCGCACGGCAGGCTTGGCCACCGCTTTGGCTGCCGCCTTGCCCGGCTTGCGCCGCCCCACCCACCAGGCCGTTGCCAGCAGCGCCAGGCCCAGCCCCAGGCAGACCAGGTCAAAGCCCGCCACGCGCCACAGCCCCGCGCGCGCCGCCACGAACAGCGCCGTGTCGGTAGTGAAGGCATTGAGCAGCGGCACGCCCGCAAACAGCGCGCCGCCCACGGCCAGCTGCACCTGCCACATGCGCCTGGCCGGCCAGGCCAGGCCGGCCACGGCAGCGATGCCCCAGGCGGCGAAGAAGCAGCGGATCTCGGCCTCTGGCCGGCCGGCCAGGCCCACGGGCAGCAGGCGGTTGGCCCAGAAGTAGGCCGCCATGGCCATAGGCACGCCGGCGATGGCGCCGATGTTCAGGCCATCCACCAGGCGCAGCCCGAAGCTGATGCGCCCGCCGTGCTTCAGCGCCTTGGCGTACTTCTGCCGCTCTTTCACGGCCCACAGCAGCAGGCCGGTGGCCACCATGGCGCAGCCGGCCAGCCCGCTCAGAAAGAACAGGCCGCGCAGCAGCGGGCTGGAGAAGCGCGCCATGTGCAGCCCATAGAGCACGCCGCGCGTCTGCACCGCCGCGCCTTCGACGTCGCCGGCGGTGGACAGCAGCCGGCCGCTGCTGCCATCGAACAGCATGGACGGCTGGCTGGCGGACATGCCGTGCCCGTCCTGGCGCTGCAGGCTGATGGTGGCGTTGGCGTCATTCGGGTGGTTGACGGTGATGCGCCCGACCGGCGCGCCGCCCCAATGGGCCTGCGCCTGCGTGACCAGCGGCGCGATCGCCGTGAGCGGCGCGGGCGTGCCCGCAGGCTTGGCGTTGCGCGCAGAGGTAGCGGGAAAGACCTCGGCAAAGAAGGCGTTCTGGTCGCCCTTGTAGGCCACCTGCGGGCCCCAGGGCATGTACATGAACATGAGGGTGACCAGGCCGGTGTAGGTGATCATCAGGTGGTAGGGCAGCGCCAGCACCGCGGTGGCGTTGTGCGCGTCCAGCCAGCTGCGCTGGCCCTTCCTGGGGCGGAAGGTGAAGAAGTCCTTGAAGATGCGCTTGTGCGTGACGATGCCCGAGAGGATCGCCACCAGCATGAACATGGCGCAAAAGCCGACGATCCAGCGCGCCCAGATCGCCGGCATGTAGTGCAGGTCGAAGTGCAGGCGGTAGATGAACTCGCCGCCGCGCGTCTCGCGCGGGGCTTGCAATACCTGGCCGGTGGCCGCGTCCAGCTCGGCGCTGTCGAAGCGGGCGCGGCGCCCCTTGGCCGGCGGCTCGCCGGGCGGCGGGGGCGGCTTGGTCCAGCTCACGTTCACCGAGGGCTCGCGCTCGCTCGGCAGGTTGATGAACCAGCGCGGGCTTTGCGGCGCGCGCTGCTGCAGCGTGGCCACGGCCGCCTCGGCCGATTGCGCCTGCGGCGGCAGCACCAGGCTGGCGCGGTGCCGCTCGGGCTTCATCCAGAACGTGATCTCGTCCTTGAAGTAGGTGGCGGTGCCGGCCGCAAACACCAGGAACAGCACCCAGCCGACCAGCAGGCCGCTCCAGGTGTGCAGCCAGGCCATGGACTGGCGAAAACCTTCTTTCATGCCGCGCCCCCAAAGCCGTAGCGCGCCAGCAGCATGGCCCCCAGCACCACGGCCGGCAGCAGCAGCCCGAGCCAGGCGCGCGCCGCGCTGCGCGCCGCAAACACCCACATCACCGCGCAGGGGTAGATGACAAAGGCCAGCATGGTCGCGGTCAGCGCGGCTTCTGCGCGCGTGGTGGGCAGGTACAGCGCCAGCACCGCCGCCGACAGCGCCGACAGCCCGTAGCCGCCCCCCATCGCCGCCACCGCGCGCACCGCCACGCCCAGCCGGTAGCGCAGGCCCTCACCGCCCACCGGCAACCAGCGGTGCCGGGTGGAGGGCGAGGCATCGGCCTGCTGCGCGGCGGGCGATGGATGGGGCGGGGCGTGGTGGCTCATGGCGATGGAAGGATCAGGGCGCGACTACAAAAGTGAGCGTGGCGACGTGGCGGGTTTGCGTGTGCGGCTTGCCTTCCCAAGTGCCGGCGCCTTCCTTGTCGACGTGGCCGATCTCTGCCACGTACTGGCCGGGCCAGGGGGTTTGCAGCGTCACGCGGCCTTGCTTGTCGGTGGTGAACTTCTTCTCCCACTTGGGCGGGCCAAACAGCACCACTTCCTTGTCGGCCAGCGGCTTGCCGGCCAGCAGCAGGGTGAAGGTGTTGGCGCCCGGCTGCGTCGGCACCAGCTCCAGCGGGTGGCGCGCCACCGTCTCGGTGCGGCCGCTGCGCGCCTGGTACAGGTTGGCCACGCCCTTGTCGCTGACAAAGCCGCCCACCAGGCGCGCATCGGCACCGGCCGGCGCCTGGAAGCCCAGGTAGTCGTTGTGGCGCGTGACCGGCAGCTGCGTGCCGTCGGCCGCAACGGCGCGCGGCGCGGTGATCATCTTCAGGTAGCCGGCTTCGGTCTCGCGCACGTCGTCGGCCCATTCGCCGAAGTAAGCCTTGGCCGTGCCATCGGCGGCCACGGGGTCGAGCCACACAAAGTGCGCCTGGGCCAAACCGGCGCTGGCGAGCAGCACGGCGAGCAGGGATTTCTTGAACATGGAAAGCTCCTTGACGGTGGATGAAACTTAGAACAGCGCGCGCACGGTCACCGACGCATTGCGCGGCTCACCGTAGAAGTTGCTGCGGCCGGTGGTGTAGACGCGCTGCCAGTACACCTTGTCGGTCAGATTGTTGATGTTGAGCGCCACCAACCAGCGCGGGTCGATGCGGTAGGAGATGGCGGC
The DNA here is from genome assembly GCA_038961845.1 of Xylophilus sp. GW821-FHT01B05. NCBI lineage: Bacteria > Pseudomonadati > Pseudomonadota > Betaproteobacteria > Burkholderiales > Xylophilus > Xylophilus sp. GW821-FHT01B05. The sequence continues at coordinate 5,760,303 of CP152408.1, forward strand.
GTTGACGATGCCAAAGCCCGGCCGGTGCGTGTTGGTGGCCGCATTGCCGCCACTGGCGCTGCCGTAGGCGTTGACGCCCAGGCCAAGCCCCAGGCCATCCAGCAGGCCTTCATTGAAGCGGTACTGCGACCACAGCTTGGCCGAGTGCTTGGGCGTGAGCGCATTGAGCGGCAGGCCGCCGCTGGTGGCATCGCGCAGGTAGCGGTTCTGGTTGTAGGCGTAGCCGCCGTAGACGTTCCACTGGCGCGTGATGCGGCCTGACACCTCCAGCTCCACGCCCCGGCTCTCTACCTCGCCCTGGGCCACGGAGAAGCCGGTGTTGATCGGGTCGGCCTGCGCGCGGTTGACTTCGCGTATGCGGTAGACGGCGGCCGAGGCGCTCAGGCTGCGGTCCAAGAATTCGCCCTTCAAGCCGGCCTCCAGCTGCTTGCCGACGATGGGCTTGAGCACACCGCCGCCAAACGCAAGCTGGGTCTGCGGCGTGAAGGCGTCGCTGTAGCTGGCATAGGCCGATATCTGCGGCGTGAGCGCATAGGTCAGGCCGGCATAGGGGCTGAACTGCTGGTCGACCTTGTTGGTGGTCCAGGCGCCGGTGGTGGGCATCAGCGAGCGGCTCTTGGTGTCATACCAGCTGAGCCGCCCGCCCAGCACCAGCGTCAGCGGATCCGCCAGGCGCAGCCGGGTCTGGCCGTACAGGCCGTGCTGCGAGGTCTCGGCCTCCGACTGCGCCGTGGGCGGCCGGTCGGGATAGGGCACGGCCGCGTGATCCGGCGCGTAGACATCCTGGTAGACGTAGTTGGCATAGCGCCCAGAGACACTCGCCGTCTGGTTGCGCCGCCAATCCGCGCCTACCACCACGTCGTGCTGGCGGCCGAGGGCTGAGAAGCTGCCGCTCAGATTCGCGTCCAGGCTGTCCTGCTCGATCCGGTTCTGGTTGAACCACAGCATCAGGCCCACCACGCCATTGGTGGGCGTGACCTGGCCATTGGGCAGGTAGAGGTAGTTGGTGGACTGGTCGTTCTGGTAGCGGCTCCATTGCAGGCGGCCGCGCCAGTCGTCTGCGAAGCGGTGCGTCAGCTCGGCGAACAGGTATTTCTCGTCCTGCGCAGAGCGGTTCCAGTCGGCGCCAAGCCAGGTCGAGCGCGGCACGTCGATCAGCGCGCCGGTGGTGTACGAGGGCAGGCCGCCGGTCAGCCAACCGTCGACCTTCTGCGCATGCGCGCCCACCAGCAGGCTGGTGGCAGACGTGAGCCGGAAGTCGAGCGCGCCGGCCAGCGCATAGCGGTCGCGCTGGGCACCGGTCTGGTAGGTGCCGCCCTCTTGCTTGGCGGCCGACACACGGCCCAGCACCGTGCCCTCTTTGTTGAGCGGCCCGGTCACGTCGGCCTCGACCCGCTTGGTCGACCAGCTGCCCAGTTGCACCGCAGCGCTCGCCTGGAAGTGCTCTTGCGGGCGCTTGCGCACCAGGTTGACCGCGCCGCCCGAACTGGACACGCCGCTGAACAGCGCCGAAGGGCCGCGCAGCAGCTCGACGCGGTCGAACAGCACCGAGTCCCAGGCCGCGGCCGTGCCGGGTGCGGGCACGCCGTCGATCAGGTAGTTGTTGATGGCGAAGCCGCGCGAGGAATAGGCCGCCGTCTCGCTGTCGAAACGCTCAGACACGTAGCCGATGCTTTGCTCCAGCACGTCTTCCACATTGCGCAGATTCTGGTCCTCCATGCGCTGCTGCGTCACCACCGTGATCGACTGCGGGATCTCGCGCAGCTCGGCCGCCGTCTTGCCGATGGTGGCCTGCGTGCTGTTGTAGCGCTCGGTGCCTTCGGTGCTGGCGCGGTCCTGCTCGGCGCTGACGGTGACCGAGGGCAGGCTGCGGCTGGCGCCGTCCTGCTGGGCGCCAGCGGACTGGGCGGCCAGCGCGGCGGCAACGGCGACGGCACGGAAAACGAGAGGGCGGCGGACGACCGACATGGAGACGAGCTGCAAGGGCATGGTGTGGACAAGAGTGGGAAAGGACACGCCCCGGCCGTCACCGTTTCGCCCGCCCGCCGCAGGGCCGCGCAGGGCCCGCAGCAAGCGGAGGCAGAAAGACCGGGGTTGGCTGGCACGTCCCTGCACCATGTGCAGTCCGGCGGGCTGGAGATGTCACGCGCAATGCCGCGGTTGACAACGAGAATGATTCGCATTGTATCGCAATGTTGCGAATCAACCCAGAAAGTCAGGCCACCGTCAGCTTCTGGTGCAGACGCGCGTTGACGACAGCGTGGCGCTGCCAAATGTTCCGCCCGGAACTATTAAATATATAGCTAATAGTCCAGGCGGAATAAGGTCTGAAGGCACTTTTCCTTCAAACCCCGTAACTACTCACACCCCGTTCGCCCTGAGCCTGTCGAAGGGCTTGGTGATGCGTGGCAGGGCTTCGACAAGCTCAGAAGGTGTGAACGAATATCCGCCCCCGTGCGTTGATAGCGAATGGCCAACGCAAGCAACGCCCCCAAGACATCCGAACAAGCGGCCCTGTTCCACGAAGCGCCCGCAGATGGCGCCGTAGTTGCAACGCCACGGCCAGCAAAGCCGGCGCACACAGCAGGCACGCCACGCCTGCTGCACGCCGATCGCCAGCAGATCGAGCTACGCCCCTGCGACCTCGATGCCCTTGTCGCGGCAGACCATCCCGCGCGCAGCGTCTGGGCTTTTGTGCAGGCGCTGGACCTCGCGCCGCTCTACGCCCAGGTCAAGTCGGTGCAAGGCTCGGCCGGCGCACCCGCCATCGATCCGGCCATCCTCATGGCGCTGTGGCTGTGGGCCACCGTCGAGGGCGTGGGCTCGGCCCGCGAGATCGACCGGCTGTGCGAGCGCGACGACATCTACCGCTGGCTCTGCGGTGGCGTCGGGGTCAACTACCACACGCTGGCGAGCTTTCGCACAGCCAACACCGAGTGGCTCGATGCGCAACTCACCCGCAGCATCGCCGCGCTCATGGAGCGCAAGCTGGTCACGCTCGACGTAGTCGCCCAGGACGGCCTGCGCGTTCGCGCCCACGCCAAGGCCTCGAGCTTCCGGCGCAAGGAGCGCCTGGGCGAGCTGCATGCCTTGGCGCTCGCCCAGGTCAACGCCCTCAAGAGCGAACTCGAGGCCGATGCGGGCGCCAGCACGCGGCGCAAGGCCGCCGCGCGCGAACGCGCCGCACGGGAGCGCGAGGAGCGCCTGGCCCGGGCACTGCAGACCTTCGGCGAGATCGAGCGGGGCGCACTCGACAAGATCAAGAACAAGGCCAGTGCGCGTGCCAGGCGAGGCAAGTCTGGCCAGGCCCCAGTAGGTGATAGCCCCGCCGGGGATGCTCCCAGCGCCCTGCCCGAACCCGACGCCCCACCTGCCGAGCCACGCCCCGCCAGCGGCGAGGCGCAGCCGAAGTCCAGCGCAGGCGCGCCCAAGCGGGTCAGCACCACGGATGCAGACGCCCGGGTGATGAAGATGGCCGACGGAGGATTCCGTCCGGCCTACAACGCGCAGGTGCTGGTGGACGAGGCCACGCAGTTGATCGCCGGTATCGCGGTGGTCTGCGCGGGCAGCGATATGCATGAGATGGCGCCCATGCATCGCCAGATCGAGCAGCGCTACGGCCGCACGCCCACGCACTGGCTGGCCGATGGTGGCTACCCCCAGTACGACGCACTCGAGGAACTCAGCCGTCGCGGCACGCAGCCGGTGGTGCCGCCCTCGCGCAGCCGCAAACCTGGCTTCGATCCGCTCAGCCCCAAGGCCAGTGACTCACCGTTGATTGCGCAGTGGCGCGCGTTCATGGCCAGTGACGAGGGCCAGAAGCTCTACAGGCGCCGCGCCGCAAGTATCGAATGCGCCAATGCGCAGCTCAGGCGACGGGGCTTGTACCGCCTGAATGTGTGCGGCAAGTTGAAGGCACGCGCGGTGCTGCTGTGGCACGCGCTGGCGCATAACTTGATGCGCATGCGCTCGCTGGGGTTTGCGCTCGGGGGGTGAACTGAGCGCGCTTGCGGGCTCGCCCTGCAGCCTCCACAAGGCCCCAAGACTGCGGCTGGGCGCTCTGGGACCTCCGAGAGGCCAGGAGCTCGCCGCAGCCCCGTTCAATTGGCCACCGCGGCCTTCAAGCCGCCTGTTGGCGCATGGGAGTTGATTTTTTCACGCCTTCTCAGCCCGAACGGTATGGGAACCTGAGTAGTTACCAAACCCCGAGGGCACGTACCCTCAGAACGCGTAGCGCGCGCTCAGCTCCACCGAGCGTGGCGCGCCCGGCATGATGGCCACGTCGTTATTGGCCGAGATGTAGTACTTGCGGTCGAACGCGTTCTTCAGGTTGAGCGCCATGCTCCAGCCCTTGGGCGCGGGGCGCCAGTACAGCGCCAGGTCCACCGTGGCGTAGCCGGGCAGGCTGACGGCGTTGTCGACGTTGGCGAACTGCGAACTGCGTGCGCTCAGGCCGGCGCCGGCCTGCACGCCGGGCAGCCAGGCGTCGAGCGACTTCAGCGTCCACAGGCTCAGCGTATGGCGCGGCGCCAGCGCCAGGGTCTTGCCCTGCAGCGGCGTGGCCTTGGCCGAGCTGAAGGGCGCGGTCACGGTGCCGACGCCGGTGGTCACCAGCGCATCCAGGTACGAGTAGCCGGCCAGCACCTGCCAGCCGGGCGCGACCTGGCCGGAGAAGGTCAGCTCGACGCCGCGCGCACGCTGCTCGCCGATGTTGAGCAAGGTGTTCAAGATGGGGTCGGTGTACTTCACGTCGCTGCGCGTGAGCTGGTAGAGCGAGGCGGTGAAGGAAGCGGCGCCATCGAACAAATCGGTCTTGGAGCCGATCTCCAGGTTCACGCTTTGCTCGGGCTTCAATTGCGCGTTGTTGGTGGCCAGCGCGCCCGCTTCGCCCGAGGGCTGGTAGGACTTGGTGGCCGACACGTAATAGCTCTGCGTGGCCGTGGGCTGCCACACCAGGCCGGCGCGCGGCGAGATGTTGCGGTCGGTGCGGGCCAGGTCGGCATTGCTGGGCAACTGGTCGTCGTACTTCTGGCCGAAGGCGTCGTAGCGCAGGCCCAGCATGCTCTTGATGGTGGGCGTCCAGGTGGAAAGCGCCTGCACGTACAGGCTGCGCGTGGTGTTGGTGGTGTAGCCCACCGCCGGGCTCGAGGCCTGCGCCACCGGCACCAGGTAGGGCAAATCCTGCCCCACAGGCGCGAACACCGGCGTGCTGAAGGAGTAGCCGGCCTTGTTGGTGGCGGCGTTGGTGATGGCCTGCTGGCGGCCTTGCTCGCCAAACTCCGCGCCGGCCAGCAGCTTGTGCGTGGTGCTGCCCCAGGCCAGGTCGTGGCTGACCTCGCTCTGGTTGAACCAGCCGTGCTCATAGCGCTGCACCGCGCCGCGCGACAGCAGCGCCATGGGCACGGCGCCGCTGTCGTTGATGGAGCCGATGCGGGTGTGGCGGCGGTCCAGCGAGTACTCGTAGTAGCGCAGCGTGTCGGTAAACGAGGTGCTGTCGGACAGGCGCAGCTTGTACTGCGCGGTGCTGCTCTCGATGGTGGAGATGGTGTGGTCCAGGCCGTAGGCATTGGCCGCGCCGTAGTAGGTGCTGTTCGGCACATTGGCCGGCCGGCCGGTGGAGGCCAGGCCCGGCACGCCAAAGTCGATGCCGCGCTCCTGGTGCTGGTAGTTGTATTGCAGCAGCAGGCTCTGGTTGCCGTCCTTCCACAGCAGGCTGGGCGACACGGCCTGGCTGCGCAGATAGCCGTTGGTGCGGAAGCTGCCCGAATCCTCTACCGCCGCATCGAGCCGCACCGCCACCGTGTCCGACACGGCGCGGTTCAGGCCCAGATCCGTGCGCTTCAGGCCATAGCTGCCCAGCGTCACGCCGGCGTCACCGCTGTTGGTGAAGCTGGGCTTCTTGGTGATCAGGTTGATCAGCCCGCCCGAAGAGCCGCGCCCGTAGAGCGCTGCGGCCGGGCCCTTGACCACTTCCACGCGCTCGATGTTGTAGAGGTCGCGGAAGTACTGCGCGTCGTCGCGCACGCCGTCCAGGTAGATGTCATAGAGCGCGGTGAAGCCACGGATCACGATGGCATCGCGCTGGCCGTCGCCGGTGGCCAGGCCAACCGAGGGGATGGTCTTCATCACGTCCTGGACGCTGCGCGCGCCCTGGTCGCGCATGACCTCTTGCGTGACGATGTTGACCGTCTGCGGGATGTCGCGCAGCGGCGCATCGACCTTGGCCGCCGTGGCGGTGGCGGCCGGCGCGTAGTGGGCGCCATGCTCCTGGCCGGCGGTGACATCCACCTGCGGCAGGGTCTGCGCCTGTACGGCAGCGCCGGTCAGCGCCAGGAAAGCGGCCTGCGCGATGGCGCGCCGCGGGGGAAGAAAGCGGGATTGCATGGTGTTGCTGCCTTGCCTGGAGTACGTTGGAATAGTGGCCACATGAACGCGAATCGTTCTTGCTTGCTTTTGGCTTGGCGAGCCTATTCCTGCGAAGCTGACTTGAAGCCAGCGGTCGCGCAAATACAACACTGGTCGCAACGACTGTCGATCGCTTCTATTTTTATAGCTATATGCCCATGACCAGCCTTGGCAAAAGGCATATTTCCCTGATATTTCGTAACTACTCAGCCCCCACACCGCTCGGGCTGAGCTTGTCGAAGCCCTGCCACGCATCACCAAGCCCAACGACCGGCTCAGGGCGAACGGGGGTGAGTAGTTACGATATTTCGCCGCAGGTGCTGCGGCTTCAGAAGCGGTCGATGGGAATCTTCAGGTAGGCCGTGCCATTGCCCTCCGCCGGCGGCAGGCGGCCGGCGCGCATGTTGACCTGTACCGAGGGCAGCATCAGCGCCGGCAGCGCGAGCGTGGCGTCGCGCGCCTGCCGGCGGGCGACGAAGTCGGTCTCTGCGATGCCCTCACGCACGTGGATGTTGTGCGCGCGCTGCGCCGCCACCGTGCTGCGGCAGCTGGCCTCGCGCCCCGCGGGCGGGTAGTCGTGGCACAGGTAGAGCACAGTCTGCGGCGGCAGCGCCAGCAGGCGCCGGATCGAGCGGTACAGCACGTGCGCGTCGCCGCCGGGGAAGTCGCAGCGCGCCGTGCCCAGGTCGGGCATGAACAGGGTGTCGCCGACGAACACCGCGTCCGGCCCGCCGGCCGGGTCGGTGATGCGGTAGGCCACGTCGGCCGGCGTGTGGCCCGGCACATGCAGCGCACAGGCCTGCAGTCGGCCGATGGCAAAGGCCTCGCCATCGGCGAACAAGTGGTTGAACTGGGAGCCGTCCACGGCCATTTCGCCGGCATTGAAGATGCCGTGGAACTCGCGCTGCACCTGGGTGATGCCCGCGCCTATCGCCAGCGCGCCGCCCAGGCGCCGCTGCAGCCAGGGTGCGCCAGACAAGTGGTCGGCGTGCGCATGCGTCTCCAGCAGCCAGGCCAGCTGCAAATCATGGGCTTCGATGTGCGCGGCCACGGCCTGCGCCGGCTGCGGGTCGGTACGCCCGGCCTTCTGGTCGAAGCCCATCACCGGATCGATCACCGCGCAGGTGCCGGCGCCATCGTCCACCACATAGGAGAAGGTGGAGGTGGCTGGATCGAAGAACGCTTGGATGGACAGGCTCATGGGAGGCTCCGCACAGAAGAAGTGCCATTTTATATAATGAAAGTTATTTCATTGAATAAAACTGCACCATGCATTCGTCCAGCCCCGCATCGCACGATCTGCCCGAATCCCGGCTGGTGGCCCATGTGCTGGCGCAGGCCGCGCGGCCGCCATCCATGGCCACGCGCGAGCGGCTGGCGCAGGCGCTGCTGGACTGGTTCACCGCCGGCTGGTCGGCGCTTGATATGCCGGCCGCAGCCAGCTTGCACGGCCTGACGCAGGAGCTGTTTCCCGGCGCCGGCAACGCGGCCGTGTTCGGCGGCGCCAGCGCCACGCCGTTGGCCGCGGGCTTTGCCAACGCCGGTATCGCCCACCTGCGCGAAATCGACGACGCGCACCGCGCCGCCATGCTGCACCCAGGCGTGGTGGCGGTGTCGCCGGTGCTGGCCCTGGCGCCGGCGCTGGGCCTGACGCAGCAGCGCGTGGCGCAGGCCGTCGTTGCCGGCTATGAGGTGGCGCTGCGCCTGGGCGAGGCGCTGGGGGCGCGCCATGCGGGGCTGTTCCATGCCACGGCTACGGCCGGCGCCGTGGGCGCGGCTGCCGCCAGCGGCGTGGCGCTGGGCCTGGATGCCACGCGGCTGCACCATGCGCTGGGCATTGCCGCAACCCAGGCCGCCGGCCTGTGGCAACTGGTGGACGACGACGCGCACGAGGCCAAGTCGCTGCACCCCGCGTTCGCGGTGCGCAATGGCATGACGGCCGCCTATGCCGCGCGCGCCGGCCTGCCCGGCGCACGCGCCTTCATGACCGGCCGGCGCGGCCTGTACGCGGCGCTGGCCGGTGACGGCCCGCTGGCCGCCATCGACGGCGGGCTGCAGGCGCCCGAGCGCCTGCACACCGCCACCATCAAGGCCTGGCCCGCCTGCGCCATGCTGTTCACGCCGCTGGACGCCACGCGCGCGCTGATGGACGAACACCACATCACCGGCGCCGACGTGCAATCCATGGAGATAGAGATCTTCCCGCACGCGCTCAAGATCGCCGGCGTGCAGTGGCCCGCCAGGCCGGCCGAGGCCAGCTTCTGCCTGCGCTACGTGCTGGCGGTGCTGCTGGAAAAAGGCACGCTGGGCATTGCCGACACGGAAGCACCGGACATCAACAGCCCCAGGCTGCACGCGCTGGCCGCGCGCATGACGGTGCAGCCGCGCGAGGCCTTCCAGCAAGCCTTCCCGCAGCGCCGGCCCAGCCGCGTGACCGTCACGCTGCACGACGGCCGCCAGCTCAGCGCCTACCGCGAGCTGCGCCGCGGCGACCCGGAAGACCCCTTCACCTGGCCCGCGCTGCAGGCACGCCTGCGTGCCTTTGCGCCGCAAGTGGATGCAGCCACGGCACACGCCCTGGCCGCCTGGTGCGAAGGCTTTGCCGATCCGGCGCGGGATGGCGCGGCTTGCGCGCCAGGGCTGGCTCTTTTCGGCGCGCGCTAGCGCCAATCCTTGGGCGGCCGGCTGGCGAACCCGCGCTGCGCCAGTTCATGGCGCACTACTTCCACCGCCTTGCGCTGGGCCGCAGCGCTCTGGCGCGGCGCCAGGCCTATCACCACCAGCGCGCCCTGGAAGCTGCCGTCGCTGTCGAACACCGGCAGCGCCACGGAGGCGATCTGCGGCACGCGCTCCTCGCGCGTGATGGCAAAGCCGTCGCGCGCGATGGCGGCAGCCTGCGGCGTGCTGCCGCCGGTGAAGGCACGCAGCACATGCGAGGAAGAGCCCCCTGCCGCCAGCGCGATACGCGTGCCCACCTCGACGTGGTGGCGCACCTCGTTGGCGCTGTTCTCGCGGTACAGGCAGACCCGCTCATTGCCGTCGCGCACATAGAAGGCCACCGTCTCACCGGTCTGCCGCATCACCTCCTGCAGCGCCGGCTGCAGGCGCGAGCCCAGGTCGAAAGTGCGGCGATACAGCATGCCCATGTGCAGCAGCGCCGGGCCGGGCGCGTAAGCGCCGTTGTCGAAGCGGTGCACCAGCCGCGCGCGCACCAGCACGCCCAGCAGGCGCAGCAGGGTGGCCTTGTCCAGGCCGGTGAGTTCGGCCAGCTCGCGCAGCTGCAGCCGCAGGCGCTCTTCGGTGAAGCACTCCAGGATGGTGATGCCGCGCTCCAGCACGCCGGAGGGCGGCTGCGGTGCGTCGGCAGCGGCCTGCGCCGGGGCGGTTTTTTTGGGTTTCTGAGTCATCGTGAACAGACGCAAACCCGCGGCGCGGGACCGGGCAGGCCCCGTTGACACTGGTTTTGCAGCGGGCTATAGTTTTGATTAACGAAATGTATTTCATTCATTGAAATACCACAAGCACCAGGATGGCTGGCCGCAGCGTACCCCAGGGCGGATGTCCCTCACGGGCCGCAGCGGGCCCGCACATCCTGACGGAGACACAGCATGATTCTTTCCCGCCACCACAGCGGCACGGCCGCATGAGCGCAGACAAGCTGCTCGACACACTGGCCGCCTGCGTCGGCCGCGCGCATGTGCTGACCGACGCCGCCGACATGGCCCGCTACGAGACCGAATGGCGCCGCAGCTATCCCGGCGCGGCGCGCGCCGTGGTGCGCCCGGCGAGTACGCAAGAGGTGTCGCGCGTGGTGGCGGCCTGCGCCGCGGCCGGCGTGCCGGTGGTACCGCAGGGCGGCAACACCGGCCTGGTGGGCGGCTCCACGCCCGACGATTCGCGGACCGAGGTGGTGCTGAGCCTGGACCGTATGCGCGCGGTGCGCCGCACCGACGCGCTGGACAACACCCTGACGGTCGAGGCCGGTTGCACCGTGCTGGCGGCGCAGCAGGCGGCCGAGGCCACGGGCCGGCTGTTTCCGCTGTCGCTCGCGTCCGAGGGCAGCGCCACCATCGGCGGCGTGGTGTCCACCAATGCCGGCGGCGAGCAAGTGCTGCGCTACGGCAATACCCGCGAACTGGTGCTGGGCCTGGAGGTGGTGCTGGCCGACGGCCGCGTGCTGGACCTGCTGGGCGCGCTGCGCAAGGACAACACCGGCTATGACCTGAAGCAGCTGTTCATCGGCGGCGAGGGCACGCTGGGCATCGTGACCGCGGTCACGCTCAAGCTCTTCTCGCATCCTCGCAAGGTGCTGACGGCCTGGGTGGCGCTGCGCGATCCGCAGGCCGCGGTGGAGCTGCTGTCACGGCTGACCGATGCCGTGGGCGAGCGCATCCCGGCGTTCGAGCTGATCGGCAGCGGGCCGCTCGCGCTGGTGCTCCAGCACGGCACGGCCGGCATGCGCGCGCCGCAGGGGAAAGTGCATCCATGGTCGGTGCTGTTCGACGTGTCGGAGGTCTCCTCCCACATGGACCCGCAGCCGGCCGTGGAAGAGGTGCTGGCCGCCGCCATGGAAGATGGCCTGGTGCAGGACGCCGCGCTGGCCGCCTCCGACAGCCAGGCCCATGCCTTCTGGGCGCTGCGCGAGCACGTGCCCGAGGCACAGCGGCTGGAGGGCCCGTCGATCAAGCACGACATCTCGGTCGCCATCTCGCGCATCCCTGATTTCATTGCCCAGGCCGGTGCGGCGCTGGAGCAACTGATGCCCGGCATCCGCATCGTCTGCTTCGGCCATGTGGGCGACGGCAACCTGCACTACAACCAGAGCAAGCCCGCCGGCATGGCGGATGCCGACTTCCGCGCGCAGGAAGAGGCGGTGCACAACATCGTGCATGCCACGGCCGCGCGGCTGCACGGATCGATCTCCGCCGAGCACGGCATAGGCCGGCAGAAGCAGGCCGCCTTTCTTCACTACAAGAGCCCGGTCGCGCTCGACGCCATGGCGCGCATCAAGCGCGCGCTCGACCCGGCCAACACCTTCAACCCGGGCCGCGTGCTGCCACGCGCGCTCGTCGCCCCGCAAGCCTCCCTCTAGACCACCAGGACTCCCATGCCCGTTTCCGTCTTCGACATGCAATCGCTCCAGCACCTCTGGGGCACCGATGAACTGCGCGCCATCTTCTCGGAAGAGAACCGCATCCAGAAGTGGCTCGACTTCGAGGCCGCCCTGGCCGCCGCCCAGGCCGAGCTGGGCATCATCCCGGCCGCAGCCGCCAGGCAGATCGCCGAGAAGGCCCAGGTCGCCAACATCGACATCGCCGCCATGTCGGCCGAGATCCGCCGCATCAAGCATTCGCTGGTGCCCGCGCTCAAGCAGCTGCAGGCCGCCTGCTCCAAGGAGAACGGCGAGTGGGTGCACTACGGCGCCACCACGCAGGACGTGGTGGACACCGGCGTGGCGCTGCAGCTGAAGGAATTCCATGCGGTCGTGCTGCGCGACATGCAGGCCGTGGGCCGGGAGCTGGCGCGCCTGGCCGTGGCGCACCGCGACACGCCCATGGCCGGCCGCACGCACGGCGTGCAGGCATTGCCGATCACCTTCGGCCACAAGTGCGCGCTGTGGCTGGACGAGCTGGGCCGCCACCACGAGCGCCTGCTGCAGGCCGCGCCGCGGGTGCTGGTCGGCATGCTGGCCGGCGCCGTCGGCAGCCAGGCTTCGCTGGGCCCGAAGGCCGAGCAGCTGGAGCGCCTGATGCTGGACAAGCTGGGCCTGGGCACGCCCGCCATCAGTTGGGCGCCGGCGCGCGACCGCTTCACCGAATACACCCTGCTGCTGGCCATGATCGGCGCCACGCTGTCGAAGATCGGCAACGAGCTCTTCAACATGCAGCGCAACGAGTTCGGCGAGGTCGAGGAAGGCTTCTCCGAAGGCAAGCTGGGCTCGTCCACCATGCCGCACAAGCGCAACCCGACCTCGGCCGAGAACCTGGCCGGCCTGTCGCGCCCGCTGCGCTACAACGCCGCGATGATGGTCGAGGGCATGGTGCAAGAGAGCGAGCGCGACGGCATCGCCTGGAAGATGGAATGGAAGGCGCTGCCCGAGTGCTGCCTGATCGCCGGCGCCATGCTGTTCCAGGCCAGAAACCTGCTGGCCGGCCTGAAGGTCAATGCCGACGTGATGGCCGCCAACCTCGACAAGATGCGCGGCTACCTGCTGTCCGAGCGCGTGATGCTGGAGCTCTCCGAGCGCGTGGGCAAGCAGACCGCGCACGAGTGGATCTACGAAGCCTCCATGCACGGCATCACCGGCAAGCTGAGCTTTGCCGACGCCATGCGCCAGCACGAAGGCCTGGGCAAGCTGCTGAGCGACGACGAGATCCGCGATCTGACCGACCCCAGCGCCTACCTGGGCCAGTGCGGCGCCTCGGTGGATCGCGTGGTGGCACAGCAAAGCTGGGCCAGATAGGCCGCCGGCCTGTGTAGCGCGCCTTGCGGCGCATAAGAAAAGAGATGGAGACAAGAGCATGAGAAGCCCCACCCGCCGGCGCCTGGGCGCCCTCGCGCTGGCCGGCGCAAGCCTGCTGGCCCTTGCCGCCACGCCCGCGCGGGCGGCCTATCCCGACCAGCCGGTGAAGCTGGTGGTGGGCTTCCCCCCGGGCGGCGGCGGCGACCTGTACGGACGCCTGATCGCCAATGCCATGGGCAAGGCGCTCGGACAGACGGTGCTGGTGGACAACCGCGCCGGCGCCGGCGGCAACATCGCCGCCGACATCGTCGCCAAGGCGCGGCCCGACGGCTACACCGTTCTGCTGGCCATGAGCGGCAACCTGGCGCTCTCCCCCGCCATCAAGCCCCAGAGCCTTCCGTACAAGGCCCCTGACGATTTCGCGCCGATCGGCCTGATCCTGGAGGCGCCGCACGGCCTGTTCGTGGCCCACAACTCGCGCTTCAAGACCGCGCGCGAGCTGCTGGATGCAGCGCGCACGCAAAAGCTCAGCTTCGGCTCGACCGGCACGGGGGGCTCGGCGCACATCGGCATGGAGATGGTCAAGCAGTCCGCCGGCATCGACATGCTGCACGTGCCCTACAAGGGCTCGGGCCCGGCCATCACCGACATGCTGGGCGGCCAGGTGGACAGCTTCTTCGCCACCGCCTCGCCGCTCGTCAGTCAAGTGCGCCAGGGCCAGCTGCGCCTGCTGGCCATCACCGGCGACACGCGCAATGCCGCCATCCCGGACGTGCCCACCTTCAAGGAGCTGGGCGTCAACGTACCCGTGGTGCAGTGGTATGGCCTGGTGGCGCCCGCGGGCACGCCGGAGCCCATCGTGCGCGCCCTCTCGGCCAGCCTCAGCAAGGCGCTGGCCATGCCCGAGGTACGCGAGGCCATCCGCCGCGACGCCGCCACCGAGCGCGACCTGCCGATGGAGGGCTTTCGCCGCTTCATCCTGGACGACATCGAGCGCTACAAGCGCGCCATGACACCGGCGCTGCTCAAGGAAATTTCCCCCTAACGCACACCTCTGAGGAAACGCAAATGCTGCTGAATGACTGGGCCAGCGCCCTCTCCAACAACAAGCGCGCCGCCGGCGCACTGGTCGAGCACAACCCCAAGATGATCGAGGCCTTCCGCGCGCTCAACGCCGCGCAGGGCGCCACCGGCACGCTGGACGCCAAGACACGCGAACTGATCGCGCTGGCGGTGGCCGTCACCACCCGCTGCGACGGCTGCATCGCCGCGCACGCCGCCGCCGCGCGCAAGGCCGGCGTCACCGAGGCCGAGCTGAGCGAGGCCCTGGGCACAGCCATCGCGCTCAACGCCGGCGCCGCCTACATCTACTCCTTGCGCGCCATGGATGCGCTGGGCGACTTCAAGGAATGACAGCCGTGACCTACGACACCCTCATCTCCGTCGAGCAGCTTGCCTGCGAACTCTGCTGCGCCAAGCCGCCCGTGGTGCTCGACTGCAGCTTCGAGCTGACCAACCTGCAGGCCGGCCAGCAGGCCTACGACGCCGGCCACCTGCCCGGCGCCCGCTACGTGCACCTGGAGCACGTGCTGTCGGCCGCCAAGACCGGCAGCAACGGCCGCCACCCGCTGCCCACGCGCGAGGCCTTCGCAAAGTCCATGGCCGATCTGGGCCTGGACGACGACACCCAGGTCGTTGCCTACGACAACGCCGGCGGCATGTACGCCGCGCGCCTGTGGTGGATGCTGCGCTGGGCTGGCCACCGGGCCGCTGCCGTGCTCGACGGCGGCGTTGCCGCCTGGAAGGCCGCCGGCCAGGCGCTCGCCACCGATGCGCCCGCGGCGCGCTCGGCCGGTAATTTCAGCCTGCGCAGCCCGCTGGTCAAGACCGTGGACTACGCCGGCATCCAGGCCAACATCGCGAGCAAGGGCCAGCAGGTGCTGGACGCGCGCGCGCCCGACCGGTTCCGCGGCGAGAACGAGACCCTGGACCCGATCGGCGGCCACATCCCCGGCGCGCGCAACCGCCTGTTCAAGGACAACCTTGGCAGCGACGGCCGCTTCAAGCCCGCCGCCCAGCTGCGCCAGGAGTTCGACGCCATCACCGGCGGCCGGCCCGCTGCCGAGCTGATCAACCAGTGCGGCTCGGGCGTGACGGCCTGCCACAACCTGCTGGCCATGGAGGTCGCGGGCCTGAAGGGCGCGGCGCTGTACCCGGGCTCGTGGAGCGAATACAGCGCCCAGCCCGGCGCGCCCATCGCCACCGGCGCCCACTGAGCCTGCCCATGACCACGCTGCTGCTGGGCCTGCTGATCGGTGCCGCCCTGGGCCTGACCGGCGCCGGCGGCGGCGTGCTGGCGGTGCCGCTGCTGATGGCCGGCACCCATGCGCCGCTGGCCGTGGTGGCGCCCGTGGCGCTCACCGCGGTCGCCATGGCGGCGGGGCTGGGCGCCGTGCTGGCCTGGCGGGCGCAGCGGGTGCGCTACCGCGCGGCAGCCTTGATGGCGGCCGTGGGCATTGCCGCATCGCCCGCCGGCCTCTGGCTGGCGCAGCGGCTGCCGGCCGCACCGCTGGCGCTGGCCTTTGCGGCAGTGCTGGGCTGGGTCGCCTGGAGCATGTGGCGGCGCGGCGCGCAGCCCGGCAGCGGTGATGCCGGCGCCCGCATGCCCTGCCGGCTGGACACCAGCACCGGGCGCCTGTTCTGGACCCTGCCCTGCGCCCGCGCGCTGGCGGCCATGGGGGCGGCGGCGGGCGCGCTCTCGGGCCTGCTGGGCGTGGGCGGCGGCTTTGTCATCGTGCCGGGGCTGCACCGCTTCACCGACATGCCGATGGAGGCCGCCATCGGCACCTCGCTGGCCGTGGTGGCGCTGGTGTCGGCCTGGGGCGTGGCGGCCTCGGCCGCCATGGGCCACCTGGACGCGCCCCTGGCCTGGCGCTTCGCGCTGGGCGCGGCCGGCGGCATGCTGGCCGCGCGGCGCGTGGCGCCGCATGTGCCCGCCAGCCTGCTGCAGCGCGGCTTTGCCGTGCTGGCGGCGGGCATTGCGCTGTCCATGGCCTGGACCGCGCTGCATTCATAGACGAATAAAGATTCCATTCACAGGAGACATCCATGCGCACACGTGACCTTCTTCGCCGCACTGCCGCCCTCGTGGCCACGGCCAGCCTGCTGGGCCTGGCCGGCGTGGCCCACGCGGCCTATCCGGAGCAGCCGATCAAGCTGGTGGTCGGCTTCCCGCCCGGCGGCGGCGGCGACCTGTATGGCCGCACCATTGCCATGGCGCTCAGCAAGCACATCGGCCAGACCGTGATCGTGGACAACAAGGCCGGGGCGGGCGGCAACATCGCGGCCGAGGCCGTGGCACGGTCCAAGCCCGATGGCTACACGCTGATCCTCGCCATGAGCGGCAACTTCGGCAGCACGGTCCCACTGCGCCCCAACCTGCCCTACAAGGTGCCGGAGGACTTCGTGCCCATCGCGCAGTTGGTGGAGACACCCTTTGGCCTGATGGTCGGCAGCAACTCGAAAATCAAGACCGTGCAGGAATACGTGGAGGCGGCCAAGGGCGGCAAGCTCACCTATGCCTCCACCGGCACCGGCGGCGCGGCGCAGATCGTGATGGAGATGGTCAAGCAGCAGGCCGACCTCAACATCCTGCACATCCCCTACAAGGGTTCGGGCCCGGCGCTCAACGACCTGTTCGGTGGCCAGGTCGACAGCTTCTTCGCGCCCTACACGCCGCTCATGGGCCAGATCAATGGCGGCAAGGTGCGATTGCTGGCGGTGAGCAGCGCCAGGCGTGTGGCCGCGTTGCCGCAGGTGCCCACGCTCAAGGAGTCGGGCATCGACGTGGTCATGACCCAGTGGTACGGCCTGGCCGCGCCGGCCGGCACGCCCAAGGATGTGGTCGACACCATCGCGCACGCAGTGAAGCTCGCCATGCAGGACCCGGAGCTGCTCAAGGTCTACCGTGCCGACGGCGCGCAGGAATCCACGCTCACCGGCAATGCCTTCCGCGACTTCATCGTGAAGGACATTGGCAACTACAAGCGCGCGGTAGAGCGCGGTGGCCTCAAAGCCGAGTAGTGACACGTCCCTCAGGCCACCCTCGCCAGCGCTGGGCCCCTACCGCCCCGACCTCCGTAAGCTGATCGCCATGAGCACGCACGACACGCCCGCCTTCCAGCCCCACAGCTCCCACTGGGGCGTGTTCTCCGCCGCCTGGGACGGCAGCACGCTGCGCGTGAAGCCGAACCCGGACGACCCGGACCCGAACCCGCTGATCGACAACTTCCCCGACGCGCTGCGCCACAAGGTGCGCGTGACCACGCCCATGGTGCGCAAGGGCTGGCTGGAGCGCGGCCCGGGGCCGGACGCCGCGCGCGGCAGCGACGACTACGTAGCCATGCCCTGGGGCGAGGTGCTGGATCTGCTGGCCAAGGAGCTGCAGCGCGTGAAGGACCGGCACGGCGCTGGCGCGGTGTTCGGCGGCTCGTATGGCTGGTCGAGCGCGGGGCGCTTCCACCATGCGCAGAGCCAGGTGCACCGCTTCCTCAACACCACGCTGGGCGGCTACGTGCGCTCGGTCAACAGCTACAGCGCCGGCGCCTCCGGGCCGATGCTGCCGCATGTGATCGGCACCATGGAAGAGGTGGCGCGCCGCAACGTCACCTGGGAGCAGGTCGTCGAGCACAGCGAGGTGGTGCTGGCCTTCGGCGGCATGGCGCTGAAGAATTCGCGCGTGGCCTCGGGCGGCATCAGCCGCCATGTCGAGCGCAATGCCATGCGCGATGCGGCGGCGCGCGGCTGCCGCTTCGTCAGCATCAGCCCGCTGAAGAGCGACCTGCCCGACGAGGCGCAGTTCGAATGGCTGCCCGCCGTGCCCAACACCGACACCGCGCTGATGCTGGGCCTGGTGCACCAGCTCGTCAGCGACGGCACGCACGACCGCGAATTCATCGCGCGCTGCTGCGACGGCTGGGAGGTGTTCGAGGACTACCTCATGGGCCACAGCGACGGCCAGCCCAAGAGCTGCGCCTGGGCCGCGCCGATCTGCGGCCTGCCGGAGCAGCAGTTGGTGGCGCTGGCGCGCTCACTGGTGGGCAGGCGCGTGCTGGTGGTGGTGTCGCACTCGCTGCAGCGCGCCGAGCATGGCGAGCAGCCGGTGTGGATGGGCGCGGTGCTGGCCGCCGCGCTGGGCCAATTGGGCCTGCCCGGCGGCGGCTACAACTACGCGCTGGGTACGCTGGCGCACTACGGCAAGCGCAACAACGCGGTGCCGGCCGCCGCGCTGCCGCAGGGCAGCAACGGCGTGAAGGACTTCATCCCCGTGGCGCGCATCAGCGACATGCTGCTGAACCCGGGCCAGCCCTTCGACTACAACGGCCAGCGCCGCAGCTACCCGCACATCCGCCTGGCCTACTGGGCCGGCGGCAACCCGTTCCACCACCACCAGGACCTGCAGCGGCTGGCGGCGGCCTTCCGCAGGCTGGACACCTTCGTCGTGCACGAGATCGCCTGGACCGCCACCGCGCGCCACGCCGACATCGTCCTGCCCTGCACCATGACGCTGGAGCGCGAGGACATCGGCGCCACGCCGACCGACCCGATGGTGGTGGCCATGCACCGCATCGCCGAGCCGCATGGCCTGGCCCGCGACGACTACGACATCTTCTGCGACCTGGCGCGCCGTATGGGCAGCCTGGAAGCCTTCAGCGAAGGCCGCAGCACGCGCGAATGGCTGGCGCACCTGTACGAGCGCACCCGCGCCGGGCTGGAAGGCCTGGGACTGGAGGCGCCCTCCTTCGACCAGTTCTGGCAGCGCGGCCAGCTCATGCTGCCGCAGCGCGATGACGACGGCGGCATCCTGCGCGCCTTCCGCAAGGACCCGGCCGGCGCGCCGCTGCCCACGCCCAGCGGCAAGGTGCAGATCAGCTCACCTGCGGTGGCGGCCTTTGGCTACGCCGACTGCCCCGGCCACCCGGCCTGGCTGCCACCAAGATTCGCGCCGACGGCCGAGCACCCGTTGTGGCTGGTTGCCAACCAGCCACACACCAAGCTGCACAGCCAGCTCGACTTCGGCGCCCACAGCCAGGCCAGCAAACGCCAGGGCCGCGAGGTCTGCACGCTGCACCCGGCGGCGGCGGCAGCGCGCGGCATCGGCGAAGGCGACATCGTGCGGCTGTTCAACGAGATCGGCGCCTGCCTGGCCAGCGCGCAGCTCAGCGCCGATATGCGCGAAGACGTGGTGCAACTGCCCACCGGCGCCTGGTACGACCCGGTGCTGGACGCGCAGGGCCGCCCCCTGTGCGCGCACGGCAACCCCAATGTGCTGACGCGCGACATCGGCACCTCGTCGCTGGCCCAGGGTTGCGCGGGCCAACTGAGCACGGTGCAGGTCGAGCGCTACGAGGGCCTGCTGCCACCGATACGCGCCTTCGATCCTCCGCCACCAAAATAATAGCAATAGGCCCTTTATTCATAAGGGATACAGGCCTTTTTCTTCAAGCATTCTGGTCCAGGAACGCAAACCCCATGGTCCGCGCGTGGTAGTGCAGGCCGCCGTCCTGCACGATCAGGAACTCGGCCCGCGTGCTGCCGCGGTTGTGGTGCGAATGGGCGGCGCCCGGTGGCGTGACCAGGGTGGCCCAGGGCTGCCAGGCGCACGGCGTGCCGTCGATGCGCGTGTGGCAATGCTCGCCCCGCACGACCAGTGTGATCGCCGCCGAGTTGTGGCGGTGCGGCGCCTGGTCGGCGCCCGACGGCAGGCTGTTGAGCGACAGCGTGAGCGTGGGCAGGATGTTGCGCCCCGCCTCCAGCGCGGCACTGGAGAACACCACCGCCAGGCCGGCATTGCCCGCCTCCGGCGTGGCGGCGTGCACCGCGTCCAGCTGGCGCGCGATGTCGTCGGCGCGGTAGTGCACCGTGGGCAGGGCCGCAGGCACCGGGCGCGCGCGGCACAGGGCATAGAGCGGCTCGTCGGTCACGGCCCACAGCACCGCGTCCTGGCCCGCATCGGCGCCCAGCAGCCAGGGCTGGCCGCCAGCCAGGAAGAGCACATCGCCGGCCGCCCACCGCAGTTCCTCGCCGCCGCTGCGGCTCCAGCCACGGCCCTCGATCACGCGATAGATCAGGCCGCTGGCGCAGAAATCGGCAGCCAGCGTTTCGCCCGCGCGTATGCGGGCATAGCGCGCCAGCATCAGCGGCGTGGTGGCGGGAAAGCCGCCGCCCAGCGCGGGCGACTGGTCGCAGGCCCACCAGCCGGTGGGCGAGGCCGCATCCAGCGCGGCGGCGGCCTGCGCCGTGAAGGCCTGGGCCGGCACGGCGGGCAGCTTCACGTTGAAGGCGTTGGCCGAGTTGAAGTACCGGGCCTGTGCCTCGGCCGCATTGGCGGGCTGGGCCGCATGCTGCGCACCCATGGCGGCCAGCGAGGGACGGGCCGTGCCGGCAGTGCTACTTCCAGAAGACATAGCGCTTCTCCACGAAGTTGACGAGGCCGAAGAACAGCAGGCTGCCGGCCGAGGCCACGAAGATCGCTGACCAGACCTGCACGAAGTCCACCTGCAGCACCGCCTGGTAGATGGTCCAGCCCAGGCCGCGCTGCGCGCCCAGCATCTCGGTGACGATGGCGACGATCACGGCGCGCGTGGTGGACACGCGCATGCCTGCGGCGGTGAGCGGAATGGCCGCCGGCACACGGATGCGCCACAGGATGGCGGCTGGCCCCGAGCCGAAGCTACGCATCAGGTCGACCACGCGCGGGTCCACCCGCGCCAGCCCGGCCAGCGCATGCAGGAACACGGTGAAGCCCACCGCGATCGCCACCATGATGACCTTGGAGGTGGGCCCTATGCCGAACCACAGCAGGATCAGCGGCGCATAGGCCACCACCGGCACCGAATTGAGCGCGGTCACCAGCGGCAGCACCGGCTTCTTCACCAGCGGCAGCAGGGTGAGCACGACGGCCAGCGCCAACCCGCAGATGGAGCCCGCAGCAAAGCCCGCCAGCGCCTCGAAGAAGGTGGTGGCCGCCGCCGGCCCCAGCACGCCGCGCTGCCGGCCGATGGCGGCCAATATGCTGCTGACGCTGGGCAGGATGTAGGCTGGCACGCCCAGCGCGCGCGTCAGCACCTCCCACAGCACGAAGATGCCCAGGATGCCGGTGGCGCCGCGCAGCACGGTGCGGGATGTGGCTGGTGCCGCCGCCACCGCGGTTGGCAGTGATGCAGTTGCGCTCATCAGAGTTCGCTCCGCCAGAAGACGATGCGGCGCTCCAGCAGCGCCACCACGCCGAAGAAGGAGGTGCCCAGCAGGCCCGCGGCCAATATGGCGCCCCATAGCGCGACCATCTGCTCGTTGTACATGGCCTGCAGCAGCAGCACGCCCAGGCCCACCGTATCGCCGAACCATTCGCCGGCGATGGCGCCCAGCAGGCTCAGTGTGCAGGCCAGACGCAGCGCCACAAAGATCTGCGGCAGCGCCGCCGGCAGCTGCAGCTGCCACAGCAGCTTCCAGCGCGAGGCGCCAAAGCTGCGCAGCAGGTCTTCCTGGCGCCGGTCCACCGCCTCCAGGCCGTTGAGGGTGTTGACCGTGACCGGGAAGAAGGTCAGGTAGAAGGCGATCATGGCCTTGGCCAAGATGGTGTTGCCCAGCCACAACACCACCACGGCGCCGAACGCAATCACGGGAATGGTCTGCGAGATCACGAACACCGGGAACACCAGCTCGCGCAGCAGGCGTGACTGGCGGAACACCACGCCGCTGGCCACGCCCACCACGGTGCCCACGCAAAAGCCCAGCAGGGTCTCGCTCAGGGTGCGCAGGAAGCCGGCGACGTAGGCTTCGGGCGTGGCCGCCATGGACGCCAGGACCACGCTCAGGCGCGGCAGGTAGTGGGGCGATATCCCGCACAGGACCACCGCCCCTTCCCACAGCACGGCCACGGCCAGGATCAGCCCCAGGCCCTGCGCCACAGGCACCCAGGCGCGCCGCAGGCCGCTGCCGGCCGTCACGGCAGGCGGTCCTTCAGGTCGATGGCCTTGAGGAAGCTCGGGTCGAATGCAGCGTTCAAGTCCACCGCCTTGGGCAGCGCCTTGTTGGCCAGCAGGAAGTCATGCGCGGTCTTGATCGCGGCCATGTCGATGTTGAACAGGCCCTCGGTCTTGGCCTTGCCGGCGGTCATCAGGCGATAGGCCTCGGTCAGCATGAATTCCTGGTGCGCGCGGTTGAGCGTGGGCGCGGCCTTCATGACGATGTCCACCGCCTCCTTGGGGTTGGCCATGGCGTCGCGCCAGCCGCGGATCGAGGCCTTGAGGAAGGCCTTGACCAGCTCGGGGTTCTTCTGCGCGGTGTCCTTCGACACGATCACGGTGTCGCGCGGGAAGGTCATGCCGAAGTCCTCGGCCACGAAGAGCTTGAGCTTCTCCGCGCCCATGCGCTCGCGGATGGTGTACAGCTCGTTGTACCAGGTGGCGGTGACCACATCGATCTCGCCATTGACGAAGGGCGTGACGCTGACCTGCTGCGGCTGTATGTCGACCTTGGAGCGGTCCACGCCGGCGTTGGCCAGCATGCCGAACAGCACGTAGTTGGCGCCGGTGAACCAAGTGGTGGCCTTGCGGCCTTCGAAGTCCTTGAGCGTCTTGACCGGGCCGTCGGCGCGGGTGACGAAGACAAAGGGCGTGGTCTGGTGCGCCACGCCGACGGCCACGATGGGCAGGCCCTTGTCGATGGCACCCATCACGCTGTCGGTGCCGCCGGACAGGCCGAAGGTGTCCGCGCCCGTAGCCACCAGGTTCTCGGTCAGCAGGTTGGGACCGCCGGGGTTGATGGTCAGGTCTATGCCGGCATCCTTGTAGTAGCCCTTGGCCTGCGCGTAGTAGAAGCCGGCGAACTGCGCCTGCGGCAGCCACTTGAGGCGCAGCGTGGCCTTGGCCAGCGGGGCCTGCGCCTGCGCCGTCAGCGTGGTGAGCCCCAGCATGGCGGCCATTGCCAGGGTGGTCAGGAAACGTCGCTTCATCGTCATGGTCGGCTCCGGTGGAGAGGGTTGGAAAACAGGAAACGCATGCGAGGGCTGGCCGCGCTCAGGCGCGGTAGCCGGGGTCGTGGCGGTCGAGGCTGCGCAGCAGGCCGGGCCACTCGCGCTCGCCGGCCACCAGGATGTCGCCGTCCTGCTCCCAGAACTGGCGCGCGGCGTGTTCAGCCACCGCATGGGGCGGCACCAGCATCGGCGCGCCGCCCGCGGCCGCGGCCTGCATGTCGAGCTGTATGCGCGCGGCGCGGTCGAAGTAATAGAGCAGCATGAAGGCCTCGCCCGGCGTGCGTCCCACGGTCAGGATGCCGTGGTGGCGCAGCAGCAGCACCGGGTGCTGGCCCATGTCGCGCACCAGGCGCTGCTGCTCGTCCAGGTCCAGTGCCACGCCCTCGTAGTCGTGGAAGCCCTGGCGGCGGTAGAAGCGCATGGCGAACTGCGACAACGGCAGCAGCCCCTCGGCCTGCGCGGAGACGGCCAGGCTGGCGTCCGAATGGGTGTGCAGCACGCAGAGCGCGTCGTGCCGCGCCTGGTGGATGGCACCGTGGATCACGAAGCCCGCAGCGTTCACCTCGTAGGGCGTGTCCTCCAGCTTGCGGCCCTGCAGGTCTATGCGCACCAGGCTGGAGGCGGTGACCTCCTCGAACAGCAGCCCGTACGGGTTGAGCAGGAACTGGTCCTGCGTGCCGGGCACCCGCATCGAGATGTGGTTGTAGATCATGTCGTCCAGCCCCAGCCGCGCCACCAGCCGGTAGGTGGCGGCCAACGCCACGCGGGCCTGCCATTCGGCAGCACCGATGTGGGCCGGGCGGGGATAGCGCGGGTCGGCGTCCATCACGGCCGGCCCTGCGTGGACATGAAGGACTTCATGCTCTCTTCCTCGATCGCCTCCAGCAACACGCGCTTGTGCTCCATGAAGGCGGGCGAGGTGACGATGTCGGGCATGCGCGGGCGCGGCAGATCCACCGGCAGTTCCAGCTTCACGCGGCCGGGCCGCGCCGTCATGGCCAGCACGCGGTCGCCCAGGAACAGGGCCTCGTCCACGTCGTGCGTGATGAAGAGGATGGTGCGGCGGTGCTTCTGCCAGATGTCCAGCAGCCAGCGCTGCATCATGCTGCGGGTGAGCGCGTCCAGCGCGCCAAAGGGCTCGTCGAGCAGCAAGAGGTCACGCTTGAACATGAAGGTGCGCATCAGCGCCACGCGCTGGCGCATGCCGCCGGAGAGCTGGTGCGGGTACTGGCGCTCGAAGCCGGCCAGGCCGAACTCGGGCAGCATCTCCAGCGCAATGCGGCGCGCATCGGCGCGGCGCATGCCTTCCATCTCCACCGCGAGGATGGCGTTGTCTATCACCGTGCGCCAGGGCAGCAGCAGGTCGCGCTGTGGCATGAAGGAGACTTGGCCCAGCAGGCTGCGCGCGGCGCAGTCCTTGCCCAGGAAGCGCAGCTGGCCGCCGGCGTCCGGCTCTTCCAGCCCGGCCACGATGTTGAACAACGTGCTCTTGCCGCAGCCGCTGGGGCCGACGATGGTCACGAACTCACCGGGGCGGATGGCCACGTCGAGGTTTTCCAGCGCCTTGACCGGGCCGAAGGTCTTGGTCACGCCGGCCAGGGAGAGCAGGGCATTGCCACCAGGCGCGGCGGCGCTGGCAGGGGTGGGCGCGTCAGGGTTCAAGGCAGTGCTTTCATGCAGGGCCGCCGCAGCCTTGGCTGCGGCAGGCGGGAATGGGAGTGCGGCGGAATTCATGGCGCTCCTTGCTCGCAGGCCAGCGCCTGCAGCACGTCGGCGAGTACGCGGGCGCCTTGGTACAGGTCCTCGGGCTGCGCGTATTCCGCCTCGTTGTGGGTAATGCCGAGGTGGCAGGGCACAAACAGCATGGCCGCCGGCGCAATGCCGTGCAGGTAGCGCGCGTCGTGGCCCGCGGCAGAGGGCAGGTCCAGCGTGGGCACGCCCAGCGCCCGCGCCGTATCGCGGATGCGGGCCTGCAGCGCAGCTGGAAAGCTGAGCGAGTCGGCGGCCGACAGCAAGTGCACTGCCACCTCGCATGGGCCGCGGTGCTTATCGCAGAGCGCCGCCACCAGATCGGCCATGCGCTGCAGCTCGGTCGTGTCCGGGTGGCGCAGATCTATGGAGAACACCACGCGGCTGGGCACCACCGAAGGCGCGTTGGGCGTGACCTCGAAGCGGCCGACGGTGAACCTGGTGACGTCGCCGGCGTCATGGAAGGCCGCGGCCATGGCCTGCACCATCGCCAGCG
The DNA here is from genome assembly GCA_038961845.1 of Xylophilus sp. GW821-FHT01B05. Taxonomy (NCBI): domain Bacteria; kingdom Pseudomonadati; phylum Pseudomonadota; class Betaproteobacteria; order Burkholderiales; genus Xylophilus; species Xylophilus sp. GW821-FHT01B05. The sequence goes on from CP152408.1 coordinate 5,785,452, forward strand.
CGGCCAGCAGTGCGTCCTTGCGCTCGGCGCGGGTGGCTGTGCCGGCGTGCGCAGCCTCGCCCTGCACCTCGATGCGCCAGGTGTGCTTGCCCTGGATGCCGGTGACCACGCCCACGGGGGTTGCCATGCGTTCGAGCAGCGGGCCTTGTTCGATGTGCGCCTCGACATAGGCATGCACCGCGCCGCCCAGCGCACGTTCGGCAATGGCGGGCAGGCCCTCGGTCTGCATCTGCGCCAGCGTGGCCTGCACCTGGCGCAGCGCAGTGCCCACGCTGGTGCCGCCGGCATCGGTGGCCGCCTCGGTCTCGGCCAGGGTGCGCTCGCCCGCGAACACGGCCGAGCCCATCATGCCGGGCGCAAAGCGCGAGCCCTCTTCGTTCATCCAGGCGACCACGTCTATCGGCCGCTCGGGCACGACGCCGGTCTCCACCAGCGCCTGCACCGCCTCGAAGGCAGCCACCACGCCATAGACGCCGTCGAAACGCCCGCCCGTGGGCTGGCTGTCGAGGTGCGATCCGCTGAGCACCGGCGCGGCGGCAGGGACACGGCCCGGCAGCCGCAGGAAGAAATTGCCCGCCGCGTCACGCGCGGCCTGCAGACCGATGGCCGCGCCCCAGCGCGTCATCTCGGCCTGGGCCAGTGCATCTTCGTGCGACAGCGCCTGGCGATTCACGCCACCGTGCGCCGTGGCGCCGATGCGGGCCAGCGCATCCAGCCGTGCCTGCAGGCGCGCCGCATCGACATGGGCCGACGCACGCACCTGGGTGGAAGAGGGAGAAGCCATGGCCACGCGTTCCGGCATCAGGACGTTTTCATGATTTCGGAGGGCACCGAGCGCGGATCGCGCGGCACCCAGCGGCCCTGCTCCACCGTGGCCAGGAAGTCCGACACGAACTGGTTGAACAGCCCCGGCTCCTCGATGTTGAGCGTGTGGCCCGCCTTGGGCAGCACCAGCAGGCCGCAGGCCGGCACGGTGCGCTTCAGGAAGATGCCGGGCTGCAGGCAGTGGTCGTCCTCGTCGCCCACCAGCACCAGCATGGGCAGTGCCATGGCCTTGAGTTCGGCTTCCAGGTCGTAGATGGAGGGGCGGCGCGCCTGCACGCCCTGCATGGTGCGGGCCGAGCCTATGGACGAGTGCTCGCCCAGCTGGGTGGCGAACTCCTGCCAGCCGCGCGGGTCCTTCTGCTGGAAGATGATGCGCGAGGCGGCGGTGGAATAGACCTTGGAGAACGCGGGCGCGCCCTGCGCCTCGAACTGCCGGCCCACTTCCAGCGACACGCCGCGGAAGTGCTCTTCCAACTGCTTCTCGGCGCCGTAGCCCGCGCCGGCCACGACCAGCGACAGTGCGCGCTGCGCGTGGCGCAGGCCGAAGTGCAGCGTGGCGAAGCCGCCCATCGACAGGCCAACCACATGCGCCTTGTCAATACCCAGGCCGTCCAGCAGATCGGCCATGTCGTCGACCGCGATGGCCTGCGAGTAGCGCTCCACGTCTTGCGGAACGTCCGACGGCAGGTAGCCGCGCGCGCTGTAGGTGATGCAGCGGTAGCGCCGTGTGAAGTAGCGCATCTGCGGCTCCCAGCTGCGCCAGTCGCCGCCGAACTCGTGCACGAACAGGATGGGCGTGCCACTGCCGGCTTCCTCGAAGTGCAGGCGCGTGCCGTCGCGCGCGGTGATGAAGGGCATGGGGATTCCTTTCGCGGCGTCAGAACAGGCGGGCGGGCAATTCGATGCTGCGGGCGCGCTCGACCATGGCTGGCAGCTGCTCGCAAAAGGCATCGGCCCAGACCTCCGGCACGGTCAGGCTGACCTTGACGAAGCGGTGGCCGAAGCGTTGCGTGTGATAGGTGCCCTGGCGGATCATGATGCCCACCTCCTGGTAGGCCGCTACCAGCGCCTCTGGCTTTATGCCTGCGTCTATGGTCTCTATCACCACCAGGTTGGCCTGTGACGGGTACACCGGGATGGAGAGCCCCGGCACCTTCTGCACGGCCGCCAGCACGGCGGCCTGGTTGCGACGCAGGCGTGCCTTGATGGTGGGGAACCACTCGGCCTTGCTCTTGAGGCCCGCGATGGCGGCGCGCTGCGACACCACGTTGCTGCCCAGGTTGTTGGGCGGCGCGGTGGCCACCATCTCTATGGTGGCCGGGCTGGCGATCACCGCGCCCAGCCGCATGCCGGCCAGCCCCAGCCACTTGGAGAAGCTGTAGGTAGTGATGGTCTTCTCGGGATAGAAGCGGTAGGCGGGCGTGAAGTCGTCCGCGAAGTGCGCGTAGGTGGCATCGTGGATCAACCAGGCGCCGACCGACCTGGCGATGGCGGCGATCTCCTCGATCTCGGCTGCCGTGTGGCAGGTGCCCAGCGGGTTGTTTGGGTCCACCAGGTAGATCACGCCGGTGTTCGGGCCCACGGCCGCGCGCAGTTGCTCGGCGCTGAGCTTGTAGCCCTGTGCCGGGTCGTAGATCGGCAGCTCGACCACGGTGGCGCCGGCCTGCCGCGCGAACTGCATGGGCCAGGCCCAGCTCGGGTTGGTGGTGACGAAGTCGGTGCCGGGCGTGCAGATGTTGCGGCAGACGTTGTAGAGCGCCTCCACCGCGCCGTCGGTGACGAAAGCGCAGGCATCGGTGCCGGCCAGGCCGAAGTCCTCGACGATCAGGCGGCGCAACTCCTCGAAGCCTGCGGGCGGCGCGTAGGCGTGGTAGCTGCCGTCCTGCAGCGCGGCGATAGCGGCCTGGATGACCGAGGGATGCGGGTCGAAGTGGTTGGTGTTCTGGCCCAGCCACATCAGGCCCGGCGTGCTGCAGAGCCTGTCGAAGTAGGCGTTGCGCGCCTCGAAAGGGCGCAGGGCGGTATCGGTTGCCATGGCTCGCCCTATCAGATGATGGAGCCGCGCGACGCGATGCCGCCGTCGATGGTCACGATGGTGCCGCTGATGTACTGCGCCCGGTCGGACGCCAGCCAGACGATCAGGTCGCCCACCTCTTCCGGGCGCGCCGGGCGCTTGGCCGGGTATTTGTCGAACAGCTCTTCCCAGCGGCCTTCGTCGCCGTACCAGTCGAGCGCGCGGCGCTTCATGAGCTTGACCATGCGATCGGTGGCCACCGGGCCCGGATTGACGCCAACCACGCGGATGCCGTCGTCCAGACTGGCGCCGCCCACGCCCTTGGTGAAGGCCATCATGGCGGCGTTGCCGGTGGTGCCGACGATGTAGTTGGCGTCCCAGTTCTCGCCCGAGTTGCCGATGTCGTTGACGATCACGCCATGGCCGCGCGCCTTCATGTGCGCATACAGCTCACGCGTGAGCGTGGCGTACGAGAAGATCTTCATGTCCAGGCTCTCGCGCCACTGCGCATCGGTCACCTTGTCGAGCGGGCCGCCGGTGGAGTCGGCCGCGTTGTTGACCAGGATGTCGGCATCGGCGCAACGCCGGCCCAGCTCGACCACGCTCTCGGTCTTGGACAGGTCCATCGCATGGATCTCGACCTTCACGCCGTACTTCGCGCTCAGGTCGGCCTGCGCGGCCAGCAGCTTGTCTTCCGATCGGGCCGCCAGGTGCAGCTTGGCGATGCCTTCCTGCGCAAAGCTGTGGGCCGTGGCCAGGCCAATGCCCTTGGAGGCCCCCGTGACCAGCGCCGTTTTGCCTTTGAAACCGAGATCCATGGACCGACAACCTTTCAGAACTATGTATGCAAGCTATTGCGCGCCGCGGGCAAAGGCGCCATCGCGCTGCACTGCCCACTCCTACCGCTTTGCGCAAGAGGTATGCCAGCAAAAATGGTGATGCACCCGGTATCTGAAGCGCCTGGGCTGCACCATCAAAGTGAGTGCTGCCACCTGATAGGGCATTCACGATCCATATTGATGCATTTCTATTTATGCTTGTTGCATACATTGATTGATTTTTTGGATGCCAGGCGACCAGGCAGGCCCGAATCTCGCTATGCTCCCGTCGCACTCAGCCCCCAGCCATGACGACACCTATTACCCGTTCCGAACAGGTCCAGCAGATACTGGAGCAGGACATCCTTTCGGGCGCCCTGCAGCCGGGCGCGCGGCTCGACGAGATGGAGCTCGCCGCCCGCCTGCAGGTTTCGCGCACCCCCGTGCGCGAGGCTCTGCGCCACCTGGCCGCGGCCGGGCTCATCGAAACCCGCAACCGCCAGCCGGCGCTGGTGGCGCGCCTGTCAGCGCACAAGCTGATCGAGATGTTCCAGGTGATGGCCGAGCTGGAAGGCCTTTGCGCCAAGCTCGCGGCGCGCCGCATCGCACCCGTGCAGCTGGCCCAGTTGCATGCGCTGCAGACGCAGCTCACGGAGCTCGCCGCCTCCGATGACGTGGAGGCCTTCTACGAGGTCAACCGCCGCTTCCACGAAGTCATCTATGAAGCCTCGCAGAACGAGTTCCTGGCCGACCAGACCCGCGCCCTGCGCAATCGCGTGGCGGCCTACCGCCGCATGGTCACGCATAGGCCCAGCCGCCGCACCGACACGCTGACCGAACACGAGACCGTGCTGCGCTGCATCGCCTGCGGCGACGAGGAAGGCGCAGGCCGCGCCATGCAGGGCCACGTGAATCTGCTGGGCGAGAAGCTGCTGGACTTCATCGCGTTGTTCAAGCAATAACCCCCAAGCTGCGCTGCGCTCCGCCAACCCTTCTTGGAAAGAAGGGGGCGGCACCGGTGGACTGGCGGAGCCAGATCCACGGTGCCCCTGGTTTTCCGGGACGTTTTTAGCCGCGAGCCGGTGTTTGGGGGCGTTGCAGGCCCAGGTGGTCGCGCAACGTGCTGCCCTCGTACTGGCGGCGGAACAGGCCGCGCTCCTGCAGGATGGGCACGACGCCGTCGACGAAGTCCTCGAAGCCTTCATGGAAGTACGGCGGCATGATGTTGAAGCCGTCGGCGGCATGGGTCTCGAACCAGTGCTGCAGCGTGTCGGCGATGGTGACCGGGCTGCCGCAGACCACCCAATGGCCGCGCGCAGCGGCCGTCAGGCTGTAGAGGTCGCGCAGCGTCATCTGCTCGCGCCGGGCCTTGGACAGCAGCACGCGGGTGAAGGCGTGGTAGGTGTCGGGCAGCGCCAGCTCGGGCACTGGCGCGTCCAGCTCGTAGCCCGAGAAGTCATGGCCGAAGCGCTCGGACAGCACGGCCATGGCCTTGCCATCACCGATGTAGGCCTGCAGCGTGTTGAGCTTGTCGCGCGCCTCCTTGTCGGTGCGGCCCACCACGGGCATCACGCCGGGCAGCACGGTCACATCCTGCGGCCGGCGGCCGAAGCCGGCCAGCCGCCGCTTCAGATCGGCGTAGCTGGCGCGCGCCTCGTCGATGTCCTGCACCACGGAAAACGCCACGTCGGCCGTGCGCGCCGCCAGTTGCAGGCCGGGCTCGGAGCCGCCGGCCTGCAGCACCACCGGGTGGCCCTGCGGCGCACGGCCGATGTTGAGCGGGCCCTTGACCTTGAAGAACGCGCCCTCGTGGTCCAGCGCATGCACCTTGGCCGGGTCGATGTAGAGGCCGCTGGCGCGGTCGGCCGGCACCGCGTCGTCGTCCCAGCCGTCCCACAGGCCCTTGACCACGTCGATGAATTCGCCCGCCATCTCGTAGCGGCGCGCGTGATCGGGATGCACCGTGCCGAAGTTAGCGCCGACCACCGGGTTGGACGTGGTGACCGCGTTCCAGGCCGCCCGGCCGCCACTGATGTGGTCCAGCGAGGCAAAGGCGCGCGCCACCGTGAACGGGTCGCTGTAGGTGGTGGACACGGTGGCGCCCAGGCCGATGTGGCGCGTGGACGTGGACAGCGCCGCCAGCATGGTCAGCGGCTCCAGCCGCAGCGTGTACGACGGGTGCGCCTTGGGGTCGGCGTTGAGGTTGTCGCCCATGAAGATCAGGTCGAACAGGCCGCGCTCGGCCGTCTCGCCGATCTTCTGGATGGCGCGAAAGTCCTGGAACGAGTTGAGTGCACCCGGATAGCGCCAGCCGGCGGTATGGCTGCCGGTGCCGAGCAGGAAGAGGCCGAGGTGGATCTGGCGTGTCACGGGAAACGACTCCTTGTACCTTGAGGGAACGTTCTTGTATGCATTAGCGCTTTCGATAAAAGCAAATTCCGTTCCCGTGAAAGTCGTATTTTTCGGGGCTTGCCACGCAATTCAGGTCTCAGCCTTCGTCATCAGGCATACGAATTGCGTTGTATTGCATACCTATTGACCCAAATCCGTCCCATGCGCCTTATCCAGGACCTGCCCCAGACCATCCCGGACGCCGTCGGTGCCGAGGCCTACCGCGATGCGATGGCGCGGCTGGCAGCCGCCGTCAACATCGTCACCACCGACGGCCCCCATGGCCGGGCCGGCTTCGCGGCCTCGGCCGTCTGCAGCGTGAGCGACGCTCCGGCCACGCTGCTGGTGTGCATCCAGCGCAAGTCCTCTGCCTTTGCTGCGGTCATGGGCAATGGCGTGCTGTGCGTCAACACCCTGGCGGCCGGGCATGAGGCGCTGTCGCGCCGCTTCGGTGGCAAGACGCCCATGGCCGAGCGCTTCGATGCGGCCTCCTGGCACAGCCTGGCCACGGGCGCGCCGGTGCTCGCAGGGGCCGCCGCGGCCTTCGACTGTCGCATCCAGCACGCGGTGGATGCCGGCACCCACCAGGTACTGTTTTGCACGGTTCTGGCGTTGGGCGCCGGAGCGCAACCCTTGTCCTGCCTGGTCTACGCAGGCCGGGGCTACCACGGGCTCAGCCTATCGAGCGCCCCGCAGCATCGCCCCGAGTGAAAGCCTCTTCAAACACCGAATAGCCCGACCAGTCGGAGTGGGCAAAACGCAGCCGCCCGCTCTGCGGCCCGTATTGCTCTGATTTTGATAGCTTATAGCCCAGGTGGGTACTGGGCAAACGCCCGATTCGGCTCAAAGTCCCGGGCACCGGCACGGCCATGGCGTGGCCGTAGCGCGTGATCTCCATGCGCGTGGCGCGCGCCAGCACGTCGGGGTGCGGCACGGCCAGCTCGGCCAGCACGGTGTCGCGCCAGGCCTGCCAGGGCTGTTGCAGCAGCGCGGCGCGGCCGCCGGGCGTGCCGCCCAGGGCGCGGTAGCAGCTGAGCACGGTCGGGCCGGGGCGCGGGTCCAGCGACTGGTGGCGCGCGTCGACATAGCCCAGGCCTTGCGCGCCTGGCGCGTCCTGGTAGATCACGTTGTCCCACGAGGGCTCGGCGCCGCCGGGGCGGTCGGCCAGCGGCGCGTCCAGGTGCAGGTTGGCGACCAGCCAGGGCGCGTGCGGCGTGGCGGCCGCCGTCTGGCGCAGAAAGTCTGGCGCGTTCTGCACCACGTGCACCGCCACATGCAGCGGCAGGGCGACGACGCAGTGCCGCGCCTGCCAGCGCTCGACCTGGCGCGTGGCGTGGTCGTAGGCATCGACCTCCACGCCGTGCCGGCCGTTGGCAATGCGCAGCACGCTGCGGCCGGCCTGCAGCCGATCGCCCAACGGCGCGGCCAACGCGCGCGCCAGAAAGCCGTTGCCCTCGGGCCAGGTCAGCACCGGCTCACGCTCGGCGTCCGCATCGCCCGGCGCGTGAAAGCCGTGGCGGCTGGCAAAGTAGTGGATGCCGGCCCAGGCCGAGACAACGGCCATGCCGGCGCCGTAGTCGTCGCGGCAGCAGTAGTCCAGGTACCAGCGCAGATGCGGGTCGGTGAAGGCTTCCTGGTTCAGCCAGTTTTCAAAAACAATAGCATCCAGCCCAAGCTGTACCTGGGCAAAAGTCGATTTTTGTACAGGAATGGCAAATGTCGCTTCGCGCTGCAGCGCCGCCACGCGCGCGGCAAAGCGGCGGTACTGGGCCAGCGTGTCGGCGCCCACGCCCTGCATGGGCAGCAGGCCGTCCTGCCAGGCGCCGCGAAAAAACAGGCGCTCCTGCGGGCTGTGGCACAGGTGGCGCTCGTCGTACTGCCAGCGGCCGGCCACGCGCTGGCGCAGGCCCAGTTCTTCCAGCAGGTTCTGCACCTCGGGCGCATCGTCGCCGGGCAGCGGCAGGTAGTGCGCGCCCAGCGGGCAGGCCACGCCTTCGACGCTGCCGCCGCGGCTGTTGCCGCCGGCTTCGTCCTCCAGCTCCAGCAGTGCGAAGTCGTCCACGCCCGCCTGCCGCAGCGCGCGCGCCGCCGCCAGCCCGGCGATACCGCCGCCCGCGATCAGCACCTGGGCGCGCCGCTGCACGGTGGGCGCGGGCCAGGCGGCCGGGTCGCGCAGCAGGTGGCCGCGCCCGGCCGATTGGCCGGCAAAGCCGCCAGCGATCTGGCGCGGCGCGGGCTCGCAGCCGGCCAAGGCAAGCACCGGCAGTTGCAGGGCGTGGCGGCGCTTCATGCGGGCGGGCTCAATGCGTGACCTTGCCCCATTCTTCCTCGTAGGTGTTGACCAGCACCTGGTTGGACAGCCGGTTCACCTCGGCCGGCACGCGCGCCATGTCCTGCGGAAAGTCGAACAGCAGCGGCAGGCTTTGCAGGTTCAGAAAGCGCAGCCCCGCCGGCAGCGCCGTGGGCAGGCGCCAGGGCCGGTGGCTGGCCAGCACAAAGCCCCATTCGCCAAAGCTCGGCACATGCGCGTGGTAGGGCGTGGCGGTGAGGCCCGCGGCCTCGATGGTCTGCACCACCGTCCAGAAGCTCTTGCGCGCCACCAGCGGCGAGGTGGTCTGCACCACGGCGTAGCCGCTGGCCGACAGGCGCTGCTCCAGCAGCGCGTAGAAGGACTGGGTAAAGAGCTTGCCGATGGCGAAGTTGGTCGGGTCGGGGAAGTCGACCACGATCACGTCGAACATCTCATCCGTCTGCTGCAGCCAGGCAAAGGCGTCGGCGTTGACGATGCGCAGCTTGGGCGATGTGAGCGAATGGCCGTTGAGCCGCGCCAGCGTCTCGTGCGTGGAGAACAGCCGCGTCATGTTCGGGTCCAGCTCAACCAGGGTGATCTGCTCGACCGACGGGTACTTGAGGATTTCGCGCACCGCCATGCCGTCGCCGCCGCCCAGCACGGCCACGCGCCTGGGCGCGCCCTGCGCGGCCATGGCCGGGTGCACCAGGGCCTCGTGGTAGCGGTACTCGTCGCGCTCGGCAAACTGCAGGTTGCCGTTGAGGAACAGCCGGTGCCCGGCACGCCCCTGCGTGACCACGATGCGCTGGTAGGGCGAGTTGGCCGCAAACACGATGTGGTCCTGGTAGAACCTGTCTTCGGCCAGCGTGCTGATGCGGTCGGCCCCGGCAAAGCCGGCCAGCAGCACCGCCAGCGTGGCCGCGCAGGCCAGCGCATGGGCGCGCGGGCGTTGCAGCTCATGGCGAAACAGCCAAAGCGCCCACAGCGCCACCACGGCATTCAGCACCCCGAACAGCAGGCCCGTGCGCACCAGCCCCAGTTGCGGCACCAGCAGCAGCGGAAACGCCAGCGACACCGCCAGCGCGCCCAGGTAGTCGAAGGTCAGCACCTGCGACACCAAGTCCTTCAGCTGCACGTCGCGCTTCAGGATGCGCATCACCAGCGGAATCTCCAAGCCCACCAGCACGCCCACGGCAAACACCAGCCCGTACAGCAGCAGCCGGAACGCGCCCGGCAGCCAGGCGCTGGACAGGAACAACAAGGCCGGCAGCATGCCGCCGGCCAGCGCCACCAGCAGCTCTATGCGCAGGAAGTGCGCCGGCAGCTGCCGCTCCAGGTAGCGCGACAGCCAGCTGCCCACGCCCATGGCAAACAGATAGGTGCCGATGACGGTGGAGAACTGCAGCACCGAGTCGCCCAGCAGATAAGACGCCAGCGCCCCCGCCGCCAGTTCGTACAGCAGCCCGCAGGCGGCAATGACGAAGACGCTGGCCAGCAGCGCGACCTGCACCGGGCGCGGGGCATGGGTGTGTTTCATACGGCCACAATCTTCGCCGATCGGGCTGGGGAACCAAGCAGGCCCATGCCGGCTCCGACGCTCACCATGGACACACTTGCCGCCCTCTCCGACCTGGGCCTGACGCTGCCAAGCCCGGCCTACATCGTGGGCGCCATCCTGTTCGGGCTGGTCGGGCTGGTGGCCTGGCGCCTGGGCCGGCGCGAGGCGCGGCGCAACACCAAGTGGCTGGGCGTGGCGCTGATGTTCTACCCGTATGCGGTGTCCAGCACCTGGCTGCTCTACGCCGTGGGCCTGGCGCTGTGCGCCGGGCTGTGGTGGGACCGGCCCTGACCGCCTAGCGCACGTCGCTCACGGTGGTGTTGTAGGTCGTCCCGGCAATCTTCACGTTCTTCAGCACGATGTCGTGCACGTTGTAGGCGTAGATCGGGCCCGGCACGCTCGCACTGGCCGGCCCGGCCGCCGTGGGCGTGCCGAAATCGCAGTCGCTGATCGTCACGCCGGTGATGGCCGGCACCAGCGGCACCGGCAGCGGGCCGTTGTAGTCGGCCTTGACCGGGCCTTGCGCCACGATGGCCTGGAAGCACGACGCAGTGACGCCGCCCAGCGTCACGTTGCTGGCCTTGACGCGCGAGATGTTGATGTTCTCGACCGTGGCCGGCCGCGTCCGGATCGCATCCTTGGCCGGCTGGTAGTCGCAGTCGAAGGTGATGATGCCGCCCTGCGCCGCCGACGGGTTGGCGGCCGCGGCGGTGACCACGCCCAGCGGCACGGTGGCGTTGATCGGGCTGCCTGCCAGCAGTGACGAGCCATAGCCCGAGGGACTCAGGCTCACGCCGTGGGCGAGGGTCACGTTGTCCACATAAAGGCCGCGCACGAAGCCGCCGCGGTTCATGTTGGTCTTGATGCGGATGGCGATGTTCAGCGCATTGGTGGCCCAGTTGAGGTTGCGCATCTCCAGGTTGCGCGCATAGATCTTCTCGATGCCCGCGCCCATCTCGCTGCCCAGCGTGAGGCCGCCGTGGCCGCTTTGCATCACGCAGTTCTGGATCACGTGGTTTTGCGCCGGGCCGTACAGGGTGTCGAGGTTCTTGCCGGACTTGATCGCAATGCAGTCGTCGCCGGTGTTGAACTCGACGTTCTCGCACAGCACCATGTCGCAGGCGTCCGGGTCAAAGCCGTCGTTGTTCAGGCCGGTGCTGTCGGCCAGCACGCCGCGTATCACCACGTTCTTGCAGTCGACCGGGTGGTGCTGCCAGAACGGCGTGTTGTTGGTCTGGTAGTTTTCCATCAGCACGTCGGTGCAGCCAATGAAGGTGACCATGCAGGGCCGCAGGAAGTGGCCCAGGCCGAAGATGCGCTGCTCTATCGGCACACCCGCCTCCGACAGGCATGGCAGGTAGTTCTGGTCCTGCTGCCAGGGCGTGGCGGGGTTGGTCAGCAGCGCATAGAGCGCATCGCTGATGCCCGGCACCTTGGTACGCAAATCAAGGTTCAGCGGGTTGTTGGAGGCCGCAGACGGTGTAGCGCTGGCACTGACAAAACCGTACTGGCCCACGTTGCCCTTGTAGGTCCACCACGAGGTGGCCGTGTTGCCGCTGCCCGCAAAGGGCGTCATGGCCTGGCCATTGAGGATCGAGGTCTGGTCGGCACCGGTGATGGCAATGTGCGACTGGTTGCGCGCATAGATCGGCGAGCCAAAGTTCAGGCAGTCATTCGACTGCCAGCGGCCGTAGTACAGCTGGCCGTTGGTGCCGCAATTGATCGGGCCATCCTTGGCGTAGTCGGCCGGGTTGTTGCTGAAGTAGATCTGGCAGTGGGCGCTTAAATGGAAGTTGACGTTGCTGAGCAGCACGATCGGCCCCGCGCAGTACCAGTTGCCCGCCGGCACCACGACGCGCCCGCCGCCGGCCGCATTGCAGGCCTGTATCGCGGCCAAAAATGCCGGACGCGCATCGAACGCGCCCGGCGCCTGGGTCTTGTCCGAGCCAGCGCTGGGCGGCGACAGGGCTGCGTTGGTGTAGGGGTTGGGCGAATCCACGACGGTGCAGGCCTGCGCGCCGTAGTCGGTGACCAGAAAGTCGCGCGGGGGAAACGAATCCTGCGACACCGACTTGAGCGCGTTGACGATGAGGGTGGCCGCGCCAGACAAACCCCAGATCGGGTCGTCCACATCGCCGTTGCTGCCACCGCCGCCGCAACCTTCAAGGCCAAGCAAGGCCCCGCCAAAGAGTGCTCCGGCGCCCAGCAGGAAGCTGCGGCGCTGGGTTTGTATGCCCACGGCTGCCGCCATGGCGCTGCGGTGAAACTGCGCGTTCAATGGTGTCTCCTTATGCGGCCTAACCGCTTGACTGTTATATGTTGTCGGACAACATTGAGCACTATCCGGCGTTGCTCATCGCCAAATCACAGTGATTACCCCCATGAATCCCGTTTTTACATCTGGTGATGTTTTTGGAAAGTCCACATATCGTCTTACAAGCATGCAGAGACCGAAGGCGCATTGCCAGCGCCTGGCCGGCCTCAGCCGTGGATCGCCGCCGCCACGATCAGCGAGATGCCCAGGCACATCGCCGCCACCACCAGGCCGAGCGCAACGTTCTGCTTCTCGATGATCTCGGCCCACAGATCGACGGGGGTGATCTTGTCGATGATCAGAAAGCACAGCCAGAACACCACCACGCCCAGCAGCGCAAAGAAGACAGAGCCCAGCAAGGCACCGGGCCTGAACCATTCAAAAATCATGGAAACCTCCGTGGAATGACACGCCCTACTTGTGGCCGCCGCCGCTGGAATAGCCACCCCAGGCGCCGCCCGGGCTGCGCGCCGACGCACCGCAGTTCTCGCGCGCCGGGTCACAAGTGCTGCAGCGCGACAGCAGCAAGACCAGCACCAGCAGCACGAACAAAACCAGTATGACGCCGGTGCAGCCAATGCCCGAGCCGAGCCTAGCCTCGCCGCGCGCCAGCTGCAGCTTCTTTTCTTCGGGCAGCCCGAAGGCCGCGGCGATGGTGGCCGTCTCCAGGCGGTTGCCCATGGACCAGGTCACCTCGCTGCGGCTGCGCTCCATGGACAGCAGTTGGCGGTTGTAGGCGTAGTCGGCGTTCGAGGTCTTCTGGCCGCGCTCCACCGGCCAATAGAACTCGCCCTGCACATAGATGGTCTCGGCGTCGTAGCGGTACTGCAGCGCGTAGGCCGAACCCAGGTACTTGGCGGTGTTCTGGTCGCTGCTGAGCTTGGGCGCGCCGGTGGCGGGCTTGACCAGGCTCCAGCCATCTTCCGCATCCACCAAAAAACAAAAGCCGCGCTGGCGGTGGTAGAGCAGGTACTCGCTCCAGCCAAAGCTCTCGTCGTCGCCAGCCTCGCGCCCCATGCGGTGCTGGAAGCCCACCACCTGCCACTCCGCGCCCTGCAGCTGGCCCAGCGTGCCCACGGGTATCAGCGGGCGGATCGGCTCGTCCTGCAGCGCGTGGCGCAGCTCGCCGCCCAGGCCGGATGTCAGGTCGATGATGCTGCGGCAGCTCGGGCAGGTGATGGCCTTGCTGTCCTGCAACTGCACGGCCACCGGCGCGCCGCAGTTCGGGCAGTTGAACTGGCGCGCAGCCTCGGTCTTCTCCGAGACCTCGCGCAGGCCGCTGAGCTTGAGCGTCTCCAGCAGCACAGACTCGCCGCGCGAGACATCGGGCGGATCGCGGAAGTAGTCCAGCGACAGCACCGTGCCGTCGTCGCCGCGCAGCTCGGCCGAAGGGAACGTCTGGCCCAGCGGCGCGATGTGCGAAAGCTCGCCCTCCGCCGCCACCAGCGTCACCAGCCCCTGGAAGGCCACGCTGTAGCCCCGGCCATCGATTGCGGTGCGTGCGCCCAGGCGCAGCGCCTCGGGCGGCGGCGCGGCAATCGGCAGCACGACCGGCCGGGCAAAGACATAGGCGCCGTTGTCCTCGGCCAGCAGCGCCGAAGAGCCATCGGCCATGGCCGCATGCCATTCGTTCCAGGTGCCGGCATCCGAGCGGTACTGCAGCCGGCCCACCAGCGTGAACGGCTGGCCCGCATGCGCGCCCGTGGCCATCAGCTGCAGCGGGCTGTGGTCGTCGAACAGCTCGGCCATGCGGCCGATGCGCGACAGCACTTCGCCGCTGCGCACGATGGTGCTGTGGCAGTAGACGCAGACCGCGTGGGTGGACTGCGCGCTGCGGAAATCAACCGGCGCGCCGCAGCCCGGGCAGGGCGCGCGGTAGACGCGCTGGGGAACGGCGGTGGCCAAGCGACTAGACGAGCTTCTTGAGCAGCTCTGCCTTCTTGGCGTCAAATTCCTCTTGCGTGAGGATGCCCTTGGACTTGAGCTCGCCCAGCTTCTCCAGCGTGGCCATGACATCCTCGGCGCGCACCACGGCGGGGGCAGCAGCAGCAGCCGGCGCCGCCTGCAAACCCTGCTGCAGGTTCTGCGCCAGCACCTGGCCCAGCGCCACGCCGGCGCCCAGGCCCATGGCGTCGCCGGCAATGCCGCCACCGCCGCCCGCCGCGCCCTCGGCCATCTTGGGTATGGCCTGGCCGGTCTGGTACTGGATGAAGCGGCCCATGTCCTTGCCGACCATGCCCATGCCGATCTTCTGGTCCATGACCTGCTGCAGCTCTTCGGGCAGCGACAGGTTCTGCACCGTCATGCCTTCGAGCTGCAGCCCGATCTTGGCAAATTCAGGCTGCAGCGCAGTGGTGAGCGCCTGCGCAAACATGATCTGGTTGGCCGCCAAGTCCAGAAAAGAAACGCCGCTGGCGGCTATGGCATTGCTGATGTTCTGCAGCACCAGGCCGCGCAACTGGCCATCGAGGTCACCGGTGCTGTACTCGGCGCGGGTGCCGGAGATCTCGGTGTGGAAGCGCTTGGCATCGGCCACGCGGTAGCTGTAGTTGCCAAAGGCACGCAGCCGCACCGCGCCAAAGTCCTGGTCGCGGATGGTGATCGGCTGGGGCGTGCCCCACTTCTGGTCGACCTGCTGGCGCGTGCTGAAGAAGTAGACGTCGCTCTTGAACGGGGACTCAAAAAGCTTGTCCCAGTTCTTCAGGTAGGTCAGTACCGGCAGCGTCTGGGTCGTGAGCTTGTAGGTGCCGGGGCTGAACACGTCGGCCACCTGGCCTTCGTTGACGAACACCGCCACCTGCGACTCGCGCACCACCAGCGTGCCGCCGTTCTGGATTTCCAGGTCCCGCATCGGGTAGCGCCAGGCCAGCGTGCCATCGCCCTCCTCCGTCCACTGCAGGATGTCAATGAACTGCTTCTTGATGAAATCCATCAGGGCCATGGCGTCCTCCGGGCATTCGAGTACTTGGTGCGAGGGATGATACTTCGCGCCTTCGGCGGCGCAGGAGTGCCACAGCCGATGTCTACAATCCCAGCTCCCTCAGACACGCCGCCCACCGCGCCCATGCGCGGCACGGCCGCTTGAAGCAGTAGCCCCGCGCAGGAGACGCACGCATGTCCACCCCCACTTCCCCGGCCAGCGCCCAGACCAATCTGGAGGAGCGCCGCGCTGAGCTGCGCCGCGCCGCTCTGGCCTATCACGAGTTTCCCAAGCCGGGCAAGATCGCCATCGCCGCGACCAAACAGTTGCTCAACCAGCGCGACCTGGCGCTGGCCTATTCGCCCGGCGTGGCTGCGCCCTGCGAGGAGATCGTCAAGGACCCGAACGCCGCCTTCAAGTACACCAGCCGCGGCAACCTGGTGGCCGTGATCACCAACGGCACCGCCGTGCTGGGCCTGGGCGACATCGGCCCGCTGGCCTCCAAGCCGGTGATGGAAGGCAAGGGCGTGCTGTTCAAGAAGTTCGCCGGCGTCGACGTGTTCGACATCGAGATCGCCGAGAAAGACCCGCAGAAGCTGGTCGACGTGATCGCCGCGCTGGAACCCACCTTCGGCGCCATCAACCTCGAAGACATCAAGGCACCGGACTGCTTCTTCGTCGAGCGCGAGCTGCGCAAGCGCATGAAGATCCCGGTGTTCCACGACGACCAGCACGGCACCGCGATCACCGTCGCCGCCGCCATGCTCAATGGCCTGAAGGTCGTGGGCAAGGACATCGGCCAGGTCAAGCTGGTGACCTCTGGCGCGGGCGCTGCGGCACTGGCCTGCCTGACCTTGCTGCTCAAGGTCGGCCTGAAGCGTGAAAACGTCTACGTGACCGACCTGGCCGGCGTGGTCTATGAAGGCCGCACCGAGCTGATGGACGAGGACAAGGCCTTCTTCGCGCAGAAAACCGAAGCCCGCTCGCTCAGCGACGTGATCGACGGTGCCGACGTATTCCTGGGCCTGTCGGCCGGCGGCGTGCTGAAACCCGCCATGGTCGCCAAGATGGCGGCCAACCCGGTGATCTTCGCGCTGGCCAACCCCAACCCGGAAATCTCCCCCGAAGACGCGCATGCCGTGCGCGGCGACGTGGTGATGGCCACCGGCCGCACCGACTACCCGAACCAGGTCAACAACGTCCTGTGCTTCCCCTACATCTTCCGGGGCGCACTGGACTCGGGCGCGACCACCATCACCGACGAGATGGAAATCGCCGCGGTGCATGCGATTGCCGAGCTGGCCCAGGCCGAGCAAAGCGAAGTGGTGGCCGCCGCCTATGCCGGCGAGCCGCTGGCCTTCGGCAAGGACTACCTGATCCCCAAGCCTTTTGATCCGCGCCTGATGATCAAGATCGCGCCGGCCGTGGCCCAGGCCGCCGCCGACAGCGGCGTGGCGCTGCGCCCGATCAAGGACATGGACGCCTACCGCGACAGCCTGCAAAGCTTCGTCTATGCCTCTGGCACCACGATGAAGCCGATCTTCGCCGCCGCCAAGGCCGCGTCGAAGAAGCGCGTGGCCTATGCCGAGGGCGAGGAAGAACGCGTGCTGCGCGCCGCCCAGATCGTGGTGGACGAGGGCGTCGCCCGCCCAACACTGATCGGCCGCCCGGCCATCATCGCCCAGCGCATCGAGAAGTTCGGCCTGCGCCTGCAGGAAGGGCGCGACTACGACGTGGTCAACGTCGAGCAGGACCACCGCTACCGCGACTTCTGGCAGACCTACCACCGCATGACCGAGCGCAAGGGCGTGACCGTGCAGATGGCCAAGATCGAGATGCGCCGGCGCCTGGCGCTGATCGGCGCGATGCTGCTCTACAAGGGCGAGGTCGATGGCCTGATCGTCGGCACCTGGGGCCATACCCAGCTGCACCTGAACTACATCGACCAGGTCATCGGCCGGCGCGCCGGCGTCTGCACCTATGCCTGCATGAACGGCCTGTTGCTGCCGGACCGCCAGATATTCCTGGTGGACACCCACGTCAACTACGACCCGACCGCCGAGCAACTGGCCGAGATCACGGTCATGGCCGCCGAGGAAATGATGCGCTTCGGCATCAAGCCCAAGGCTGCGCTGCTGAGCCACTCCAACTTCGGCAGCAGCAACCAGCCCAGCGCGGTGAAGATGCGCCAGACGCTGGACCTGCTGCGCATCCAGGCGCCCTGGCTGGAAGTGGACGGCGAAATGCACGGCGACGTGGCGCTGGACGGCGCCCAGCGCGCGCAAATCATGCCGCACAGCGCCCTGGCCGGCGACGCCAACCTGCTGGTGCTGCCCAACATCGACGCCGCCAATATCTCCTACAACCTGCTGAAAACCGCAGCCGGCGGCGGCATTGCCATCGGCCCGGTGCTGCTGGGCGCGGCACAACCTGTGCACATCCTGACCGCCAGCGCCACCGTGCGCCGGATCGTCAACATGACTGCGCTGACCGTCGCCGACGCCAACGCTTCCCGCTAGAAAACCCAGCCAATACGGGCCATAACCGCACAGCGAGTACCGACTTACATCCCCTCTTCGCCAGACGCGAAACCCCCAGGGCCAAGGCCTGCAATGCTAGTAGACACTTGCGTTGCAGGCCTGTTTCCGTCACACTAGCGGATTGAAATTTGGGGTTAACCCGGGGAAAATTTCGGAAATTTCGAGCAGCGCCGCAGGCCTGTTCGACATGGCCGGGTGCCTTCCGGAAAGTCCGAAAGGTGTTTTGGCATGTGGCGTGAAGTGGCGCGGAGACAAGCGTTCAGAGCGGCTTTCTCCACAGCAGCTGTGGCGGTTCGTGCAAGCGTACTGGGGCTGCTGGTTCTTGGCGTCACCGTTTCGGTGCAGGCGCGCATGCCGTCGATTGCACCGCAATCCGCCGTCGTCTCCATCGCTGAATTGCCGCCCCAGGGCCGCGAAACCTACGAGCGCATTCGCGCTGGCGGGACGTTTCGGCATGAGAAAGACGGCAGCGTATTCGGCAACCGGGAGCGCTTGCTGCCACCCCAAACGCGCGGTTATTACCGCGAGTACACGGTGAAGACACCGGGTTCCCGTGACCGGGGCGCCAGACGCATTGTCTGCGGTGGCGCGCCCAAGGCACCGGATCGCTGCTATTACACCAGCGACCACTATGCCAGCTTCCGCGAGATCGTCGATTGACGGCAGCGGGCGCTGGACGCAAACAGCAGGGCGGATGGCTTGCGAGCCGTTCCTGGATTTTTAGACCTTAACGAGAAAGAGCAGCGGAGATGGACACGCCACTTCGTAGTAAAGAGAACGAGGCACCCCTGCGGGGCGTGCGCAGCAATATCGTGCAGTCGATCCGCGCCTTCCGCGTGCCCGACCTGCAGGAAGCAGCTGAAGGTCTCGGCCATCATTTCCTGTACGCCAATCTGGCGGAGGCACAGTCCAAGCAGGATGTGTTGGACATGATTGCCGGACAGTTCACTTTCCCCTCCCATTTCGGGAAGAATTTCGACGCGTTGTACGACTGCATGACGGACCCGTTGCATAAATCGGGCCCGCAACCAGGCTTCCTGGTGGTGCTTGAGCAGATTCCGGCACATGCCAAGTTCGACAAGGAAGCACGCGAGCAGCTGCTCGACATCTTCCGCGAAGCCTCGGATTACTGGGGGGACCGCAAAGTGCCCTTCCGGTGCTTCTATTCTTTTCTGTAGCCCGTTCTGCATCTACCAGCCAAGCAGAACGGGCGAATGAGGCTACGCCAGCGCCAGAGGCCGTCACCGGCATCGCACTGGAAACCGATCCCGCAGAGAAGATGCCGACCGACAAGCTCGTCGACGTGTCGCCCCTGGCGCTGCGTATGAGCAGTCCGTTTAACTCAGGTTACTGGCTCTCAGCCGCCTGAAACTAGGCTCTCCCCCAGGCTTCGCACTTCGTGTCTTCGCCAACCCCCTTCCGGGGGCGGGCCGGCCGCTTCGGGCGGCCGTGCGCAGCGGCCCCTGGGTTTTTACGGCTCGCGCTGCGCGCTTGCCGCGCTTAGCGCCTGGGTTAGCGCTACGTATTCGGCTACCGGCACTTCTTCTGCGCGGCGTTGCACGTCGAAAGTGCCGCTGAACTCTTGCTGTTCCAGCCAGCGCCCTAGCGTGTGGCGCAGCAGTTTGCGGCGTTGGCTGAAGGCCACCTGCACCAATTCACTCAGGTGCGCGACATCGAGTGCGGCCGGCTCGGCATGCGGAAGCATGCGCACCACGGCGCTGTCTACGCGCGGCGGTGGGTCGAAGCTTTCGGGCGGCACGAACAACACGTCTTCCATGGCATAGCGCCACTGCAGCATGACCGACAGGCGCCCGTAGGCGGCTGTCGACGGCCGCGCGACCATGCGGTCTATCACTTCCTTTTGCAGCATGAAATGCTGGTCCTCGATCACGCCTACGTGGTCGAGCAGGTGGAACAGGATGGGTGTGGAGATGTTGTAGGGCAGGTTGCCCACAACTCTCAATTTTGTAGCACCAAGCCCAAGCGCCACCTGGGCAAAGTCCACTTTTAGTACATCAGACTCGATCACGTCGAGCTGCGCGTGGCTGCGCAGCCGCGCCGCCAGGTCGCGGTCCAGCTCGATCACGGTGAGCCGGCCCAGGCGCTCGGCCAAGGGCTGTGTCAATGCGGCCAGGCCCGGCCCGATCTCCACCATCGGCTGCCCCGGCTGCGGCGCAATGGCATCGACGATGGCCTCGATGATGCCCCTGTCGGACAAGAAGTGCTGCCCAAAGCGCTTGCGCGGAATGTGCTTCATACACCACTCCGTCGAGCGCAGCGAAGACCCCAAGGGCCGCTGCGCACGGCCGCCCCCCGGAGGGGGGTTGGCGAAGACACGAAGTGCGTAGCCTGGGGGGAAGTCAGCCTCACTGCGGTGGGTCCCGGAATTCGACGTAGGCGCGGCCGCGGACTTCCTGCGCCCAGGTGGAGTAGGCCTCGTCGAGCTTCTTCTCGCGCGCGTCGTTGCGGGCCATGTCGCGCTGCTCGCGCTGGGTCAGGGTGTGCGACCGGCGCTCGACGAGCTGGATCAGGTGCACGCCAAAGCGCGACACCACCGGCTCGCTGATGTCGCCCGGCGTCAGGCCGGCCAGCGCTTCTTCAAATTCAGGCACGAACTGGCCGGGATTGGCCCAACCCAGGTCGCCGCCATCCTTGGCGCTGCCATCCACCGAATATTCGCGTGCCAGCGACTCGAACGTGGCCTGGCCGGACTGGACGCGCCGCCGGTAGTCGGCCAGGCGCTCGATGGCCTGGGCCTCGGTGAGGTGGGAGCCAGTACGCAGCAGGATGTGGCGCGCGTGGGTCTGGATGACCGAGGTGCCGACACCGCCTTGCACCTTTTCGACCACCTTGAGCACATGGAAGCCCGCCGGCGAGCGGATCGGGCCGACGATGCTGCCAACCGGTTGGTTCTTGACCGCGTCAACGAACAGCGACGGATAGCGGTCTGCGGCGCGCAGGCCCAGCAGGCCGCCGTTGCGGCCTTCGGCGGCATCGGACATCTCGCGCGCAACGGTGGCGAAGTCTTCGCCGGCGCGGGCCCGGTCGGCGGCGCGTTGGGCTTTTTGCTGCAGCGTGGCGACTTCCTGGGGCGTGGCCATCTCGGGCACGATGACCAGCACATGGCCCAGGTTGAGTTCGAGCGCGGTGGTGTCGCTCTTGCCCTGCTGGTCCTGGATGTACTGGTCGACTTCCAGGTCGCTGATCTTCACGCGCGACTCGACCTCGCGCTCGCGCAGGCGCAGCAGCAGCAACTGGTTGCGCAGGTCGTCACGGAAACGCGACAGCGCGATGCCGTCGGCCTGCAGGCGCCGGCGCATTTCGGGCACCTCGACCTGGTTCTGGCGCGCCACGCTCTGCTCGGCCTGGTCGACGGAGGACTCATCCACCTTGATGCCGTTCTCCTTGGCCACTTGCAGCTGCGCCTTCTCGTTGATCATGCGCTCCAGCACCTGGCGCATGAACTGATCGCGCGGCGGCAGCGGCCGGCCCTGCTGGGTGAATTGCTGGGCCGCGCGCTCGGCGCGCTGGCGCACTTCGTTGTTGGTGATCGGCTCGGAGTTGACGACAGCAACGATGTAGTCGGCCTGCTGCGACTCACTGGTGACCGACCCGGAGACACGTGGCACCGTGATGGCGGAGGGCTGCAGGGCGCCAGCGGCGTTGCTGCGCGGCAGCCCCAGGCTGCCGGCGCCGGCCGAGGGACGCAGCCCCTGGGCCAACGCGCCAGTGGCCAGGAGGGCCGCCAGACTGGCAAGCGGCAGGACGTGTACACGTTTCATCATGGCGGTGGAGTTCGCGGGCTGGGCGGGAAGTTACAGGGAAAACAGGAGCGGCCGGCACGCAGGGCCGGCCGGAGGGGGGTCAATCGTAGCGGCTGAAGCGGCTCGGGGTGCTGATCTCCTGGCGCAGGTACTGGTAGCGCGGCACATTGCGCTGCAAGGCCTGCAGGGGATTGGCGCCCACACTGGAGAAGCCGAAGAACTCGACCTGGAACAGGATGCGCTTGGTGGAGGTGGTGGTGCTGCTCTGCAGGCGCTCGAGCACCACGCGGCCGATCCAGCAATCTCCCTCGTACTCGAAGCCGACGACAGAGTCGACGATCGAGCTGTCGAACATGCTGTAGTTGAGGCGGCCGACGGCGTAGACATTGCCCGGTCCCAGGCCGCGGCCCGGCATGCGGTCCATGCTGCGCTTGCCGCCCCACAGGTCGCTGAGCGGCCATTGCCAGCCGATGTCGATCAGCTCGCTGGTGTCGCGTTGCAGGCGGTAGGCCACGCTGACGGTGCGGAAGTCGCCCGGGTTGTAGCGCCCGCCGATGGATGAGGTTTCCGAGCGGCCGGTCTTGGGGTTGTACTGCACGGTGGAGTCAAAGCCCCAGCGCGGCGTCCAGTTGATCGATGCGCCCAGCATCACGTCGCTCAGCCGGTCGGTGGCCGGTGACTCGCCTGGCAAGGTCACGAGCTGGTCGCGGAAGCGCAGGCGCTGCGCGATGCCGAAGCGCGCGGCCTCGGCGCCGGTGTCGGCGTCGATCAGGCGCGTGGTCACGCCGAGCGTGAGCAGGTTGTTGTCAGAGATGCGGTCGTGGCCGACGAAGGCGTTTTCGCTGTAGATCGAGGCGAAGTTGAAGTCGGTGCGCGCGGTGTCGTAGACCGGCAGGTAGTTCTGGTTGACGAAGGGCGTGTAGACGTAGAAGGCACGCGGCTCCAGCGTCTGGATCAGGCTGCGGCCAAACAGCTTGGTATCGCGCTCATAGACCAGGCCGCTGTCCAGGCTCACCGTGGGCACGGTGCGCGAGGCGGTCAAGGCGTTGTTGGAGGCCAGCGCGTACTGGAAGTCGTAGCGGGTCGAGTGCAACTGCACCTTGGGCGTGACGAACCAGCCCGGCGCCACCCAGGGGTGGCTGATCTGCGCCAGGGCGTAGGCGCGGTTGGCATTGGGCTGGCCCGTAAGCGACGGGTCGGAGCTGAACTGCGTGTAGTCGCCTTCGACGGAATAGTCGAAGCCGCCCACGTCCACCTTGTTGTAGCGCGCCACCAGTTGCGGCAGGCGGTCGTACGGCGGAATGATGGGCGAGGTGACGTTCTGCAGCGTCTGCCACGTGAGCGAGCGGGCGGTGACGCTGAAGTCGCCGCGGGCCCAGTTCAGGTTCAGATCGGTGGGCAGCAGGCGCTGGGTCAGCGAGGGTACGGTGCGGGTGAAGTCGCTCCAGTAGTTGTCGTCGCTCACCCGGTTGATGTTCATGTTCAGGCCAAGCGACCCGATGCCAGGGATGCCGGTGTCGATGCTGCCGGAATGCAGCATGGCCAAGCCCCAGCGGTCCCGGTCGCGCAACTTGTCGTTGGGCATGTAGTCGGCCCGGATCTGGCCGCGGTAGTCGTTCTCCAGGTAGCGGAATTCGCCGCCCAGGTCGACCCCGCGCTTGCTCATGACGGTGGGGTAGAGCGTGGCATCGCGGTTGGGCGCGATGTTCCAGTAATAGGGCTGCGTCAGCTCCACGCCGCTCAGGTTGTTGATGCCGAACAGCGGCGGCAGCAGGCCCGATTGGCGCGCATCCGACAGCGGGAAGCTCACCGACGGCAGCTCTGGCGTGCTCAGGCCCTTGAAGCGCACGATGGCGCCCTCGGCCACGCCGGTGGAGTCGCCCTGGTCGATGGTGATCGAGCGCGCGGTGATCATCCAGTCGGGCAGCCAGCTCGGGCCCGGGCGGCGCTCGCAGGTGGTGTAGCTGCCGTTGTGGATCACCATGTGCTCGTCGTCGATGAAGTCCACGCGCTCGGCCACACCGTGCGCGTTGTTCTTCAGGAACAGGTAGCGCGGGCGGGTGAAGAAGCCTTCGAAGGCATCGACGTGCAACTGCAGCTCGGGCCCCTGGAAGATGTCGCCGGCGCGGTTGATGTAGACATCGCCCTGCGCCTTGGCCAGGTCGTCGGGCTGGGTGTACTCGAGCTGGTTGGCACGGATCACCATGTCGCCGCGGCGCAGCTCGGCATTGCCCTTGACGATGGTGTTGAAGTCGGTCTCGCTGACCACGTTGTCGCCGGTGACGAAGCTCGGCAGCAGCTTGCGCTGCGTGGACGGGATTTCCTGGCGCAGCAGCGGGCTGTTGCGCAATGTGGGCGAGGGCTCGGCGGCCGCATCCGCGGCGCTTGCTGCGGCGGTCTGGGCCCACAGGGGCGCGCCCTGCAGCATGGCGGCGGCCAGCAGCGCGAGCGGGGTGGGTTTGAACAGGGTACGCAAGGTACGGCGCCTCGGCCGGGCACCCGGTTGCGTCAGATCATGCATCGGTCGAGGCGTCCATCGGCAGGTGACAGTGCTGGCGTGAGATCCAAGTTGGGGTGCGCTTTGTAGAATGGGGATTATCCATGAGCCTACCCGCCCGCCCCGGCGCGGACCACGCCGCAGCCGCGGCCGTGGCCCCCGACCTCTCTGCCGCCGCCCCTGTGGCGCCCTCCATCGCCTGGGCCGACCCGGCCCGCCATGCGGCTTTCGACGCCTGGCTGGCGGCGCAGGCCGCCGCGCACGGTCTTGTAACAGGCTCGCTGCGCCCGGCCTCGGCGGATGCGAGCTTTCGCCGCTATTTCCGCGTGGACGCGCCCGGCCTGCCCGGCGGCAGCGCCATCGTCATGGACGCCCCGCCGGACAAGGAAGACAACCACGCCTTCGTGCAGGTGGCCGGCCTGATGGCCGGCGCCGGCCTGCGGGCGCCACGCATCCTGGCCTGGGAGCAGCCGCTGGGCTTTTTGCTGCTGGACGACCTGGGCCGGCGCACCATGCTGGAGGTCCTGGACCCCGCGAACCCGCAAAGCGCCCTGCCCTATTACCTGCAGTCCATCGATGCACTGATCGCCTGGCAGCGCGCCTCGCGCCCGGGCCAGTTGCCGGCCTATGACGCGGCGCTGCTGCGGCGCGAGCTGCAGCTGTTTCCCGACTGGTATCTGGCGCAGCACCGGGGCGTGGCAGTGGAAGGCGACATCGCCGCCACGCTGGCAAAGACCTTTGATGTGCTGGTCGAGCACAACCTGGCGGCTGCACCGGTCTACGTCCACCGCGACTTCATGCCGCGCAACCTGATGGTGGACGACACCGATCCGGCCGCAGCGCTGGGCGTGCTCGACTTCCAGGACGCGGTCTACGGCCCCATCACCTACGACATCGCCAGCCTGATGCGCGACGCCTTCCTGAGCTGGGAAGAAGACATGGTGCTGGAGGTGACGGTGCGCTACTGGGAGCAGGCGCGCCGCGCCGGCCTGCCGGTGGACGCGGACTTTGGCGACTTCTACCGCGCGGTCGAGTGGATGGGCCTGCAGCGCCACCTCAAGGTGGCCGGCATCTTCGCGCGGCTGACGCTGCGCGACGGCAAACCCAAGTACCTGGCCGACACGCCGCGTTTCATCGCTTACATCCGCGCGACTGCCGGGCGCTACCGCGAACTACTGCCGCTGCTGCGCCTGGTAGACCGCATCGAAGGCACGACACCCACCGTTGGCTTCGCTTACGGCCGGGTTTAGAAATTTACATAAAAAGTGGCTGTAGCCCTTGTGCAGCAAGGGCTGCTAGCTACAAATACAGTAGCAAATGCCTCGAATCCACTGCCCCGTGCCCCTTGCCACCGGCGCCACCCTGGCGCTGCCGCCCGGCCCGGCGCGGCATGTGCAGGTGCTGCGCTTCCAGCCCGGCGACCCGCTCACGCTGTTCGATGGCCAGGGCGGCGAATACGCGGCCATCGTGCGCAGCATGGGCCGCAGCGAGGTCACGGTAGAGATCGGCGCGCACGACCCGGTCGAGCGCGAGTCACCGCGCGCCCTGCACCTGGCCATGGGCATGCCGGCCAACGAGCGCATGGACTGGCTGGTGGAGAAAGCCACCGAGCTGGGCGCCGCCAGCCTGCAGCCGCTGAGCACCGCGCGCACTGTGCTGCGCCTGTCGGGCGAGCGCGCCGACAAGAAAATTGCCCACTGGCAAGCCGTGGCCGTAGCCGCCTGCGAACAAAGCGGGCGCAACCGCGTGCCGCCGCTGCACCCGGTGCGCACGCTGGCCGACTGGCTGCGCAGCCTGCCCGCCGCGCCGCCCGGCACGCGGCTGCTGCTGTCGCTGCGCGAAGGCGCGCAGCCCCTGACTGCGGACATGCAGCCGCCCGGGCAGGCGCTGACCTTCCTGTCTGGCCCCGAAGGCGGCCTGGCACCCGAGGAAGAAGACGCGGCCCTGGCCGCCGGCTTCTTGCCGGTGCGGCTCGGCGCACCGGTGCTGCGCGCCGAGACCGCGCCGCTGGCAGTGCTGGCACGGCTTGCGCTTTAGTGTCTGCCCCCACGCCCGTTACAGCCTTTCACGTGTTTGCAACCATCCCGCGCACAATGCCCGCTGCACGTCTTACCACTTGAAAGGACAGCATATGGGACTCCTGGATTCAGTCATTTCGGCGTTCGGCGATAAATCTGCGCAACCAGAGCAAGCTCCCGGCGCGGGCGGCCTTGGCGGCCTGGCGGGCCTGGGCGGGCTCGGCGCCCTCGCCGGTGTGCTTGGGCCGTTGTTGTCCTCCTCCAGCAGCCCGGTCGGCGGGCTGTCGGGCCTGGCCGAGAAATTCGGCCAAGCCGGGCTGGGCCACCTGGTGCAGTCCTGGATCGGCAACGGCGCCAACCTGCCGGTGTCCGAAGAGCAGCTGAAAAGCGTGCTGGGCAGCGAGACCATCACCAACCTCGCGGCCAAGGTCGGTATCGACCCGGCGCAACTGCAGTCGCACCTGGCCGAGTACCTGCCGGCGCTGGTCAACCACCTGACCCCCAACGGCGCGCTGCCCGCCCCGGGTGAGGAGGCCCCGGCCGGCGGCCTGCTGGCCAGCCTGGGCAACATGCTGGGCGGGCAGAACAAGCTCGGCTGAGCCACAGCCCCCAGCCGCAGCAGAAAAATCTGCCGCGGCTGGGCGAACACGCATGCGGCCTGGTCAAGAATGGCGCTGTCCCTTGACCAACAAGTCCCGGTGGCGCAATGCAGCCGGGCATATCTGCATGCACATTCTTTCCCGCCACCGTCTGGCCCCGCTCTGCTCTGCCTTGGCGTTGGGCCTTCTGGCTTACTCCCCCGTCACGCGTGCCCAGTCGGCCGTCGCCGCGCCCAGCGCTACGGTGCAGCAGGTGGTACTGGCCGTGCACTCCGCGCCCGCCGTGCGCCAGGTGCTGGATGACCTCAGGGCCGACCATGCCCGCACGGTCGAAGAGTTGCGCACGCTGACGCAGATCCCGGCGCCGCCCTTCAAGGAGCAGAAGCGCGCCGAATACTTCGTGGCGCGGCTGCGCGCGCTGGGCATCAGCGACGCCTATGTCGACAAGGAAGGCAATGCCATCGGCATCCGCAAGGGCATGGGCCAGGGCCCGAAGCTGGTGGTGTCGGCCCACATGGACACGGTGTTCCCCGAAGGCACCGACGTGACCGTGAACGAGCGCGACGGCAAGCTGTACGCGCCCGGCATCTCTGACGACACGCGCGGCCTGACCGTGCTGCTGTCCTGGCTCAAGGCCTTGAACGAGCGCAAGTTGCAGACCGTGGGCGATATCGTCTTCGTCGGCAATGTGGGCGAGGAAGAGCTGGGCAACCTGCGTGGCATGAAGGCGCTGTTTGCGGCCCAGCCCGACATCGACGGCATGGTCGGCCTGGAGCCCGGCGTGGGCGACACCATCCTGAACCAGGGCACCGGCAGCCACCGCTACGACGTCGCCTTCAAGGGCCCCGGCGGCCACAGCTTTGGTGCATTTGGCCAGGTGCCCAGCGCGATCCACGCCATGGGCCGCGCCATCGCCCACATCGGCGACGTGCAGGTGCCGGCCAACCCCAAGACCACCTTTACCGTGGGCAAGGTGGGTGGCGGCACTTCCGTCAACACGATTGCGGGCGATGCCAACATGGCGGTGGACATTCGCTCCAACGCGCTGCCCGAGTTGCTACAGGCCGAGAAAGACATCATGGCCGCCATCCAGCGCGGCGTGGACGAAGAAAACCGCCGCTGGAACGCGCCGGTGAAGATCACCGTCACCTCCACGCTGATTGGCGACCGCCCCGCCGGCAGCACGGCCGCGACCGAGCCCATCGTGCAGGCCGCCGTGGGCGCCGTCACGCTGGCTGGCTGGAAGCCGGGGCTGCGCGCGGCCAGCACCGACGCCAACGTACCCATGGGCCTGGGCATCCCGGCCATCATCCTGGGCAGCGGCGGCAAGACCGGCGGCTTTCACGCGCTGGGCGAGTGGTTCGACCCGACCGATGCCTGGCAGGGCGCGCAGACCAGCCTGACGACGGTGCTGGCGCTGGTGGGCGTGCAGGGCGTGAGCCAGCCGCTATTGGCCAAGCGCGCGCCGCGCTGAGCCGCATAGCTATCTAATTTATAGCTATAAGCCCAGTCCCCGCCTGGGCTAGAGGCACTTTTTATGCTGAA
This sequence comes from Xylophilus sp. GW821-FHT01B05, assembly GCA_038961845.1. NCBI lineage: Bacteria > Pseudomonadati > Pseudomonadota > Betaproteobacteria > Burkholderiales > Xylophilus > Xylophilus sp. GW821-FHT01B05. The sequence continues at coordinate 5,813,545 of CP152408.1, forward strand.
ACAGTGCTGTCGACCGGCGCCGCCATGGCGGCAATCACCTCGGCCACCGCTGCGGTGAGCCGGCGCGCATAGGGCACGTGCAGGAACTCATTGGGCCCGTGCGCGTTGCTCTTCGGGCCCAGCACGCCGCAGACCATCATCTGCGCCTTGGGAAAGCCCTGGCTCAGCATGTTCATCAGCGGGATGGTGCCGCCCTGGCCGATATAGCCACAGGACGCGCCGAAGTGCGTCTGGCTGGCGGCATCCAGCGCGCGCGCAAACCAGGGCGCCGTGGTGGGCGCGTTCCAGCCGGTGGCGCCGTTGCCCTGGAAGGTGACCTTGGCCTGGTAGGGCGCGTTGTCTTCCAGCAGCGCCTTCAGCTCTTGCACCGCGCGGTCGGCCTCCACCAGCGGCGGCAGGCGCAGGCTGAGCTTGAAGGCGGTGAAGGGCCGCAGCACATTGCCCGCGTCTTTCAGCGCCGGAAAGCCATCGACGCCGATAACGCTGAGCGCGGGCTTCCAGGTGCGGTTGAGCAGCGCCTCGACCGGGTCGGTGGTGGTGGGCAGCGCGAACTGGGTCGAGCCGGCGCAGTCGTAGTGCGCCCACGGAAAGCGCTTATGGATCTCGTCGCCCAGGATGGCGGCGGTGGCGCGCGCCTGGTCCAGGCGCTCGGCCGGCACCTCGCAATGAAAGCTGGCCGGCAGCAGGCGGCCGGTGGCGCTGTCTTCGAGCCGATCCAACAGGTGGCGCAGGATGCGGAAGGACGAGGGCACCAGGCCCGAGGCATCGCCCGAGTGCACGCCTTCGGTCAGCACCTCGACCTTGAGCGTGCCGCTGGCCACGCCGCGCAGGCTGGTGGTGAGCCAGAGCTGGTCGTAGTTGCCGGCACCTGAATCCATGCAGACCACCAAGCCCACGTTGCCCAGGCGTGCACGCAGTGCGTCCACATAAGGCAGTAGGTCATAGGAGCCGGACTCTTCGCAGGTCTCGATCAGGCCGACGATGCGCGGGTGTGCCACGCCCTGGGCCTTGAGCGCCTGCACCGCGGCGATGGAGGCATAGATGGCGTAGCCGTCATCCGCGCCGCCGCGGCCGTAGAGCTTGCCGTCTTGGTACTTGGGCGTCCAAGGGCCGAGGTCGCTGCGCCAGCCGGTGAATTCAGGTTGCTTGTCGAGGTGGCCGTACATCAGCACGGTGTCGCTCACCTTGGTGCCGGTGGCGGGCACTTCAAAGAAGATCACCGGCGTGCGGCCGGGCAGGCGCACGATCTCGAGTTGCAGGCCTTCGACTTTCTGCGCCTCGACCCACTGCGCGGCATTGCGCAGCACGGTTTCCAGGTAGCCGTGCTGCGCCCAGTCGGCGTCGAAAGCGGGCGACTTGGCCGGAATGGCGATGTAGTCGGTGAGCTGGCGCACGATGTCGCCATCCCATTGGGCAGTGACGTCGTTGCGCAGCCGGGCGCTGTCAAGCAGGCCGGCGGGGATCTCGCGGTGCAGGGGGGCGTTCATCAGGGGGCTCCGTGGAGAAGAAAAAGGGCAGTGCGCAATTCTGCGCCTGCCCTGATTCCCAGGCCAACTGCCGGCCGCGAGGCCCCGCTAGCCGCTTTAGGCCGACTTCAGTGCGCCCTTGCTCGCGCCGTTGAAGCCAAAGGTGATGTCGCCCGAGAGCTGGCCGCCCTCTTCGATCACCAGCTTGCCGTAGCGCACCGTGCCGGTGACGCGGCCGGTGGAATAGATCACCAGCTTGTCGCGCACGGTCAGGGTGCCGTCGAAGGCGCCGTGGATCTCGGCGATGTCGATCTCGGCCGAGCCCTTGAACGCGCCCTGCTCGGCGATGCGGATCACGCGTGAATCCATGGTGGCTTCGACGATGCCCTCGACCACCAAGGTGTCGCAGTCGGTGATCTCCACGCCCTTCAGCTTGATGTTGGGGCCGACGGTGAGCTTGCTGGCGCTCTCCTTGGCGTCGGCCGATACAGCACCGACCGCCGCCGCGGGCGCGCCCGACAGCGAGTTGCCACGCGGGTCGCTGACCGGCGTGCTGCTCAGGGGGGATGAGGAGGAGGAAGAAGAGCCCGAAGACGACGGCAGGGCCATCGACGACGAACCCGCGGGCGGGTTAGGACGGGAGTTCAAAGGTTCAGCCTCTCGTTTGCCAAAGAAGGGGGATTGCAGCGCCATGGGTTCTCCGGAAAAAAACCTATGCTAAAGAGCACTTGCACGCAAAGCTTCCTGTGATTTCGCAAGAGACGTAACGCTATTCATCAGCGCTGCGGCCCAATGGCGGACCTTCTGGCCGGCCCTGCTCCTTGGCGCATGCTACGCCTCTGGTGCCCGGCCCGAAAGCGCTTTATCCGCAGCGCCGCGCATATGGCGATATCGCGCTACCAAATTGGTAGCAAACCCCGATGGCCGGGGCTTGGCGCCGCAGCGCATACCGGAGAAAACCAGGGCCCGCGCCCGGCCCATCGCGATACGCTGCGGATGCATTTCATTACCGCAGCGGGTGCGCGCCCGCGCGACGAGCCTCAGTCTCCGCGCTCGAACTTGAACACCGCCGTGCCCGCACGCACATTCGGCAAGAAGCGCACTTCACGCCCCTCTTGCAGCCCAAAGGCGTCCAGCGTGCGCAGCTGGTTCTTCTGCGCCAGCGCAGCAAAGTCGCGGTAGGTGCCGACACGGATGTTGGGCGTGTCATACCACTGGTAGGGCAGGCGCCGCGTCACCGGCATGCGGCCGCGCAGCACCGACAGGCGATTGGGCCAGTGCGCAAAGTTGGGGAAGGCGACGATGCCGATGCGGCCCACGCGCACGGTTTCGCGCAACATGGTCTCGGCATTGCGCAGATGCTGCAGCGTGTCGAGCTGCAGCACGACATCGAAGGAGCTGTCGTCGAACAGGTCCAGCCCGGCTTCGAGGTTGCGCTGAATCACGTTGACGCCGCGCTGCACGCAGGCCAGCACATTGGCGTCGGCAATCTCGATGCCGTAGCCGGTGCAGCCGCGCTCACGCTGCAGCAGATCCAGCATGGCGCCGTCGCCGCAGCCCAGGTCCAGCACGCGCGAGCCTTCGGGCACGAGTTGCGCGATCAGGCGCATGGTCAGGGAATCGCTCATGGGGCTGTGCCCTCCACGTGGGCCGCAGGCAGGGCGCCCTGGCCCATCACCAGGTCGCGCGCAATGCCATAGAAGTAAGAGCGCACCAGGTCGTGGTAGCGCGCGTCGTCGAGCAAGAAGGCATCGTGGCCGTGCGGCGCGTCGATCTCGGCGTAGCTCACGTCGCGGCGGTTATCCAGCAGGGCACGCACGATCTCGCGGCTGCGCGTCGGCGAGAAACGCCAGTCGGTGGTGAAGCTCACCAGCAGAAAGCGGCAACTGGCGCGCTCCAGCGCACGGGCCAGGTTGCCGCCGTAGGTGCGGGCCGGGTCGAAGTAGTCCAGCGCGCGCGTGATCAACAGATAGGTGTTGGCGTCGAAGTACTCACTGAACTTGTCGGCCTGGTGGCGCAGGTAGCTCTCGATCTGGAACTCGATCTCTTGCGTCGAGTAGCGGTAGGTCTCGGCTTCGATGCTGGCGGCGCCTTCCACCACCGCCTCGGTGGCGCGGCGCAGCTGCCGGCCAAACTTGGCGTTCATCACGTCATCGCTCAGGTAGGTGATGTGACCGACCATGCGCGCAATGCGCAGGCCGCGCTTGGGTATCACGCCCTGCTCATAAAAATGCCCGCCGTGGAAGTCCGGGTCGGTCACGATGGCGCGCCGCGCCACCTCGTTGAAGGCGATGTTCTCGGCGTTCAGGTTGGGCGCGCTGGCCACCACCACCGCATGGCGCACGCGCTGCGGGTGCTGCAGCGTCCACGACAGCGCCTGCATGCCGCCCAGGCTGCCGCCCATGACGGCGGCCAGCGTGCCGATGCCCAGCGCATCCAGCAGCCGGGCCTGCGCATTGACCCAGTCCTCCACCGTGACCACGGGGAAGTCCGCGCCCCAGACCCGGCCCGTGGCCGGGTTCACATCCGCCGGCCCGGTCGAGCCAAAGCAGGAGCCCAGGTTGTTTACGCCAATGACAAAGAAGCGGTCGGTATCTACCGGTTTGCCCGGCCCCACCATGTTGTCCCACCAGCCTTCGGAGCGCTCCTGGCCGGCATACACGCCGGCTACGTGGTGCGAGGCATTGAGCGCATGGCAGATCAACACCGCGTTGGAGCGGTCGGCGTTCAAGGTGCCGTAGGTCTCGTAGGCCAGCGTGTAGTCGGCCAGCACAGCACCGCTCTGCAGCGACAGCGGCGCGGCGAAATGCAGGGACTGGGGTGTAGCGAGAAACGACATGAAAAAACCCGGCATCGCTGAAAACGAGGCCGGGCGTCGGGGGATGTCTGTCGCGTCGGTCTGTCTTTAGCTGTATTTGTTAAGCGCCCGCAAGCTGGAGCAAATCGGCGCGTCGGACCAGTATAGCAAGGCACTTGCGAACGCCTCTCAGGTGAAACGCCCTCGCAGCGCCCACCACATCACTGGCGCGATTTTTGCTTCATTTTGGTGCGAAAGAGCAAAAAACGGTGCGATTCAACCAAACAAGCACCACAACAAGGCAAAAACCCATCCAGAGGATTTATGGAAGCACTCAAACAGGGCGCTGACGTCCTGTTCATTCTGCTTGGCGGCATCATGGTGCTGGCAATGCACGCGGGATTCGCGTTTCTTGAACTCGGCACCGTTCGCAAGAAGAACCAGGTCAATGCACTGGTCAAGATACTGGTGGACTTCAGCGTCTCCACCATCGTCTATTTCGCCGTCGGCTATGGCGTCGCCTACGGCACGCACTTCTTTATAGGGGCGCAGGAACTGACGCAGCGCAACGGCTATGAGCTGGTGAAGTTCTTCTTCCTGCTGACCTTCGCCGCGGCCATCCCGGCCGTCATCTCCGGTGGCATTGCCGAACGCGCGCGCTTCTGGCCACAACTGCTGGCCACGGCCGTCATCGTCGGCTTCATCTACCCCTTCTTCGAGGGCATCGTCTGGAACCGGCACTTCGGCGTGCAGGACTGGATCGCCCGCACCACGGGCGCGGATTTCCACGACTTCGCCGGCTCCATCGTCGTGCATGCGGTCGGCGGCTGGCTGGCGCTTCCGGCCGTGCTGCTGCTGGGCGCGCGCAGCAACCGCTACCGCAAGGACGGCGCCATCAGTGCGCACCCGCCTTCTAATATCCCGTTCCTGGCGCTGGGCGCCTGGATATTGACCGTGGGCTGGTTCGGCTTCAATGTGATGAGCGCCCAGACCATCGACAAGGTCTCGGGCCTGGTCGCAGTCAATTCGCTGATGGCCATGGCTGGCGGCACGCTTGCTGCGCTGGCCTTCGGCCGCAACGACCCGGGCTTTGTCCACAACGGCCCGCTGGCCGGCCTGGTGGCGATCTGCGCCGGCTCTGATTTGATGCACCCGCTGGGCGCACTGGCCACCGGTCTGGTGGCCGGCGCCCTGTTTGTGGTGCTTTTCACACGCACCCAGAACCGCTGGAAGATAGACGACGTGCTGGGCGTCTGGCCCTTGCACGGCCTGTGCGGCGTCTGGGGCGGCATCGCCGCCGGCATCTTTGGTCAGCAGATATTCGGTGGCCTGGGCGGCGTGAGCCTGCTGGCCCAATGTATGGGCACACTACTCGGCGTCGCCTGGGCGCTGCTGGGTGGCACCGTGGTCTACGGTGTACTAAAGCTGTCGCTGGGCATCCGGCTGAGCCCCGAGGAAGAGTTCGACGGCGCCGATTTGTCCGTCCACCGCATCAGCGCCACCCCCGAGCGCGAAGCCAATTGGTAACAAGAAAACCTCTTGACTCCGTGAAAACCCCTGCGCACGAAGGTCCGTCAGGTGTCTCATAACGCGTGATATCGCGCATAATGACCGCGCGCGGGTCCTTTTGGGCTCTGCGTTTTTGCGGTGTATGGTCAGTTTCGCGTCTTTGAAGTCGTCATTGGTTTGCTGATTGCGTGGCCCAGACTCCATCGCGTCTTGTTTTTTTGAGGAGTCCCAAGATGGGCAACAAACTTTATGTGGGCAACCTGCCCTATACCTTCCGTGACGAAGATCTGCAACAGACCTTCAGCCAATACGGTGCTGTCACCAGCGCCAAGGTCATGATGGAACGCGACACTGGCCGCTCCAAGGGCTTCGGCTTTGTCGAAATGAGCAACGACGCGGAAGCGCAGTCGGCCATCACCGGCACCAATGGCCAAGCCTTCGGCGGCCGTAACCTCGTCGTGAACGAAGCACGTCCGATGGAACCCCGTCCCCCACGTTCGGGTGGCGGCGGCGGCTACGGTGGTGGTGGCGGCGGTGGTGGTTACGGCGGCGGTGGTGGTGGCGGCGGTTACGGCGGTGGCCGTAGCGGCGGCGGCGGTGGTTACGGCGGTGGCAACAGCGGCGGCGGCTACGGCGGTCGCGGCGGCTACTGATCCAGCGCACTGCGCACGCACCATGAAAGGGCCTTCGGGCCCTTTTTTCATGGGCGTCGAATTAGCAGTATTTGAGCGAAAGAATGCTTGCTTTTTTTTCGAACTTATGGGCCATAATGCAATCGCAGGGCCTGAAAATCCATGCCAGTTTGCGGTGATGCGTCGGTTTCGCGTGGTCGGTGTTGATTGCGTTCTCGGGACTCCATCGCTTTATCCATGTTTTTGAGGAGTCCCGTAATGGGCAACAAACTCTACGTTGGCAACCTGCCTTACTCCGTACGCGACAGCGATCTGGAACAGGCCTTCGGCCAATTTGGCGCCGTCACCAGCGCCAAGGTCATGATGGAGCGCGACACCGGCCGCTCCAAAGGCTTTGGTTTTGTCGAGATGGGCAGCGATGAAGAAGCCCAGGCTGCCGTCAATGGCATGAACGGCCAGCCACTTGGCGGCCGCAGCGTCGTGGTCAACGAAGCCCGTCCCATGGAAGCACGCCCCCCGCGCAGCGGTGGCTACGGCGGCGGTGGTGGTGGCGGCTACGGCGGTGGAGGCGGCGGTGGTGGATATGGCGGCGGCGGCGGCGGTGGTGCTGGTGGCCGTAGCGGCGGTGGCGGCGGCTATGGTGGTCGCGGCGGCGGCGGTGGTGGTGGTGGCGGCGACGGTGGTTTCCGCAGTCCCTACGGCTCCGGTCCGCGTGGCGGCCGCAACAGCGGTGGCGGCGGTGGTGGTGGATACGGCGGCGGCGGCAACGGCGGCTACTGAGCACCCACTCCCAACAACAAGAAAGGCCCTGCGGGGCCTTTTTTGCTGCCTGCGCGTTTGGCTGCTTAGTGCGGCGCGTCTTCGCTGCGCCGATGCTTGCGCGGGCGTCCCGCCAGCAGGCGGTCGAACAAGCCATTGGGCAGGAGCCGCAGCAGCTTGGCCACGATGCCCATCTGCCAGGGAATGACACGGTAGCTGCTGCCCGCCGCGATGGCCGCAAAAGCCTGGTCGGCAAAGGCCTCGGGCGTCATCAGGAAGGGCATGGAGTAACGGTTCTCCCGCGTGAGCGGCGTGTCGATGTAGCCCGGGCACAGCGTGGTGACCCGCACCCCCGTGCCGCGCAACTCGCCGCGCAGGCTTTCGCAGTAGGCGATGACGGCCGCCTTGCTGGCGCAATAAGCGCCATGGCCTGGCAGGCCGCGGATGCCGGCGACGCTGCCGATGCCCACCAAGCGGCCGGGCCGGCCTTGCTGCTTGGCGCGCTGCACCATGGCCGTGATGAATGGATGGAAGGTCGCTGCCAGACCCACGTTGTTGGTGGCCAGGGTCTGGGCCAGCACTTCCAGGTCTGAGCGCTCGGCGGTGTCGATACCGACGCTGATGCCGGCGTTAGCAATGACCACGTCGGGCACTCCCTGCTCGGCCAGGCAGGCACGACCGGCGGCGACGATGCTGTCGATGTCTGCCACGTCGGCACTATAAATTTTATAGCTATCAGCCGGCACCCCTGCTGCGTTTGCCCAGGATTCCATCTCTGATACCCGGCGTGCGGCCAGTGCCAGGCGGAAGCCGGCCTGGTGGTAGCGCGCGGCCAGCGCCTGGCCTATGCCACTGGACGCACCGGTGATGAAAACAAGCGGAGCGGCCATGGTGCTTATCTCTTGAGACGCCGGGTCAGCGCTTGGGGGTTGGTGCAGGCGCCGGGCTTGGCACGAGCACGCCGCGCACCCGGCCGTGCAGGTTCATGATCTGGCTCATGTTGTCGTAGTCCATACGGTCGCCAGTGAAACGGTCGTCGCCACGGGTCAGGACCACGGGCTTGTTGGAGAGCATGCGCTCGGTCTGGGTGTTGGCATGCAGGAACTCGCCACGGAACTCCATCTTGGGCACTGGCCGGCCCGCCTTGTCGACGGTGGGCGCGCGCGTGACGATGGCGTTGCCGAACAGCTGGACCTCGGTGCCGTCGCCATTGCTCAGGCCCTGGTTGGCGGTGGCTGTGATCAGGTTGCCGTCTTCGCTGATGGAGCGGATGCGCGGCTTGTCGATTTCCAGCGTGTCGTTGTCAGGGTAATGGCGCCCCTCGACGCCGAATATCTCGCTGCGGAGCCTGCCGTTGACGTCGAAGTTGCGCACCGCGAAATCGCGCATGAAGTAGTCGGACTCGTGCCGCACCGGTTGCGCCACCTCGGGCGCCGCAGGCGGCGGCGTGCTGCGCACCAGCCAGTAGCTGCCCAGGGCCAGCACGCCCATCACCGCGATCGGCAGGTAGATGGACAGGCGATCGGCCGCCAGTTGCAGCGTGGCCTTCGGGCCTGGGATGCGAAAGCTGCTCACCGGGCGTAGTCCTGCAGCAGCGCGTCGTAGCGGCCGGTTGCGACCAGCAGCAAATCGCAGCATTCGCGCACCGCGCCATGGCCGGCCGGGGCGGTCGTCACGTGATGCGCAACGGCGGCGACTTCGGCATGTGCCTCCTTTGGCGCGCAGGCGAAAGCGGCGCGGCGCAGCAGCGGCAGGTCGGGCCAGTCGTCACCCATGGCGGCGGCCTGGTGCCAGCCCAGGCCAAGCGCGGCCAGCGTGGCTTCGGCGGCAGGGCGTTTGTCTTCGGTGCCGAAGTGCGTGTGCGTGATGCCCAACGCGGCCAGGCGCGCGCGCAGCGGCCGCGAATCGCGGCCGGTGACGATGGCCGGCTCTATGCCGGCGCGCTGCAGCAGCTTCAGGCCATGGCCGTCGAGCGTGTTGAAGCGCTTGATGGTTTCGCTGCCCATGCGCGGATCGGGCTCCGGGTATTCGGTGAAGTACAGGCCGCCATCGGTCAGCACGCCGTCCACATCGAAGAAGGCCACGCGCACGTCCTGCGCGCGCAGCAGCAGCTCGGGGGCCCAGCGCAGCACGGGCGCGAGTGGTGGCAAGGGACTCATATCACCTTCGCCCGCATCAGGTCGCCAATATGGGCGATGCCAACCAGCACACCGGCTTCGTCTGCGACCAGCACGCTGGTGATGCGGTGCTCTTCCATGCGCTCGGCGGCATCGACGGCAAGCGCGGTCGGTGCGATGGTGCGCGGCTGGCGGTGCATGACCTGTTCGGCCGTGAGAGCGCGCAGGTCGGTGCCGGTTTCCACCAGGCGGCGCAGGTCGCCATCCGTGAAAACGCCGAGCACGCGGCGCCCGGCGTCGAGCACCACGGCTGCGCCCAGGCCCTTGGCGCTCATCTCGCGCATCAGGTCGCCCAGCGAGGTGCCGGGCGCCACGGTGGGCAAGGCATCGCCGGTGCGCATGATGTCTGCCACATGGGTGAGCAGCTTGCGGCCGAGCGCACCGCCGGGGTGCGAGCGGGCGAAGTCTTCGGCACGGAAACCGCGCGCATCCAGCAGCGCCACTGCCAGTGCGTCGCCCAGTGCCATTTGCGCCGTGGTGCTGGCGGTGGGAGCCAGGTTGAGCGGGCAGGCTTCTTTCTCGACGCCGCTGTCGAGCACGATGTCGGCATGCCGCGCCAGCGTGGACTGGGCGCCACCGGTCATGGCGATCAAGGTCGTGCCCATGCGCCGCACCACAGGCAGTACGCCGGCAAGCTCGGCCACTTCACCGCTGTTGGAGATGGCCAGCACCACGTCCTCGGCGGTGATCATGCCCAGGTCGCCATGGTTGGCTTCTGCCGGGTGCACGAACATGGCCGGGGTGCCGGTGGAGGCGAAGGTGGCGGCGATCTTGCGGCCGACATGGCCGCTCTTGCCCATGCCCATCACCACGACGCGGCCACGGCAGGCCAGCAGCGCGCGCATCGCTTGCAGAAAAGGGTCGCCGAGCCGGGCCCTCAGGCCCAGGACGGCGGCGGCCTCGATATCCAGCGTTTCACGGGCCAGGCGCAGGGCTGCTGCGTCATCGAACGCGGGGAGGGCGGGGGCGGCGGTCATCGCGGAATTCTATCTAGCGGCCCGATGTGGCCTGGTGGGGCGCGCCGAAGCCCGCTTGCAGGCACCGGGCTTGCTAGCATCGGACATGTCCTCCCTCGAACTCACCCTGCTGTACCTGCTGGCCGCAGTGCTGGGAGTGGTCGCCTGCCGCAGCCTGAAGCTGCCGCCGATGCTGGGCTACCTGGCCGCGGGCGTGCTGATCGGGCCGCATGCGCTGGCGCTGGCGCTGGCGCACGACTCAGAAGGCGTGCGCCACCTGGGCGAGTTTGGCGTGGTGTTCTTGATGTTCGCCATTGGCCTGGAGTTCAGCCTGCCCAAGCTGCGCGCCATGCGGCGCCATGTGTTCGGCCTGGGTCTGCTGCAGGTGGTGCTGACCATGGCGATCGCGGTGGCCGGCGCATTGCTGCTGGCGCGCCTGCTGCCACCGGCCTGGCATATCGGCTGGCAGACCGCCGTGGCGCTGGCTGGCGCCGTGGTCATGAGCAGCACCGCCATCGTGGTCAAGCTCATGGCCGAGCGGCTGGAACTGGAAAGCGAGCACGGCAAGCGGGTGATGGGCATTCTGCTGTTCCAGGATCTGGCGGTGGTGCCCTTGCTGGTGCTGATCCCGGCGCTGGGCTCCTCGCCCGAGGCGCTGCTGTCGGAGCTGGGCGTGGCCATGCTCAAGGCCACCGCGCTGGTGACCGTGCTGCTGGTGGGCGGGCAGCGCGTGATGCGCTGGTGGCTCACCATCGTGGCGCGGCGGCGCAGCGAGGAGCTGTTCATGCTCAACCTGCTGCTGATCGCGCTGGGCCTGTCCTGGCTGACCGAGCGCGCCGGGCTGTCGCTGGCGCTGGGCGCCTTCATTGCCGGCATGCTGGTGTCGGAGACCGAGTTCAAGCACCAGGTGGAGACCGACATCCGCCCCTTCCACGATGTGCTGCTGGGCCTGTTCTTCATCACCATCGGCATGATGCTGGACTGGCACATCGTGCTGGAGCGCTGGGGCCTGGTGCTGTTGCTGCTGGTAGCGCCGCTGCTGCTGAAAGTTGGCCTGATCACGCTGCTGGCGCGCGGCCTGGGCGCGACCACAGGCGTGTCGCTGCGCACCGGCCTGTACCTGGCGCAGGCGGGGGAATTTGGCTTTGTGCTGCTGTCTCTGGCGCAGGAGCGCGGGCTGGTGTCGCCGGCGCTGCTGAACCCGGTGCTGGCGGCCATGGTGCTGTCGATGCTGGCCACGCCCTTCATCATCATGTACAGCAACCGCATCGTGATGAAGCTGGTGGCCAGCGAATGGCTGCAGCAGTCGCTGCAGATGACCAGCATTGCGCGCAAGTCGATCAACGCCAACCGGCACGTCATCATCTGCGGCTACGGCCGCTGCGGCCAGAACCTGGCGCGCATGCTGGAGCGCGAGGGCATTGCCTCGATCGCACTGGACCTGGACCCGGATCGCGTGCGCCAGGCCAGCGCGGCGGGCGATTCCGTGGTGTTTGGCGACGCCGCGCGGCTGCAGGCCTTGATGGCTGCCGGCCTGGCGCGCGCCAGCGCGCTGGTCATCACCTACCTCGACCTGCCGGGCGCGCTGCGCATCCTGGAGCACGCGCGCACCCATGCGCCGCAGGTGCCGGTGATCGTGCGCACGCAGGACGACCGCGACCTAGAGAAGCTGCAGCGCGCCGGCGCCACCGAGGTGGTGCCCGAAGCGATCGAGGGCTCGCTGATGCTGGCCAGCCATGCGTTGGCGCTGGTCGGCGTGCCGATGCGGCGCGTGATCCGGGTGGTGCAGGACCAGCGTGACGCGCGCTACGACCTGCTGCGCGGCTACTTCCACGGCGCCGACGATCCGGAGCAGCGTGATGCAGAAACCGAACGTCTGGAGCCGCTCACCCTGCCTGCCGGCGTGCAGGCCATAGGCCGCGCGCTGGGCACGCTGGCGCTGGACACGGTGGGCGCGCGCGTGGTCGGGGTGCGGCGCGCCAGCGGCCACAGCGTGGTGCCAGACCCGGGCGTGGAAGTGCAGGCCGGCGATACCCTGGTGCTGTCGGGCCGGCCAACCGCGCTGGCGCTGGCCGAGGCACTGCTGCTGCGCAAATAGGCAGGCCGGCGCGGGCGGCACAATGCACGTCCTTCAAGACTGCTCCAGCTCCCCGCGCCATGCTCGATCTCTCCGTCCACGATTACCTGAAGCAGCACATCCGTACCGTGCCCGACTGGCCCGCGCCGGGCGTGCAGTTTCGCGACATCACGCCGCTGCTGCAGGACCCGAAGGTGTTCCGGGTGCTGATCGACGCCTTCGTGCACCGCTACATGGACCGCGCCATGCGGCCCGATGTGGTCGCAGGCTTGGACGCGCGCGGCTTCATCCTGGGCGCGGTGATCGCCTATGAGCTGGGCGTGGGCTTTGTGCCGATCCGCAAGAAAGGCAAGCTGCCCTTCACCACGGTGGAAGAAACCTACGAGCTGGAATACGGCAGCGCCACGGTCGAGCTGCATGCCGATGCGGTCAAGCCCGGTGACCGCGTGCTGCTGGTGGATGACCTGATCGCCACCGGCGGCACCATGATGGCCGGCAAGAAGCTGCTGGAGCGCCTGGGCGCCACGGTAGTGGAAGGCACCGCCATCGTCGACCTGCCCGAACTAGGCGGCTCCGACCGCCTGCGCGAGTCAGGCCTGCCCCTGTTCACGCTGGTCGACTTCTCCGGCCACTAAGAACGTGTTTACGATCTCTATGGGGTCGCGCAAGTGTCTTTGCGGGATGGGATGCAAGGCGCGGTGCGCAGCCAATAGCACGGCTATTGGCAAGCGCCGCAACGCCGCAGACCGCCCGCAAAGACACTTGCCCTTCGGGTTGGAGTGAAATCGGGCGATTGAGCGCCCCGGCCCCTTGCATGGGCATTAGCCCATGCGGCGGGATCCGGGCCACCCACTCATCCCGATTGCACTCCAACGCGATCCCCATACAGATCGCAAACACGTTCTAAGCAAAGCCAGCGCGCGCCAAACCCAAGGATGCCGTGGAACCGGCTTTGCCGGGCCACAGGCACGCCCCCGGAAGGGGTTGGCGGCCACACGAAGTGGGCAAGCCTGGGGGTGAACTCAAACCGCCGCGACGCGCCGCCGCCGATTCGCCAGGCGCTTGGCCAGCACCGCACCTGCCGCCAGCAGCAGGTTCACCGCGATCTCTGGCTGCCGGTGCGTGAGCTCGGTGAAGCGCAGCGGCGACAGGCCCCAGAGCCGGCATTCACTGCCGGCCTGCGCCGTGGCGCTGCGCGGCCGGTGCGAGAAGAAGGCGCTTTCCCCCAGCAGCGAGCCCGCGCCGACGATCGCCAGCCGCAGGCGGCCGGCATGGTCTTGGGCGTGCACGCTCAGGCTGCCTTGCTCCACGAAGTACAGGGTGCGGTCGTCCGAGCCTTCGGCAAACAGGGTCTGGCCCTGCGCCAAGTGGCAGGGCTGCAGGTAAGGGGCGAGCGTCTGCCACTGAGACGGCGAGAGCTTGTCGGCGAGAACGTCCTCGCCCTGGGCCAGGGCGATGGCGTCAATCAGGCCTTGCAACAAAGCGCTGGAGGAGCCTAGGGCGGCGGTGATGGATCCTTGCATGGTGCGCGAACATAGCCATGGCGGTCGCCGACCACAAGAGCCATTACTGCGAGTTACAGATGACCGCCTGCCGGTGCCGCCCGCAAGCCGGGCGGTTGGCGCTCAGGCGTAGACGTCGATCGTTTCGCCCAGCCCGGGCGGATTGGACTTCTTGCGCTCTGCCTCGGTCGTGCTGGCGGCAGCAGCGGCAGGCTCCGTCTTGTTGTGCTTTTCGGCCTTGGCCGCAGCGGCCTGCTGCTGGGCCTGCTGCAGCGCCGCGATCTGCTGCTGGATGGCCTGGATCTGCGCCTGCAACAGTTTTTGCTCTTGCTGCTTGGCCTCGGCCGTGCCGCCCGAAGAGGTGGCGGAGGCCTTGAGCTTGGCGGTCAGCTCCTTCAGTTGCGCCTGCAACTTGGCGATCTGGCTGGCGCTACCGCCCGAGGAGGCGGTGCTGGCGGAAGAAGTGCTGGTGATCTGCATGGTGGGCTCCCGGCGATGGGTGGTGTCTCGCTATTTCGGCAGCCGGCGGCGAAAACCGAGGGGCACTTTGCATGTGCTTGGTAAAGACGCCCGCTATTTGCCAATGCAGAAGCGCGAAAAGATCACGCCCAGCAGGTCGTCCGAGCTGAATTCGCCGGTGATGCTGTTGAGCGCGTTCTGCGCCAGGCGCAGTTCCTCGGCCAGCAGGTCGAGCGCGCCGGCCTGGGCCGCAAGGTGCGCCGCTGCCTCCATCAGGTGGCCGTCGACCTGGCGCAGCGCCTGCACGTGGCGTTCGCGCGCCAGATACAGGCCTTCGGGCGCCGACTGCCAGCCGGCGATCTCCAGCAGGCGGCGGCGCAGTGCCTCCAGGCCGGCGCCGGTGCGGGCCGACAGCGCCATGCCGCCGGCCGGCAGCGCGGCTTCTGCGCCAGCGGCGTCGAGCTTGTTCCACAGGTCCAGCACCGGCACGTTTTTTGAGAGTTTTTGGGCCATAGCCGAGGCCACGCCTCGGTCACCCGCTATGTATTCAGGAGCATTGGCGCGCGTCAGGTCGTGCAGGAAGAGCACGGCGTCGGCGGCGGCGATCTCGTCCCAGGCGCGGGCGATGCCGATCTTCTCGACCTCGTCCTCGCTCTCGCGCAGGCCGGCGGTGTCGATCACGTGCACCGGCACGCCCTCGATCTGGATGGTTTGCGCCACCTTGTCGCGCGTGGTGCCGGGGATGGGCGTGACGATGGCCAGCTCGGCCCCGGCCAGGGCATTGAGCAGCGAAGACTTGCCGGCATTGGGCTGGCCGGCAATCACCACGGTGATGCCTTCGCGCAGCAACGCCCCCTGGCGCGCGCGCTGCAGCACCTGGACCAGCATTTGCTGCAATTTTGATAGCTGACCGTCGGCGTCTGCCTTGCGCAGGAAGTCGATTTCTTCTTCAGGAAAGTCGAGCGTGGCCTCGACCAGCATGCGCAGGTGGATCAGCGCCTCGCGCAGCGTGGCGATCTCGGCCGAGAAGGCGCCGGCCAGCGAGCGGCCGGCGCTGCGCGCGGCGGCCTCGGTGCTGGCGTCGATCAGGTCGGCCACGGCCTCGGCCTGGGCCAGGTCGAGCTTGTCGTTGAGGAAGGCGCGCTCGGTGAATTCCCCCGGGCGCGCCAGGCGCAGGCCGGCCAAGCGCGGCTGGCCGCTGGCCGGGTCGCGCTCGGCCGCGGCCTCCAGGCAGCGCGCCAACAGCAGTTGCAGCACCACCGGGCCTCCGTGGGCCTGCAGCTCCAGCACATGCTCGCCGGTGTAGGAATGCGGCGCGGCAAAGCGCAGCGCAATGCCCTGGTCGATGGGCTGGCCAGCGGCGTCGCGAAAGGGCGCGTAGCAGGCCTCGCGCGCGGGCAGGGCACGGCCGCACAGCGCCAGCGCCAGGGCAGACAAATCGGCGCCGCTGCTGACGCGCACGATGCCCACGCCGCCGCGGCCGGGGGCGGTGGCGATGGCGGCGATCGGGGCGTGGTGGTGTGCGGGCATGGGGCGATTCTCACTGAAAGTAAAGGGCCCCCACGCTCCCCGCTTCGCGTGGTTCGCGCCCCCCGAGGGGGCACCTTTCATCTTGGGGCGGCCCGGCGATGAAAGAAAAAGGCCGCCAGACCTTTCGGTCGGCGGCCTGGTCGGGCGCTGCGGCTTACTTGAACTTCGGCAGGTTGAACTGCGGCGGCACGCCCATGCGGGTGTTGATGATCCACTGCTGCGCGATGGACAGGATGTTGTTCGTGATCCAGTACAGCACCAGGCCGGACGGGAAGAAGAAGAACATCACGCTGAAGGCCAGCGGCATGATCCACATCAGCTTGGCCTGCATCGGGTCTGGTGGCGCGGGGTTGAGCGCGGTTTGCAGCAGGCTGGTCAGGGTCATCAGCAGCGGCAGGATGAAGAACGGATCGGGCGCCGACAAATCATGGATCCACATGATCCAGGGCGCGCCGCGCATTTCCACGCTGGACAGCAGCACCCAGTAGAGCGAGATGAAGAACGGGATCTGGATCACGATGGGGAAGCAGCCGCCCATGGGGTTGACCTTCTCCTCGCGGTAGATGCGCATCATCTCCTTCTGCATCTCTTGCGGCTTGTCCTTCAGGCGCTCACGCATGGCCATGATCTTGGGGTTGATGGCCTTCATCTTGGCCATGCTGGAATAGGCCTTGGCGTTGAGCCAGTAGAAGGCCGCCTTCAGCAGCAGCACCAGCGCGACGATGGACCAGCCCCAGTTGCCGATGAAGCCATGCAGCTTGTCCAGCAGCCAGTACAGCGGCTTGGCCAGGATGGTGAGCCAGCCGTAGTCCTTCACCAGCTCCAGGCCGGGCGAGAGGGCTTCGAGCTTCTTCTCTTCCTGCGGGCCGGCGTAGAAGGTGGCGTCGATGGTCTTGCTGGCGCCGGGGGCGAGCGTGCCGATCGGCGTGATCATGCCGACCGCATACAGGTTGGAGTCGACCTTGCGCATGAACAGGTCGCGCTGGATGCCGTCGGGCAGCACCCAGGCGGTGGCGAAGTAGTGCTGCACCATGGCTACGTAGCCGTTGGTGGCCTGCTTTTCGATGTCGACCTTGTTCTCTTCGATCTTCTTGAAGTCGACCTTCTGGTACTTCTTGGCTTCGGTATAGACCGCCGGGCCGGTGAAGGTGGAATAGAACGAGGATTCACCCGGCGGCTTGTTGCCGTCGCGCACCAGTTGCAGGTAGAGCTGCGGCGACACCGGGGTGCTGCCGTCGTTGATGACCTCTTGCTTGACGTCGATGGCGTAGCTGCCGCGGGTCAGCGTGTAGGTCTTGCGCAGCTTCACGCCACCGACATCGCCGGATTCGAAGCGCACCGCCAGCGTGCTGTCGCCATCGGCCAGGCTCAGCGGGCCGGGCAGCAGGGTCATGGGCGTCTTGTGCGTGGGGAAGTCGCCGCCGATCAGGCCGCTTTGCGCCACGTAGACGCGGTTCGGGCTTTCATCGAGCAGCGTGAACTTCTCGTCGTGGTGCTCGAAGTCGGTGTGCAGCAGCAGCTCGCCCTGCACCAGCGTGCCGCCGGCGCTGTCGAAGACCAGGCGGAACACATCGGTGCGCACTTCGGTGCGCTGGCTCGGCGCGCTGGCGAGCGTCGGCGGCAGCGTGCTGCCGGGCGTGGCCGCAGCACCGTTGCCGGACGCCGTCGGCACCGACGAGGCGCCAGCCTGGCCCACCGGCGCCGCCGGAGCGGGGCTGGTCGCGGCCGGTGCGGCCGCGCTCGGGAAGAAAGTGGCCTGGTGCCCGTTGTGGATCTGCCACTTGTCCCACAGCAGCACCATGGAAAAGCCAAATATCACCCAGAGGATGGTGCGACGGATGTCGTTCATGAAGGAGTCTTCTTTTGGGAGGAAGTGAAGCACGGGCCAGAGAACAGGCGCGGCGGTGCGTCGGGCACCGGGTCGCAGCCGCCCTCGCACCAGGGCTGGCAGCGGGCGATGCGCTTGAGCGTCAGGTAGCTGCCGGCAGCCGCGCCGTGGCGCTCCAGCGCCTCCAGCGAATAGGCCGAGCAGGTCGGTTCGAAACGGCAGGCATTGCCCAGCCAGGGGCTCAGCAGCAAGCGGTAGCCGCGCACCGCAGCCATGAGCAGGCGGCGCATCATGCCGCCGCCGCTTCTGCCTGCGGCGCCCGGGCAATGCGGCCAAGCAACTGCTGCAGCTCGGCCCGCACCGCGCGCTTCAGGGCGTCGGAGCTGGCGCTGACGAACTGGGCACGGTCAAACGTGCTGCGCAGGCGCACCACGTAAGCCGCGCGCGGCAGACGGCCGCCGGTGTCGCCACCGACGGTGTAGATCTGGCGCTTGATCGCGTTGCGCGTGACCGCGCGGCGCGCCCAGCGCTTGGGCACGAGCGCGCCCAGCCAGACGTCGTCCAGCGGAGCAAACAGGGGAGTTGCGGGCGTGTCGCCGCCCACCGGCAAGCCGGCGTTGAGCACCAGACGGTGCAACGCGAAATGCGGAGTGCGGGAGACGATGCCGCCGGCCAACACGGCCTGGAACTGCGGGCGGGTCTTCAGACGCTGCACGCAGTCATCCTTGCCAAACGGGCGGGCGGATACATGCGGCATCGGGAGATGCGAGACGCACCGGCAGTGGACCGGGGGGCTTGGAGCCAGGGGAGAACAGGGGGAAAAATCTCAGCGAGCGGCTCAGCCAGGCCAAGCCGCGCAGCAGATTTATCCGCTCGTCCTCAGACGGCGAGGCGCTTGCGGCCCTTGGCGCGGCGCGCATTGATGACGGCGCGGCCGCCACGGGTCTTCATGCGAACGAGGAAACCGTGGGTGCGGGCACGACGGATCTTGGACGGTTGGTAGGTACGCTTCATGGCAAATTCCTTGGGAAAGCTCGGGGTTTCAGTGGTATGGCCCCTGAACGCTTTTCAGGGAAACCGATGATTATCACCAACTTGACGGCTTCTGGCAATGCATGGGCCTGGGCGGCGGTAGGATACAAGCTGGCTACAAGTTCTGGACAAGCTTGTGGACAAGGTCTTGATAATTTAGAATCCGCCGCTTTCGCCCCCGTGCCTATCCACACCGGCACCGCCTCTCCCAACCCCTCCTTATTACTCCTAC